>JAGXFH010000044.1 GCA_024637315.1 Brevirhabdus sp.
CCCGTCGCGAAGCACCGCCGCCTTCTGGGTGTTGGCCGAGTCGCCGAGAAGCCGTTGATCGAAGGCCACCCGCAGGGCGCAATCGCGCGTGGCGGTCAGGCCGGTCTCGCCAAAGAGGGTTTCGTAGACGGTGCCGTTGCCGGATTTCGTCAGGCTGATCGGATCATTGCCGCCGCCCGAGCAATGCTTCAGCACCACCGTACTGGCGGCAACCGTTGTCGCCATGTCTTCGGCGACGAGGTCCGATGCGGCCGCAACCAGCGCGGCAATCGCCTGCGCCACCCTGAGAGGCGTCATCAGGGTGGCATTGTCGGTTCCGGCCTGCGCCTGTGCCTGGCTGGCGAGCCCGGCAGTGGCGCCGTCGCCAAGCCCGAGGGCGGTGCGCTGGGCTGCAACCGTTGCTGCGGCGATCAGCGCCCGACCCACCTCGCTGCTGCCGGCAAGCTCGAACCCCTCCGAAGTCAGCAGCCCCAGCGCGATCCAGCCGGTGTTCAGGGCATTGCGCATCTTCACCTGGGGGCTTGCGCCAGAGGCATCGACCCAGATCTGCCCCGCTGTCGTGGTCGCGGGGGCCGCAGCGCCGTAAGCGCAGCTTTGCAGTGCGGCCAAGATCAGGTTCAGCTCGGCGCGGAACTGCGCGCCGGACTGGTTGGCAAGATTGTAATCGACCATCAGAGAACCTCCTCCGCATGGATGCGGAGCTTTGAGACAAGGACGTTGTAATCGGGACTGGCAGAGATCAGCCGGGCGCGGAGTTCCACGGCGCGGACTTCGTCTTCGGAACTGTCGAGCCGGGACCAGCCCGACCAGACCGGAGCGGCCGTAGGGTCGTCATCGGTGCTGCGCACCTCGACGATGACGTCGATCTCGGCCCCGTCAGTGTCATCGACATCGAGCCAGCTGTCGATCAGCGCCAGGCGATCATCGATGAGCCCGCCGAGGTTGAGCGCCGCGACATCGATTTCCGAGCGCAGGCGTACCCGCCGCAGGGCGCCAAAATCCATCCCGGCCGGGAAGGTGAACACCCCTTCGGCTGCGATATCGGTCAGCTTCAGCGCGGCGCCGTCGGCCTCGACATTGACCTTGTCGCCGATCCAGCCCGGATCGGCGACAAGGCTCATGACAGGGGCGAAGGGCAGCACCTGCGCGCCCTTGGTCACCACGCTGGCCAACGGGCCGAGATTGCCCGAGTTGTCGCGCGGGCGCACCAGATAGGTGCCGGGTTTGAGGGGCACGAGGGCCACCGCATCGGAGCCCGCGACCTCGTCCATGCTGGTCGAGGTGGCCCAGGTCGCGGTCAGGGCGGCGGAATGCCGGATCACGATGCGCCCGCCAATCCGCACATCGAGATCGGCGGAGGGCAGCCATTTCAGGATCGCAAGGCCGCCGGCGGTCTGGATCGTCAGGCTGTCCAGAACCGCGGGCGGGGCGGTCAGCCCGAGGATCTCGATCAGGGCGCTGACATAGGGCGACGAGACGCCGATCACCGAGAGGGATTTGACCGCCACCTCCCAGCGCCCGGGCTTCACATCGCGGATCTCCCAGAAGAGCTGGTCGGTCTGTCCCAGCGTGATCCAGTCCTCTCCCGTCGGCGCGCCGCCCGAGTCCTCAATCCGTCGCGCCCGGATCTGATAGGCGCGCACGAAGTCCGACGGCGCCTCGGTCCAGCTGGCCCGGATCAGCGTCCGCACGCCGGTGCCGCTGCGGGTCTCGTACATCGCCTCGGCCAGATGCGGGGTGCCGGGGCTTGGCACATCGGCGCGCCCCGGCAGGCTGGTGCGCGGCGCGGCCGCATAGATCGCTTCCTCGCTGGCACTCCAGTCGTAGACCAGCGGCGAGGTCTCGCGCAGCACCAGCTCGGGCAGAAGCAGCGCGCCGTCGCCCGAAGCACTCAGATCGAGGCTGATCCCCTGCACCTCGAAGGGCTTGGCGGCAAAGCCCCAGCGGTCATAGGAGAGCATCACCGTCTCGCCCACGCCAGCACGCCAGGCGGCGAGCTTGCCGGCCAGCTTCACCGTCATCTGGCGCCGGGCGCGTTCCAGCTCGATCTTCGCCAGCCGCTGCGCCATCGCGGCCGAGATGGTGAACGGCAGCGCGAGATCGCGCCATCGGCACTCGCCGCCATCCTCGGCCAGATAGACGTCGCTGGCATAGGCCGGGAAGTCGTCGGGCTGCCAGTCATTCCCGGGGCTGACGAACTGGCCGCGCACGCCGTTGAAACTCGCCGACTGGCTGACCCGGGTGGCGAGCACCAGACCGCCGGCGGACACGTCATCGGCGCCCAGCGTGACCTCGGGCAGCCGCCAGGCCCCGGCATGGATGCGCCAGCTGCCGCCCTGCACGGCGCAGCGCCCGGCCATCGAAGTCAGCAGCCCCTCGATGAGGGTCTTGGGAGTTTCGGCCAGCGACAGGGTGCCGTTGCAGCTGTAGCGCCGCTCGGAGCCGCCGCCGCCCAGCGGCACCAGCTCGTCGCAGATGTTCGCCGCCTCGATCACGCTGTCGGCGTCAACCCCGTCGCCTGCCCCCAGTGCGGCGCCGATCCCGAACGTGCCATGGGCCAGGTAGTCGGCCAGGCACAAGGCGGGGTTCTCGGAATAGGCACGGAGCCCGGTGCGCGGATCGAGGATGTCGTCCTTGCCCTCCAGATCGACGGTGATGTTCGGGATGCCGCCCGGAAAGGCATCCGGATCATAGGTCAGCCGCAGATAGAGCGCCGCGCAGCCCGCAAGGCGGTGTGCTGCGGTCCATTTTCCCGGAACATTGGCGATCAGGCTGGCAAAGGCGGTCTGGTCCTCCGCGCCCAGGCGCTTTTCCACCGCGATCCTGCCTGCCCAGCGGCCCTCTGCCGTGCCCTCGGCACTCACCGCCATCTTGCCATCGAACCAGACAGCGCCGATCGATCCGACCCGGTGCGCGGCCAGCACGATGACCAGATGCAGATGCTGGTCCTTGTTGCCTGCGGCATGCAGGAAGACGATCACGCCGCCCTTGCGCGCACGCCCGTAGACCATGTCGCGCGGCACCACCGGTTCGCGGACCGTCACCGTGCGGGCCTGCAGCGTGGTCTTCGGCTTCGGCATCAGCGCCTGGCTGGCATAGCTCAGAAGAAGCGTGCCCCCCAGCCGCACGAGGGCCGCACCAATGCCGCCCGCGGCCAGCACACCAGAGATCGCCCCGGCGACAGCCGTAACGGCGGTGACGATGAAAGGCATGAGGGTCCAGCTCTTTGCAGTAAATGGTGCAGACTGAGGTCAAACGACGCAGCAATCACCGCGCTGAGTGGCTGTTGGTGGCCAGGGGCTCTCGAAGAAATCCTCGGTAGCTTAGCTTGGGATCAGATCATCGTAACAAGCCGTCAAGGTCGGCACTGCGGGACGGAGCGGTCTTTGGGTTGAAGCAACACAGTGTCGGCTTCTCGGGACCAGAAACGCCGTTCAAGCTTCAAGAATTTTTAGATGTGCCAGGGCCGAGGATCCCCGACGGAATTTCAAGTCGCGGCGCGCGCTCTTTATCCGCCGCAATTCTGCGGGAGCCAATCTTCCAGCCAAGCGATCTCGGCCTCATAGGCGCGGACTTCCTGGGCGGCGTGGTTCGCAATATTTCCACTTTGCAGCCCTGCTTGGCAGTCTGCCACATGGACTCCCTCGTGAATCAACGTGCCTTCGCGCTCGATCTCAGGGTAACAGCTGTCGAGATAGGCATCACCAAGATGCAATTGGCACTGGTCGTCCACGAAGGCCATCTGCACGCTTTCATATTCGACCTCGCCCGAGCCCTGCTCCGAGGTAGCCGCCGCGCCCGCCCCGCCCTGTGATGGCGGGATATAGTCCGGCTCCTCAGGGTTGCCGGCTGTATCTGAATTCTCCCAGACCCGGTCGACCGCCTGTTGGTAGGTATGCCCCAGCACAACAAGGTCGATGATCCGGTTGTAGGTTTTGACATACCAAATCTCGAGCATGGGGTCCTGCTGAGGCCAACTCGGCGGGCGTTGGCGCCATGCTTCAGTGGCATAGGCGTCGCGATAGGTGCGGTTCGAACGCAGTTTTTCCTCAATGAAGGACTCGAGATGTGCACGGCAGTGGCAGATAAGCGGCAACTCCGCAAGATTCGGCTGGTACTGCACCCCCAGCCCTGTAACGCCGACGCTGATCGAAATCCCCCCGGCAGCGGTTGCTGCCTCAAACCCTCCCGCAAGTTGGCTGTCGCTCAGCCTCTGCAGTGTCATGCTCCAATTCATTCCTTGCGCGTTGATATTCCCAGTAAATTCCTGCCCAGAACCCGCGGAATCTGGGTCGGTGGCTTCCATAATGAAACGGTGATTGGGCATCTGAAGGATAAAACTGCCATCGCAGGCGCTGGCGTCGATATTGGCCTCCCCGCGCGCAGATGCGGGCTGCGATTGGACAAAATTGAGGAAATTGCCGCCGGTCACCCGGCCCGTACCTGTGCCGGCCAACCAAGTGTCCCAAGTGCCCGAGTTGATTGCAGCTGGGCAGTTTTCCTGAGCGTGCCCGGCTGGCGCGAGAACCGCGCAAAAGACAATGTAGATGGCACATCGCATAACGTCAGAATATACAGGAATACGACCAAATCAGCAAATTTTCGGCACGCACACTTAACACGGCGCCAATGACACCCGCTTGGCGGGTTGGCGCTGTTTGAGCATGCGCGCTCATCGAATGTCGCCTCTCCGCTCGCGGCCCTTAGCCGCCATCCAACGTTGGTCATTGGGGCTGCGCAATGGAGATTCAATGCAAGTCACGCCCCACCACTTCGCAGTCAAGCATCCCCGAAATCGGACACGCGCGCCGACTTGTGTGACCCTTGCCAATCGCTTTCACGGCGGCGTCACCGTCAAGTCAACGTGACGGGGTCGAGAAGAACAAGCTTCCAGCAATCCAAGGTCGGGGCTCAGGCCAAGAGTGAGGTTGAGTGATTTACCGATTTGGCTGGTTCGGCATTTGAGCAGACTCCTTTTAGCGCAAAACGCGACATTTCAATTGTGCTTCGTTCTCTCCAGGAAGGATCAAAACCCCTTCCAAGGAAACCAGGTTAAACAAAAGATAGAGATCAGGCTCAATCCGAGCCTCGAACTTCACTGTCTTGCCGAGACGCGTCGCGTTACCTTCGAAACGTGCTTCTGCGGGTCCAAGTCCTTCAAGTGTCAAGTCGTTCAAAGGTATCAGGCTTTGATGGACTGATAAGACGAAAGGTTCATCACGAACCGTTGCACGGGCACGCTTACCTTCGGGCGCGTCAACGA
Organism: Brevirhabdus sp.; assembly: GCA_024637315.1. Classification (GTDB taxonomy): domain Bacteria; phylum Pseudomonadota; class Alphaproteobacteria; order Rhodobacterales; family Rhodobacteraceae; genus JAHEAO01. The sequence continues at coordinate 5,264 of JAGXFH010000044.1, forward strand.
ATCGGCTGGATCCGGTCTGTAGCAGGAGTAAGCCCCGATCCTTGGAACCTGAGGCGACACAGACGAAAAGGCTCTTATCGCTCGCTTCAGCGCTGATGGATGCCGGAACTAAGAAAGCGCACAAAACAAATAATAATGCAAAAGCCTTCATTTGTTGTCCAATTCCGATCTTCTTGGTCCCGAGCTACGGGTAAAGCGAGATTGCAGATAACGAATAACACTGTGCTAGCATTGTGGCTTAATGGCTTGAACACAAGATTCAAAGCGGGCCAAGGCCATCCAATTACTCGATCAAAAGCCTTGTATCAATCCGACCCTCAATCATTCGGCAATTCGTCAAGTCGGGTTCGCTCGTGATTGATTCTCGGCGACAAACCTGACCAGAGAACGTCCCGATAAACAATCCAGTATCCCCCGGCTCGCCGATATCAATGGATTCAATGCTCAACGTCGATCTTGTCGGAGCATCTTGGCTAATCCAATTGGGTCCTGACATTCCTTCAGGAAGATGAATGATTTCCACATCAATGGGTCCGCCGTTAGCGTCGATCCCTCCGCGAACCATGGCGTCGACACTCAAAACGTCGGTCGCTGTGAATGATGGCCTCGGATGTCCTTGAAGGTGAAGATTGAAAAAATCCATCACGCTGCCACCATACGTCGACGATGCCTGGACCTCGTCGCCGCGTTTGAGTGCGATTGTGTACCATGTGCGCTCCTCGCCGTCATAGGTGGCCACGATCTGCCCGAATTCTTCAGATATCGCCGCCAAGGGAGCGGCAAGACCGAGCACCACGCATGTTGCAAGAAATCTCATTTGATATCCTCCCTTTAGATCACTTGTGCTGCGAAAATGTCGATCACCTCGACATCCGACCGAAAGCGACATCACCAACTCGCGGCCCCGGTCAGGCTTCTCGCAGGTTAACCCTCAGGCGTTATGGTAACTTTATGGCCTTCGATTCGGCTACTTAGGGCGCGGAAAAATCGTGCGGTCGATGTGGTTGGCCTTTTCCGATCTGATTCTTGGCGCCGTTTTTGCCAGCGCGGATACCGTCATCAAGTATCGTGAGACATTGATCCGCTTCGGGTTCTTTGCGGCCCTTGGTCGACATCAACGGAGCTCTGCCGGGCCTGCATCGTATACCGCTTGAAGCTGGCATGTGATTGGACTTTCTTTCTATGTTCGCCAGGCCAGCGCGCAGGCGTCGAGAGGAACCATAATCAGCCCCACCGGTGCGATCCCAGCCGCCCGCGCGCCAAGGCAGACACCGAAGCCGAGGCCGGACGTGGCCAGGACAAGATCACCGCGTTGCGCCAGATTGACCGAGGGCAGCGGATCGCCCAGCAGCGCGCGTCCTGCAGCTTCCAGGGACGGCCAGCCGAGCCGCCGCATCACCCGGGTGGCCCCGCGCGCCGTCCGGTAGCGGCCGCGCCAGAGCCCGGCCACATCCTCGCCGCCGGTCAGATCACTGCGCAGATCAAAGGCCCAGATTGCGCAATCGTGCTGGCCCCATTGAAAGGCCCGCCTGCGGGCGGCCTCGATGGCCTCGGCGAGGCGGCATTCCCAGCCGGGACGGCGGACCTGCGCGCCCGTCCCGTTTGACAGCATCACCCCCGCCCCCAGGTGATGTCGCGGTCCTGAATCGCCGTGACATATTCGAAGCCGAGATCGCCGGGATGCAGGCTTTGCTGGCTTTCATGGGTGTAGCGCCAGCTGCGCGCGGTGTTCAGATCAATCAGCCGCGACTCGTAGCTGATGGTGATCCGGCAGCTGTCGGCATCGTCGGTGATCTCTGGCACATCAAGGCGACCGGCGAAGGCCAGCACCGGATCGGCAATGATCTGCCCCTCCTCGGTCAGAAGCCCGAGCCAGACCCGGCCCGGCAAGCCCTGGCGCGCCTCAGTGATGGCCAGCTGCACCAGATCGGGCGGGATGCCGGACAGCGAGACCGAGGTGCCGCCTGCGACGATCTCGGAGGTTTCCTCGATCGCGCCGAGGCCCAGAAGCCCGCCGGCGCCTGACCAGGATTGCCCGGCCCAGCCGATCTCGCCCAGACCCGACCAGAGCCGCACCGGGCCGGAGGCGAACATGCCTTCAAAGAAGATCACCGGGCGCAGGTCCCGGTCGGCCAGCGCTGCAGCAAAGTCGGGCGACAGATCGCGGCTCATAGCGCCTCCCGGGCGGTGAGAGTGAAAAGGAACCTGTCGGCCCGGCCGATGCGGGCAGGAACCGGCGCGGTCAGGCGCAGCAGCACGGCCGGAGCGGCTGTTTCCAGCGCGTCGCCATCGCTGGGGGAGGACCGCAACCGCGGAACGAAACTGATCGTCGCAAGCCCGGCCTCATCGGATGCCACATCCGCAGTGATCTGATGCAGCCGGGTCTGCTCCTCGGTGCCGATCGAGAAGAAATCTCCCGCCAGCATCGGCGTGGAAAACGGCGGCCAGCCACCGGTGATCAGCATCCCGCCGGTCTGGAACCCGCCCGCGACATGGGGTGCGAGCAGGCTTCCCGGTTGCCGGATCGTCGGATCGCGGAACAGGAATCGTCCGCGCGGCCCGCCAAGGGCTGCCAGAAACACAGACAGGCGGCGCCCGTCGCGCCCGGTCATGCGGGCCATCTCGACCCCGTATTCCCACCATTCCCCGCCCCAGTCCTGCACCTCCTGGGTGCCGGTGAACGGCGAGGTCGCCACGGCAGTGGCAGTGACGAGGCTGCGCTCCAGCGATTGCACGAGGGTCAGCGGCAGTTCGGGGATCATCTCGGGCATGGCAGGAGCTTTCTGTCAGAGGGCATGGCCGCGCCGCCGACCATCCGCCACGCTGGCCTTGGCCAGACGGGCGATCTCGGGGAGGGCGGCGCGCAGCCTGGCATCGATCTGTTCGGCCACACCCGCTTGCGCGCCTCGGGCATCAATGCTGATCGCCACACCACCCGAGCCTCCAGCACCCGAGCCGCCTCGACCCATCCCGCTTGCGACCTCGGCCCGCGACAGCACCCGTTCGCCGCGTTGCAGGATCGCGGGCACCTCATCCGGCCTCAGACCCGCCCAGCCGCTTCCTCCGGGCTTACGCGGCCCCACCGGGGCCACGGTCCCTCCGGAATGCATCCGCGGCGCGCCGGCGAACGCGAGCGCCGGCACCATCCGGCCGGGACCGGGCGCGCCGACCATGCCGCCTGCGTGTTTGACCGGCGCGAAGATGCCGCCCAGCCCCTTCGAGAGCCAATCGGCCAGCGGTCCCAGCACAGAGTTCTTGAACGCCAGTGTCGCG
>JAGXFH010000045.1 GCA_024637315.1 Brevirhabdus sp.
GGGACACCCCTCCCCAACGAGGGGCGCTTATCTGGAAGGATAGCAGCAATGGCTATGACGAAACCGGCATCGCGGCCGGACAATCCGCGGTTCTCTTCAGGCCCCTGTGCCAAACCCCCCGTTTTCACCCTGGATGCCCTGTCGGACGCGCCTTTGGGCCAGTCGCATCGCGCTGCTGTAGGCAAGGCGAAACTGCGGGAAGCGATTGACAAGACCCGTGAAATTCTGGGCGTGCCGGCGGATTACCGGATCGGCATCGTGCCCGCTTCCGATACTGGCGCGATCGAGATGGCGATGTGGTCGATGCTGGGCGCGCGACCCGTAGAGATGTTGGCCTGGGAAAGTTTCGGGGCCGGCTGGGTCACCGATGCGGTCAAGCAGCTGAAGCTGGATGCCACGGTGCGGACAGCGGATTATGGCGAGATCGTCGACTTCTCAGAGGTCGACTTCGACCGGGACGTGGTGTTCACCTGGAACGGCACGACAAGCGGCGTGCGGGTGCCAAACGGCGACGCGATTCCCCTTGATCGTCAGGGGCTGACCATTTGTGATGCCACCTCTGCGGCCTTCGCGATGCAATTGCCCTGGGACAAGCTCGACGTGGTGACCTTCAGCTGGCAGAAGGTGCTGGGCGGCGAGGCGGCGCATGGCATGCTGGTGCTCGGCCCACGGGCCGTCGAGCGGCTGGAAAGCTACACCCCCGACTGGCCGCTGCCGAAGATCTTCCGGCTTACGAAGGGCGGCAAGCTGATCGAGGGAATCTTTGCCGGAGAGACGATCAATACACCGTCGATGCTGGCGGTCGAGGATTATATCCTAGCGCTGAACTGGGCGAAATCGGTCGGCGGACTGCCGGGGTTAATTGCTCGCGCAGATGCGAATTCGGCCGTGCTAGAGACGTTTTGCACAGAGAATGACTGGATCGAGAACCTTGCCGTCGATCACGCGACGCGCAGCAATACCAGCGTCTGCCTGAAGTTCACCGATCCGCGCATCGGTGACGGCGCGGCTTTTGCCAAGGCAGTCGCCAAGCGGCTGGAGACCGAGGGCGTCGCTTATGACATCGGCGCCTATCGCGATGCGCCGCCAGGGTTGCGGATCTGGTGCGGCGGCACGGTCGAGACCGCGGATCTGGAAGTGCTGATGCCATGGATTGGTTGGGCCTTCCAGGCCGAGATCGCGGCGCAATCGGCCGCTGCCTAATCAAGCAGTTGGTGCGCTGCGGCGCCCTTCCCCATCAATGTTCAATCAGGAGTGCCCATGATGGCCCCCAAAGTACTCGTTTCCGACAAGCTGTCGGATGCAGCCGTGCAGATCTTTCGCGACCGCGGCATCGACGTGACGTTCGAACCCGACCTTGGAAAGGACAAGGATGCGCTGCTGGCGGCGATCCCGGAATTTGACGGGTTGGCGATCCGTTCTGCCACCAAGGTAACGTCAAAACTGCTGGATGCGGCGACCAACCTGAAGATCGTGGCGCGGGCGGGGATCGGCGTCGACAATGTCGACATTCCAGCCGCCTCAAAAAAGGGTGTGATCGTGATGAACACGCCTTTCGGCAATTCGATCACCACCGCCGAACACGCCATCGCGATGATGTTCGCCGTGGCGCGGCAGATCCCAGAGGCCGACGCCAGCACGCAGACCGGAAAATGGGAAAAGAGCCGCTTCATGGGGGTCGAACTGACCGCCAAGACGCTTGGCGTGATCGGCGCTGGCAATATCGGCAGCATCGTCTGTGATCGGGCACATGGGCTGAAGATGAAAGTGATCGCCTACGATCCCTTCCTGACCGAGGAACGCGCCCACCAGATCAATGTGCAGAAGGTCGAGCTGGACGAGTTGTTGGGCCGGGCTGACTTCATCACGCTGCATGTGCCGCTGACCGACAAGACCCGCAATATCATCTCGAAAGAGGCTCTGAAAAAGGCAAAAAGGGGCGTTCGAATCATCAACTGCGCCCGCGGCGGGTTGATCGACGAAGCGGCCCTTGCCGAGGCGATCAAGGCGGGTCATGTAGCCGGTGCGGCGCTGGACGTGTTTGAAGTTGAACCGGCGAAGGCGTCGCCTTTGTTCGGTTTGCCGAACGTGGTCTGCACGCCGCATCTGGGGGCATCGACCTCGGAGGCGCAAGAGAACGTGGCGATTCAGGTGGCCGAGCAGATGTCGGATTACCTGCTGACCGGCGCGGTCACCAATGCGCTGAACATGCCAAGCGTCACCGCCGAGGAAGCAGCCGTCATGGGACCGTGGGTAAAGCTGGCCGGACATCTGGGCGCTTTTGTCGGTCAGATGACGGACGAACCGATCAAGGCGATCAACATTCTTTACAACGGCAGCGTGGCGCAGATGAACACGGCGGCGCTGAATGCTTCGGCCGTCGCCGGGATCATGAAAGCGATCAACCCGGAGGTGAACATGGTATCGGCGCCGGTCGTGGCCAAGGAGCGGGGGGTCAACATCTCGACCACCACGCAGGAAAAGACCGGGGTCTTCGACGCTTATATCAAGCTGACGGTCGTGACCGAGGACCGCGAGCGATCCATCGCCGGAACGGTGTTCAGTGACGGCAAGCCGCGATTCATCCAGATCAAGGGGATTACCATCGACGCCGAGATCGGGCAGCACATGCTCTATACGACGAACAATGACATGCCGGGAATCATCGGCACGCTTGGTAATACGATGGGTGAGAATGGCGTGAATATCGCCAACTTCACCTTGGGCCGGTCAGAGCGCGGGCGGAATGCGATTGCGCTTTTGTATCTCGACGATCCGATCCCAGCAGCAGTTCTGGCCAAGCTGGAAGCATCGGGTATGTTCCAGCAGGTCAAGCCGCTGGAATTCGAGGTGGCGTAAGGCGCGGGCGGAAAGCCGCTGCTGACGTTACGTCGCGGGAACCAACGAAGGCTCTGGCAGGTTATCCATTCATAGCAAGTTGCATTGCAGGATCGCGTGGGCAGTGTGTCCGCCCGTTACCTGCAGCGCACGAATGGAAAGGACCACAAAATGACCATTCTACGCCCGATACTGGCTGGATTGTTGTTGACGACGGCGACCGCAGCCTATGCCGAACAGGTGACGATCAGCGCCGTCGAAGTGGACGCCGAATTGTCCGACGTGAACAACAAGAAAGCCTTGGAATACTATCCCAATGTGCGCGAAGATCTGCAGGCTGCGATCAGCGAAGAGTTGTTCCCGCTGACCGGAGAAGACGGCTACACCATCAAGGTCCGGGTTGCCGAGATCAGCCTGGATGGTGTGCCTTTGAACGAAGACAAGGGGTTCAACCGGCTTGGCGGCTGGGTCTATGTCTATCCGCCCGAAGCGAGTGAACAAACCGCTTCGGAGGGCGGTACAGAGCCCGCGCCGCAGGAAGAGTTCAACATCGAGCTTGAAGCCAGCGCCCTTGGTGATGGACTGGTGCCAGGGACGGAAGAATTCTACCGCGCCATGATCGCCGCCTTTGCGCAAAGCACTGGCGAGCGCGTGAAAGAGATGGAAGCGGTCGTCAACTGACGCAAATTCCTGCCGTCAGGTATGAGTGAGCGTGAGTGTTCGGCGGCAGGATCGCGCCCCGCATGGATTTCCGTGTGGGGCGTTTTGTGATGCCATCGGGTCAGGGCGGGCCTCGGTCGCAATCCAGATCGCTTGCGGCGATCGGGCAGACGCCTATGCCGGAAAATCACCGGCATTCGCGTTTGAACGCAGCGGGGGCAGAGGCTATTCGGTTCGACGCGTTCAGGAGTCGCTTCAGTCGTTATCGCTGGTGCCGGCCCCTGCCCCGGCGGCACGGCTGGCCTCGGTCGCTGGCGCATAGGTGCGATGCGCGAAGGCGTGCAGGACGCTGGATGCCTCGGGCGGGATTTCCCGGCCGTTCCGGATGGGCAATGCTGCGCCCTTGGGCTGCGATTCTATCGTTATAGACACTGTTTTGGCCACTGGAGACAGCAAAGCGACGGCATCACCCGCAAAGACCAGCCCGCCAGGGGTCAGCGTCAGGGTCGTGCCCTGCAATGTCAGCGCGATGCAGAGTCCGCGGGGCCTGGCAATGGCGTCGGCATAGGGGGCAAGCAGCAGCGGAAAGGCGGTCCGCGCAAGCGTCACGTCGGCGCCGTTCGCGATCTTCTCGGCGCGGTCACATAAGGCCGCCCCGGCGATCAGCGGGCACAGCGTACCGCCGGCAGAGGTCCAGACACCGTCCACTTCGCTCGGGACCAGATCGGCGTAAGGTGTGCCGTCATTGCGCTTCAGCAGCTGCGCCAGCAAGGTCGGACCAGGCATGCCCTGTTCGGCCAGCCAGCGCGCGGCTTTTCCGGCCTCTTCGGCCAGCCCCCAGCTGAGGCCTGACCCCTTCGCAGCCTTGCGGCAAAGGGCGTCGATTTCATTCAGTGACCAGATCACTTCACGGATCCGGCAAGTGGCGGATACGTCCAACCCGCGAAATCGAGAGTTTCAAGTTCGTCCGGGAACGGCGCGTTGCGAAACATGTTGATCCGCACCCAACGATCCGATCGCGGGTCGAAATGGCAGGCGCCGAAGAACGAGAGCTTGGTGCGCAGCAGATCGATCGGCAGCATATCGGCGGCAATCGTATTGTCCCGAATCTCTGCATAGGGGTAGCGGGCGGCAATCTGGGCGCGGCGGACTGTGTGGCGGTGCTGCGGCAGGCGCAGCAGGACTGCGGCAACCGGGGCATCGCCCGGTTCATCCGAAATGTCATTGTAGAGCGCGGCGGCATCACGACCGGGGCACAGCGGCTGTTCGTAGAGGGCGACCGGTTCCTCGTGTCGGTTTCCGAGGCGGGGTTCCAGCTTTTCCTCGGACGTGTACCAGACGAGCGCCTGCGCCTCGGGCGCGGCCCAGTCGGTTTCAAGCGCCCAGCCGTAGATATCGTGCAGGATCTCGCGCAGGCGGGCAATCGACATGCCGCCGTCGATGCGGAAACCTTCGGTTTCATCCGCGCTCATCGTCGCCGCGAGATCATCGACGAGCGTACCGTGAGGTTCAAAAAGCAACGATACCAGCAGTTCCTGACCTTCGAGCGACAGCGCGGTCTCTGCCCATACCCATAGTCTATTCCAAGGATTTTGGTCGCTCAGGTCATGCAGGGTAAGATACGCATCGAGTTGATCGAGATCGGCGTTGAGGGCCGCAAGCTTTTGCTGCTGCACCGGATGTTCGGAATGCCACCGCGCGATGTGCTGGCGCGCGCGGGCGCGGATGTCATGGAAGGCGGCGATGTTTTGCGGCTGGGCGGTTGGCAGGCTGCGTATGCGCGCAAGTCCGATTTCACGCGCGGCGATCCAGTTGTTGAGCAGGATCGGGTGGTTCAGCAGGAACGGCGCCATGCCGAGGCCGGTGGAATTGCCGATACCGAATCGACGCCGAAGCGCCGGATCGAGGGCGACAGCGCGGTCGCCGCCCTTGACGCGGGCGAGGTGTTCCACGAGGTCCAGCACAAAGCCGCGGATCAGGAAGACGCTAAGCATCTCGGCCTGAAACGGAGCAGCAAATTCGGGGCGATCGGCAATGCTTTCGCGGTCGGCGGCACCGAGCTTGCCCGAGCCGTAGACGGCGGTGGTTCGCATCAGGTAGCCGACCGCGTCCACGTCCGCATCTTTCGGCTGTTTTCCCTGTGCGAGACACTGAATTACATGGTCGAACAGCCGGACTGAGCGGTTGGCGCGAGAAACGGAAAGCTCGGTGGCGCGGACGCGACCGGCCTCTTGCTTGGGGATGTTGCGCGACAGCCGGTCGATGTCCGCCTTGGTCGGCGTGCCGTCAAACAGTGCGAACGTCGCGTCCCATGCGGTGGCGATCACCCGGTCCGAACGTTGTTCCGGCGGCAGGTCATGTGCAAAGGCGACAAGGCTGTAGGCGCGGGTCGGGCCGGTCAGGCGGTAGATGGCATGGCCTACGCCGCTGTCGTCGATCTGAAATGCCGGGCGGTCAAAGCGCCAGTTCTCGGCCTTCAGCCGACGCAGAAGCACCCGCATGAAAGACAGCCGTGACTGGTGGAAAGACCCCATCCGGGCAAGGCGCATGACGGTGGCGGGATCACGCGGGGCAACGCGGCTGGTGTCAGGCTGCGGATCCATCAGGGCCTCCTTTCCATCATTCCGGGCGAGTGGGCCGGGGGGCAGCGGCTTGCCCTGCCCCCGGCACGGTTCATTTCATCGCGCGGCCTTTCGCCAAGGTGATGCGTAGCGCATCCCAAAGCGAGGGCAAGAGCACCAGCGACACCGGCACGGCGGTTACGACGATGAAACTTTGCAGTTTCGCGACTCCGCCCGAGCCGACCGAGATCAGGATGATCGCCATCAGACCCATCGCGACGCCCCAGAAAATGCGCATCGGCATGGCCGGCAGTTCGCGATCGGACATGGCGACCGAGATCACATATGTCATCGAATCACCGGTTGTGGCGACGAAGACGGTGGTCAGGATCAGGAACAGGAGCGAAACCATGAACCCCATCGGAAGTTGCTGGGTGATCGCCAGAAGCGCCGCAGGCAGGTTGAACCCCTCGAACGCCGTCGAGACCGAACCGGGATTGGCCAGTTCGAAGGCGATGCCCGAACCGCCGACAATGGTGAACCAGAAATTGGTCACGATCGGCGCGACAATAGCCAACAGGATGATGATAGAGCGGATCGAGCGGCCACGGCTTACCCGCGCGATGAACATTGCCATCAGCGGTCCGTAGCCCAGGAACCAGCCCCAGAAGAACACTGTCCACCAGCCAAGCCAACCCGGATCCCCGAAAACGCCGGACTCTCCGCGATAAAGCGCCATTCCGAAGAAGTTGGACAGATAGGTCGCGAACCCTGAGAAGATGTTCTTGAAGATGAAACCGGTCGGTCCGGCGATCAGCATGAACAGCAGCAGCGCGGCGGCAAGGATGACGTTGAACCGGCTCAGGATCTGGATGCCCTTCGACAGGCCGGTCGCGGCCGAGATCGTGTATAGCGCCACAAGGCCGGCGATGACGACGACTTGGGTGGCAAAGCTGTCTGGGATGCCGAACAGCGCGTTTGCGCCGTAACTGACCTGCAGGCCAAGAAAGCCGATCGGGCCGACCGTCCCCGCCACGACGGATATGATGCAGGATGCATCGGCGATCAGGCCGATCGGGCCGTTGATCGCGCGGTCGCCGAAAACCGGGTAGAGCAGCGTGCGCGGTGCGAGCGGCAGCCCTTTTTCATAGTGGTAATGCATCAGCATTACAGTTGTCAGCGCGCCAAGGATCGCCCAGGCGAGAAAACCCCAATGCAGGAAACTTTGCGCCAGTGCGGGATTTGCGGCAGCGGCAGAACCGGCCTCTGCACCGAATAGCGGCGGCGAAGAGAGGAAATGCGCCATCGGTTCGCCCGCAGCCCAGAACACGCCGCCGCCGGCCAGAAGCGTGCACATGATCATCGCGCCCCACTGGAATGTGGTGAATTCGGGCGCGGTCAGGCCGCCCATGATCGCCTTGCTTCCCGGCAGTGCGATCAGAACGAGACCCATCAGGAACGTCCCAAGCAGCAGAAGCTGCCAATAAAGGCCGAAGTATCTGGCCGAAAAGGCGAAGCTGGTATCGACGATCCGGCCCAGGAGCTCGAGATCGAATAGTGCGATCAGGCAGAAGAACGCGATGAAACCACCAGTTATGGCGAAAAGCGGTTTGTTGACGTGGCCGAGGCCTGTTGCCTCTGGCGTCAGTGTTGTGTCGGTCATTCCATCCTCCCAAAAAGGAAATCCGTTGTTGTCAGGTCCGGTCAGTCTCCGATCGGTTGATGCGGGCCGAAGCCCTTGTCGAAAAAGCGGTGCCAGTTGTCGCCCATGATCCCGGCAACCTCGGCGGGGTTGAAGCCCACAGCCATCAAACCAGTCTCTAAATTGACGAAATCCCGGTTGTCTCGGAACCAGTCGGGCATGTCGGGGAAACCGGGGACAGCAGCGGACCCCTCGCCATAGTCGATCTGTTTGGTCCAGCGCCCGGTGCGCATCCATTCGACGACGCTGTCGGGCTGGTCCTGGCAAAGGTCGGAGCCTATGCCGAGATGCTCCGGTCCGATGAGATCGGCGGTGCGGGCAGCCATCTGGCAAAAATCCTCAAGCGTGCAGGCGGACTTGTTCTTGAGGTGATGCGGATAGAGCGACAAGCCCAGCATCCCGCCAGAACCGGCAAGAGCCTTAAGAACATCATCTTTCTTGTTTCGCAAAGCCGGAGCCCAGGAATGCGGATTTGCGTGGGTGATTGCGATGGGGCGGCTCGATATCTCGATCGCTTCCAGCGTCGAGCGGTCGGCCGAATGGCTCATATCCACGACCATGCCGACGCGGTTCATCTCGGCAATCACCTGGCGGCCCATACGCGTGATGCCGGGATCTTCGTCCTCGTAACAGCCTGTAGCCAGCAGCGACTGGTTGTTGTAGCTGAGCTGCATGAAGCGCGCGCCAAGTGTGTGCAGGATTTCGACCAGCCCGATATCATCCTCGATCGGGCTGGGATTCTGGAACCCGAAGAAGATCGCGGTGCGGCCGCTTTCCCTCGCCTTCGCAACATCGGCAGCGGCGCGGCCAGGCATGATAAGATCGGGATGGTTTTCGAACCAAATGTTCCATTTCTCAATGTTAGAGACGGTTTCACGGAAGCTTTCATGATAGGCGATGGTGACGTGGACAGCGTCGAGGCCACCTTCGCGCATCTGACGGAAGATCTTTTCGTTCCAGTTGGCGTATTGCAGCGCGTCGATGCGGTAGGTCATGTGCTCAGTCCACGTCGCCAGCGGCGATATAGACGGTCTTCACCGTGGTGTAGAATTCCGCTGCGTAGGCGCCTTGCTCGCGTGGACCATAGGACGAGTCTCCGCGTCCGCCGAACGGCACGTGGTAATCGGTGCCAGCGGTGGGCAGATTCACCATGACACAGCCGGTGCGAGCATGGCGGCGGAAATGCGAGGCGCGGGCCAGACTGCGTGTAACGATGCCGGACGTAAGTCCGAAGTTGGTGTCGTTCACGACCTCAAGCGCCTCGGGGTAACTTGCGACCTTGATGACACAAGCGATGGGCGCGAACATTTCCTCTCGATTGATGCGCATGGGGTTGGTGGTATTGGTGAAGACAGCGGGCGACATGTAGTAGCCCTCAGGATTTGTCGAAAGCCGCTCGCCGCCACACTCAAGCGTGGCGCCTTCGGATTTTCCGACAGAAATATAGTCTAGATTGGCATTCAATTGCTCTTCGCTGGCTACAGGGCCGATTTGCGTGCCCTCGGACAGGGCCGGGCCGACCTTCATGGCCTTGGCACCGGCGACCAGTTTTTCGACGAAAGCATCGTGGATGGCTTCGTGCACCACCAGCCGCGACGAGGCGGTGCATTTCTGTCCAGAACCGCCGAATGCGCCTCCGAGGGCGAGGCTGACAGCAAGGTCCAGGTCGGCGTCGTTCATCACGGCGAGGGCATTTTTCGATCCCATTTCCAGCTGTACCTTGGTCAGGTTCTGGATTGCCGCAGCGGCTATGCCCTTGCCGACCGGAACCGACCCGGTGAAGGAGATGGCGTCCAGTTTGGGACTTTCGACCAGGCGCTGGCCAATTTCGCGGCCCGCGCCCATCACAAGGTTGAACAGGCCGGCCGGGATGTCCTGACGCGAAATGATTTCGGTCAGGGCCACCGCCGATGCCGGTGTCAGATTGGCGGGCTTCCACAGGATGGCGTTGCCGAAAGCCAGCGCAGGGGCGATTTTCCAACTGGCGGTGGCGGTGGGGAAGTTCCAGGGCGATATGATGGCGACCACGCCGACTGGTTCGCGGCGAATATCGACCTCGACACCGGGACGCACGCTGTCGGCATTGTCGCCAATCTGGCGCAGGCATTCGGCTGCGTAGTAGGTGAAGAACTGTCCGGCGCGAAAGACCTCGCCCTTGCCTTCGGCCAATGGCTTGCCCTCTTCGCGCGACAGAAGCTCACCCAATTCAGCGGCGCGGGACATCAGTTCGTTGCCGATGGCCATCAGCACGTTGTGGCGACGTTCCAGGCCGTAGTCTGCCCATTCCGCCTGGGCTTTGCGGGCCGCGTCGAGCGCCTGGTCCAATTGCGCGGCGCTGGCCTGCGCGTAGGTGCCGATCAGGTCGGTCAGATCCGAGGGATTGCGGTTCTCAATCTCCGAGGCGCCGGTAACCCATTCGCCTGCGATGTAGTTGCGGTTGAGTTCGGCCATCGGATGCCCCCACTGTATCGCGGCAGAAGGCAGCCCGCCGCTTCATCGTGGCAAGCTGTCACAGGCACTTACTTCAATCAAATCGTATTAACTATAATCTAATTCAGCTATTCTGAATTTCGGGCCTCAGCATATCCAGAAACGACCGAACCGCCGGTGACAATAGGCGCCTTGGTTTCGCGATGACGAAGAGGTCGCGGCGGGTCGAACAGTCGGCGAGGGGCAGGAAGGCAAGGCCTGTCTGGCTTGGTAACAGCACCAGACGCGGCAGGATCGTGATACCGATCCCCGCCCGGATCAGGCCGAAAAGCGAGGCGGTGTTCGGGACCGAAAGCAGCGAATTTCCTAAGATAGAGCCGAATTCCGGCTGTTGGATCAGATCGCAAAGGCCGTTGACGATGAACGGGTGGCCGTCAAGATCGGCCCATACCAACGGATGATGGCACTGGGTCAAGTCGTGATCAGCGGGGCAGACGACACCGAATTCGTCCGACAACAGATGCCGGCGTTCTAGACCCGGAATATCGGGGAGGGTCGCTATGCCGATATCGGCCTGTTCCTGTTCCATCGCCCGTCTGACGCTGGCCGAGTCCATGTCGCGCAGGTCGATCCGCACCTTGGGATGCGCTCGAACAAAGCTGCGGATCACCCCGGGCAGGATTGCGCCCGCCGCAGAGGGTGTGGCGGCCAGACGTACGATCCCTTCCTCGGCCCGCGCGAGCCGACAGATGCTTGTGACAGTTCGCTCGAAATCGAGCAGTCCGCGCCGTGCTTCCTGATGGATCATCTCTCCCAGTGGTGTCAGGCGGGATTTACGTGCGGTTTCGAACAGCGGCGTGCCGATCTGATCCTCGAACTGCTTCAGCATCATCGAAACGGCCGAGGGCGATCGCCCCAAAGCCTCTGCAGCGTCTTGCAGGCTGCCTTGCAGTGCCACGGCATCGAAGCAACGCAACATCTCTATCTTGATAGCCAATTTCAGATCCATTGAAGCAAAGAGAACATTGTTGATTTTGACTGAAGGTTGAGCGGCTGTCTATCGGCTCGGATCTGACCTCATGTTCTCTTGTACTGATGGCTTGATGATCCTCTAAGCTTTGAAATAGGCTGCGCTTGTTTGAGGGGGCAGGATCGTGATCAAGGCGGATGACCGGGTTTTTCTGACGGGACTGTTTGATGCGGCGGTGGCCGCTGCGGACCCGAAAGAGGCGCTGCGGGCGCATCTGCCCGCCAGGCCACGAGGCCGGGTGGTCGTTGTCGGAGCCGGCAAAGGGGCAGCGCACCTTGCGGCGGCATTCGAAGAGCTTTGGGACGGACCATTGGAAGGTGTCGTCGTGACTCGTTACGGTTACGCCACACCCTGCCGCTCTATCCGGGTGCTTGAGGCGTCGCATCCGGTGCCCGACGCGGCGGGGATGGCTGCAAGCAAGGCGCTGCTGAGTGCGGTTTCGGGGTTGACGGCCGACGATCTGGTGGTTGCGCTGATCTCTGGCGGCGGATCGGCGCTGCTGCCATTGCCGCCACAGGGTCTGACGCTGGACGATGAACAGGCGTTGAACGAGGCGCTGTTGGCGTCTGGCGCGCCGATTGGTGCGATGAACGCGATTCGCAAGCATATGAGCGGCATCAAGGGCGGGCGGCTTGCCGCGGCCGCTCATCCGGCACGGGTTGTCTCCTTGGTGGTGTCTGACGTCCCCGGCGATGATCCGGCAGAAGTTGCCTCGGGCCCGACGGTACCGTCTCGGGTGGGACCGGACGAGATGCTGACAATGGTCCGGAACAGGGGAATTGTCTTGCCCGATCAGATCATGGCGCACCTTCGCAGCGACGCCGCCCGCGCGCCGATGCCCGATGACCCGGTTTTCACGAACAACGAGGTCAGGGTGATCGCTTCGGCCCGGATATCGCTTGAAGCCGCCGCGGCTGCGTCTTTGGCGGCGGGGATTCCAGCGGTGATCCTTTCGGACGCGATCGAAGGTGAAGCGCGCGATGTCGGTCTGGTTCACGCGGCGATTGCCCGCGAAGTGAGCGCGCGAAACCGCCCGTTCCCCTCGCCGGTCCTGATCCTGTCGGGCGGGGAGACGACGGTCACCCTGCGCAACAGGGCCGGGCGTGGCGGTCGGAATGCCGAGTTCCTACTCTCGTTCGCCGCTGCAATCGACGGGGCCGAACGGATCACCGCATTGGCTGCGGATACCGATGGGATCGATGGATCCGAAAGCAATGCCGGTGCCTTCGCCGATGGCAGCAGCGCCGCGCGGATGCGTCAGGCCGGTCTGGACCCGGCCGGTGCGTTGCAATCAAATGATAGCTGGGCCGCATTCGACGCGGTAGGTGATCTGTTTGCACCGGGCCCGACGGGCACCAATATCAATGACTTTCGGGCGATCCTGATCCGCGATCGGTCATAAGCCATCTGCGGCGCTGCCCCCAGCCCATCCCTGACCTTGGTTCAGAAATCGAGGTTCTCGACACTAAGCGCGTTCTGCTGGATGAACTCGCGGCGGGGCTCCACGACATCGCCCATCAGCTTGGTGAAGATGTCATCGGCTTCGGTCACATCGTCGATCTTGACCTGCAGAAGCGTCCGCGCCTCGGGGTCGAGTGTGGTTTCCCAAAGCTGACCGGGGTTCATCTCTCCCAGACCCTTGTAGCGCTGCAGCGACAGGCCCTTTTCGCCTTCCTTCAGGATCGCCTCCAGCAGGTCGGTCGGGCCATGGATGACCGTGTCACGATCCTTGCGCACAAGCCGGGCCGGATCGGAGAACACGTCACGATTGGATTTAGAGACTTCCGACAGGCGCCGTGCCTCGCCTGAACGCAAGACCGCACCGTCAAGCGAACGTATTTCCTCGACGCCGCGCAGAATCCGGGTCAGGCGGATGCCATGATCCTGTGTAATTCGCCCTGTCCAGCCCTTTTCATATTCCAGTGCAACCTGATCGAGACGCTCCGCGACGCGGTTCGAAACCTCCTGAAGGTCGGCATCGGCCTTGCCGGGATCGAAAGCACCGGCCAGGGCTGCCTGTTCAAGGATGTTGCGCGGATAATGCGTCGGGAAGGCTTCGAGCACGCGGCGGAACTGCCGCGCGCCTTCAATGACGCGGGCCAGATCCTGACCGGCTATCTCTTCGCCGGTGGGCAGCCGCAGCACAGCCCCCTCGACGCCCATCTGCACAAGATAGTCCTCGAGCGCGGGATGATCCTTGAGGTAAACCTCGGACTTTCCGCGCGCGACCTTGTAGAGCGGCGGCTGGGCGATATAGAGATAGCCGCCCTCGATCAGGGATGGCATCTGCCGGAAGAAGAAGGTCAACAGAAGCGTGCGGATATGGGCGCCATCCACGTCTGCGTCGGTCATGATGATGATCTTGTGGTAGCGCAGTTTCGACAGGTCGAACTCGTCGCGCCCGATCCCGGTGCCCAGCGCGGTGATCAGCGTGCCGATCTCCTGGCTGCCCAGCATCCGGTCGAAGCGCGCCCGTTCGACGTTCAAGATCTTGCCGCGCAGAGGCAGCACGGCCTGATTGTTGCGTGACCTGCCCTGCTTGGCCGAACCGCCGGCGCTGTCGCCCTCGACAAGGAACAGTTCACGCTTGGCGGGATCGCGTTCCTGGCAATCCGCCAGCTTTCCGGGCAACGAGGCGACATCCAGCGAGGATTTCTTGCGCGTCATCTCGCGGGCCCTGCGCGCGGCCTCTCGGGCCAGCGCCGCCTCGACAATCTTGCTGACGATGAGCCGAGCCTCGTTCGGGTGTTCCTCGAACCATTCGCCAAGTTTCTCGTTCAGCAGGTTTTCAACCGCGGGGCGCACTTCGGAGGACACAAGCTTGTCCTTGGTCTGGCTGGAAAACTTCGGGTCCGGGACCTTGACCGACAGTACGCAAGTCAGGCCTTCGCGGGCGTCGTCGCCGGTAAAGGTGACCTTTTCCTTTTTTAAAATCCCGCTGGAATTGGCGTACAGGTTGATCGTGCGGGTCAGCGCCCCGCGGAAGCCAGCCAGATGGGTGCCGCCGTCGCGCTGGGGAATGTTGTTGGTGAACGGCAGCACCATCTCGTTATAGCTGTCGTTCCACCACATCGCGGCCTCGACGGTGACGCCGTCGCGCTCGCCGATGATGTAGATAGGATCCGGGATCATCGGCGTCTTGGAACGGTCGAGATAGCGAACGAATTCGCGCACGCCGCCCTCGTAGAACAGATCGGATTCCATCGCCTCGGCAGGGCGTTCATCGCGCAGGATGATGCGGACACCCGAATTCAGGAAGGCCAGCTCGCGCAGTCGGTGCTCCAGCGTCTTGAACGAGTAATCGAGGTTCGAAAAGGTCGTGGTCGAGGCAAGGAACCGCACCTCTGTTCCTTTGCGGCCATCCGAGTCGCCGACGACTTCGAGGTGCTTCACCGTCTCGCCACGCTCGAACCGGGCATAGTGCTCCTTGCCGTTGCGCCAGATCCGCAGGTCCAGCCAGTCCGACAGCGCATTGACAACTGATACGCCTACGCCGTGCAGACCGCCCGACACCTTGTATGAATTCTGGTCGAATTTACCGCCGGCATGAAGCTGCGTCATGATGACCTCGGCCGCCGACACGCCTTCTTCCTCGTGGATGCCCACGGGAATACCACGACCGTTGTCGGACACGGAAACGCTGTTGTCGGCATGGATCGTCACCGAAACATGATCAGCATGGCCGGCCAGGGCCTCGTCAATTCCGTTGTCGACGACCTCGTAGACCATGTGATGCAGGCCAGAGCCGTCATCAGTATCGCCGATATACATACCGGGACGCTTGCGAACAGCGTCCAAGCCTTTGAGAACCTTGATAGAATCTGCGCCGTATTCTTCCGGCTGCTGGGCTGCTTCGGCCATTCGATCTTTCCGCGCTATTTTTGCGATTTTATACGAGATTTTGGGGGGGATGTCACGCGCTAGGCACAATATTTGGTGTTGTCGCGTCGGACGGGCCGATCCGCCGAAATCGTGCGCCTGCAAAGCAGCAGAGGCAATGGTTTTGCCTCCGGCAGGGAAAGCTCGGGGACGGTGAAACCTCAGGTGAAGGGGATGATCAGACCGACGACGATCAGCAACGTTCCGGCCGTCAGGTTCGTCCGACGGAGCGCCCTGGGCGAGGTCAGCAGGCGGCGGGCCCGGTCGATAAAAAGAGAGAACATCAGGTTACCGATCAGAGGCACGATCATCGACAGCGCAACGATAGCACCGATGTCGCGCCAGCCGAGTTTGGTAAGGTCGAAGAAACCGGGCAGGACACCCATGTAAAAGAGGATCGCCTTGGGATTGCCGAGAATCACCGCCACCCCCGCCGCAAAGCCCGCCCACATGCCGGGCCGGGTCAGGCGGCTGTCGCTGGCGATGGTCTTGTCGGCGTTGCGGATGATCAGCGCACCCATGATCAGAAAGATCACGCAGGCCGTCCAGCGCAGCACGGTCATGAACCCTGCAAAGACCGAGACCACCCAAGTGACGCCGAGAATTGCAAGGAACGGCCAGAGTGCGTCTCCGACGACCACGCCAAGCGCCAGCGGCCAAGCCGCGCGGAAGCCGCCCGAAAGGGTGCGCGCCGTTACCGCAACCCAGACCGGGCCGGGGGTGAAGAACAAGATCGCCAGCGCACCGGCATAAAGCAGGAGTTCGGGGGGTGTGATGGTCATGGCTTGTCCGACATTTGGGAACCCGACCGCGTTAGATCAAGCAACCGCCATTGTCGAGATGACCCTGGCCTTCCGTCTAGGATGGCAAGGTCAGGCCGCCATCCTTATCAAGCGGCCAAGACGGGTTCATCGCGACTTCCCAGACATGGCCATCGGGGTCGGCATAGTATCCGGAATATCCGCCCCAAAAGACTTTCTTGGGTTTCTTCAGCGCGGTGGCCCCGGCGTCGAGTGCGGCGGCAAAGGCAGCGTCAACCTCTTCGGTGGTGTTGAAGTTCTGCGCCAGCGTTATCGCGCCGGTGCCCAGACTGGCATCGGGTCGGCCCTGATCCTGAGCGAGCGGTCCGATTCCGAAAAGACCCAGGACCAGCCCGTTGATCTGATAGAAGCAGACGCCCTCTTGCTCTTGGGTCGGCGACCAGCCGAGGGCGGCGTAGAAGTTGCGCGAACGGTCCAGGTCGGCGACGCCGAGAGTGATCAGGGTGACACGTTGCGGGGTCATGGCATGCTCCTTCGATTGCGCGATGTTAACACATGGTAATGTTCGATATGCTGTCAGTTTCGCTGACCCCGACATATTGCGCGCGGGCGGCCAAAGCCTCGAACAGCTCGACACCGGTACCGGTCATCCAGGCTTGAGCGCCAAGGGTGCATATCTCATCGTAAAGCGCCCGGCGGCGACCGGCGTCGAGATGGGCGGCGACCTCATCAAGCAGCAGTATCGGCGGCGCGCCGAAATAATCGGCAAGGGCGCGGGCATTGGCAAGGATCAGCGAGATCAGCAGCGCTTTTTGTTCGCCGGTCGAGCTTTGCCGCGCCTCGATTCCCTTGGCGGCATAGATCGCGGTCAGGTCGGCGCGGTGCGGACCGATCAGGGTGCGCCCGGCGGACATATCGCGGCTTCGGCCGTCCCGGAAGGCAGCCGCAAGCGCTGCTTCTGTTTCGGGAATCATGCTGTCGTCTGGCCCGGTCAGGGCCAGATCCGCGGTTGGGAACGCCGTGACCGCGCCGTCCTGCGCGGCGGCGACGCGGACCAGCGCCTCGGCCCGGTTGGCGGCGATCTCGGCCCCGGCTGCGGCCATCTGCGCTTCCAGCGCACCGTACCATATCGGATCGATAACCTGATCCTTCAGCAGGCGGTTGCGTTCCCGCATCGCTTTTTCGTAGGTCAGGGTAGCGTCGGCATGGCCGGGCTCGAAGCTCAGCGTCATGCGGTCGACAAAGCGGCGGCGGCCATCCGCGCCTTCGATCCACAGCCGGTCCATCGCCGGAACCAGCCAGAGTACCCGGGCTATCCGGCCAAGCGCCGTCTGGGTTGCGGTCTTGCCATCGATCCGTACCTGCCGCGCTGCGCCGGGTTCGGCCCAGGTTTCGACTTCGTGCGTCCGGTGTAGACTTTCAAGATCCGCGGTGACCTTCCAGCCGAGGGACTCGGGCTTGCGCGCGATGTCATCGGCGGCGGCCCGTCGAAGTCCGCGACCGGGCGAAAGCAGCGAAACAGCCTCGAGAATGTTGGTCTTGCCCGCGCCATTCGGACCGTGAATCGCGATCGGGCGACCATCCAGCGCCAGCCGCGCCGTGCGATGCGAACGGAAGTGAGACAGGGTCAGCGCGGTCACTGCCAGGCTGCCCATACCTTGTCCTCATCTTTCGTTTGAAAACATCCTCACCGACGGAAGGACGACCTTCTGGCCCTGTCGGGCTTACACGCGCATCGGCATGACGACGTAAACCGCACTGGTATCATCGCCCTCGCGCATCAATGTCGGATCGCCCGAGGAGTTGAATAGGAACACCGCATTCTCGCGATCTACCTGACCTGCGATTTCCAGAAGATACTTGGCGTTGAAACCGATTTCCAGCTTTTCGTCGGAATATGCGACGCCCAATTCTTCCTCGGCTGCGCCGCTGTCGGGGGCGTTGACAGACAGGATCAGGCGGTCTTCATCCAGCGACAGTTTCACCGCGCGCGAGCGTTCCGAAGAAACGGTTGCCACCCGATCTACGGCTTGCGCAAATTCGGCGGCGTCAACCACCAGCTTGCGGGTGTTGCCCTGCGGGATGACGCGGGTGTAATCGGGGAACGTTCCGTCGATGACCTTCGAGGTAAGCGTGATCTCAGGCGTGGCAAAGCGGACCTTGGTTTCGGAAACCGAGACGGCGATTGCGGTTTCGTCATTCTCCAGAAGTTTACGCAACTCGTTGACCGTCTTGCGCGGCACTATAACTCCGGCCATGCCTTCCGCACCGCTGGGCAGCGGCGCGTCGATGCGGGCAAGGCGGTGGCCGTCAGTGGCGACGCACCGCAGCACCTGGCCGCTATCGCCGGTCGCGACATGCAGGTAGACGCCGTTCAGGTAGTATCGGGTTTCCTCGGTCGAGATCGCGAATTTCGATTTGTCAAAAAGGCGGCGCAGAACCGGTGCAGGGGCCGAGAAGTTGGTGTCGTATTCCGACGAGGCCATCAACGGGAAGTCTTCCTTTGGCAGCGTCGCGAGCGAGAAGTTCGAGCGGCCCGCCTCGACGGTCAGGCGGCCCGCGGAACTGTCGTCGATTAGCGTGACCAGCGCGCCATCGGGCAGCTTGCGAACGATCTCGTGCAGGGTAACGGCGGAAACGGTCGTGGCCCCGGCGCGTTCGACCTGGGCGGGGGCCTTGTCGACAACCTCGATGTCAAGGTCGGTAGCGCGGAACGATACTTCGTTGCCTTCTGCCTCGATCAGCACGTTGGCCAGGATCGGGATCGTGTTCCGGCGTTCGACGACCGATTGGGCCTGACCGACGGCCTTGAGCAAGGCGCCGCGTTCGATGCTGATTTTCATGTCCCACTCCTGCAGATGCCGGGGCGGCGAATGTAGCCCATTCGCCGCCCGGCTCAATAGTTTTCTGGAATCTCCGCTGAACGCGGCTGGGCGTCAAGGGTGGAAGGTAAGTTCCTCAGCCTTCAAGGGATCGGCGCAACATCTCCAAATCCTCGGCGATCTGATTGTCGTGGCCTTTCAGTTCCTCGATCCGGCGCACCCCGTGCATGACCGTGGTATGGTCGCGTCCGCCGAAACGACGACCAATTTCCGGCAAGCTGCGGCTAGTCAGTTGCTTGGCCAGATACATCGCTACCTGACGCGGTCGGGCGATGGTGCGCACCCGCTTGGGGCCGATCAGGTCGGACAGGCGGATATTGTAGTGTTCCGAGACCAAGCGCTGGATCTCCTCGACCGTCACTTTGCGGTCGCTGGCGCGCAGGATATCAGCCAGACAGTCCTGGGTAAGTTCAAGGGTGATTTCGCGGCCCACCAGCGACGCGAATGCGAAGAGCCGCATCAGCGCGCCTTCAAGCACGCGGACATTGGTGGAAATCCGGTGTGCAAGGAATTCCAACACTCCGTCTACGATCACAAGGCCCTGATATTGCTGGCGGTAATGCTCGACCTTTTGTTGAAGCACGCCAAGTCGCAATTCGTAATCGGTTGGATGCAGGTCGACAACAAGGCCGCATTGCAACCGCGACTTGATGCGCTCTTCCAGATCCTTGATCTCGACTGGCGCGCGGTCGGCGGAAATGATGATCTGCTTATTCTGATCGACGAGCGCATTGAAAGTATGGAAGAATTCTTCCTGCGTCGAATCCTTGCCGGCGATGAATTGCACGTCATCGACCATCAACACATCGACCGAGCGGAAGAGTTGCTTGAAATCCATCATCTGCTTGTCGCGCAGCGCCTGCACGAAGCGGTACATGAACTGTTCTGCCGAGAGGTAGACGACCCGCAGCTCTGGCTGCTGTTTCTGCATTTCCCATGCGATCGCATGCATCAGGTGGGTCTTGCCAAGACCAACGCCGCCATAAAGGAAAAGCGGGTTGAACGTGACCGGGCCGCCTTCGGCGACGCGTCGCGCGGCGGCATGCGCCAGTTCGTTGGGCTTGCCAACGACAAAGCTGTCGAAGGTGAATCGGGCATCGAGCGGCGCGCCGGGCAGATCGCCGACGGCTTTGGCCGCGGCAGCCTGTTTCATAGCCGGTTCGTTCTCAGGTAGCTCGGTCGATTCGCCGACCTTGGGCTTCTGCGGGCGCGGCACCAAAAATTCGACCCGCGATACCTTTTGACCGGCCTTCGCGAGCTGGTGCAGAATCTGATCGCCGAAATTTCGCGACACCCAGTTTCCCATGAAGTTCGTCGGCACAAGGAACGTCGCAACGCCGTTCCTCAGATCCGAAAATTCCAGCGGTTCGATCCAGTTCTTGTAGTTGTTGCGTCCTACAGAGTTGAGCAGTTCTTCCCGTATCCGTCCCCAAGTGTCGTCCGTCATTTTGTTCTTCGACCCGATCCATGTTTCATTGCAGACTGGCGGCAGACCAGCCCCCGGTGCATCCTGCCCCGGTGCCCATGCTCATCAAGATCATCCTCGACCCTTGCCGTGACATTCGGGCAGTGAACCGGACTGCCCGGAACGGGCAATTGATCGGCCACCGCCTGAGCGGCACTCATGGATCACACCTCAGTACGGCACAAATAGAGCGTTTCCGGGCCCCTCATCTCCCGGAACTTCCATTTTGGCCGCGACGAGGCGCGGGTAGTCGGACATTTCGGAAAACCCGACCCATGCGACGCCATAAGGCGCCGGGCCAAGCCTCTTCAGATCAGGAACAGCCACAAAACACCAATTTGCAACGGTCCTGACATCGATAAGACGAGCGTCTGGTTTGGCAGCCAAGATCACCCGTGCGCAAACCGGTCGAACCAGCCCAAACACACGGACTTTCGCCCGGTCTCATCGAATGTCCCCCCAAGACGATATGAATCGCTCGGTCAAGCTAGCAAGGGCTTTCAGGCCACTGCAACAGAACATCGTGCTTGACTCTGAGTTTGGCGGAACGAATCCAAAATGCGGCGAAAAACCCGCAGAAGGCGCAGTGAAAATGCCACAGTTGCAAAAAACAAAAAGGCGCGCCGGATGGCACGCCTTCGTCGATGATTCTGTCGAAGAGCGTCAGGCCAGCGATTTGACCCGCGCTGACAGCCGCGACATTTTGCGGGCAACGGTGTTCTTGTGCAGCACACCCTTGGTGACGCCGCGCATCAGTTCGGGCTGTGCATCGCGCAGCGCGGTCGAGGCGGTTTCCTTGTTGCCGGATGCAATCGCCTCTTCCACTTTACGCAGGAAGGTGCGGATGCGCGACCGGCGCGCTTTGTTGATCTGGAAGCGTGTCTCGTTCTGACGGGCGCGCTTTTTGGACTGAGGCGTGTTAGCCATGTATAATCATCCCACTTTCAGGGTGGTGTAAATCTGAAGTCGCGCTTCTAAGCCCGAGTCGCCGGCAAGTCAACGGGGCTTGCCGAAGTTTTTCAGCCTATTTGTCGCGGAATTGAGGTTCTCGTTTGTCGAGGAAGGCCTGCATGCCTTCTTTCTGATCTTCGGTTGCGAACAGCGAGTGGAAGACCCGGCGCTCGTAAAGCAGGCCCTCGTTCAATGTGGTGTCGTAGCTGCGATTCACGGCGTCCTTGATCGCCAGCACCGCAATCTGCGATTTTTCGGCGATCTTGTGGGCGGTGGCCATCGCCTCTTCCATCAGTTTTTTCGCCGGGACGACGCGGCTGACCAGGCCAGACCGCTCGGCTTCTTCGGCCTCCATGAAGCGCCCCGTCAGGTTCATGTCCATCGCCTTGGACTTGCCGACGAAGCGTGTCAGGCGCTGCGAACCGCCAAGGCCCGCCATAACACCCAGGTTGACCTCTGGCTGGCCGAATTTGGCTGTATCAGCGGCGATGATGAAATCGCACATCATCGCCAGTTCGCAACCGCCGCCCAGCGCATAGCCAGAAACGGCGGCGATGATCGGCTTGCGGATCGCCATGATCGCGTTCGCTTCAGCGGCGAAGAAATCGGTGGTGA
The DNA here is from genome assembly GCA_024637315.1 of Brevirhabdus sp. Lineage (GTDB taxonomy): Bacteria > Pseudomonadota > Alphaproteobacteria > Rhodobacterales > Rhodobacteraceae > JAHEAO01. Next base: position 21,775 of record JAGXFH010000045.1, read on the forward strand.
AGACATCGACGAAACTCTTTTCCGACATCTCCTTGATGTCGGCCCCGGCGGCGAAGGCCTTTTCGGAGCCGGTCAGCACGATGACACGGGTTTTATCATTCTGGTCGGCCTCGCGCAGCGCCTGCACCAGTTCACCCATCAGTTGGGAGTTCAGGGCGTTCAGAGCATCGGGGCGGTTCAAGCGGATCAGCGATATGTAATCCGCGTTTTCGACGACGATCGTCTTGTAGGCCATGAATGGCAGCCTTTGTTTATTCCGTTGCCGACGATTCTGTAACACCCTCCCCTGATCAATCAAGTCATCTTTGGCATTGCGCGCAGTAGAAGGATGATCGCCCGGACTGAACGATTCGCCGAATCTGGCCGGTGCAGCCGGTGGTCTGGCAGGGTTTCCCTTCGCGGTCATAGGCGCGGAACGTGTGCTGGAAATAACCTAGTTCTCCACTGGTCTGCCGGTGATCGCGGAGCGACGATCCACCCGCCTCGATCGCCTCGCTCAGCACTTGCCGGATAATCGGCACCAGTGACCGAACGCGGACGGCGGCGATCTCGCCCGCCTTGCGTTTTGGTGAAATACCGGCGCGGTGAAGGACCTCGCAGACATAGATATTGCCAAGACCGGCAACCAGCCGCTGGTCTAGCAGAGCAGTCTTTATGGGTGCATTTCGCCCCTTCAGGCGGGCGAGCAGATAGTCTTCGTCAAAGGCGTTACCCAGCGGTTCGGGACCGATGCCGGACAGCAGCCAGTGTGCATCTGCCTGATCCGTCGCGATCAGGTCCATCGCGCCGAAGCGGCGGGCATCATTGAAAGTGACACGCGCGCCGTTCTCCATGTCCAGCACCACATGGTCGTGTTTTTCGGGCGCCGGGTGTTCGTGATGGAACTGTCCCAACATCTGGCCCGAAATCAGCATTCGGCCAGACATGCCGAGATGGATGATCAGGGTATCGCCGGAACTGAGGTCGGCAAGGATGTATTTCGAGCGGCGTCGCAGGCGTTCCACGCGCTTATCGGTCAGGCGACCGGCCATATGCTCGGGAAACGGCCAACGCAGGTCAGGACGGCGGATATCGGCATTGACGATGACATGGCCCGACATCACCGGCTCCAGCCCGCGGCGAACTGTTTCGACCTCTGGCAATTCCGGCATCCGGTCTCCCTGCGACGATCAGGGCGCATTGTCACGCCCGGCATGGCCCCTATAAGAAGGGTGAGTTTTCCAGAACGGCAAGGCCCCATGACCGACAATACGCAAAACACCACTCATTTCGGCTATCGCGAGATCGATGAGGATCTAAAGGCCGAGATGGTAAGGGGCGTATTCACCAACGTGGCCAGCAAGTACGACATCATGAACGATGTGATGTCGGCCGGTATTCACCGGCTGTGGAAAGACGCGATGATGGACTGGCTGGCGCCGCGCTCCGGGCAACGACTGCTGGATGTCGCGGGCGGCACCGGGGACATCGCGTTCCGGTTCCTGAAACGTGCGCCGGGGGCGCAGGCGGTCGTTCTGGACATGACCGAGTCGATGCTGGTCGAGGGTCGAAAGCGCGCCGACGCCGAGAAGATGGCGGACCGGCTGGATTGGACGGTCGGCGACGCAATGGCGCTGCCATTCGCGGAGGGCACTTTCGACGTCTACACAATCAGCTTCGGCATCCGCAACGTGACCCGGATCGGCGACGCGCTGTCAGAAGCGTTTCGGGTCCTCAGACCCGGCGGGCGCTTGATGGTCCTGGAATTCAGCCAATTGCCCAACCCGGCGATGCAGAGAGCCTATGACCTCTACTCCTTCAATGTCATTCCTCGGCTGGGTCAACTGATCGCCCAGGATCGCGACAGTTATCAGTATCTGGTGGAATCGATCCGCAAGTTCCCCGATCAGGAAAGCTTCGCCGCCATGATCCGCGACGCCGGTTTCGCGAACGTCAAATACCGCAACCTGTCGATGGGCATTGCCGCGCTGCATTCCGGCTGGAAGATATAGATGCGTGGCCCGCATAACATCTGGCGTCTGGTTCGGACCGGGGCGACGATGGAGCGCACCGGTGCGATGCGTGTCGCACTGGACGCGGTGGATGCGCCGGTATCGCTGCGGATTGCCGCGCGCGTCCTGGGCTGGCCGTTCAAATGGCTGGGCTATCGGGGTGACCCGGCCTTACCGCCGGTCACGCGGGCGCTGACGGCCCTGGGTCCGGCCTACATCAAGTTCGGGCAGATCCTTTCGACTCGTCCCGACGTGGTCGGCGAAGAACTGGCAACGCAATTGCAGGTCTTGCAGGACAAGCTGCCGCCGTTTGCGATCACACTTGCAAAGGGTATGGTCGCATCGGAACTGGGGCATCCGGTCGATGTGATGTTCAGCGAGTTCAGCGAATCCGTCGCGGCGGCTTCTATCGCGCAGGTCCACAAGGCGCGGCGCGCGGATACCGGCGAAGAGGTTGCGGTCAAGGTGCTGCGGCCAGGAATCGAGAAAGCCTTTCGCAGGGATATCGACGCATTCTATTTCGCGGCGGCGGCCATCGAGTTCCTTTCTCCGGCATCGCGCCGGCTGCGGCCGACCGAAGTGATCGCGCATTTCGAGGGCGTAGTGATGGGCGAGTTGGATCTGCGGCTGGAATCCTCTTCGGCCGCTGAATTCGCAGCCAATACAGCGGGCGATGCCGGCTTCCAGGTGCCGCCGGTCGTCTGGTCGCTGTCAGCGCGCCGGGTGATGACGCTGGGCTGGGGGGAAGGCATCCCAATCCATGACCTCAAAGGGCTGGATGCAGCGGGGCATGATCGGTCGGAACTGGCCCGTCGGGTGCTGCACCTCTTTTTGAGCCATGCCCTGCGCGACGGTTACTTTCACGCCGACATGCATCAGGGGAACCTGAAGGTCGCGTCGAACGGCGACATCATCGCGCTCGATTTTGGAATCATGGGGCATATCGACGACTATACACGCCGGGTATATGCAGAAATTCTGTTCGGCTTCATCCGCCGCGACTTCCGGCGCGTCGCCGAGGTGCATTTCGAAGCCGGTTATGTCCCTGCCGACCGCGATGTCGATGAATTCGCCCGTGCGCTGCGCGCTGTGGGCGAACCGATCTTCGGCATGGATGCCAGCGGCATTTCCATGGCTCGGCTGCTCAGCTACCTCTTCGAGGTAACGGAGCGGTTCGGGATGGAAACCCGGACTGAACTGATCCTGCTGCAACGCACGATGGTGGTGGTCGAGGGTGTCTCGCGCTCGCTCGATCCGCGCATCAATATCTGGGAAGTGGCGCAGCCGGTGGTGGAAAATTATATCAAGGAAAACGTCGGACCAAAGGCGCTTCTGCGCGATCTGGCCAGAACGGCGCAGGTGCTGGCGCGGTTCGGGCCGAAGCTGCCGCAGATGGTCGAGGCGATACTGATCAGCCAATCCGAGCCGCCGGACGCACTGCGCAAGGCAAGCCCGTGGAAGACTGCCGGGCTTGTCGGTCTGGGCGGCGCTCTGGCGAGCCTTGGTTTCCTGGTGTCAGAGCTGTTGTAGCTCAGCCAGTTCCAGATGCAGGGCGGTGCCGTAGTCGGACGACCCACGCTGTGATTTCCAAAGGCAATGTGTGGCCATGCGCCAGCGATACAGCGGTTCGAGCACCCGGTACGTTTGCACGGCCTCCGCGTTGCCATAGTTCGCCAGAAAGCGCGACCGCTCGGCTTCGTCCAGACGCCTGCCTCCGTAAAGGCTTTGCATGGCGGGTGACAAGAAAGTAGCGAGATCTTCCGAGGCGTCGCCGATTGCGGGGCATTGCCAATCGATCAGCGTCAGACCGCCTGCGTTGCAGATGATGTTCGCGGGCACCAGATCGCCGTGCAGGAAGACCGGTTTACCCATTGAACCATCGGCAATGCGGGGACAGGCCGATCGCAGAGCATCAGCATCTGAAGAGGTGCAATCATCCAGAATCCGCAGGCCCTGCCGTCTAAGGGCATCAGCGCCCGCTTCGATCCGACGCAACCCGCCAGGGGCGGTTCGGTGATGCAGGCGCGTCAGGATCTCGGCGACTCGGGCGGGATCGCCGTTGAAGGCCCTTCCAGCGACGTGGTGATAAAGCAGGCAGGGTCCGAGCGTGGTGGTGTGCAAGCCGATCAGGTGCGGCGCGAGTCCGGTACCGGCAAGGGCGGACAGCGCGCGCGCTTCCGCCGCGGGTTCATTGGGAAATAGCGGGCTGTCGGCTGCCGCAGAGAAGAGCTTGCAGACGACTGCCGCATCGCAATCGCCGATCCGCCAGATTGAATTGGTTCGTCCGCCGGAAAACCGATGCCAAGGGGCTGTCGCGTCGATCAGGTCGGCGGCCGAAAGCTGGGCCCGCAGGGTGCTTTCCCGCAGCTTGACCGGGTGGTTCTGTCTGGAACGGTCGTCCAAGATGCGCGTACCCTGATTTCGGTCTGCGCCAAGCTATTGCTGCACGACGCGGCGAGCAAGTGTTCAGTCGCGCGGGGCGCGCAAAGCCGTGATCTGGCTTGCTGTAACCTCCTGCCCACCTTCCAGAACGACGATTGTTTCACCGTTCCGCATACGAGCCTCGGTTATCTTGGCAAAGACCTCGAGGGTGCGAGCGGGCAAGTCGGCATCCCCGACTCTGGTTTCCAGTTCAAACGAATAGATACCCGGCGGCAGCGGCGTTCCATCCTCGCCAACACCGGCCCATTCGACGCTTTGATCGGTGCGCGCAAGTGTCGTGCGATGCACCTCTGCCCCGGCCTCGTTGCGCACGACCAGTGTGCCGGCCGCTGCGCCGGGCGGGAAATCTGGCGCCAGGGTGATCGGTGTACCGTCGAACTGGACCGGCGCTGCGACGCGACCCTCCATCCCGACCCAACCCGCTAGCTGAGACATCCCCATGATGCCCATTTGCTGCGCAAGGGATTGCAGCAGATCATTGGTTTTGACCTGCTGCTCGACCCCGGAAAAGGTCGCCAGCTGCACCGCGAAATCTGCCGATTCGATCGGATTGAGCGGGTCTTGGTTTTGCATCTGCGTCGTCAGCATCAATAGAAACGTTTCGAAATCCGAACTGATCGCGGCTTTCGGCGCGGCGGCTGGTGGAGCCGCGGTCGGGTTTGTTGCGGAGGAGGTGGCGGTGACATCCATGATCGGTCCTATCAGATACGTAAATCGAGACCTTCCCCGGCAAGGGAGAGGCGCAGCGGATGCTGCGGGTTGGCAATCGGCACGTCGGTTTCCATGATCGGCGCGGCGGGCGAGGCCGGCCTTGGCATCGGCTGTCCGCCGGCCTGCTGATCGCCGGTGAAGCCAAAGGACAGCCGTTCATAGCCGGCCTGTCGCAGTTCGGCTGCAAGCAGGTCGATGTTGCGCCGCAAGAGTTCAAGCGTTTCCGGGCGTTCGACAGTCAACTGCACGCTCATCCCGCCATCCGTCGCCTGTAACGTCATGCGGACCCGCCCCAGCTCTTCCGGGTTCAGAGCAAGTTCGACCGGCCGATCGACCAAAGCGCGCGCGGCATGCGCTATCGTTTCAATGACCCGCGGAGCATGTTCAGCCAGCGATTGCGCTGTTCGAACACTATCGATCCCGCTGGCGGCGGGTCTCTGGACGTCGCCCGACGCAAGCTCGATGACGGGATCTGGGGAGCCTGTCTGCAGCAAAACCGGATCGGGCACCGCAGCCACGGCGAGTGGCGTTTGATCAGAACCGGCTGGACCTTCACCGCGCTGCAGCGCATCTCGGCCCTGCAGCGGAACGGATGCGAAGAACCCTACCCGATCAGCACCGACAGACGGTGACGCAACAGAGCGTGGCGGCGGCGTTCCGGTGGTCAACGGCGAAGGAACTGCCACCGGAATCCCAGCTTCGATCGCGGCACTGACCATCGACATCGAAGATGTTGTCGGGGGCAATTCGACCATCGACTTGACAGCTTCATCGGCGGGTAGTGGTCTTGATACCCTCTGACCGTCTTGCGGTGGCAAGGGCTGCGTACCCAACGGGACCGGGGGCACCGAAAGGCCCTCTTCTGCCATTGGGTTTGCGGATTGGGAGGGCCGCTTGTGTTCCAGCACGTCCATTTCGGGTGAGGCGTTGTCCTGGCCTTCTGCCCCAAAGCCAGGCAGCGCCACATTGGTGGGCGGCATCCGTTGTGCGATCAAACCTGACGATCTGCCGGGCCGGTTCACAGATTGCGATTCCGCCGCACTCGCGTCGGCGGCGTTTATCGGGGTAACTGGCTCAGGTGTTGCAACTATTTCCAGGATCGACCGATAGGGTAGTTTCGCTACCTGGACGGATAGGTTGAAAGGTGTTGCGGGCGGGTTCCCTGCCAGAACGGGCAACACACGAGATGCGCTATCGAAGGTCACCTGCGGTTTGAAAGCCTCCGGGATCAGCGGATCGGCCGGGCTGTCTGTGATCTCTGCCGCTCGGTCGGGTTTGTCCGCCGGCTGACCCGTCTGACGCCCCGGCAAAGGGACCTCAGCGACACCGCCGAGCGAAGGCATCAATGGCGGCGCGGGCGGGACGCCGGTCACCGATGATGCCGGAAGGATCGGACTCTCGCTGGCCCCGATCGTATTGGTGCTGCCGGTTCTTAGGACGGGCGCAACCCGTTGTGGCGCATGCGTAGCGTCGAATGAAAAGCGGATCGGAACGGGCGCTATCGGAACGTCCATCTCCGCAAGTAATGCCACCAGAGGATAGGTCGGGACGGCCTGCAGCTCCGTCTGTACCAGTTCGGCGAACTGCGCCGCCGGATCCGAGAGTATCGTCTGCAGTTTGCGGAAACCTTCCGCATTCGGAGTCAACACATTGACCAGGGTTGGTGCGATCATGATCCATCCGCGATTTCTTCGCTGTCTGTGCCACTATGACTGCAGTTGGTTACCGCTTCTTTACCGGTTTCGGCCCTAATGGAAGAAACCATGTCGAATTGGATGGAACCGATGACGCCCTTGACAACCCTCGATCCGGCTTATCCGCAGCAGTCGCGTAACCAGAAGGATCAGGCCATCTGGAACGTCGCGCAGGATCTCGAGGCGACGTTCCTTGCTGAAATGCTGAAATCCGCGGGCTTCGGCGCTGCAAGCGACAGCTTTGGCGGTGGCATCGGCGAAGAGCAGTTCGCATCCTTTCTGGGCCAAGCCCAGGCCAAGGAGATGGTCAGGGCCGGCGGCATAGGGCTTGCCGAAGCCGTCTTCAACACCTTGAAGGAGCGAACTGATGGGGCTGTTTGACCGACGCGACAATGCCGCAGACCTCTCTAGGTTGCTCGATCAGGAACGCAACGCGATTCTGAAGGGCGACTTTGACACGCTTCGGCGGCTCGTTTCCGAAAAGGCACGACTTGTCGCGCTTACAGCGAAGGACAGGCCGGACGGCGACAGCCTGATGCGCCTTCGCCAGTTGGCGGCGCGCAATCACACGCTTCTCGACGCGGCTGCGCAGGGCATAAGGTCGGTCTCAGGCGGGCTTGGCGGCAGGTCGGCGCAATCGCCTGATCTGGAAACCTACGATAACCAGGGGCGGCGCAACACCGGTCTTGAGGGTTCCGGATCGATCGAACGGCGGGTTTGATGAACGCGGCCGGCAATTGAATAAAAGTCAACTCAATCGGTCCTGTGGCTTTAGGGAACCATTAGCACCTCGATGCCAAGTTCGACCTGCATCCCAAGGGGTGGCGCAACCGGCGGAATGCCGGATGCCTGCAACCGTCAGAATGACGCAATCTCGCCTGACCGGGCGACAACTCAATCCGGCGCAAAAGCACCGTAAGACGGAAGGAAATACGAATCGCCACCTTCCAGGCACCGCCATGGTGCCCGCCACCCACAATAACCTTCTTGCGCTTGATAATTATCGGCGCGTTTGATTTCGCGCTCATACCACCACCTCATTCATCACCCGAGATTTGGATAGCAAGGTGAAATGAAGGGGCGCTTAACCATTCAAATTGTAGGCTTATCCCGGCACGAAAGGTCGATCTGTGAAAGACTGGGCTCTGTCGGCCTCATGCTGACGACTCGTCGTCGAACGGCCGCGATCTTGGATCGATAGTGAAAGCGGTTACCCAACCTGTCAGAAACCCGCCAAGATGCGTTTCCCAAGCCAATTGACCATCCATCGCCCACCACAGGATCAGGTTCAGCGCGATCAACCAGATCACTGTTCGCACGACCGGCCAAAGCCGTTTCTCGGCAGTGAACCTGTCGACATATTCCCAAGCAATGAGGGCACCGGCCAGGCCAAAAAGCGCACCTGAGGCGCCGACCATCGGTTGAACCGCGGTCGATAGGAGGGCAAATCCCATCGCGCCCCCGATGGCCGACATGGCGTATAGCAGAAGGAATCGTGTCGAACCGATACGGCGGACAGCAATCACGCCAAGCCCTGCCAAAGTCACCATGTTGACGACCAGATGTGCCAGTCCGCCATGAAGGAACCCATAAGTGAGAAACATCGCATAGGGCTGATAGGCGTAGTTGGGACGCCAGTTTTGCAGCAGGCCGATCCAGAAACCGCCGTTCTGATAGGCCAGAGACCGCCATTGTGGCATGCCCCAAAGCCGCCAATCGGCGCCCTGCAAAATCAACTCCACCATGACGCTGATTGCGATCAGAACCAGAAGAATGACGGCGATACCCCGAAATCCCTTGAGGCGATCATGCGTTGTCATGAAGCTCGGTCGCGAGATTCGGCCCTGGTGTCCGCGCGAGACGCCCGGATGCACGTTCTTCCATCTGGCGTTGGAACGCGCGAGGCCTGATCCGGATCGGATCGCTTTTCGAACGATTGATTAATGGCCGACGGCCCTTGGCGCGCATATCCCGCAAGAGGTGATTTCATCATCGGATACCATCGGCAGGGGATCACTCGCTTTGCTGGGCGTCGCCTTCGGCCATCAGCCGATTGATCTCGGCGCGGGCCTTTTCGACAAAGGGGCGGGTATCGGCTTGCGTCGTCAAGTCAACCACTTTCAGAAACTGGTCAAGCGCCTCTTTCTTGCGATCCGCACTCAGATAGGCTTCGGCAAGGTGATATTGCACCATCGGTTCGGTCGCCATCGCTGTGGCCGCAGGTTCCAGATTCTCTATCGCCTCGTCGGTCTGGCCGCGAAGATGTGCGATCCAGCCATATGTATCCTGAAATGGAGCGACATCGGTGCCACGCAGCCGCCGGGCAATAGTAAAGGCCCGATCCAGCGATTCCGCGTCGGTCCGGTGATCGGCCAGCAGGCTTGCCAGGTTGTTGGCGATGATCTGGTTGTTGCTGTCCTGATCGTACATTGCTTGATAGATCTCGATCGCCTTGTCGACATCTCCTGCCTTTTCCAGGATCCCCGCGTAGATCCATTGCAGTGTAAGGTCGTCGGGGTTATCGGAAAGCGCTTGCTCGACTGCGGCATGCGCCTCTTCGGTGCGGCCTTGAGAATCGAGCAGGCGGAACAATGCGACCCATATTTCTGTATGGTTGCCTTCAGACTTCAGCAGATCGCGGTAGGTCGCTTCGGCGCGCTCTGCATCACCGGTTGCGAGGTCCACCGCGGCCTCTACAAACCTGACTTGCGGATCGTTCGGAGATTCCTCGACCAACGCCTTGATCCGGCTTTTCGCGGCTTCGATATCGCCGCTGGAAAGCAGAGATCGGATAATCTCGACATTGGCGCCAAGCCCTGCATTCCCGCTATTGACCAACTCTTCAAGATAGGCCATCGCCTCGCTGGTCTTTTGTTGCGCTTGAAGCGACCTTGCCATCAATGATTGGCCTATGGCCATGGCGCCTTCGTCATCGGTTCGTTCAAGCGTCGCGGCGACCTGTTCGGCGCGGGCCCAGTCTTCCATCCCGATATAAAGATTGCCCAGCGCGGCAAGAACGCCAACATCCTGCGGCGCAAGCCGTAGCGAATCTATCAGCACGGATTCCGCAGTAACGAGCTTTTCCCTGTTTGCCAGATACTGGGCGTATCGGACAGCTTCATCGGGCGCCTTGTTGGAGGCATCGAAAGCCAACGACAACATTTCGCCGACAAGTTCCTGATTGCCCTCGCGCTCATAAGCGCGTGCCATCAAGGACATGATGTCCGGATCACCCGGCCGCTCGTTCAATGCCGCGCGCAGTGAAATGATCGCCTCGCCGACCTGATCATCGTCAATCAGCCAATTCGCGCGAAGCTTAAGAGCTTCGACGTGGCCCGCATCCTCGCCAAGAACCTCTTCCACAAGACTGCGGGCACCGACGTTGTTGCCAGTCGCAATCAGCATCCGAGACAGGGCTACCTTTATGTTTCGCTCCTCGTCCGACGGCTCCATTCCCGCCAGAATCTCCTGCATCTCGGCGATGCCCCTGTCGCGTTCACCCTCGTCAAAAACCAGTCCTGCCCGCAAGGCTCGGAATACCGGCTGGTCATCGCCCGAGGCAATCACCTTGTCCAACTCCGCGATCGCAACATCACGGCCACGCATTTCCGACAGGAAGCGGATCAGGGCCAGTTGGCTTTCATTATCCTCGTCATCGGGATTGACGCCGGCCCGCATGAACCTTTCCGCCTCGTCGAGTTGGCCTTGCGACAGATACCATCGCACCAGCGTAATGCGGGCTGCCTCGTCATCGGGAAATTGTTCGACGAACTCGATCAACTGGCGCTCGACCGCTTCGTCGTCATCAAGCGCCGAAAGGATCGAGAGCCGAACGCCAATAAGTTCCCGACTATCCGGCTGCAAGGCGATCGCGGCATCCAGTTCCTGCAACGCGGCATCGAAATTGGAGTTCTTGACATGATTGTCCACGATGACCTGCCGGACCGGCAGGTTGTCTGGCAACTCTTCTTTCATCGCGGTCGCGGCGTTGACAGCGGCGGCAATGGCCTTCTGATCCTTGGCTTCCAGCGAAACCTGGTAGTCGAGCACAATACGCACCGCTTGTGCCGGTAGGTCGTCCGGATCAAGCGCAAGCGCCGCATCCGCATGCCGTTTGGCCTCTGGCCAGTTGCCCACGCCCAGTTGCAGATCTGCCAACGCTCGCTGGCCGTCAAGATCCTCGGGATACTGCTCTACGAGCCGCAGGTACTGGCCAATCGCATCACGGACGTTTCCTCGGGCGCGCTGCAATTCGGCGAACGTCTTGCGAGCTTCACGGTGCTGGCCGTCCAGCTTGAAGACGTTGCGAAGCTCGACGATCGCGCGCTCTTGGTCTCCGCTCTCCAGCAAGCTCAATGCCGATTGATAATGCTTCTCTGCCCGTTCCGCCGCTGTGTCACAGGCGGACAAAAGCCCCAGCGACAAAGTTAGGAAGATGATCAGCGGCAGTCGGTGGAGCTTCAAGTTGGTCCCCTTTGTCATGCGGCGACTGCCCCCAAAGAGCGAGGCAGCCTAGAACACAATCAAGCAGCCGACGAACCGGCTGCGGCACATTGTGCAATATCTTTAGTAGCCGGTTCCCTTAAGCACCACTCCGATCGTTCTGGCAATCAACTTGACGTCGGTGCTGAAGGACAATTGATCATCATAGGCCTTATCGTGTTCGGCGCGCTTTGCGAATTCGCAGTCGTTCCGGTCCGACACCTGCCAAAATCCGGTAACTCCCGGCCGCAGAGTGTAGTAGGAAAGACCGGGATAAAGAGCGCGCTGACTGGGAAGCATTGGACGCGGGCCGACCAAAGACATATCACCGATCAGGACGTTCCAAAGCTGAGGAAGTTCGTCCAGCGAAGCCTTTCGAAGGACCCGGCCGAACGCGGTGGTTCTGGGATCTTTCTTGAGTTTCTGCGTCTTCTCCCACTCCCGGCGGGCGGCACCGTCATTGGCAAGATGCTGTTCAAGTTGAAGATCGGCATTCGGCACCATCGTCCGAAGCTTAAGCATGTGGAACTCCCGGCCATGCTTGCCGACGCGAAGACTACGGTAGAACGGCAAATGGCCGTCCCGGAATACGATGAGCGCGAGGAAAAAGATAACCGGCACCGCAACCGGCGCCGCCAGAAGAATCAGGGCGATATCAAAGACACGCTTCAGTCCATTGCGATAGAACCCGGAATTCTCCGGAAGCCGGATCAAACCCGACGGGGCACTAACGGATTCGAGATTGTCGGAAAGTTTGTCAAATTGAATCGTCATAATGCATCCCTAGTTAAACCGCTGCACTCCCGCAGAAAAAGCGTAAGACTTCCTAAATCCCAGTACTTGTGGAACACTCACTGGAATCGTGGGTTGGCAGACAAAAGCAGACTTCGTTTTATGCTTCCTTAATATCAGGTAAATACGCCCCGACCAATCCGCAAGAGCGCGGAAAATCCGAGAAATTGTACAAATCTCCCCAATTTTGCCATAAATTAGGCAGACTGATGAGTGATCGCGCCTACTTACAACGCGATTTTGGTTTGGGACCGTATTGAACCCGGCGAATAATCCGGCCAATACGGGCATATTGTCAACTAAATGGCACCCAATACCCAGCAGCGACCGAATCGTCAGTCGCCTAGCAGGGCCGACGTCGAAATTGACATTCCACTCAAAAGCGGACGTTGTTGCCGTTGAATTGCCAGAATCTTTGATCAAATGAGGGGTTAACTGACGGCCCGATCCGGCTATTAATCCATTCTCGCATCCTGTGAGTTCCAGACTGAATGAAAAGGCTCAGACCTTTGACGCACATCGCTCCTGAAAAGGATCAGACGTCCGATGACGTCCCGGGCTTCTATCTTGACAGCTTCGGGTTCAGCGAGCGACCGTTCACGCTCGTTCCCGACCCCACATTCATTTACTGGTCAGACCAGCACAAACGAGCCTTCTCGGTGCTGGAGTTCGGAATCCTGTCGCGCGCGCCGATCACGATGATTACGGGTGCTGTCGGTTGCGGCAAAACCACCTTGCTGCGGCAATTGCTGAACGTGATCGAACAGGATTCGGTCGTCGGCCTGATCTCGAACGCACAAGGCGACCGCGGAGAGCTGATCCAATGGGTTCTGCATTCCTTGGGGATAAGGTTCGATGCCGGCCTTGGCTATGTTGCCCAGTTCCAGATTCTACAGGATTTCCTCATTTCCACATATGCTGAGGGCAAACGTGTCGTGCTGATATTTGACGAGGCGCAGAACTTGTCCAAGGAGAGCCTGGAGGAACTGCGCATGTTGACGAACATCAACTCCAACAAGGATGAGTTGATCCAGCTTGTGCTTGTCGGCCAGAACGAGTTGCGCGAAGTGATCAAGCGCCCCGAGCTGCGGCAACTGGCGCAGCGCATTGCGGCCAGTTTCCATTTGCGGCCGCTGTCGGAAGGCGCTGTCCATGATTTCATTGTGCACCGCTTGCGCGTGGCGGGGGGGACGGGTGAAGAGATTGATCAGAACGCTCGAAAGCTCATCTACCAAGTGGCGCAAGGCATCCCGCGTTTGATCAATCAGATATGCGATATGTCGCTTCTTTATGCTTGGAGTGCTGATTCGACCGTGGTGGATGCGAAGGTTGTGCAAGCTGTTATCGATGACGGTGTGTTCTTTGGGGCAGAGATCGCATCCGGGGAGTTGGACTGATGAAAAAAGAGATCCAGTTCTATACCGCGATATTCCTTCGCAGAATTCACTATTTCCTGCTTGTTTTCGGAATAGTGGCGGCAAGTGCCATTTCCGTCTCTCGCCTGCTTCCACCCGTATACGACGCGACCGCGACCCTGTTGGTCGAGTCGGCACAGATCCCCGGGAGTCTGGCTGAATCCACAGTCAACACGTCGTCGCTCGAGCAGCTTCAGATCATCGAGCAAAGGCTGATGACCCGCTCAAACCTTTTGGATATCGCGCGAAAATTCAACGTGTTCAGTGATAGCGGAGCTATGACGGCCGATGCCATCGTCAAAGCGATGCGCGATGCCACGACAATCCGTCGGACCGGTGGCCGCGAGCAAGCCACGCTGATGACGATCAGCTTCAAAAGCAACAAGGCCGTCGTAACGGCGAGCGTTGTGAATGAGTATGTGACGATCTTGCTGCGCGACAACCTTGCGATGCGCGCCGAGCGGGCGACCGATACCCTCGAATTCTTCGAGCAGGAAGTTCAAAGGCTGGATGCCGAGCTTGCCGCGCAAAGCCAGAAGATCATCGCGTTCAAGAATGCAAATGCCGACGCGCTGCCGGAGACCCTTACTTACCGGCTGAGCCAGCAAACCTCGCTGCAAGAACGAATGGCGTCTTTTGCCCGAGAGATTTCGGGCCTTCGGGAGCAAAAGCAACGCCTCATTGAGATTTTCGAAGCGACAGGTCGTGTTTCGGCGCCGATCGCGGAAAATCTGTCACCAGAACAGCGCCAACTCGCTTCCCTTCAAAGCGAACTGAACAGCGCCCTGGTGATTTACTCGCCGGAAAATCCAAGGATCAGACTTCTGCAGGCACAGATCGCGCAGCTGGAATCTCAGGTCGGGGCACTCCCGACCGTCGGAGATCAAAGAACCACCCCGCAAACTCTTCTGGACCTCCAACTGGTGCAAATCGACACCCAGATAGAGCAGTTGGAAGCGCAAAATGCACAAGCACTCGCCGAGCAGGAACGATTGAGCGAAACGATCGACCGAACGCCCGCCAATGCAATTGTCCTTGACGGGTTGGAGCGCGACTATGAGAACATACAGATGCAGTACAATTCGGCCGTCGGCCGGCTCGCTACGGCTGCGACCGGCGAACGTATCGAACTTCTCGCGAAGGGGCAGCGAATTGCGGTTCTGGAATCCGCCACTGTTCCTAGCAAGCCCTCTTCGCCTGATCGTGCCAAAATCGCCGCGGCTGGCATCGTTCTGGGCGCTGCTGCGGGCGGCGCTCTCGTCTTCTTGCTGGAGTTCATGAACCAGGCGATCCGGCGTCCACGCGACATAACCAAAAAACTGGGCATAACACCAATCGCAACCGTGCCCTACATTCGCACCCCGATGGAGCTTGTTCTGCGCCGGGCGATCTTCGTGGGATTGTTCGCGCTGGTGGTGATCGGCCTGCCCGCCATCCTGTTCGCCGTGCATACCTATTACCTGCCGCTGGATCTCATCCTCGACAAGGTGGTTACACGGCTGGAAGAATTCGTGTAATCGGCGCAATTAATTTTATGTTTTCAAAGGTTTTACGATATGGAGAGACTTGAAGCCGCCCTTGAAAAAGCGCGTGAAAAACGGCGCGAGGCTGGCGTTGACGAAAAGGCGATCCTCGGACCAGAGAGCCGCGTTCCTGTATTGAAGTCCGAATGGTCCGATCTGACCGAGATAAAGATCACAAGCAGGGTCGCGCGCAACAACCGGATAACGGCCATCTCGGGCAATCCGCTGGCCGGTCCGTATGACATGCTGAGATCACGCGCACTTCACATCATGCACGAACATGGCTGGAAACGGCTGGCAGTCACGTCCCCGACGGTGGGTTGCGGCAAAACGACCATTGCGGCCAACCTCGCGCTGAGCTTTGCCCGGCAACAGGATCTGAAAATAATCCTGTTCGATTTCGATCTGCGAAGACCTTCCTTGCACAAGGTGTTTGCGCACCGAACCGACCACAGTCTGAGCGATGTGATCGACGGCAAGGTTTCGGTCGCGGATCATTTTGTACGATATGGTGAGAACCTGATGCTGGGTCTCAACGCAAAGGCCGCGAAGAACCCATCGGAACTTCTGCAATCTCAGCGGACAAAGGAGTTCCTTGCGGCGATCGAGGCCAGTTACAAGCCGGATATCATGATGTTCGACATGCCCCCCATGCTCGTCAGCGATGACAATGTCGGCTTTCTGGTAAACGTTGATTGCGGTCTTCTTGTCGGTGCCGCAGACGGGACAACTGTCAAACAATTGGATCTGTGCGAGAAAGAACTCGCGGATTTGACCAACGTTCTGGGTGTCGTGCTGAATAAATGCCGTTATTCTGACAGCGAGTTGGGTTATGATTACGAAGCTGAACCTTATTGATTTGGTCTGATCAGGACAATGATCGTTTTCGATGTTCGATGCTGAGATTTGGCAGGTTGTCAGATCGGACTGTGTTGCTTAACCGTGACTAGGAAAATGTTCGACCGTTCGAAAAGTGATTGAAGTTTGTTTAATCTGAATTATCCGTGTTAAGAATAAGTTCAATACGTTTGAAGGGATTACAAAATGGCGAGAATGTTGCTTAGTGTTCTGGCGCTGTTTATCTTCGGCTCATTTGCCGTAGCACAAGATTCTTACCGGATCCGCCCAGGCGATGTACTTCGAATCGAGGTGCTGGAGGATCAATCACTCAATCGCGACGCCCTCGTCCTGCCTGACGGAACCGTTACGGTCCCGCTGATCGGTAGTGTGCGTGCGAGCGGTCGGAATGTCTCAACTGTTCGCGATTCCATCACCTCGGGTCTGGCACCGAATTTTGCGACTGCGCCGACCGTCTTCGTCACGGTGAGCGCGATCGCTGAACCGAGAGAACCCGTCGAAGGTCCAACCATTGACGTCTACGTGATGGGCGAGGTCGCAACGCCTGGAAAAACGGCCGTCGATCCTGGCACAAACCTGCTGCAATTGATCGCCCAGACTGGTGGATTCTCCAGGTTTGCGGCCACCAAACGCATTCAGCTTCGCCGCATGGATCGCAAGACGGGTCAGCCACTTGTCTATACATTCAACTATCGTGCAGTTGAGCGGGGGGTCGCGCCTGTAAATACTATCGTCTTGCAAGCCGGCGATATTGTGGTCGTGCCAGAGCGGCGGCTTTTCGAGTAGGAAAAAAATGGGGCGGGGCAGACAATTAGGAACGGCAGGAATTGCAATAGCAACCGCCGTTGCAGGGCTTGGCGCAAATTTTGTTCGCGCCCAGGAAACCGAGCCGTCGCCGTTGCTGACGCTCGATCTGGTAACAAGCCTGGAAGCAGACAACAACGCCGATCTCGATCCGGTTTCGCCCGGAACGACCGTGACTCTTGCGGAGATTCTGACATTTGGTGTCTTGTCAGAGACCCAGACGCAGTCGCTCAGTTTCACGGCATCCGGCGCGTTGGAGGCCATGAACGGACCCGGAGGTGGCGATACATCCTTCGGCTTCGAGGATCCAAGCGTCCAACTGTCCTATTCCCGCGAAGGCGCGAATGCCGCATTCGGCGTTTCGGCGTTTTACCGGTCGGCGGATGTAAGCGATACGGTCAGCACGGAAGACCTGATCGCCGAAGACCTGATTGTCGATCGCGGATCGCTAAAGACGTATGGTGCGGATATCGAGTTTCAGTACGGTATCGACAGCCCGATCGAACTTACATTCAGCGCTGGCACCAGTGTCCGGGAGTATACCGACACGACAGATCCGGACTTGATCGACAGCACCCGCGATGAATTTGGGGTAAGCGCCGACGTTCGGCTGTCACCGGTGACTGTGGCCACGCTCTCGGCCGACGTGGAAATGCAAGACGAATCCGGTCCTGGCAGCACGGACCGCGACGAGACCCGCTATTCTGCAGCGCTGTCGCACGAGTTGCGCCGCGGCCTGACCCTTACGGGAGACCTGGGCTTCTCGGATACCGAAATCACAGAATCTGGTGTCCGCAGCAATGAAGACGCCGTTCTTGCAGGCGTGGGCGCTCGCCAAGAGCTTGTAAATGGGGCCGTAACCGGCGGTATATCGTTCGAGAACCGCTCGGATGACCCGGACCGCTTGTCGCTCAACTTTGGCCGCGAAATGGACCTCCCGGACGGAAGTCTTGCTGCTGGCCTGACGCTGGTCAAGTTTGACGGCAGCGATCTGCATGTTTTGGCCAATCTCAGCTATACCAAGGATCTGCCACGCGGAGAGTTGAACGTTGCCTTGACGCAAACGGTGACGTCGGACAGTGACGATGAAGATGTACTGCTTTCCACACTTGCGATCGGCTATGAACAAGCCATCAATTCATACTCCAGCATCAACTTGTCGATGGATGTCAGCCGATCCGAAGACGCATCCGACGGGCCGGTAACCGGCCGGACCCGCGCCGATCTGACGGCCTCTTATTCACACGAATTGACCGCAGATTGGGATCTGAACGTTGGCTACAGGCGCCGACAGTTCGACGAAACCGGCGGTGACAAGGCCGAATCCGATGCGGTATTCCTCACATTGTCGCGCGGTATTGCATTCGGGTTCTGACGAACTGGGGCCGTTCAGGCCGCGCGCCCTGACAGCGTTCGCGCAGTTGCACCAGTGATCGAAATGGGCACGACCTGACCGACCGGCATATCGGTTCGAACCTCGACTTCAGCAAATTGTTCCGTCCGTCCCATCCGTGGGTTTTCCATAAGCACCCGGTGCGTCGAGCCGACCTGGTTCGCAAGATGCTTGGCGATCTGCACATCACCGATCGCCCGCAACCGCGCCGCCCGCACCTTGATCTTCTTCCCGTCAATCTGCGGCATTCTTGCGGCAGGCGTACCGGGCCGCGCTGAATAGGGAAAGACATGCAACCAGGTCAAGCCACATTCATCCACAAGCTTGACCGAATTCTCGAACATCGCATCGGTCTCTGTCGGAAACCCCGCGATGATGTCGGCTCCGAACGTCATATCGGGGCGCAACAGGCGAACTTTGTCGCAGAACCTCAGAACGTCGTCACGCAGGTGCCGGCGCTTCATCCGCTTCAAAATCATATCGTCCCCGGCCTGCAGCGAAAGATGCAGATGCGGCATCAGACGTGGCTCTTCGGCCAGGGCCTGCATGAGAGCCGGGTCAACTTCGATCGAGTCGATCGAGGATATCCTGAGTCGCGCCAGGTCCGGCACCAGTTTCAGGATGCGCCGGACCAGATGGCCCAACCGCGGCGTTGCCGGCAGATCGGCCCCCCAACTGGTCAGGTCAACACCGGTCAATACGATCTCGTTATATCCCCGATCGACCAGTCGCTTGATCTGATCCACAATGACACCTGCCGGAACTGACCGGGAATTGCCGCGACCATAGGGAATAATGCAGAACGTGCAGCGGTGGTCGCAGCCGTTCTGGACCTGAACATAGGCCCGGCTGCGGGTTCCGAACCCGTCAATCAGATGGCCCGCCGTTTCCGTGACCGACATGATGTCGTCAACCTGAACGGCTTCCGTCGCGCCGACATAATCGGGCGCCATTGCGACCCAGGTCGCAGGCTTCATCTTCTCGGAATTGCCGATGACGTGGTCGACTTCGGCCATCGCCGCGAAGAGCTGGGGCTCGGTCTGTGCAGCACAGCCAGTCACGACAAGCCGCGCATCAGGATGCGCGCGCCGCAACTTTCGGATCTCTTGCCGCGCCTTTCGTACCGCCTCGGTGGTTACCGCGCAGGTGTTGACGATCACGGCATTCTTGACGCCCGCAGTAGCGCAAAGCTCCTTCATCGCCTCGGTTTCGTAAGAGTTCAGACGGCAGCCAAGCGTCGCGAAAACTGGTGGTTTCAAACTCATCCGACGCCCTCAAGAAAGGCCGGAGACAGGGTCGCATCGAAGACATGCGCGGTTGGTCCGGTCATCCAGACCCCATCTTCGCGCCAGTCCAGATGCAGCCAGCCGCCATCAACCTGCATCCTCACCGATCGGTCGGTGAGACCGCGCAGATGAGTCGCCACAACTGTCGCGCAAGCGCCCGATCCGCAGGCAAGCGTAATGCCCGTCCCGCGCTCCCAGACTCGCATCCGAACGTCTTGCCGGCCACGCACCTGGGCGAATTCCACATTGGTTGCGTTCGGGAAAAGCGGATGGTGCTCCATCTCGGCGCCACGTTCGGCAACATCCACCGCCTCGGCATCCTCGACGACAAAGACACAATGCGGATTCCCCATGCCGACGGCGACCGGATCGCCTGGCACTGGCAGGTGTTGCAGGTCGGCGTCATAGGCCAGCGGGACATCCTGCCAGACCAATTGCGGAACACCCATGTTGACTGAAACCATGCCATCTTCTGCTCGACGCGCCTGCAGGGTTCCCCGCAACGTACGGATCGCGATTTCATCCTTGCCGGTTTCAGACAGTATCAGCTCGGCAACACAGCGTGTCGCATTACCGCAAGCGCCCGCAACCGAGCCATCGGCATTCCAGAAATCAAGGTCGATATCAGCATTATCGCTGCTGCGGATCTCGGCCAGTTGGTCAAAACCGACGCCTCGGTTTCGATCACCAAGAGCCCGCGCCAGCGCTGCATTGGTCACGGCTTCCTGTCCTCGCGAGTCGATGATCACGAAGTCATTGCCCAGCCCATGCATTTTCATGATGGCGAGCCCGTCTGTGGCCAGCACTGTCCGCATGACGGGCGATATAACCCGTGCCGGACGGATTTGAAAGAACAGACAGTTTTTTGCTTGAC
Organism: Brevirhabdus sp.; assembly: GCA_024637315.1. GTDB lineage: Bacteria > Pseudomonadota > Alphaproteobacteria > Rhodobacterales > Rhodobacteraceae > JAHEAO01. Next base: position 42,040 of record JAGXFH010000045.1, read on the forward strand.
GCTATTTGGGGACGCGGGTAGGCAGACGCCTCGTGTGGGCCCGTAGCTCAGTTGGTAGAGCAACTGACTTTTAATCAGTGGGTCACAGGTTCGAATCCTGTCGGGCTCACCA
>JAGXFH010000005.1 GCA_024637315.1 Brevirhabdus sp.
CGCGCCTTTGGGGGACCAGCCTGTGGTCTTGGTCATGTTTGTCTTGAGCGAGGTTTCATCGATGAAACCTATGCGCGGCAACAAGTTGGCCATAAACGGTTGCCGCCGCGTGATCCAGATATGGCGCGCTTGGCGGACCTCAGGCCGCTTTTGCTCGACGGCTTGCAGGTCTTTTTTTATGCGTCAAACCGAGACTGTGCAGGGTGCGCCAGACCGACACACGATGGACAGTCATTTCGTGCGCACCAGCAATTTCCAGCACCAAATCATCCAGCGTGAGGTCGGGCTTGGCCATCATCCGCGTCGCTATCCAGTCCCGCAGACCCGCCAGCTTGCCATGCCCGCCGCCATTCCCTTGTCGGCGCGGCTCCAACGCACCTGTCTCGCGCTTCAGGATTACCATGTCGTTCACGAACTTCACCGAAACCCGAAACTGCGCGGCCGCAGCGCGGTGCGAATGTCCTTCCTCAACCAGCGCGACGACCCGCTCACGAAGTGCCATAGGATGTGACTTTCCCATCTAAAACCCCCATATCTGCTATACAGACAGGCAATCATAGATCACCCGTCATGGGAATCCTGAATCGGAAAGGTCGCAACCCGCTCTAAACACTGCACATAGCTGCGGGTGGTCGAGTGCCGTCACACGTCTCGCTGCTCTACGCGCCGACCAATCTTTGTTGCACATACGGCACGCATTCCATGCGCCGGACCAAGGTGACGCAAATCTATAAGAAGACAGGCAACCGGCGTGCGGTCCAGCTGCTGTTGGGCCACACGAAGATGGACAGTACGCTCAGATACCTCGGCGTCGAGCTGGAGGATGCCCTGGAGATCGCAGAGGCCTTAGAAAATCTAAGAAATCGGGCCGTCTTCACGGACGGCTCAAAGCCGACACTCGACTCGTCCAAAATCGGAATACTTGGCTTCCCGGAACCGGACACTCATGCACAACGCGGCATTCCCGATGGTGCAAGGTCCGTAGTGCGGGACCTTCCTGCCGTTCGCCGTGCATGCAGCCCAAAGGCCCAGATCCGACCTCCCGCGTTTTCTCCCGCTACGCCCGAGTCCATCGGTCCCGACCCGCGCAAAAACCTCCACAAAGTTGACAAACTGGCTGGTGACCTACCTCAAAGGTATGTCTGAATCAAACTCCGTGATCCGCTCGGTCAAAATTGTCATCGGATTTTGCGTTGTCTTGGCCTGCGTGGCCGCGGGCGCATTTGGCACGCAACTTCTGCTGTCCAACCCGGACGGCGAGGAAGATGACAACGCGCAAAACCGGCAGGCGATCAAGGTCGATGTCACCACCCCGCAGATGCGCGACGTTGACGATCAGGTCACCAGCATCGGCTCTCTGCGCCCCATCCGCCGGGTCGATATCGTGCCTAATACGGCGGGCCGGATCGCCGAACTGCCGGTCTCGTCCCTGCAACAGGTCGCAGCCGGCGATCCTCTGATCCAGCTCGATGACCGCACCGAACGCGCCGCCCTTGCCGAAGCTGAAGCCACATTCAACGAGGCTGAGCAGGATTTCCAACGAGTCACGCAATTGGCCGACAGCAATGCCGCCGCCCAAGCCCAACTCGAGGAGGCCCGCGCCACCCTGCGTCGCGCCGAAGCCGCGGTCATGACGGCCACCACCGCCATTGACGATCGCGCGATCACAGCGCCCTTCGCAGGCACCCTCGGCGTGATCGAAACCGAGGTGGGCGGCTTTATCGAAGCAGGAACATCTGTCACCCGCCTCTCGGACCTGACCGCGGTCGAGGTCATCGTTGCGCTATCCGAACAATATTTCGATCGCGTCACCCCGGGACAACGCCTCGTGATCACCACCCCCGCCTATCCCGACGAGGTGTTCGCCGGCGAGGTGACCCTACGCGCCACCGACATCGACCTCGGCACGCGCAGTTTTGAAGTCCGCGCACTGATCGACAACCCCGACCAGCGGCTTGTCGGCGGCATGTTCGCCAGCACCCGCCTTGTCCTTGACACCTACGAGGCCCTCGTCATCCCTGACGACGCCATCATCAGCGAGGGCCTGTCCACCTATGTCTACAAGGTGATCGACGACACCGCTGAACGAACCAGCATCGAAACCGGCCAGTCCCTCGGCGATCTGACCGAGATAACCCACGGGCTCTCACCTGACGATAGGATCGTGATCGCGGGGTGGGACCAGCTCAGCGACGGTGCGCCGGTCGAGATTGCCAAAGAGATTTCGGCGGCGGATACGGAATGACCCTTCCCGATCTTTGTATGCGCCGCCCGGTTCTGGCGACGGTCATGTCCATCCTGATCGTCGTCCTCGGCATTTCAGGCCTCACTTCGATGCCCGTGCGGGAATTGCCCAATACGACCACTGCACAGGTCACCGTCAGCGTCAATTATATCGGCGCGGGCCCGGGCGTCGTCGACAACGAACTGGCCTCGGTGATCGAAGGCGCCATCTCGACCGTCGCTGGCATTGACCGCTTTTCCACCGAGTCCGAACTGGGCGGTTTGCGCACCGTCATCACCTTCCAGCAAGGCGTCGATGTGGATCAGGCGGCCTCGGACGTGCGTGCCGCCGTGCAGGCCGTCTCCGGCGACTTGCCGGAAGAGGCCGAAGAGCCGCAGATCGAGAAGAACGACAGCCAAGGCGATCCCATCGTCTGGATGACCATGATATCAGAGAATCTGTCAGCGCAGGAACTGACCGACTATGCCGACAGGTTCATCACCGACCGGCTCGAAACGCTGGCAGGCGTCGCCGCCGTGCAGATCTATGGCGACCGGCCTTATGCGATGCGTGTCTGGCTCGACCCCGAGGCGATGGCTTCGCGCGATGTGACCGCCACCGAAATCGCGGATGCCTTGCGCGCCAACAATCTCGAATTGCCCGCAGGCCAGTTCGAGAATACCGCCCGCAACTACCTCTTGCGGACCGATACCCGCCTGACCAGTGCAGCAGAATTCGAGGGTCTTGTCGTGCGCAGCACGCAGGCGGGCCGCGTGACCTTGGGAGACGTGGCACGGATCGAGATCGGGACGGAAACCGATGACAGCCAGTTCCGCGCCAATGGTGAAACTGCCATCGGTCTGGGCGTCTTGCGGCAATCCGCCTCCAACACGCTCACAATCTCGTCGGCCGTGAATGACGAAGTCGCCGAGATCCAGTCCGATCTGCCCAACGGCACAACCTTGCAAATCACCTCGGATGATGCCGATTTCATCTCGGATTCGATCCGGCAGGTGGTAACCACGCTCACCATTTCGGTCGCCATCGTCGTGGCTGTCATCTTCGTCTTCCTGACCTCGATCCGGGCTACTGTCGTGCCGGCGGTCACGATCCCCATCGCGCTTTTGGGGGCTTGTGCAGCCATTGCCGTGGCGGGCTTTTCGGTCAATATCCTCACGTTGTTCGCCCTGATCCTCGCCATCGGGCTGGTCGTCGATGACGCGATCGTCGTGCTCGAGAATATCGAGCGGCGCATCGAAAGCGGTGAAGATCCCGCCGAGGCAGCGCGCGCAGGCGCCAATCAGGTTTTCTTCGCCGTCGTCTCGACGTCGGCAGTCCTGATTGCGGTCTTCGTGCCGCTATCCTTTCTCGACGGCGAGATCGGCCAGCTTTTTCAGGAATTCGGTATTACCCTTGCCTGCGCTGTCGCTCTCTCCACCTTTGTCGCCCTGTCGCTCTGTCCCGTGATCGCGGGGCGTGTCCTCAAACCGGGGATGAATACCAGCCGTTTCGCCCGCATGGTCAAAGCTGCCACCGACGGACTTGCCAGCGGCTACCGCCGCTTACTGACCGGCGCGATCCGTATGCCGATCGTCATCCTCGCCATCAGCGCGGCGCTGACCGGCATGTCTTGGACGCTCTACCAGCAGCTTCCGGCACAGCTCACACCGGACGAGGATCGTGGCGTCTTTTTCGTCTCGGTGCAGGCCCCCGCAGGCACCGCCTTGGATGTCACCGATTCTGCCGTCCAGCAAGTCGAGGACCTGATCCAGCCCTACCGCGACAACGGCATCGTCGATAACGTCATCGCCATTGTCGGCCAATACGGCGAAAGCGGACGCGCTTTTCTTGTGGCCACAATGGCCCCTTGGGATGCGCGCGAGATGGGCCCGCGCGACGTGCTCTCGGAACTGCGCCCGCAATTTGCACAGATCACACGCGCCGATATCCGTGCCTTCGCCCCGTCCGGCCTTGATGTGGGCGGCGGTTCAGGCCTCGAAATCATCGTGACTGCACCCGGCTTCGATCAGGTTGCAGATTATTCCGCGCAACTGGCACAGGCCCTGCGCGACAGTTCCGATTTGGTTGATGTGCGCCGCGCTTACGAGGTGAACACGCCGGGCTATGACATCGACATAAACAGGGATCTTGCTCGCGAAATCGGCGTGAATGCCCGCGACATATCCGATGCGGTCCGCACATTTTTTGCTTCCGCCGAAGTGACCGAATTCATCTCGCAGGACCGTCAATATCCAGTGATCCTGCAAGCGCCGGATGAACGCCGCGCAACCGCACAGGATCTGCGTGGCATCAATGTACGCGCCGAGAACGGCGAGTTAGTGCCGCTCGACGGGCTGGTCACGCTGGAACGGCGCGCCTCGGTCGCGGCCTTCAATCGGTTCAACCGTCAGCCCGCGGTCGAAGTATCTGCCTCGCTGGCCGATGGCGTCGATCTGGGCTCTGCTATTGCAACAGTGGAACAAATCGCCACCGATTTGCCCACGCAGATGCAGATATCCTATTCAGGTCAGGCAGAAAGCTTTCAAGAAACCGCGGGTGGGATAGCCCTGACCTTTGCCCTCGCGCTGCTGGTAGTCTTTCTGGTCCTTGCCGCGCAATTCGAAAGCTTTGTGCAACCGATCATTATCCTGCTTTCTGTGCCGCTTGCTGTTGCAGGGGCCTTGCTGACCCTTTTCGCTCTGGGCGAGGCCGTGAATATCTATACGCAGGTCGGCATGGTCATGCTGATCGGTCTGATGGCCAAGAATGGTATTCTGATCGTGGAATTTGCCAATCAGTTGCGGGACGAGGGCCAGCCCGTCCGCGAGGCCGTGATCGAGGCCGCTACTGTGCGCATGCGCCCCATCATGATGACGGTCCTTTCGACCGTCCTCGGGGCGGTGCCCCTGGTTCTGTCAAGCGGAGCAGGCGCCGCAGCTCGCATCGCAATAGGTATCGTCGTCATAGGGGGCTTCTTTCTGGCCTCGGTCCTGACGTTGTTCCTGACTCCGGTGCTCTACGATCTGTTGCAACGTGACCGCAAGACACAGCCCGAAGGATCACCCGGGCTACATCGACAGGAAAATTAATGACCCCTGCCGCATAGTCCCTTCGGTGCAAGTCTCATTCAAGCGGCCGCAGGGCCGTGAAGCGTTGAGATGAAAAGCGACGTGGCCGAGGCGGTCTGGCAGGCGGCACAGGATATGTCTGGCCGTTTATACGTTCCGGTCGGCAGCGACACGGTCGCCTTGCGCAAGCAAGCTTAAACGAAGTGCATGGGGCGCCGACGTTTCGGTGCCCCATAAAGCGCCGGCACTAACAGACTGACAAAAATTGGCTCTCACAGGACTTGCAGAGGTGTCAACGGCGGAGACAAAACCGGCCACGTGGCGGTGCAAAAGTAGGCCAGTGGCGGGGCACTAAGCGCCATGGCGCGTGCGCTGCCCAAATAGCTGGCGCGTGCCATGGCGCATTGGTCCGGAGGGCCAATTCTGTC
>JAGXFH010000006.1 GCA_024637315.1 Brevirhabdus sp.
GGCATCCTTGTCTGTCTGTCCACGATCGAAGAGGTGCTGAGGTTTGCCAACGAGGTCAGGGAGGGCGTCCGGATTTACGGCAGCGCCTCCGAGGACGTCATCGTCGACCATGAAGGTGCCCTGTACCGTGCCCAGTCGCATCCCAACAAGGCCGGCAAACGGGTTGCAATCTCCGACAGCATCAACCCCAGCCTGCCCTACAACGAGGCACCGATCATCGTCCTCACTCAGGCGATGCTGGAACAGCGGATGAAAACCCGGAAGGAGTTCTCGGACCTCGAGACCCTGAAGTTCCACGGCCGAACCCGCCGGGTCAAGGTCTGGGATGAAAGCCTCATTCCCGCCTACAACTACACCCTCTCGGCCGAGTACATGAGCAGCGTCTGGGGTGTATTGTCCGAGGTTGAGGCCGTCGCCAACGACAAGAACAACAGCCAGATTGACGTAACGGTTCTGAAGGAGGTGCTGCAACAAGAGGTCGTCGGCCCGCTTCTGGAGCTGGATTTGGCAAAGGGCGTAGCGGTGGCCTTCCAGATGCCGGACCTGGATGCTGTGATCACAAAGCTCTGCGAGGACACCCACTACGAGGAAGCTGACGGAGCGGCCTTCTGGGATGCGCTGGAGCTCTGCAAGTCACGACAGGAGAAGAACACCCTGCTGGCGCTGCTCCGGGCGTCCGGCAAGGAGATCACGGTCAGCCGAGGCGACAACCAGAACTTTGTCCTGAACTACAACACGACCATCACTGACGACTTCCTGCCGGTTCTCGTGCTCGATGCCTCCGGGGTCAGCGTAACAGGGATCGTCGCGGCACGTTAGGTGGGGCTCACCGGACGCACCCGTTTCAGGCTGTCCTCCTGACGATCTGCTAGGGTCCGGCGGCGACCATTTCGGTATTGTTGATCTGGCGGAGCTAAGAATCACCAGGCAGGGCTGCATAGCTCGTTCGACTCTCTACCAAGCTAGAGAAGAGAAAATCATCTGTCACAAGACCGTCTGACGACGTCCAACCTACTTTTGCCAACCGGAAGGAGGGTACATTTGACATAATGCGTCCCTTTTCTTCGCACGGCACTGATAATCCCGGCCACACGGCTTGCAATAAGGGTAAGTAGTACCTGGGCGGTAGGTCCACCTCACACCTTTTATAACTTGTGATCTTGCCGTCGAGCGACTTGTCATTGCTGGTATCGGCTTGCAGACGGTGCCCGTGTCACTCGCCAGCAGCGCAAGCAATTCGTTGGTTACCAAGTCATAGCTGCCGCCCGAAATTTCTTTCGCCTCGAGGTATCTTGAATACGCACTGAGAGTTCTTTGTCCGACTACACCATCTGCTGATCCAGCGGCACATCCAAGCCGGTTGAGATTTTCCTGCACCAAGCGGATGCGCGCCGTCTCTTCAATCGGGAAGCTAGAGTTCGCGGCATCACTTGTTTGCTTGCTAGCGACGGATGGCGTCGGATTTGCCGAGCTAGCCGCCGACGAGGTCATTTGGGAGCTTGTCCCAGCGGACGCGACAAAAACCGCAACCTCTTCGATGTTCATCCCCTGGACAGTCTCGCCAAGCAGAATGTTCACAGCGAGGTCAGAAGTCGGGAAGTCATCAACAATCCGATCGAGGATTGCCATTACCGTCTCATATGCTTCCAGCTGAACTTCTGGTCCTGCCTTGGATGCCTCGTTGTAGGTCGCCAAGGCTTCTTTGAACAATTCATCCGCCGACTCTGCCGCGTTGCCTTGCAAGGGCAGCGCGAACAGTAGAAACACCAGCGCAAGTTGTCTCATCATAACTGGACCACGCACCCCGAACATCGCCTCAAGAACCTATAGCATTGAAGGACGCAATTTGAAAAGTTACGGCTGCCGACAGGCACCTTCGGAATCGGAATGAACTCAAGGTACATCGGCAAGCTTCATGAGATTTATCCCGAGCCCGGCAATATGACCACCAGCATCAACGGGCGACACCCATATCGACCGATCCTTGACCACCAACCGACCCTTTACGGGCCCCCAGAATCGGTCACGGAAGAGCCAGCGCCCGAGAAACCCGCCAGCCGTACTGCCGGTGACTTGCATGATCACCGTACCGGCCGGTAAGGGCTGGTCCGCATACGGATCGCGTTCGGGATAGTCAGCTGCCATCCGGGGCAAATCCCGCAGCGCAATGAGTTTCTCTCCATCGAAATAGTAGCGTTCCTCCCCGTTCGTCCAGACGCCAACGAGCTCCGGCCAAACAGCTGGGTCATCCGCCGAGCCAATAATTGGAACAGTCGCGCTTCGGTACCATGTCTTGCCTCAAGTCGATTTCTTCTGACAGTACCTTTCGATCAGCTCCTGCAGAAACCGGCAAATCTCCCCAGAAGTCCGATGGCTTGGTCGGCATCGAGAGAATCGCGAGTGCGAAAGAACTCGGTGCCGCTCTGCGGCCGCTCCTGCCTGACAATCGCGCCACCGATCAGCGCGCGAACCGAGGCGGTCTGATCGAACGCGGCCGGTGGCTGGGTGATTTCGATGCCGGAATTCCGCCCAATGGTGGTCCTGCGCAGTTTCGCGGTATCCATCCGGCGCAGGTCGATGGTGCGTTCGAAGATGGTTCGCGTCATGCTCCTGGCCGCTGAAATTATCGACTTATGGCGAATCCTACAGTCGGCGAAGTCGACCTCTGCACTGTCGCTAAAGGCCTCGCCCTGGGTGGAGGTCAGAATCCCCTGGAGCTTCCTTGCGTCCTCGATCGAGAAGGCGGATGGCAAGCGTCCCGAAGATGCTCCAGAAGCCGTGTCATAGCACTCCAGCCGCGCGATGTCGTTTTCGATCGCGGCACAGTTCGCCTCCACGGGCAGCGCCGTGTCGTTCGCCGCCGGCGCCGCCTCAGGACTCGGCGCCTTCCTGCGCCCGGAGCAAATGTCCGACAGCTCCTGAAGCAATGAGTTCACGCGCTGAATGTCGAGCCCTGTAAAAAAGAACCCCCCTATCGCCTGAATACTGTCAGTATTCTCGGAGGGGTCGTCTGTCCGCCTTACGATATTTCTGAAGGAGAACGAATGGCCGGGCAGCTGGTTTAAGACAACGCGACCGTCAACCGACACTTGTTGACTCAAACGCGGATCATATTTTTCAAGGTCCACAGTCCAGATCTGAGTTTGTTGCCCAACTTCTTTCTGCCCGTTCGTTGTTGAGCCCATCCAGTCGCTCCAACCACCTGCGGAAAGAACCTGTTTCATTATCGGCGCTTTGAAAGTAATCGAGAACTTGCATGTTGCCAGTTCAATCTTGGAGGTCAGGTTGGGTCCAGAGAAGACACGCTCAAGATCGCGTGCAACCGACGACATCGAATCTGGCAATGCAGTGAAACTTCGTGGCCCGGAACTGTCGTACGGAACAGCCAATTGTTGCTGCGAGGCGAGCTCGTCCCATCTTTGCAAGTGGTAGGGGGCGAAGGCGGCCTTGTACCAGTCAGTTTCGACAACCTTCCGGAATTTCGCGGAAAGGTCGAAGGCGAGCTCGTTGTTGTGAGAGACGACGGCTATCTCAAGCCCCGGATTATGCCCAAGGAGAAAGGCTGTCCAGGCGACCGACGTGATGATGGACTTCAGCGTCCTGGGCGGGACGTTGATCATCAACCGCCGCTCCCCACCCGCCGCTACGCCATCCAGCGCGTGGCAGATGGCGTGGATGTGCCAGTTGTCGGTGAATTCCCGGCCGGGATGGAGCGTCTGGAACACTTTCTCCCCAAACGCCGCGAAGTGCTGCCGCAAGAGCGCGTGAACGTCAGAATTCGTCGGATGCGTCATCGCCCTGACCCTCCAATCGCTTAGCCACAGCCTGATTGGCGTATTTGAGGAGCAGCCTGACGTCCTCTTCCGACGCCGGAAGTTCCTTCGATTCCAAAGTCTCGGACGTTGGGAGATGCAGGTTCACCTGCCGCAGAAGCTCAGCCAGCGCCCGGGGATTTCCCGCGAGGGCATCTCCGACCAGGCGCTTGGCGAGTGCCTCCATCTTGGTGACCTTCGACACGACGCCCTGTTCGGAGACCCGAAGAGTCTCATCGCATAGTCCAGGCTCTTGCGCGACGCTGTCGATAACCCAACGTGACGGGCAGCCTGATAGCCACTGATCAGGTCCTCAACTCTCGCCCCCCGGACCGGTGACGCCCCCTCAACGAAAACCACGAGACGCTCTGGCAGAGGCTCGTGATTGACTCTTGCCACCATGGCTCTGGCGCAGTGAAGGCGCATCAGTGCGATGGCCTTGACGACCGTCATTCTGACCTCCGGCGTCTCAGGCAGGCTCAATTTGCTCAGCACTTCCTCGTGGTAGCCATCAGGCCAGCCGTACTCGCCCGTCTCGTAGCTCCGCTGCGCTTCCCCATCGAAATACTCACTTGTGTTATAGGCTTTATCCGAGGTCATTTCCGGGTGGTCGACCCCCCGCAACATCGCATCAAAATTTTGCTGAAGCAGTTCCTCAAGGCGGTCCAGATCGGGAGACCCAGAGCGGGCAGAGGCCACCATACGTTCGAAATTCTGGTTCTCTGAATTCACCCGCGCCTTGGCCACGTCCTTGTCTCGGGTCTTCAGCGACACCTTGTGGACTTCGGTCGGAAACAGGTGCCTGACGTCTTGCGGAAACTTCCGGCGATACAGCCAGTTCTCGCCATTTCGATATGCGTACTTCATTCTCGAAGTGCCCCACGAAGTGCCCCAATTTATGCCCTAACCACATATCTTAAATACATTTCTTTTGAATACAAGGAATCCTACCACCCCAGCCAGCACGTCCAAGACTGACCCCCTTGGGGTGGATCTGGCCCGGCGCTGCGTCGTCTCCGTGTAACGCAGCGGCGGCGGGCCGGCGTGTTCGGGTTCTGCGCTATGCTCGGTTCTTGAAGCACCAGCTTTCGTTGCCCGTCTCGGCGATCTGGCAATGATGGGTGAGCCGGTCGAGGAGCGCGGTCGTCAAGCACCTGACCCGTGTTTCGAAGCGCCCCGCCTCGATCCTTGATCGCCAATTTCCTGCCACGCCTGCGTGCTTCCCGGGACAGCGCCGATCCCTTTTGTCTCAGATCAAGGGCCGGACGCTGCAAGCATCAGAGATGGCCGCCTTCAGAGACAGGTCGCAGCGCATGGATAGGAACGTATCCTACCCCCCGGCAAGGCGCCGCATAAGGAAGACCTCGGCGCCGTCGGGCAGCGGGCGCGACCGGTCGTCGCGATAGATCACGCCGTCGATGACCACCGCGACTTCGTTTTTGATCGGGTCGCGCAGGCCGGGATAGCGCTCGGTCAGCTGGCGCAACAGGTCGCGGATCGTATCGGCCTCGACCTCCAGCGTCTTTTGATTGTCCGCAAGGGGGACAAGCCCCGCCCACAGCGTAACCGTCACCATCAGCCATCCTTATCCGCGTTCAGCGCCGCCAGGATCCGTGGCGGCGACATCGGGATATGCGTCATGCGCACGCCGACCGCGTTCGAGACCGCGTTGGCGATGGCCGCCAGCGGCGGCACGATCGAGGTCTCGCCGACCCCACGCACGCCGTAGGGGTGGTTGGGGTTGGGTATTTCCAGGATCTGCGTGTCGATCATCGGCAGGTCGGAACAGACCGGGATCCGGTAGTCGAGAAAGCCCGGGTTCTGCAACCGCCCGTCCTCGCCGTAGATATATTCCTCGTTCAGCGCCCAGCCGATGCCCTGCGCGGCACCTCCCTGGTACTGGCCTTCGACATAAGCGGGGTGCACCGCCTTGCCCGCGTCCTGGATCACGGTGTAGCGCACGATCCGGGTCGAACCGGTTTCGGGGTCGACCTCGACATCGCACAGGTGAGTGGCGAACGAGACTCCGGCCCCGTCGGCCACCATTTCGCTGTGCCCCGCGATCGGCCCGCCGCTATTGCCGGATTCCGCCGCGATCTCCTTGACCGAGAGCGGTGAGAGGTTGTCGTATTTCGACCCGGCGGCCTTGGCGTGGCCGTCTTCCCAATGGACATCCTCGACCGGGATATCCCAGGTCAGCGCTGCCCGCCGGCGCATCACCTCGATGGCGTTGCGCGCCGCCGAGATCGTCGCCATCGAGGACGAGAACGTGCCGCGGCTGCCGTCGGTCATGTCGTTGTAGCCGAGCGTCGCGGTGTCGGCCACGACGGCCTTGACGTTCTGGTAATCGATGCCCAGTTCCTCGGCCGCGATCAGCGACAGCGAGGCGCGCGATCCGCCCACATCCACCGTGCCCACCGCCAGGGTGACCGTGCCGTCGGCGTTGATGTTCAGATCAGTGCAGGTCTGGCCGCCGAAGTTGAACCAGAACCCGCAGGCCATGCCCCGGCCCTGGTTCTCGCCCAGGGGCGCGCTCATGTGCGGATGGGCTTTGGCGGCCTCCAGCGTGGGGCCGATGCCGATCGGGCCATAGACTGGCCCGTAAGAAGACCTTGTGCCTTCCTTGGCCGCGTTCCTGATGCGGAATTCGACCGCGTCCATGCCGATCTTGTGCGCCAGTTCGTCAACCGCGCTTTCCACCGCGAAGGCCGCCATTGGCGCGGAAGGGGCGCGATACGCCGCGACCTTGGGCCGGTTCACCAGCACTTCGAAGCCCACCGTCTTGACGTTCTCCAGATCGTAGCAGGCAAAGGAGGTCATCGCGCCCAGTTCGGCCCACATGTCCGCATATGGCCCGTTGGAATAGCGCAGAGTCGCCTCGGCGGCGGTGATCGTGCCGTCGGCCTTCGCGCCGATCTTCACGTCGATCGAGGTGGCGCTGGTCGGACCCGAAGCGCGGAACACCTCTTCGCGCGACATCACCAGTTTGACCGGGCGACCCGCCTTTCGCGACAGCGCCAGCGCCACCGGTTCGGCCCAGACATGGGTCTTGCCGCCGAACCCGCCGCCGATCTCGGACGAGGTGACGCGCAGTTTCGACACCTCGAGCCCAAGGAGATCCGCACAGGTTTGCCGGTAGACGAAATGCCCCTGGGTGCAGACCCAGAGATCGGTGGTGCCGTCCGGGTTACAGTTGGCAACGCAGGCGTGCGGCTCGATATATCCCTGGTGGGTCTGTTCGGTCCTGTAGCTGCGTTCGACGATCACATCCGCCTGGGCGAAGCCCGCATCCACATCGCCGTGGCCAAACTCCGACCGGTTGGCCACGTTCGACGGGGTGTCGGGCGCGGGTTCGACACCGCTGGTGCGGATCGCCTCGTTCAGGATCGGTGCGTCGGGCCGTGCCGCCGCATCCACGTCGACCACATGCGGCAGGATCTCGTACTCGACCTCGATCAGCTTCAGTGCTTGCTTGGCGGATTTCTCGTCGATGGCGGCCACGGCGGCCACGGCATGGCCGTCATACAGCGCCTTGGTGCGCGCCATGCAATTGTCGAGGATCGCGAGCAGGGACGCGTCGCCATCGGTCAGATCCGGCAGGTCGGCGGCGGTGATGACGGCCTTGACGCCCCGGACGGCCTCGGCCCGGCTGGTATCGATCCGCTTGATGCGGGCATGGGCGTGCGGACTGCGCAGCACCCGCGCGACCAGTTGTCCCGGCATGTTGAAATCGGCGCCGTACCGGGCGCGCCCGGTGACCTTGTCCACGCCATCGGGCCGCAGTGGCCGCGTACCGACGGATTTGAACGCCTTGTCCCGGTAAGTTGCATCGAAACTCATGCCCGTGCTCCTTTCATCTCCTGCGCCGCGTCCTGTACCGCGCGCACGATCTTGTCATAGCCGGTGCAGCGGCAGAGATTGCCCGCCAACCAGAACCGGATGTCTTTCTCGGTCGGGTCGGGTTTCACATCCAAAAGCGCCTTGGCCGCCATCAGGAACCCCGGCGTGCAGATGCCGCATTGCAGCGCGGCATGTTCGATGAACTTGGATTGCAACGGATGCAACTCGTTGCCGTTTGCCATGCCCTCGATCGTCTCGATGCTCCGGCCTTCGGCCTCGGCGCCCAGCACCAGACACGAACAGACGACGCGGCCGTCCATGATGGTGCTGCAGGCCCCGCAATCGCCGGTGCCGCAGCCCTCCTTGGCGCCCATGAGACCAAGCCTGTTGCGCAGAACGTCCAGCAGGGTTTCGTCCGCCTGGCAGAGGTATTCCACGTCGTCGCCATTGATCGTTGTCGAGACTGCTATCGAACTCATTGCCGTACTCCTGCGCGTTCATGGGCGATCCGCGCCGCCCGCCGGGCCAGAACGCCCGCCACCTGTTTGCGGAACGTCACCGTGCCGCGCTTGTCGTCGATCGGGTTGCAGGCCGCGGAACAGGCCGCCGCCAGCGCGTCCAGTGCCGCGTCGTCCAGCGGGGTGCCGACGATGGCCGCTGCGGCGTCTTGCGCCAGCACCACCTTGGGGCCCACCGCCCCCAGCGCCACGCGCGCCTCTTGCACCAAGCCGCTTTCGTCCAGCGCCAGCCAGACCCCGACGCCGACCACGGCGATGTCCATCTCGGTGCGCGGGATGAACCGCAGATAGGCATCACCCGACCGCGGCCCCGGCTTGGTCAGGACAATGGCCTCGATCAACTCGCCCTTTTCCAGCGAGGTCTTGCCCGGACCTTGCGGGATGTCCTCGACCGCGACCATGCGGGTGCCGTCCGGGCCCACGATCCGGGCCTGCGCGCCGGCGGCGACCATCGCCGGCACGCTGTCGGCCGCCGGCGAAGCGTTGCACAGGTTGCCCGCTACCGTGCAGCGGCTCTGAATCTGCGTGGACCCGATCAGGTTCGCCGCCTCGACGATGCCAGGCCAGGCCGCCACCAGCGCCGCGTGTTCGGAAAGCGCCGCACAGGGCACCGCCGCGCCGATGGTAAAAGCATTGTCGCTTTCGACGATCTCGCACATTCCGCCGATTGCCTTGATATCGACCACCAGCCCGGCGTCGAAATCGTCGTTCTGCATTCGCACCAACAGGTCGGTCCCGCCCGCCAGGACATGGGCGTTCCCCGCAGCCCCCGCCAGCAGTGCGGTCGCATCCGTGATCGTCTGGGGTCGTTCATAGCGCATCGCTTGCGTCCTTCCTGTCAATTCCGAATCCCACGCGCGCCCTCGACTGAAGTTCATCCAACTGCCTCTTGGCAAGAGCCTGTCGCATGAAATTTCCATCACCTTGCCTGCACCGGCCCGAATCCCATGATCGAAGCCGATACAGCGAGAGGTAACCAACCGAACGAAACGATGCCTGACTGACCGGGTCAGCAAGCGTTGATACTGGGCCTGTACGTGTAGGTCATTTGCACTCGAGCAAACCTTACCGTAGACAGATCGGCGTTTCGACCATCAATTTTCACGGCGGCTGCACGAAACGCTCGAGGTGTAATACCCCGTTTTCGGGCTTGCTGTTCCGGAGTCTGTGAAGAGCGAAGGGTCATGGACTTGGCCGGCGACCCGTCGAAACGGACCTCCACCTTGCTCCAATCCCTCACGACCCTTCCATGTAGCGACCGGTCGGTCGCATTGACCACGAGCCGTGCGACCACTTCACCATCCCAAGGTATCGTGTCGAAACTGACCGAAATCGCTTGAGCATGATATGTGAACGAAGCCCTGAAATGCCTGCTGCCGAATGGCCATCAGATGGAAAACGCAGTCTAAAGTTTGATCCCGAGATTTCAGGCATTGTCTAACGGCGACCTGCCGGTTCTGAGGCGCGCGGCCGACCGGGCGCAGACCGGCGCGCTCGCCCAGCCTACTCGCCCGGTCTAATCGAACGTTATCGTGATCTTCGCGGCAATCTCATCGTGTTTTGCGAAGGTCTTTATCGGAGCTTTGGCCTGGGCGATCTGCTTCTTGCACAGCCGTTCAAGCGCGGCGACGTCGCGCTTGAACTTCTTCTTGGCGTCGGCCATTTCCTTGCGCGACAGGTTCTTGCGCGCCAGACTGTTGTATTCATCCTCCAGTTTGGCAATTTCGTGCGCCGTTCCCCGCGCCAGCGACGTTCGCACATTGAGGTCCTGCAGAAGGACTTCCATCATTTTCACCTCTCCGAAGATCTTTTTTCGTGCCTTGTTCGACAGCGCGTGAAAAGTGGGCTCGTAGCTGCGCGCCGCCTCGAGCCGACTTTCATACAGTGTCTCCAGCGACTGCAACTCCGCGATCTGAGCATGGACCTTCGAACCAGCCATCTGAACCTCGGGTTTGTTTGATGCGCCGCCCGGCGGCGTGGTCTCTGCCGGCCTGCGCACCAAGTGGAACAACATCGCCTCAATGGTGTCAGCGTTTCGCATCCCGATCAAGTTTGGCGTTTTTATCGCGCATCGCCTGCAGGGAAAGACCGCAAACCGCCCTTCGTGCCCGATGTGACGCCCGCGCCGAGCATCGACGCGACCGTCTGGAAAGGGGCTGCGACCGGTCGGCGGCGCTGCAGCATGCGACGACCGTCTCAAACAGCTGCCGCAACAAAATTGCGGCAGCGCACAGGCTTGCTAGCAAGCAGTGTTTTTCAACAGAATAGGCTCCAGGCTGCCTTTCCACTCTGTCGCCCAAGCCTCCTCCGCTGCTTCCCGAAGGGCGAAGTCCGGGTCCTGCGGAACTGGCTGATCGGATGCTGCCGAAGCGGACCGCGGCGACGCAACCGGCCCGCCGGCCCAGAACCGCCCCGCCGCCCCGCCGCCCCGCGCCCAGATCTTGCGTCAATCCCCACCGCGCCCCACAGCGAAAGCCTTGACAACTCCTTAACGAAAAAATCCAAGCCATTGACAAATCGGGATAATGTGAATTGTCCACATGTGGACACCGGCCCTCTGCCTCACCGCCCAGCGCACCGTCGTGAGACCGCCAGACTTGGAATCGGATCGCTTGGATGTGAGCGGTCGATGATCGCAAGTTACCGCATCGGAAAACAGCTACGACCTGCTAGCATGGTCGAAACCATGGCCGCATGTTCCGGGCGAAGACTGCCCACCGGCCAATGACATTCGGACCGCCGATGCCAAAAAACGAAATCCGGACCGCACCCACGGTCAATGACAAGGTCCGGTTCCTTGCCAGGCCCGGCACTTACACCCCTGCTCCACCCCGCGTCGAGATTGTCGAAACCCACATGTCCTGGGTGTTTCTCGCCGGCGACCGTGTTTACAAGTTCAAGAAACCTGTCCGCTGTTCGTTCCTGGATTTCTCGTCGCTGGAGCAGCGCAAGGTGAACTGCGAGGACGAATTGCGACTGAACAGGCGCCTTGCGCCCGATGCCTATCTTGGCATCCGCGCATTGCGCCAGCAGCCCGACGGCGGCTTGTCGCTGGACGGGGCCGGCCATGTCGTCGAGTGGTTGGTCGAAATGCGCCGTTTGCCAGAGGATCTTACGCTTGAATCCATGATCGGCAATGGCCGGTTGACGCCCGACGACATTGACCGGGTTTGCGATGTGCTTGTCGGATTCTACGGCGCACTTCCACCCGTCGGCATGTCTGCCACGGATTTCATCGACCAGTTCGAGGCCGAACATGCCCAGACCAGGACTATGCTTGTCGACCCGAACTTCGGCTTGGACGGGCCGCGCGTGACGGCTCTGCTTGACGACTACAGTGCAGCTTTCGAGGCCGCGCGACCGCTCTTGGTGGAAAGGGTGCAGGCGGGGCGGATCGTCGAGGGTCACGGCGACCTGCGGCCCGAGCATGTGTTTCTGACAGAACCGCCAGCGATCATAGATTGTCTGGAATTCAGCCGCCGGCTCAGGTTGCTCGACCCGTTCGAAGAGATCGCCTTCCTTGGCCTTGAATGCGCTCGCCTGGGCGCGGACTGGGTGTTCGGGCAGCTTCGCCAGCGTGTCGCGGAGGGGCTTGACGATCCGGTGCCGTCCGTACTGCTGTCATTCTACTGGCGCTATCGGGCCTTGTTGCGGGCCCGCTTGGCCTTGGCGCATCTGACAGAGCCGATCGTGCGCAAACCCAACAAGTGGCGTCCGCAGGCCCGGGACTACGCTGCGCTTGCCGAACAGGCCGAACTCAGGACCCGGCGGCAGGAAGATCGGTGATCGCGCGGTTCTCGTGCAGCCGCCGGATCGCCCGAGCGAAAAGCGGCGCAGCACTGATGATTTCGACTCGCTCTGCGCCAACGCCACCTTGCAGCCGAAACGGCGGCACGGTGTCGGTCACAATCCATCCGGCCAGCGCCGGATCTGCCAACGCCTCTGAGGCACCCTTGGTGAAAAGCCCGTGCGCAGCAAAAGCCCAGACCTCGATCGCCCCCTGATCCAGAAATGCCTGCGCCGCCCGCACCATGGTGCCACCAGAGGCGATGAGATCGTCGATCACCAGTACCCGTGCCGCATCCAAATCGCCAGCGACAAGGCTGCCGGTCACCTTTCCGGCGCTGCGGTGTTTTTCCATAAACGCGAAGCCCACCCGACGCTTGCACCGCCCTTCCAACGCCTCGCGAAAGAGCTCCGCGCGCTTCACGCCGCCGAGGTCTGGCGAGGCGACTGTCACAACACTTGACTCCGCCAGCTCGGCAGCCCGGTCGAGAAGGACGCCGCGCGTGTCCAGCGCCACGGTTTCGCACCGGAAAGCATTCTGGAACGCCGCCAGGTTGTGAACCTCGATTGTCACGACACGATCGGTCCCGACCGCTTCCAGCAACTGGGCCAGATAGCGCGCGGTCAGCGGATCGCGCGGCTTGGTCTGCCGATCCTTTCGCGCATAGGCCAGATAGGGCACCACCGCAGTCACCCGTGCGGCACCGTTCGTCTTCAGCGTCCCTATGAAAAACAGCAGCCGACAAAGCTTGTCGTTCGGGCTGTCCTTCGGCCCGCCGTGCAAGCTGTGGCAAACATAGACATCCGAACCACGTACGCTTTCCAATGGCCGGCTCTTGTGTTCGCCGTCCTCGAACTCACGCTCTTCCAGCGCCGAAAGTGGCTGGCCCAATGCCTTGGCCACGGCTTCGCCGAAATGGTCGCTGCCTCGCAGTGCAAACAGATTCAACTCCATCGATCTCCAAGGCTCCCCGCGTGTCCCGCGCGCTCTGCATACCGAAGACTTTGGCCCCGGACATTGCGCGAGGTCAATCCAGAGGGTTGAAGGAGTCACGGCCGGGTCCGACGCGCCTTCACTCAATAAAGTCGCTTGGACGGGAACCGGGATCGCAAGACGCCTGCGAACCATCTGGCACTGTTTCACCGTCGCATCCCGGTCGCTGCTGAACGACAGCAGGTGCAGGCCGGTTCCGGTTGCCAGCATCAGCGGGCTCAGCAACACGACGCCGTGCGCGGATCTGGCGGTGGCTGCAGATCTTGACACCGTCGCACGATCTGTAGGAACGATGTGGGCCGGGTGGACGCGTCACCCTC
Organism: Brevirhabdus sp.; assembly: GCA_024637315.1. Classification (GTDB taxonomy): domain Bacteria; phylum Pseudomonadota; class Alphaproteobacteria; order Rhodobacterales; family Rhodobacteraceae; genus JAHEAO01. Next base: position 13,271 of record JAGXFH010000006.1, read on the forward strand.
CTGGACGATGACTTGGCTGAAATCCCGCTGCTGTCCGAAATAACCCAGAACCTCATGCCCCGAAAAGTGCCCTCCCGGTGATGGACCGGCGGGGCTTTGGCTGAGATTGTTACCGATAGAGCCCGCTATTGGGTCTCAGTATGAAGAACGATAGGTTTTGGGGGATTAACGCGAGCGATCTCGGACTGTACCAGTCGAAGGACAGCGCGGAGAGGAGAACACGATGGACGATTCGCCGATTATAGATGCATTCATGAACATGCAGATCCCGCTGATGATCGTGGGACCAGAGGGCCGTGTATCGCATTGCAATCGCGCGACTGCCCGCATGTTTGGGTATAGCTGCGCCGACATGGCGGGCCTGCCAATCTCTGACATCTTGCCAGTAGCGTCTCTGGAAGAGCTCA
>JAGXFH010000046.1 GCA_024637315.1 Brevirhabdus sp.
CCCGGCACGGTGGAAAGCCCGTCGCTGAAAGAACGGCTCGCCGCCACCGGCGATTACGACAAGGCGCACGCGTCCTTCACCGCCCGGCAACCCATGGGCCGCTTCGGCACGCCCGAAGAGATCGCCGAAATGGTATGCTATCTTGCGGGCGATCTGGCCGCCTTCACCACCGGTCAGGCCCTGGCTGTCGACGGCGGGTGGTCGACCTGATGGGCCTCGACCGCGCCGCGTCGATCGAGGATCTCCGGCAGCGCGCCAGGCGCCGGATCCCGCGCTTTGCCTTCGACCTGGTCGATGGCGGTGCGGAATCCGAACGCAACCTGCGGCGCAACAGCGAAGCCTTCGAAGAGGTGCAGCTGACCCCCCGCTACATGGTCGATGTCTCGCAGATCGACACGCGGGCAGAACTGTTCGGCCAGACCTATGCTGCCCCCTTTGGCATGGCCCCCATCGGGATGCTCAACGCCTTCTGGCCCGATGCCGACCTGACGCTCGCGCGACTGTGCGCGCGAGAGAATATTCCCTTTGTGGCAAGTTCGGCGGCGTCCACGACGCTTGAAAAGCTGGCCGAGGCTGCAGGGGGCAATGGCTGGTTCCAGTTGTACGTGTCCGGTGACGCAGACGTGACCGAGGGGTTGATCGCGCGCGCAGAGGCGGCGGATTACGAGGTGATGATGGTGACCGCCGACGTCCCGGCCGCGGGCAAGCGCGACCGGGATATCCGCAATCAGCTGAGCGTGCCGTTCCGGATCACGCCCGAAGTGCTGGTACAACTGGCCCTCCATCCGCGCTGGTCGCTGGAAACCCTGCGCCATGGCAAACCGAACATCGCCAACTACGCCGACCTGCTGCAAAGTGCGACATCCTATGCCGACGTTCAGAAAACCCTGATCACGCCCAGCTTCACCTGGGACGGTCTGCGGCATCTGCGTGACCGGTGGCGGGGAAAGCTGCTGGTAAAGGGGATCCTGCATGCCGAAGACGCGCTGCACTGCGCAGAGATCGGTTGCGACGGCATTGTCGTGTCGAACCACGGTGGGCGCCAGGTGGCCTTCGGCCCGCCCACGGTCGAGGCGTTGCCCGCCATCGCCGAGGCGCTGGACGGCCGGATCAGGATCATTCTCGACAGTGGCATTCGCCGCGGCGCCGACCTGCTGCGCGCCAGGGCGCTCGGTGCCGACTTCGCCCTTGCGGGGCGGGCACTGGCCTATGGTGTCGGCGCCGGGGGGGCAGCGGGGGCCGACCGGTCCATGGAGATCCTCAAGCTGGAACTGGTGCGCGCCCTGGGCCAGCTGGGAGTGCCTTGCTACAAGGACGTGGGGTCCTCCCACCTCGAATTGTCACCGCACCGAAACTGATGGCTCGGGCCGCTCGCGCCAGCCGATTGCCGCGCTTCGCCCCGGCTGACGTAGTACCGGTACAGCCGCCCGCCTTGCAGGGTGTGCGTGGGCGGGAACGCCGCGCCCACCGTGAGGCCGGTCATCGACGGCATTCGCCGCGAGGGCATCACCTCGCTGCGCGGCGTTGCGGCGGCGCTGAACGAACGCGGCATGCTGACAAGGCGCGGCGGACGCTGGCATGTGTCGAATGTGCGTAATCTGTTGAAAAGGACCGCGCGAAGAGGCAGCGGACTCAACGCAACATGACGAAGGTCATCAGGAACCTGTACAGTTTGGCCACGACCGCATTCGGTAGGTATGGATCGTGAACCTGCGCCCGGCGTGAAGCTGACGGCCGTCGTCAGACCGGACCGAATTACCGTGGCATGCTAACCTGCAGGCTTGTACCTAATTGGCCGGGAGCGGGCGTCAGGCGCGTTTGACAAGGCGTATCAGGAACAGCAGGATCACCGCGCCGATGGTGGCATGGATTATGGCGCCGGCTATTCCAGATCCGATGCTCAGGCCCAGCCGTGGAAGAATGAGACCGGCCACAAATGCGCCCACGATCCCGACCACGATGTTGCCAAGCAGGCCGTAGCCATAGCCTTTGACGATCAGTCCCGCGAGCCAACCGGCAATCGCGCCGACAAGTAGAATAACGAACAGACTTTCGAGTGCCATCTTGGTTCCTCGCGCTCACCGGTGAAATCATCAGATCAACAAACAGCAGAGGCCGCAGAGCCACCGCTACTCGCAACGTGGCAGGGTGCAATCCCGGTCCTGTCAACCAAGAAGGCAGTGCATCTGGCCCAGATCGTCGGATCAGAAGGGCGCACTTCCGACCACGATCTACATTGCTTATCGCACACCGCGGACACCATTGACAGCAGCGATATGCGGGCCGTGTCCCGGTTCTCGCCAGCGAGGTTGGAAGGAAACTCGCGCTCGACATGGCGAACCACGATCCGGCGGCGTTCGAGGCGGCGGCACGGGCAGTCGGGTTCCTCGGCTTCGGCTTCTACCCGCGCTCTGGGTTTATCTCTGTCGACTTCGGCCCGGCGCGCGAATGGGGTGAACGCTTCCCAATCCGGGCCACAGCCTTCGCCGAGGACTCGCCCCCTGCGCGCGCAGTGCTGATGGACGCTCGCGGGGTCGGAATTGCCGACGCTCGTCGCCGCCTTCGTCATTTCGAGCCCTGTTTCTCGGCTGTCGTCTCGCTCTAGAATTTCCAGCTGAATTCGATCTTTGCCTTCTTGTCCTTGATCGAGATGTCGCCATTCGCCCGGACACCGCCACCGATGTCGAACCCTGGTTCCTTGTTCAGGATGTCGATATACCAGCGGTCCATGCCCTTTTGCCAGGCTGGCAGGGCATTCTTGTCGTCGGGCGCGTAGTCCTGCAGCATCTTGCTGATCCGCTTCGAAGTGGCCTCGGCCTCTTTCGCGTAGATCTTCTGGATGTCCTTGAGCTTCTTGTCGACTTCCTTGGCGCGCTTCTTCTCGTCAGGAGTCTTGGGCTTCTTTTTCTCCTTCTTCTCGTCGATCAGTTCCTTGGCTTCGTCAGCCTTTTTCTTGGTCTTCTGGGCCAGTTTCTTCACTTCGCCCTGAATGCCCTTCTTGGCGGCTTCGATCTTCTTCTTTTCTTCCTTCGGATCCGGTTCCGGCATCCTGTCCTCCGCAGAGATTAAGGGTTAGACCCGGTTAGCGGAGCGAGCCCGCTGACCGCAGTCCTAGTCAGGCGAATTCGGCCAGCAAGGCATCCACGCCTCTTTCCAGTTCTTCCAGCTGCGACCTGCGGTTCTTGGCGGCTTCGGGGTCTGCGGCGCCGTCTGAGGGTTCTGTCGCGGGTGCCGCCTGCGTATCGCCGACCGCATCCTTCAGCGTGGCCTTCAACAGCGACAGGACCGAAGCTGACTTTTTCAGATCGCCCTCGATCTGTTTGCTGAACATATCGACAAGCGCATCGGTCTTCTTTGCCACACCGGCATTGGCGGTCTGCCGGGCGGTATCGATATCGCCGGACAGCTCTTCGAACTCCTTGCGCAGGACCTCGCGCAGAGCTTCTTCGGCGTCGTCACCGCTCGCGTCGTCGGCATCGCCGTCGTCGGAGGCCTCGGTCTGCTCCTGCGGCCCGACCTCTCCGGTGGCTTCCTCGACGGCCTCGCGGGTTTCCTCGTCAACCGCGTCATCGTCGCTTGCCGAGGGCGGTGCGGTCTCTTCCGGTGGGGGGGCATCGCCGCGCGGCGGTGTCGCCATCTGCAGTTCGTCTTCCTCATCGTCGTCGTCGTCGTCCGACAGTTCGCCGGCCGGGGTCTTTATCACGAACTTGTAGGGCTGCCCGCGTTCGGCAAAGAACTTCTTTGCCATCTTGGGCAGGTTCTGCGGCGCGCTGTCATCGGTGCAATCAAGCTCGATGATCTTGCCCTTGACGCTCATCATGCCCATCGCCCCCTTGGGGCCGCCGCCGGCCTTCTTGGCGTTGCGCCACAAGATGTCGGGTGACTTTTTCAGATCGGTTTCCAGAACCAGCCCGTCCTTGCCGATCGAGAGCGCAAATTTGTAAGGCTTCTTGCGCGCTGCGGCGATCTTTTCGCCCAGGACAACGCCTTCTTCCTTCAGTTCTGACGGGGATTTCTTCTTTGCCATGCCAGACTCCTCGTTGACGAAAACATCCGTGTTCTCAAAATGATCCGGGTGACGGATGTTCCCCTGCGGGCTCAAAAATGGATGCGTCGGACGATTGACGCGGAACAAATTTCAATATCGACCTTATACCTCAATCCTGTAAGATCGCAAACCCGGTTTCCGCCGTGGTCAGGGATCCCGGCATCGTCAGAAATGCGGATTTGAGGCATATTTCACGAACTGATAACTTCTGGTCGCACCCTTGCAACAGGCGTAGCCACCCTATCGGGGGGCGCCAGTTGCCGGTGCTGAGCGGCACTTTTCAAAGCTCAATTTCAGAACGTGCCGCAACCAGCAGACCTGATCGGACAGACGGTTCCGCGATGGACGGAATCGGCAAATTCATTTGCGATGCCTCCGCTCTGAGGCGAGCCGGCTCAAGCTCGATACCTATCTGGCCAATGCGCTGGTCAGAGAGTTTCCGGCGCTGGAACGGCAGCAGACCGAACCGGTCTACGAAAAGCTGCACGAAGACATCAAGGGCAAGATCGGGATCATCAGAAACTACGATATCGAAAAGGTGCAGGCTGCCGCAGACAAGGTGATCAAGGCCCATGACGCGACGGTCGAGATCGCCGACGATGCGCTTGACCCGATTGACACCATTCTGGGCGATGATGACTGACAGCTGCAGGGGAGAGTGATCGTCATGGCGGCGCGATCCCCGTGCTGGCCCGCTCGTCCGTTACGATCCGCCGACGGCTGGCGAAATCCAGAGTCGCTGCAGGTCGACAAACCCTTGCTCGGGCAGGTGGGCCGAGGATTTCTGCCATGCCGGATCTGTCAATATCGACTGGTAAAGCCTTCTTTGAACTTGAAAAAAATCCATCGGCTCGGCGCCGCGACTCGTTATCCATCCGAAGTCCAGCAGCGGCCCGCGAGCGTCGAGCAGGCGAAGCTCCACCCCTTGCGCGACGGGATTGCCGGGACGGTTGCGCAGGATCGCAAGTTTGGTCATTTCGACGGCCGTATCGTTCAGACCATGCTCTGTTATCATCAGCTTTTCGCGTAGCGCCGGCCAGCCGAATGTCAGACGGGGGCGAAGCGCCGCACCAATTTCCTGCGCCGCCTTTGGGGCTGCATCGCCATGGCTTTCCTTGAAGGCCGAGAGTGCCTCTGTCTCCTGACGCTGCCAGTCGGACAGCATGTCAGCGGGCCGCGCACTGATCCAAAGACCCGCTTGCGTATCGGAATAGGTCAGCGCTGGTTCGGTTCGAAACACCTCACCACAAGCCGCGCAGGTGATGCGCTGAAGCGCATCGGTCAGAATCGCCTCGCTTGCCTCCGACCCGATGCTCGCGAAGTACTTGGCCGGCACGACAGCCGCGCAAGCGGGGCAGGGGCAGTCCTGCAGTTCAGACAGGGCCATCAGCGGAGCCTTTCACCGGGATCACAGCTTGCTCAGCCAGTCCCGTGCCGGATGCGACGGGTGCATAACGTTCGTGTAATATGCCGCGTAAAGTTCTGCAAACCAGTCGCCCGGCGAACGGAACTGGGTTCCGGTAACGCCCTTGGTGCGGGCTGAGTAGTCATAGGATACCCACTGGCCGGGTGCCGTTTCGTGGATCGCCCGCTTGCCTATTCTTGCAGCGGCGGTCTGGCTGGCGCTGTTCCAGATCCTGTGCGCGTGCCCGACGCTTTCCAGCCAGTTGAGGAAAGCGGCGTAGGGTGCCTGCCATTGCTTCGCCGCCTCTGGGTCCGACGTGCTGTCCGGTGGGACGGGCAGCTCGGGCCGCGTGCCGGACATCGCGCGTTCCGCAAAGCTGCGGTCGATCTTGAAATGCCGGGCGACGGTTCGCCCGATCTCCGACAGGTCGCTCCCGTGCACCTGCCAGCCGCCAAAATCCGGTTTGTGGCCATTGGCTTGCATGAATTTCTTGCGGCGATCAATGGCCCGGCCAAGTTGATGCATCGTCGCCCACCGCCCATAAGACGGATTGTCGCCGCTGCTCGACGTCTTGCTGAGACAATCGGGGTCGATACGGCCCAACTGATCAGGATCGCCAATGGCGCTCAGCTCTCTGTCCAGCGGGTTGAAGGCCGAGGTGTAGACGACACCGCTGGCGCCGGGATGAAAAACCGGGCCAGGGCTGGTCGTGTAGTCATTGTCCTTTTCCCGCGCGGTATCGACCGGCTCGAACTGCAGCATGTCGCGGGTCTGTTCCGTGCCGCTGTCGGGGACTTCCGCGAGAACGCGATGGAGCTTACGCAGATCCGGTGCCGGGGCATTCGTCGCTGGGCCGGTCGCTTCGGCGGCGTTCACGTCGAGGCTAAACCGGGCGGCGATGAGTCCGGGCACCGCCTCGTCCGGCACTTCGGTGATCAGCGTGTCCAGCATGCGGCGGCCTTCGGGGCTGGCTGACAGGCCCTTCAGACTGGCAGGCGGTGGCAGCTTTCCGGCCCCGATAGCGGCGCGAATTTCAGAGCCAGCGATCAATGCCTCGGCCTCGTTCAGGGCAGACCGCGCCTCGACAGGGTCGCCAGATCGCGCCGTGGCGATCAGGTTTTCGACCCCGGCATCGCCCCCAGACTTGCCAGACAGCTGCTTCAGCCGCTCGGCCAGCGTAACCGGGGCCGGGCGGGCCAGAAGTTCTGCGATGGCGGCCGGAACCGTCTTCAGGATCAAGGCCGCGGTGTAATGATCCCCTGCGGCCTCCTTGGCAGAGGCCTGTTCGATATCAGCCTTTAGGGAGGCGATGTCCGATGGGTATTCTGCGATCACTTCATCGGTTAGCCTACCAACCGCTGCATTCGCACCGTCCTTGAGAACCTTCAGCCCGGCTTTTGCCGCGACAATGTCCTGAGCGGCCTTGATGTCCCAATAGGCATCGGTGATCAGCCGTTTCGCTTCGATCAGCGCGCCCTCGTCCAGCTTGCGTTCCGCCTTGGCGAGGCTGCCAAGGATTTGCGCCTTCTCCTTGCTGACAACCGGGTCTTTCAGCATTGCCAGCGGCCCGTCGCACCATTTGGCTTTCTTGGTCATCCACTCGTTGTAGTCCGCCTCGAACCGCTCTGACACATGCCGGAGTTCGGCCCGGGCGGCGATGATCACGGCATGGGTTGCGTGGATGTCTTCGAAATCCGGCGGCATGCGCGCAAAGGCGGTGTCTATGGTGGCCAGCCGGGCCTTCAGCCGCGCGGTCTCTTGTGCAACGCCGCGATAGGCGCTGATGGCGGCGAAGGCGACCGTGGCCTCGGACCTGGCGCGCTTGAAATAGGTCTTGCCGGCGGCTGTCAATTCGCCGCCGATCTCGTCGGCGATGGCAAGCGCCCTGGCGGCACCTTCCGGAGAGCGCTCGACATCGATACGCGCTGCGACAAGCCGTTTGGCGAGGCGGGTGGTGTCGAAGGCGAGACCGACGTTGCGCAGGCGGGCGGCCAACGCCTCATGGGCGGCGGTCCAGGCTGCGAGATCGGGCGGGGCCGGTGTTGTGCGCGCCTCAGGGGCGGGCTGATCTGCCTTGTCGAACGCGTCCGAGAGTTTCCTGGCGATCAGTGCAGCAGTCTTGTAATCGCCTTCTGTCGCCTTCTGCCTGGCCATGTCCATCGCGGCCGTCCACCTTTCGGCATTGGTGGAAGAGATGGCAAGGACCTGTTGCAGCCGGGCCTGCAGACGTGCCTCGACCTTGGCCCAGCCCTGAGAATTTGGTGTTGGTTTCGCGCCCGCAGCGGTGGGTCCAGGTTCGGGGGCAGGCTTTGGGGTGACCAGCGGTTTGATCTTCTTGGCGATGGTCAGGGCAGTCTTGTACTTGCCTTGAGCGGCGGCGGATTTGGCGCCCTGCCATGCGGCTTGTATCGCCGGCGCCTTGGGGTCCTTCGCGGCCACGACCCGGGCGATGGCATCATCGAAGGCCGGTTCCAAGTCCGCCCATTTCGCGGCCTTCTTTTCGGGCTTCGGGGCCGTGCGCCTCAGGATCTCCTTGGCGTCGCCACCGTCATCCTGACCGTCGCTGTCGATCGGCGTGCCGCTGTCCTCGAGAATGTCGACCTGCAAGGGCAGACCGAAATCGCGAAAGAACAGCCGCAACTGCCGGGCTGTGCCGGGCGGCGGCGGCTCGATACAAGTGAGCGTCAGGGTCTTGGCTTTCAGCCGGACATGGCCAGTGGTGATCTTGGTGGTCTCGCCTTCCTTCTTGACCTTTCGGCCCAGGACATCCGGTGACTTGCGCCGATGCATCGCGAAGACCGTCGTATCATGGTTCTGGCCCAGGCAGACCGCGAAATTGATCGCCCGCTTGCGTGCCACAGCCAACAGGCTTTTCAGCTCGTCGGTTTCTTCCTCGGTCCTATCCATCGCAGGGCACGGCGATGGAAGAGCGGATTTTGGAGCCTTCGCAGATCACCCCGAGCACCTGCCTCAGCTGTTGCCGACGGAAAACTCGATCCGCCGGTTCTGGCTGCGGCCCTTCGGGGTGTCATTCGACGCCACCGGGCGCTTTTCCCCAAATCCGAACGGGATCACTCGGCCAGATGCGATGCCCTTTTCAGCAAGAAAGGACACGACCGATGCAGCGCGACGTTCGGACAGCACCTGGTTCGCCTCGTCCGGTCCCAGGCTGTCGGTGTGGCCGCCGACCTGGATGACAAGACCGGGGCAGCGCTGGACAATGTCGGCGACGGTGTCCAGCAGCGGCCTGCTGGCGGCTGTCAGCCTGGCAGAGCCGGGCGCGAAGTAGATATTGCCGGAACGCGACAGGATCTCGAACCGCCCGACGCAGGCCTCCAGCGAGAAATCACCCTCGGCCTCCAATGCCGCGCTGGCCGGTTTCTCTGGGGTTGCCGCAGCGGTCACGATCGCATCACTTCCGCCAGACAAGCGTTTGAAGATGAAGTCGAATGTCACGGTCGTTGATGGCACGATCTCGACGCTTGCGGCGTCCTGAAGCTTCTCCAGCCCCTCGGTCAGGGCAAAGTCCGAGACCGCCAATGTGATCGGCTCGTTGGTCGAGACCGCCACCAGATCATCGTCGATCAGGGTCAGGGCAAGGTCGGCCTCAAGCGTTTGGCTGATGCCATGCAGGCTGATCGTATAGGGCAGGACCATGCGCTTGCGCCGGACCTGCGACAGATCTGCGACATCGGCGGGGTCGATCTGAACCGTGATCGTCGCCTCGGGGAACTTGAATGTCTCGAAAAACAGAAATCGCATCCGGACATTGCGCAGATCAACCTTGGTGTCGACGCTATCGAGCAGGATATTCACGGTGGCCAGCCCGCTGGGTTCTATCGTCCCGGTGATCGTGGCAAAGGAGGAGGATTCGATCTTGGACTGGTTCTTCACCGACTGAAACCGCAGCGAAGAGGCTTCTGGCTCCAGCACCCAGCCGGGGTCAAAAGGGTTGTCCTGCGCCTGCACCAGCGTCGCAAGCGACACGGTTACCAGACATGCGATCAGTCGAATGAACTGCATCATGAAATCCTCATGGCCAAAAAAGACATAAGGAACTATTGCGCCGACGAGGGTCAAAAGCAATGATCACATCCAACTTGACCGGGTTGCCGGTCGCGCGCGAGGGGCAAATGCCATGGGTAAGACCCGCCCAGATTCTGACATCGTTTTGGGATAGGAGAGGCGTGTGACGTTGATCTTTCGTATATCTCTCTGGTGGATTTGCCTGCTTGGCGCGGCTGCCCCCGCCTTTGCCGAGGAGCGGATTGCGCTGGTCATCGGCAACGGCGGCTATACGTCGGTGCAGCCGCTCGACAATCCGGTCAGTGATGCGAACCTGATCGCCGACACGCTGAAAGCGGTGGGATTCAGTGTCACCCTATTGACGGATGCGACGCAGGTCGAACTCAAAGCGGCGATCTCGACCTTCGGAAGCGATCTGCGGGCCGGAGGGCCCGATATGGTCGGGTTGTTCTATTATGCCGGGCACGGCGTGCAGTCCTTTGGCGCGAACTACCTTCTGCCGGTGGATACCAGTCTGACCAATGCCGCCGATCTGGACCTTGTCGCGCTTGAAGCCTCGGCGGTGTTGCGCCAAATGGCCTCGGCGCGTAATCGCACGAATATCGTTATCCTCGACGCCTGCCGCAACAATCCGTTCGAGGCGATCCCGTCCTTGAACGACAATGGCCTGGCAGAGATGAAAGCGCCGACGGGCACCTATCTGGCCTATGCAACCGCGCCCGGTTCGGTGGCGCTTGACGGGGTGCAGCGCAACAGCCCGTTCACCAGTGCGCTGGCGGATGAGATGACGAACGAAGGGTTGAAGATCGAGGAGGTCTTCAAGAATGTCCGCGTCAAGGTAATCGAGGAAACCGATGGCGCGCAGACGCCTTGGGACACGTCCTCTATGACCAACGATTTCGTCTTCAAACCGGGCGTGCAACTCACCCCCGAAGAGATTGAAGAGCAGCAATTGTGGCGTTCCGTGGAGCGGTCGCGAGACCCGGTTCAGATCACGCTGTTCCTGCGATCCTTTCCCAGCGGACGGCACCGCGCTGATGCCCGCGCGCTCTTGAGCGACGTGTTGCAGGAGGAGTTGAGCGCAGCACCTGAACCGTCTGCGGAACCGGACGTGGTCGCCGCCCCCGCGCCAGAGGTGACGTTGCCTGCGGACCGCGAAGCGGACCTGATCGAAAAGGCCCGGCAGACCGGTCTTGTGGAGGATTACGAGGCCTATCTTGCAGAGTTCCCGGACGGAGTGTTTTCAGAACTGGCGAAGTTCGAGATCGGAACATTGCAGGCCGCTGCAGCGGCGACGGCACCGCCTGAAGCGCAGTCCGTGCCGGAAGTTGCGGCGACGCCCGCCACGGATCCTGCAGCGGCACCTCAGGCGGGTGCGCCGGTTCTGTTTTCCGAACCGCTGCTGACCGGCGCGCCCGAGATCGTCGGCAAGAGCATCGAGGACCTGGTTGCCGGTTCGCCGATCTTCCCGCCAATCGAGGGCATTCCCGAAGAGCTGTGGAAGGACCAGAGCTGCGCCAATTGCCATGAGTGGACGCGCGAGGCCTTGTGTACGCAGGCGACGACCTACCTGTCGGCGTCGGCAAGCCGGTCGCTGGCCAAGCAGCATCCCTATGGCGGCACGTTCAAGCAGAACCTCAGGCGCTGGGCCGAGGGCGGCTGCGAATAGGGCTACTGAGTCGCCGGCGATGTGGTGATGAAGAAATACACCCACTCGCCCTTGAAACCGGGATCGGCGGCGCGCGCCTCGGCGACGCGGGATTTCAGTTCGGCTAGATAGGCGTCGGCGGGTTCCATCAGCGGGCGCAGATCGTCAAAGAGCGGGGCCGAGGCGGCGAAGGCCACCGCGATCTCTTGCCCGAACGGCGGCCCGATGGTGATGTTCAGGCCCGCCCCATCTGAGTTGTCGGTTCCCACGCCGAAACCCGATTTCGCCGGATGCAGGACAAGCGGCACGGTTTCGTTCGGGATGAGATGGATCACCTGACCATCGGCGTCGAAGTAATCCACATAGACCACGGCATCATAATCGGGCGCGGTCAGATCGAAGGCCAGCCGCTGGCCCTCGGTAAAGCCGTATTCGCGGGCCTGCGCATTTTCGCCGACAAGCAGCGCATTGGTCAGCTGGTCGGTGGATTGCGGCAGTCCGGCATTGGCAATCGCGGCCAGCGCGCCGCATTGCGGGCGCGGCAGGTGCAACAGGCTGCCGGTCACCGGAATGCCAGCGCCGATCTGTTCACGGAGCGCCTTCAGGATCGGGGCTTGCAGGGCAGGGTCGGGAACGTGGCCGCGCAGTTCCAGCGCCCCGGTCTCGGGAATGAACGTGGCGGTCAGCCGGGCACAGTCCGTGCCGGTCAGGATCGCCGCCAGCCCGTCGCGGACTTCGCCGGCATTGGCGCCAGAGGTCGCCAGATCGGCCGGCGCCATGAACGCCTGGATCACCGCCAACGAGGTCGGATCGGTGACGATGCGCTCGCCGAAATCCCAGGCCAGCGCGGCGGTGGTGTCCTCGGACGGCGGCGGCTGGCTGGGGATCGGCTGCGCCTGGGGAGGCTGGGGCGCGGCTGGAGTCGCGGGCGGCGATAGCGCGTCGGCCGGCAAGCCCGGCACCGGCGCCGCCGCGAGCATCGTATCCGGCAAGGGTTGGTCGACGGTTTCGGTGGCGGTCGGGTTGACGGTCGGGAGGGGTGCGCCGGGCAAACTGCTTGGGACGACTTGGGTGCCGGCCGGGCGGCTTGCCGCAAGCAAAGCGCCGGCTGGATGGCCTGACGCAACCTGCGCCCCGGTCGGGGTGTCCGCCGAAATTGCAGCGGTTTGCGGGACAGTTTCGGGGATCCGATCGCCGTCGGTCGTCAGTCCGGTGGCTTTGGATTGCGGTACAGCGCCGGACCTCAGCGCGGTGCCCTTTGCACTTTTCTCGGCGGCGGTTTCACCGCTGGCTGGTTGCGCCACCGCATCCTGCTGAGCGACCTGATAGGCATCGAGTGTCATCTGCGTCTGCGGCCGGGGTTGCTGACTCAGTGGATCGGGCGCGACGGTCAGATCGAGAAACGCGAAGAAGGCGAGGTGCGCGAGAATAGAACCAAGCCCACCCAGGATCCATATCCCCGCCCCGCGCATCACGATCGCTCCGGCGTGACCACAAGCACGACATCCAGGGCACCGACATGCTCGATCTCGGCAATGAGCGGCAGAATCCTGTGCAATTGCGCGTCGCGATGGGCGTTGATGCGGATCAGAACGTCGGGTGTTTCCGCGATCCGGGCCGTCAGCGCCGGGATCAGGTCCGCCTTCGCGATTGCGATGCCGTCCAGCGCCAGCGCGCCCGAGGCGCCGATCGACAGAGTGGTTCCGCCTGCGGGCATGTCGGCGCCGGTCAGCGCGGTCGCGGGCCGCACCTCGAACGGGGCGGTGGCATCCATGCGTCCGATCAGCATGAAGAAGACCAGCAGAAAGAACACCACGTCGATCAGGGCGATGATTGTTTCGGGCATCTGCCGGGTCTGGGGACGGCGCAGCTTCATGGCCGCGCCTCAAGCCGGATCAGCCGTAGCCGGGTTGCCCCGGCCCGGGTGGCGATGTCCATCACCGTGACAAGCTGTTGCGTCGTGGCCGCCCCCGAGGGCAGGACGATCACGCTGGCAAGCGGGTTCTCTGCCAACCGTGCCTGGATCAATCCGGTCAGTTCCGCCGCATTCAGCGGCTGGCCGCGGATCTGCGGCTGGCCGTCGGCTGCAATGCGGATCAAAAGCGGCGCCGCGGCGTCTGCGGGCGCACCCGTCTGCGCCTCTTCGGCACTTTCGACCATCGGCATCATGTCCAGGTTGAGATAACTCGACGTGACCATGAAGAACACCAGAAGAATCAGCATGACGTCGATCATTGGTACCAACGAAATCAGGGTCTTGGCGGGTCTTGCGCGGCGTAGCAGCATGGCCTGTCCCTTTCCGCCCTCAAGTCTGGCTGTCGGTGTCCAGATCGAGGAAGAAGCGGCCGACAGCGCCTTCGATCATGTGGGCGGCGGCGTCGATCCGGGCGCTGAGCAGGGTCGCCGCGATCGCGGCCGGAATCGCCACCACAAGGCCGGCGGCGGTGGTCAGCAGGGCCTGCCAGATACCGCCGGCCAGAACCGAGGCATTGGCAGCCCCCTGCGCCAGCTCCAGCTCTTGAAACGACTGGATCATACCCAGAACCGTGCCGAGAAGCCCCAGCAGGGGAGCAATCATCGCGACGAGTTCCAGCAGCCGGATGTGGCGCGACATCGCTTCTACCTCGGCATTGCCTTGACGTTCGACCTCGGCCTCGAGCGGGCCGCGGGGCAGGCCGCGCAGGGTGCCGTCCATGGCAAAGGCCGTCACCCGGTCTGCGGGGGATTTGCCGCTGGCCAGCAAGGTTCGGGCGGTCTCCCGTTCGCCGTCGGACCATTTGGCAAAGGCGGCATCGCGCAGCTTGCCGCCGCTGCGCACAGGCAGCAGTTGCAGCGTCTTGGCGATGATGAGAATCACCGACAGCAGCGAAATGGCCAGCAGGATGACGATGATCGGCCCGCCGGTGCCAAGTGAGTCGAACAGGCCGCCGAACATCGCCTATTTGACCAGGGCAGCCGGGGTGTGGCTGACCAGAGCGATGATCGGAAAGCAATCGAGCGGCTCTTCGTTCTGCGGCCGGCAGGCGTCAATGGCATGCAGCAGAACCTCCGAGATTGCGGTACATTCGGTCGACGGGATTTCAAAGAGTTTCAAGGTCGTGCGGGCCACGGGCAGCGGGGCCGCATCGATTGTCAGCAACCGGTCGATCACGCCGGAGGTGTTGAGGATTGCCAGCGACATCTCGAATTCCTCGAAGGATTTGCCGGTCTCATTGCGAAAAAGGAAAAATGCGCGGCAATGTCCGGTATCGGTATTCTCGAATTTATTCAGCTCGATCGTCAGCTTGCCATCCTCTGCCAGCGCGGAGCCGGCACAGATGGTCGCGGCGCACAAGACTGCTTTTGATAACCTCATCTACCGCCCCCCCGACGATGGTTTGTGACCGGCCAATGAAAGGTCAAGGCGCCCAATCGGTCAAGACTTGTTTGCGGATTTGCCGATCAGACAGGGTCAGGATTGTCGTACTGGCCTTAATGAATTTTTGTGATAGGCTGCCGTTAAGTAAAGTCAAGCACCGGAAACTGGTGGATTAATTCCCGATGGGGGCTGAATGGATCTAGAGGCACTTCTTCAGAGCCACGGCGATGAAAATCCAAGCGGTGAGGATCTGGTCTATGACCTCGCTTTCATGACCCTGGAACTGGCGGCGCAGCCGGGCGAGGAACGTCAGGCCGGGGACAAGATCATTGCGGCAGAAGATCCCGATTTCAAGGAAGTGACCGAGGCCGCATTGGCGGTGCTGGAACAAAGCCACGACCTGCGCGCAGGTGTGTTCCTGTCGATGTCCGAACTGCGCCTGCGCGGCTTTCCCGGATTTGCCGACGGCACGGCCTATCTTCGCGGCTGTCTGGAGCGTTACTGGGACACCTGCCATCCTCAGCTTGACGCCGATGACGACAACGATCCGACCCAGAGGATCAACGTCATCCTGTCACTGGCCTCACCCGAAACGATCCTGCGCGGCATAAGGATCACGCCTTTGACAGACAGCCGCACCTTCGGTCGGATCAGTCTGCGCGATATCGCGATCGCAGAGGGCGAGGCGACAGCCAGTGAAGAAGATGAAGCGGTTCCGGATTCCTCTTCGATCGGTGCGGCCTTTCAGGACACCGATCCCAAATTTCTCCAGGCGGCGTTGTCCGGTGTCCGGCAGTCGCTGGAAAACGTGCAGGCGATCAATGCCAGGTTCGATGAAATGCTTCCCGGCCGCGGGCCGGATCTCGATTCGCTGATGAAACTGCTTGGTCAGGTGATCGCGCGGCTGGAACCGGTGACATCTGGCGCGACCGAAGCGGCACAGGCGGCCGAGGTAGCCGCCGGAGCACCGGTTGCCGCGGCGGCGCCGGCGTCGGGCGGCGGCGGCGTTGGGGCGATCAACTCGCCCAGTGATGTGCAGAATGCTCTCGACAGGATCATCGCGTATTACAAGCGCGCAGAGCCATCCAGCCCGGTGCCGATCTTGCTGACGCGTGCAAAGCGACTGGTCAGCGCGGATTTCCTGACGATTGTAAAGGATATGGCGCCGAATGGCGTCGAGAACGTCAACCTTATCGGCGGCCTCGCCGATGAATGAGAAGAAAATCGTGTCGCTAGGTCGCGAAGTGTCGGAAATCGTCGTCAAGGAGTAGCTACAGATGGCAAAGAGTTCGCAGAAATTCATTGCGCGAAATCGCGCGCCACGGGTGCAGATCGAGTATGATGTGGAATTGTACGGTGCCGAGAAAAAGGTTCAGTTGCCTTTCGTGATGGGTGTGATGTCCGATCTTGCCGGCAAGTCGGAAGAGCCGCAGCCGTCGGTCGCGGACCGCAAGTTCATGGAAATCGACGTCGATAACTTCGACGAGCGGTTGAAGTCGATGAAACCGCGCGCTGCCTTTTCGGTGCCCAACACGCTGACCGGTGAAGGCAACATGGCGGTGGATATCACCTTCGAGTCGATGGACGATTTCAGCCCGGCGGCGATTGCGGCAAAGGTCGAGCCGCTCAAAAAGCTCCTCGAGGCCCGCACCCAGTTGTCGAATCTGATGACGTATATGGACGGCAAGACCGGTGCCGAGGAACTGATCGGCAAGGTGATACAGGATCCGGCTCTGCTGCAGACTCTCGCCGCGCAGCCGGCCCCGCCAGCCGAGGACAAGTCGAAGCAAGAGGATACGGAGTAAGCAATGGCCGAGACAGAAAAACAAGTCGCAGGCGAAGCTGGCCAAGCGGTTGCAGAGTCCTCTGATTTCGAGGCGCTGCTGCAAAAGGAGTTTCGCCCGAAATCCGAACAGGCGCGGACAGCCGTCGAACAGGCGGTGAAGACTCTGGCGCAACAGGCGCTGGAGAATACCGGCCTGGTTTCCGACGACGCCTTGCGCTCGATCGAGGGGATCATCGCCGAAATCGACAAGAAGCTGACCGAACAGGTCAACCTGATCCTGCATCACGCCGATTTTCAGCAGATTGAAAGCGCCTGGCGCGGGCTGCATTATCTGGTGAACAATACGGAATCGGACGAGATGCTGAAGGTCCGGGTCATGAATATCTCGAAGAAGGATATGCATAAGACCCTGCGGAAGTTCAAAGGCACCGCCTGGGACCAGTCGCCGATCTTCAAGAAGATTTACGAAGAGGAATTCGGCCAGTTCGGCGGCGAGCCCTATGGAACGCTTGTGGCGGATTATCATTTCGACCATTCGCCGCCCGACGTGGAATTGCTGGGCGAGATGGCCAAGATCGCCGCCGCGGCCCATGCGCCGCTGATTGCCGGGGCGGATCCGGCGCTGTTCCAGATGGACAGCTGGTCCGAACTGGCCAATCCGCGGGATCTGACCAAGATCTTCCAGACGCCCGAATATGCCAGCTGGCGGTCGCTGCGCGACAGCGAGGACAGCAAATATGTCGGGCTGGCGATGCCGCGATTCCTGGGCCGGCTGCCTTACGGGTCAAAGACCGACCCGGTCGAGGCCTTCGCCTTTGAGGAAGACACCGACGGCTCGGATGCCAACAAGTACAGCTGGGTGAACGCGGCTTATGGGATGGCTGTCAACATCAACAGATCCTTCAAGGAATATGGCTGGTGTTCGCGCATTCGCGGCGTCGAATCCGGCGGCGCGATCGACAACCTGCCGTCGCATACCTTCCCGACCGACGATGGTGGGATCGATCAGAAATGCCCGACGGAAATCGCGATTTCCGACCGGCGCGAAGCCGAACTGGCCAAGAACGGCATGATGCCGCTGATCCACCGCAAAAACTCTGACATTGCGGCTTTCATCGGCGCGCAATCGCTGCACAAACCGGCGGAATATTCCGACCCGGATGCAACTTCGAACGCCAATCTGGCCGCGCGTTTGCCCTATCTCTTCGCGACATGCCGTTTCGCCCACTACCTGAAATGCATCGTTCGTGATAAAGTCGGCTCTTACAAGAGCCGTGAAGAGATGCAGATTTGGCTGCAGGAATGGATTAACAACTACGTTGATTTCAACTCTGAGACATCCCCAGAAGCCGTAAAAGCACGCCAGCCACTGGCGGCCGCGGAAGTGGTGGTGGAGGAAGTCGAAGGAAACCCAGGATATTACTCGTCGAAGTTCTTCCTTCGACCCCACTACCAGCTGGAAGGGCTTTCAGTCTCTTTGCGGCTGGTCTCCAAACTGCCCGCAGAGAAGGGCTGAACCACGCGCAAAATTCATCTGTCGCGCACCAACAGCTGGAATTGTAGAAAGGAACGACGCTAATGGCATTTGACGCATTCATGTACTTTCCCGGAGCGAAGATCGAAGGGGAAACGCAAGACGAGACTATGAAGGCCGAGAAGGCGACGGAAATACTGAGTTTCGAGATCGGCGCCGAGAACAACATCAATATCGGATCGATTTCCGGCGGTGGCGGTGCCGGCAAGGCGACGTTCAAGGAGTTGACGATTACTAAGAAGACCGACACGGCTTCAGCCGAGCTTTTTGCCAAGCTTTGTGAGGGCAAGCATTTCGACGACATGATCATCGAGTTGCGACGGTCGGGCGGCATGGCCGGCAAGTCGGGCGACGGGTTCCTGAAATGGGAATTCAAGCTTGTGATGCTGCAGGATATCAGCTGGTCCGGTGCGGACGGAGATGATGTCTGCGAAGAGACCATCGTGATCCAGTATGGCGCGATGAAGGTCAGTTATCGCAAGCAAAAGCAGGACGGCTCGATGGAGCAGCCGAAGACGGCGGAGTGGAGCCGCGTCAAGAACCAGGCGAACCTGGCCGTCTGAACATCCTGTCGCTTCTCCCAAGATTGGCTGTGGTGGGATTTGCAACCCCAGCACAGCCTGCTGCGATTGTGCGGAGGCTATAGATGCAGGCAGAAGAACTTCTTGAATCCGGGGATCTGGATGGCGTTCTTTCGGCATTGCAGGATGCGGTCAGGGCGGATGCGGCCAATTCCAAACTGCGCATCTTCCTGTTCCAGTTGCTCTGTGTGCAGGGCAACTGGAAACGTGCGATCACGCAATTGAAGTTGTGCGCGGAGATGGATCCGCAAGCGGTCCCAATGGCGCAGGCCTACCGCGAAGGCATCGTCTGCGAGGTTTACCGCGAAAAGGTCTTCGCGGGTGAGAAAGAGCCTCTGGTGTTCGGCGAGCCGCAGGAATGGATCGCGCTGATGATCGAGGCGCTGAAAGCTTTGGCGGCCGGGCAGGCCGATAGGGCGGCGGACCTGCGGGCGCGCGCGTTCGAGGCGGCGCCAGCGGTCTCGGGTACGCTGAACGACGAGGCATTCGAGTGGATCGCCGATGCCGACATGCGTCTTGGCCCTCTTCTGGAGGTCGTGGTGAACGGGCGGTATTTCTGGATGCCGTTCGATGCGATCTCGTCGGTGGCTTTCGAAGATCCGGCTGATTTGCGTGATCTTGTCTGGACCCCGGCGACGCTGACGCTGGCAAATGGCGGCGAGGTCGTGGGTCTGATCCCGACGCGTTACGCGGGCACAGCAGAGCGCGGCGACGCGGCGGAAAAGCTTGCGCGCTCGACGACCTGGACCGATGCCGGGGCAGAGACCTTTGTGGGGCTTGGGCAGCGCCTTTTTACCACCGATCAGGGTGACACCGCGCTGATGGATGTACGTACGCTGACATTGGGGCCGCGCAATGTCTGAGATGGCCATCTCCGAAAGATTGCAGCCGTCATTGCTGGATCGTCTGACCGATGCCAACCCGCAGGCCAAGACCGAGGGACGTGAGGCGCGGGTCATTGATCTGCGCGAATTGCGCCTGATCATCGAACGCGATCTTTCGTGGCTTCTGAACACCAGCAATAATGCCACGCTGATCGACCCGGACCGATTTCCCAACGTTCATGATTCCGTGCTGAACTTTGGCGTGCGCGAGGTTGCGGGCGACTATTCGACGCTGGACCGGGCCGAACTGATCCGCAAATCCATTCACCGCGCGATCGACCGGTTCGAACCCCGCATCCGCAAGGGCTCGATCGACGTCGAACTGCGCGCCGGCACTGACAATAATCGCGAAACGATCATCACCTTCGATATTCGCGCCGATATGTGGGCCCAGCCGCTGCCGCTGGAACTGTATCTGCGCTCCGAGGTGGATATCACCACCGGTGAGTTGAAGCTGGAAAGGGTGCTCTGACGCGTCATGGATACCAGGCTGCTGAAACATTACGAAGGCGAACTGGCATTCCTGCGCGACATGGGGGGCGAGTTTGCCGAAGCCTATCCGAAGATAGCTTCGCGTCTGGGAATGGACGGCGTCGAGGTGCACGACCCGTATGTCGAGCGGTTGCTGGAAGGCGTCGCCTTCCTCTCGGCACGTGTCCAGTTGGAACTGGAGATGCAGTTTCCGGCGCTGACCAGCCACCTGCTGGAGATTGTCTATCCGCATTACCTGGCGCCGACCCCGTCGATGATGGTGGCGGCGTTCGAGCCTGACATGCAGAACGCGGCGCTGGTCGACGGATATGTGGTGCCGCGCAACACCGTGCTGCGCAGCAAGCTGGCTGATGATGACAAGACGCCATGCACGTTTCGCACCGCCCATCCGGTCACCATGTGGCCGATCAAGATATCTGAGGCGGAATATATCGACGGCCGCGGCGCGTTGACGGCGGCCGGCATCGGCCGCGAGGTCGAGGCCCGCGCCGGCATCAGGCTGCGGCTGGAACGCCACGGCGGGCAGCCGATCGCGGATCTGGCGCTGGATGATCTGACACTGTTTCTGGATGCGCAGGAAGGCCAGAACTGGACACTGCACGAAATGCTATGCACCCAGGTGACGGGCCTCGTCGGCCGGTCCACCGACCGGCGCTCGGACTGGTCTGTGCACCTGCCGAATGGCGGTGTGTTTCCGCGCGGCTTTTCGCGGGACGAGGCGCTTTTGCCGACGCCGCGCCGGTCGTTCGACGGCTACCGGCTGCTGCAGGAATATTTCGCGATGCCCGAGCGGTTTCACTTCGTCGAACTGCGCGGACTGTCACTTGCGGCAGGGCGCGCCAAGGGCGCGGATGTGGATATCTACATCCTGCTCAGGGACGGCAATTCCGATATCGCGCAGGGCATCACGCCGGCGGCCTTCACGCTCAACGCGACCCCGGCGGTGAACCTGTTTCCAAAACGCTGTGACCGGGTGCACATCTCGACCAGCGATGTCGAGCAGCATGTCGTGGCCGACCGGACGGCACCGCTCGATTTCGAGATCTACTCGCTGGAATCCGTGACCGGGATCAGCGCCGAAGGTGAGGACGATGTGCCGTTCCGGGCGTTCTATTCGGCAACCGATTTCACCGCCGCCGGAGAGCGCCATCCCGCCTATTACACGCAACACCGAACGATGCGGCAACGCACCGAGAAAGAGCGGCTGAAGGGCGTGCGGACCTCTTATCTCGGCTCTGAACTTTACGTGTCGCTGGTTGATCCGACGCAGGCCCCTTACGGCACCGATCTGGGACAGTTGGCGATTTCCGCGATGGTCACCAATCGCGATCTGCCGTTATTGCTGGCGACCGGGGCCAAGGATGTGTTTCATCTGCCTGATGGCGGTCCTGTCGCGCATATCACGACACCGGTCAGCCCGACCCGCCCGCGTCCCACGCTGTCGCAGGGCGACACGGCCTGGCGCCTGATCAGCCATCTGAGCCTGAATTACCTGTCGGTCGTTCAATCCGAGAATGGCGGCGCAGAGGCGCTGCGCGAATTGATCGGGATCTACGCGCCAGCGGGCGACCGGGTGATCGAGAAACAGATGGAGGGCATAGTCGGCGTCTCGAGCCGGCCGATCGTTCGGCGGATGGCCGACGAGGTGCTGTCGACGGCGGTGCGCGGGCTAGAGATCAAGCTGACCTTCGACGAGAGCTTTTTCGAAGGCACCAGCGTCTACCTGCTGGGGTCCGTTCTTGAACAGTTCTTCCGCAAGTACGTCTCGATCAACAGTTTTACGGAAACGGTGCTTGTCACCCAACAGCGCGGAGAAATTGCAAGATGGCGTCCGAAGATCGGTCTGGGCCGGGTCATCTGACGCATTTCGCGCAGCTGTCCCGCTCTCCTGAGAAACATCACATCTTTCACGCGCTTCGCATCATAGAGGCGACCTACAAGGATGCACCGCGTCTGGGCGAAAGCCGCCGCCCGCGCCAAGACAAGGTGCGGCTGGGTCAGGAAGCCGAATTGTCCTTTCCACCCTCGACGATCCGCAGCTTCCAGGAAGGCAAGGATGGCGGGCCGGCGCGTCTGATCAACCGGTTCTTCGGGCTTTTCGGTCCGCATGGTCCTCTGCCGCTGCACCTGACGGAATATGCACGCGACCGGCAACGCAACTACCGCGACCACACATTCGTGGCCTTTGCGAACATGTTGACGCATCGCTTGATGTCGCTCCTCTACAGGGCCTGGTCATCGGGTCAGCCCGCGCCAAGCTTTGATCGCGGTGACAATGATCCCGTCGAGCGCAAGGTCGCGGCGATTGCCGGTTATCACGGCACCAACCTGCGCCAGCGCGACGAGTTTCCCGATGTCGCCAAGCGGCATTTCGCCGGGCTCTTGTCGCAGGGGCCGAAGAATGCCGAGGGCCTGGTTTCGATCCTGTCGGCGTTTTTCGATGCCAAGGTGGAGGTCGAGGAGTTCGTCGGAACCTGGCTCGAACTGGAACCCGAGGATCGCTGGGCGCTCGGCAGCAAGAGCGGGCTGGGACAAGAGACCTCTATCGGCAGCCAGGTCTGGACTCGCGGCGCAAAATTTCGATTGCGGATCGGCCCGCTCAGCCTTGAGGAATACAAACGCCTTCTGCCCGGCACGCCGTCGCAGCGCCGGCTTGCGGCGATCGTGCGGTCCTATGTCGGACCGGCGCTTGACTGGGATGTTAACCTGGTCCTGAAGGCAGACGAAGTGCCGCCGTCGGTGATCGGTGAATCGACGCAACTGGGCCATGTCAGCTGGATGGACCGGGGCACGAGCACGGAAGATGCGGATGATCTCTACCTGGAAGCCGCAATGATGGATTTCACGCCGGCCCACGCACCGGATGCTGTTGCGGGACAAGGATGAAGGAAGGACCACGAAGATGACGGAGATCAGCCGTGTCGCGCTATTCGGAAAGCTGAATTCATTGGGCTACCAGGCAATCGAGAGCGCCACCGTGTTCTGCAAGATGCGCGGCAACCCTTATGTCGAGATCGTGCATTGGATCCATCAGATCCTGAACGGACAGGACAGCGATATTCACCGGATCATCCGGCATTACGATCTGGACCCGTCGAAGATCGCGACGCAGATGACGGCCGCGCTGGATGCGTTGCCGCGCGGGGCAACGGCGGTCAGTGATCTGTCCGGGCATCTCGAGGATGCGATGGAGCGCGCCTGGGTGTGGGGGTCGCTGCTCTATTCATCCAATCAGGTGCGCACAGGGCATCTGATCCTCGGCATGCTGAAGACACCGAACCTGCGGAACATCCTGTCGTCGATGTCGCCCGAACTGGCCCGGATCAAGGCCGATGATCTGGCCGAAGACTTTCACAAGGTTACCGATGGCTCGCCCGAAGACCGGATGACCCCACAGGACAAGTCGGCCACCGGCGGCGGATCCGCGGCGAGACCGGCCGCGGGCGGCGGCGAACCCGCGCCGGCGGCGATGGGCAAGGAAGAGGCGCTGGCGCAGTTCTGCACCGATCTGACCGAACAGGCACGACGGGGCGAGATTGATCCGATCGTCGGCCGCGACGAGGAGATCCGCCAGATTGTCGATGTGCTGATGCGACGCCGGCAGAACAATCCGATCCTGACCGGCGAGGCAGGGGTCGGCAAGACCGCGGTGGTCGAGGGCTTTGCGCTGCGCATTGCCCGCGGCGACGTGCCGCCCGCCTTGCAGGATGCCCGGCTGTTGGCGCTCGATGTCGGTCTGCTGCAGGCAGGGGCGTCGATGAAGGGCGAGTTCGAAAAGCGTCTGCGCCAGGTCATTGACGAGGTTCAGGCCTCGACCACGCCGATCATCATGTTCATCGACGAGACCCACACCCTGGTCGGTGCGGGCGGCGCGGCGGGCACCGGCGATGCCGCAAACCTCTTGAAACCGGCGCTGGCGCGCGGAACCCTGCGCACCATCGGCGCGACGACCTGGGCCGAGTACAAGAGACATATCGAGAAGGATCCGGCCCTGACCCGCCGCTTTCAGGTGATCGTGGTCGAGGAACCCGATATCGCCAAGGCCAAGCTGATGATGCGCGGGATCGCCTCGATGCTGGAAAAACACCACAAGGTGCAGGTGCTCGATGAAGGAATCGAGGCCGCCGTCACGCTGTCGGCGCGCTACATCCCGGCGCGGCAATTGCCTGACAAGTCGGTTTCGGTACTGGATACCGCCTGCGCGCGAGTTGCCGTATCACAGCACGCCGTGCCCGCGGAGGTCGATGACGCCCGCAAGCGGATCGACGCGCTGACGACCGAACTGGAGATCATCGAGCGCGATGAAACGGCGGGATATGATGTCGCGGATAGGCGCAGTACGATCAGCAGCTTGAAGGAGGCCGAAGAAGAACGGCTGGAGGGTTTGAACAGCCGCTGGGAAGCGGAAAAGGCGGTGGTCGAGGGCATTCTGGATCTGCGCGCGCAGTTGCGGGCCGGTGGCGCGCCCGTCGACACGCCCGAAGCTGACAGCGAAGCGGCGGCCGAAGCCAGCCCGATGGACGCTGACGCACGTGCCGGCTTGCTGGCCGAATTGAAAACCAGGAATGCCGAGTTGGAGGAATTGCAGGGCGAGAACCCGTTGATCCTGCCGATTGTCGATGCCCAGGCGGTGGCAAGCGTCGTCGGCGACTGGACCGGCATCCCGGTCGGGCGCATCGTGCGCGACGAGATCGAAACGGTTCTGAAGCTCGAAGACCATCTGGCCAAGCGGGTGATCGGACAGGATCACGCGATGCAGATGATCGCCAAGCGGATCCAGACCAGCCGCGCCGGGCTCGACAATCCGTCGAAGCCGATCGGGGTGTTCCTGCTGGCAGGCACCTCTGGTGTCGGCAAGACCGAAACCGCGCTGGCGCTGGCAGAAGTACTCTACGGCGGCGAACAGAACGTCATCACCATCAACATGAGCGAGTATCAGGAGGCGCATACGGTCTCTTCGCTGAAAGGCGCGCCCCCGGGCTATGTCGGCTATGGCGAGGGTGGGGTGCTGACCGAGGCGGTGCGGCGCAAGCCCTATTCGGTGGTGTTGCTCGACGAGGTCGAGAAGGCTCATCCGGATGTTCACGAGATCTTCTTTCAGGTCTTCGACAAGGGTCAGATGGAAGACGGCGAAGGCCGGATGATCGATTTCAAGAACACCCTGATCCTGCTGACCTCGAACGCCGGCAGCGATCTGATCATGGACATGTGCGCCGATCCCGACCTGCTGCCGGAACCCGAAGGGATGGCAAAGGCGCTGAGAGAGCCGCTGTTGAAGATCTTTCCGGCCGCCCTGCTGGGGCGTCTGGTGACGATCCCCTATTATCCGCTCAGCCCCGAGATGATCGGCAAGATCACCGTGTTGCAGCTTGACCGGATCAGGAAGCGGGTGATGGAAAGCCACAAGGTGCCGTTCGAATACAGCGACGCTGTCGTGCAGACCATCGTCGACCGCTGCCAGGAACTGGAAAGCGGTGGCCGGATGATCGACGCTATCGTCACCAACACCATGCTCCCCGAGATCTCGGCCGAGTTCCTGAAGCGCATGCTGGATGGCGGCGAGGTTGGGAAGGTGGCGATAGATGTGACGGACGGCGCGTTTTCCTATAGTTTCGATTGATGAGAGAGGGGCCGCAACAGAGGCGTGGATAGACCGATGGAACAACAACTGGAGACAGTGCACGAGTCGCATCGTGCGAGGCTGCGCGCCTGGCTTGAAACCGGCGTTGTGCAAGGCGGCATCCTCGGGGTTATTATCTTGAACGCCATAACCCTGGGCCTGGGAACGTCGGACCGTGTCCAGGCGGGTTTCGGCGACGCGCTCTACGTCATCGACAAGACTGTGCTGACAATCTTCGTGATCGAACTGTCGCTCAAATTCTATGCCTACGGTCTGGGGTTCTTTCGCAGCGCCTGGAACATCTTCGACTTCTTCGTCGTGGGCGTCGGTCTGCTGCCGCAGACCGACAGCCTCTCGGCCCTTCGAGGGTTGCGCGTCATCCGGGCGCTGCGGCTGTTGTCGGTGGTGCCGCAGATGCGCGCCGTCGTCCAGGCGCTGCTGGACGCGCTACCCGGTATGGGCGCGGTCATCGTGATGCTGTCCATCGTGTATTACGTCTTCGGGGTGATGGCGACGATCATGTACGGCAATGCGTTCGATGCCTGGTTCGGCACGCTGGGCCGGTCGCTTTATTCGCTGTTCCAGATCATGACGCTGGAAAGCTGGTCGATGGGGATCGTCCGGCCGGTCATGGAGGAGTTTCCGATGGCATGGGCATTCTTCGTACCGTTCATCATCATCACCGCGTTTTCGGTTCTGAACCTCTTCATCGGTCTCCTCGTGAACACGATGCAGTCCGCGGTGGAGGAAGAGGCCGAGGCGGAGTTCGAGAAACTGCGTCAACTGGTCAAGTCCGAGACCGATCAGGTCGACGCCCATGTGATCGAGTTGCAAGAC
This sequence comes from Brevirhabdus sp., assembly GCA_024637315.1. GTDB lineage: Bacteria > Pseudomonadota > Alphaproteobacteria > Rhodobacterales > Rhodobacteraceae > JAHEAO01. The sequence continues at coordinate 26,220 of JAGXFH010000046.1, forward strand.
GAAATCCGCGCCCTGCGGGAGGATCTGGCCAAAACACGCGGTGACAAGACATGAGCGACCGGATGCCCTCGTTTGGAAAGATGTCGGTGCCGCGAACCGGTCCGCCGGTCCGCAAGCGGTTTCGGATGGCGGTGTTTGGCGATTTCACCGGTCGTTCCGCAAATGGTGTGATCGAGACAGGCAAGGCGCTTGCCAACCGTCGGCCGGTATTGCTCGATGTCGATACGATCGAGGATGTGATCGAAGGCTTCGCGACCACGTTGATCCTGCCGATCGGCAAGGACGACGCCGGGATCGAGGTGAAACTTGGCTCGCTGGACGATCTGCACCCGGATGAGCTTTACGACAATGTAGAGATGTTTCAATCGCTGTCGGCGCTCAAGCAGAGGCTGGGCACGGGTTCGATGGTGGAACGGGCCTCGGAAGAGTTGCGAGGCTGGGCAGAGAGCTTCGGCAAGAAGGTCAAGCTGCCGAAACGATCGGGCGCCACGGCGGTGCCTGCGGATCGCAGGCTGAGTGACTTTCAGGCGCTGATCGGCGACACCAAGGGCCGGCTGCGCCAAGCCAGTCCGGCAGAGGATCTGATCGCGCGCGTCGTCGGGCCGCATATCGTGGCCGCGCCAGATCCCGGCGTTCAGGCGCTGCAGGCGGCGGTCGATGATGCGATTGGGTCGGCGATGCGGCTGATCCTGCACCACCCGGAATTTCAGGCGGTCGAGGCGCAGTGGCGGTCTCTGGACCTTCTGGCGCGCAGCATCGAAACCGACGAAACGCTGGAGATCGTGCTCTTCGATGTTTCGGCCGAAGAAATCGCCACGGATCTTGCGGCCAGCGACGATCTTTCGGAAAGCGGGCTGTTCGCGTTGTTGCGAGATGCGGTCGCGACGGGCGAGGGCGCCGGTGCGGGCGGATTTTCGGCGCTCTTTGGACTCTACACGTTCGAGGAAACACCTCCGCATGCAGAGTTGCTGGGGCGTGTTGCCAAGGTGGCGGCGCATGTGGACGCGCCGTTCTTCACGGCGATCTCGCCGGCCTTCCTGGACCGGGCCGAGGGTGTGCATCACCCGCTCGTCTCTCGCGCCTGGGAGCGTTTGCGGGCGCTGCCCGAGGCGGCCTATCTGGGCGTTGCCACGCCACGCTTCATGCTGCGTCGACCCTATGGGGCGAAATCCGACCCGGTTCATGCCTTCAAGTTCGAGGAATTCAGCAATCAAGAGGGCCTCTCGGGGATGCTCTGGGCGAACCCGGTGGTCTTGATTGCGATCCTTCTGGCGCAGACCTATTCCAATGACGGCGCTGAAATGTCGCTTGGCAGCGTGATGTCGCTTGGGGACATTCCCTATCATCTTGTCATAGACCGCTACGGTGATCAGGTGGCGCTGCCCTGCACCGAACGCAATCTGACCACGTCGAAGGTCGAGATCGTCGGCCGCCGTGGCTTCATGCCGGTAGTGTCGATCAAGGGGCGCGACGAGATCCGGCTGGCCTCGTTCTATGCCTTGGGCGGCCAGCCGATCGCAGGGCCCTGGGGGCGGCCTGCCTTGCAGGATGCGCTTGAATCGGCGCCCGGCGCGGCAAAGCAGGGGCGCCCGAAGCCGCTGCAGCCGGTGATCACGCTGGAAGAAGAAATCCCGGTCCCGGAAAAGCCGGAGCCCGAACCGGATGAGGAAGAAGAGCCGGAGGCTGACGATGAGAATGATACGTCGCTTGATGACCTTCTGGCCAGTTTTGACGAAGATGGCGAAGATGGCGACGAGGATGAGGGTGCCGATGATGAAATGATGGATGCCGAACTGGCAGCATTGCTGGAGGATCTGTGATGAATGCGTTTGATGGACTTCCCGGCGGAGGCGGTGGTCCCCGGATCACCCTGATTTCGGTCGAACGGACAAATTACTACCTCTATGAGGGAGAGGATTTCCTGAACCAGTTGTTGCTGAGCGACGGAGAATTTCCCGTACCGGTGCGCTGTGTTCATTTCGCGAGTGTATTTGAGCAGAAGAGTTTTCTGGGTGAGGATGTCAGCCTTGCCGCATTGTGGGGGATCAACCCCGAGATCGTCGAGAGGCTACGCCGGGACGATTATTTGTTGGAGTTTGACGCACCGCTGGATTGACCAGTGGAGGCGTGGGAAAGGGTGGTCATCGTGGCAGCGGACCTGGAACTTGAGAATCGCAATCTGCGGATGGAAGGCGATTACACGGCCGAGAACCTATACGTCAAAAGCGCCGAGGTCGTCGAAGGGCTCAGCAAGCTGACAGAGACGACGATCGAGTTCATCTGCAAGGACAAGACGCTGGAACTGAAGAAAGTTGTCGGATCGCGGATCACGCTGTGTCTCGATACTCCGGAAGGCGGCGAACGAACATTTACCGGGCGCTGCATATCGGCCGAATATATCGGCCTGTCTCAGGGCATGGGCCATTTCATGGCGCAGGTCCGGCCATTCTTATGGTTTCTGACGCGCGGACAGGACTGCCGGATCTTCCAGGAGAAATCGACGCCCGAGATCATCAAGGAGGTCTTGAGTGATTATGGATTCGGCTCTGACATTGATGACAAGCTGACCGAGACGTATCCCAAGCGGACGTACTGTGTGCAATACCGAGAAAGCGACTATGATTTCCTGTGCCGCCTGATGCAGGAGGAAGGCATCTATTTCTATTTTGTCGAAGACAACAGAAAGGAAAAGTTGATCCTTGCCGACGGAATCGGCGCCCACCAGCCAACACCGGGCGGGCCGACATTTTCGTTCAAGTTCCGGGAGACCGCCGGATATCGGCGCAAGGAAGATCACATCTTCGACTGGAATGCGGTCGAGGGGCAGACGCCGGGCAAGGTGACGCTGGATGATTTCGACTTCTCCAGGCCCAACGCGGATCTGAAACAGGCAAAGTCGATCGAGAAGGGCACCCATTCGCACAAGAACCACGAGATCTACGACTATCCGGGCCATCTTCGTCAGAACGGCATGGACAGCCCGCAGGATGCGGACATGTCCCAGATCGACGAAGCGGCAGAGCGCAAGACGCGGGTTCGGATGGAGGCCCGCGCCGTCGAACATGTGCGCTGGCGTGGCGCCGGCAACGTGCGCAATATGGCCAACGGCCAGACCTTCAAGCTCAAGGATCACCCAAGGGTCCGGGACGAGACCGAATTCCTGATCGTGGCCGCGACCCACAAGTTGCAGGTCGAATCCGATTACGAGGACGAAGAGACCAGGAACCAGATGCTCGATGAGCGACTGGAAACTGACGAGTCGAACCAGGACGCCTATCGCTGCCTGTTCGAGGTGATCCCGAAGAACGAACCTTTCCGGGCACCCATCGCCACGCCGTGGCCGGAAATCCCGGGCATTCACACCGCGATCGTGACGGGACCTTCCGGCGAGGAGATCTATACCGACGATTACGGCCGCATCAAGGTCCAGTTTCACTGGGACAGGGATGGTGAAAACAACGAGAACACGACCTGCTGGGTGCGCTGCGTGATGCCTTGGACGGGCAAGAACTGGGGCATCATCTCGATCCCGCGGATTGGTCAGGAAGTCGTCATCCACTTCGAAGAAGGCAACCCCGACCGGCCGGTCTGCACTGGCATGCTCTACAATGCCGACACGATGCCGCCCTATACGCTTCCCGACAACATGACCCAGACCGGGATCGTCACGCGAAGCACCAAGGGCGGCAGCGCCGACACGTTCAACGAGTTGATCTTCGAGGACAAGATCGACGAGGAATTCGTGCGCCTGCAATCCGAGAAGGACTATAAGGAGACCATCAAGAACAATGCCGAGATCACCATTGGCATGGAAAAGATGGATCCGGGGGATCTGACCCAGACGATCTACCACACAAAGACGGAGACGATCAAAACCGGCGATCATATCTTCACGGTCGAGGAAGGCAATCAGCAGGTCTTCGTCAAGACCGATCACGCCGAGACGGTAGAGGGTAAATCGACCGTGGAGATTACGGGGAATTACTCGCAGACCGTCAAGGAGGGCAATGTCATCCGAGAGGTTTCGCAGGGCAATGAGGACGTCACCATAAGCCTTGGCAACTTCACCCTGGATACGTCGGCCGGCAAGGTCGAAGTGACGGCTGCGCAATCCATAGAACTCAAGGTCGGACCATCTTCGGTGCTGATCAACAATCAGGGTGTGACCATCAAGGGGCCGATGATAAATGTCGAGGGAACCGCGATGTTGACCGCCAAGGCGCCGACCAGCACCGTCAAGGGGGACATGCTGTTGACCCTCAAGGGCGGCATGACGATGATCAACTAGGGCCAGATATGTCAGACCGATTCTCCGACCTCAAGAAGATCCCCAAGGAACCCGCGGCGCGGATGCTGGCGCGGGTGCATGTCAAGCTGGCGACCCCGGTTTCGGCCCCCGTCAGTGCGCCGGTAGAGGTGGTTCTGGATGAACTGGCCGGGAAGGAAGCCTGGGTCGATGTCCTGAAGCTGCTGGCGATCGCCTTGCCGGCGCGCGAAGCTGTTTGGTGGGCCTGCATCGCGGCGCGCGACGTGGTGGGCCATGACAAGAAGGCCACGACACCCTGCCTCAAGGCAAGCGAGGCCTGGGTGTTCGACCCGACAGAGAAAAACCGCGAAGCGGCGCGGGTGTCGCTGGACAATGTCTATATCGACGACGACACCGAACTTTGTGCTACCGCTGCAATGTATGCGCCTGGCAACATGGGCCCCGGCGATCTTGCGGACTACCCCGCCCCGGCAGGTGCGGTGTCCTCCTGTGCGTTCGGGATGAACATGGTATCCTTGTCCGCCGCCACAGATTTTGACGCGCATTTGCAGTTACTTATTGACCGTGCCGTCGATATCGCGCGTGGTGGGAACGGTCAGTTGGCCCCCGCCGAGGCGACTGAAGCAACAGGAGAAGTCTGATGGGATTTCCACAGGCCCGCATGACGGACATCCATACCTGCACGGCGCCGCCGGCCTTTCCGTCGCCGATCCTGCCCCCCTGTGCGGTCACCGTCCTGGTCGGAAAGCTGCCCGCGGCGCGCGCGCTGATGGACATGGCGATGACCGGCTCGCCGCCGGTGCCGCCGGCGCCGCACATGTTCCCGGTCGGCTCGTTCACGGTGCTGATCAACAAGATGCCTGCGCTCCGGATCAAGGACACCTGCATGTTGGGCGGCCCGATCATCAAGGGCGAATTCACGGTTCTGACGGGCGGATAGAAGAGACGTATGGCCGTCATATTGCGATTCCAATCCACAGGAGCGATCCCCGGCAAGGGCGAGCCGGTGCAGATGCAGGGGCCGAGCCTGACCATCGGGCGGGGCGACGAAAACGATCTGGCCCTGCCGGATCCGGACCGGATGCTGTCGAAACGGCATTGCGTGGTGGAAGACCACAACGGCAATGTCGTCGTGGTCGATATCTCGACAAACGGAACTTTCCTGAATTACGGCAAGGTGGCTCTGGGCAGTACACCGACTCCGCTGAACGATGGTGACATCCTGAGCCTTGGCCCTTACGAGTTGCTGGTCGAGATCACCTCGGACAAGTCCAGGGATCCGATGGCCGATATCGCCGATCCCTTGGCAGAGGGGCCAGTTTCACACGGTGATGCCGAAGCCGCGCCCAGCACCATGGATCTGCTGGATGGCACATCCGACAAGGGCGATTTCCTCGACGAGCTTCTGGGCGGCCCCGATCTGCCCGCCGGACCCAAGGGCGTCAAGCGCGAGGAGCTTGGCGATGACGGCCTGCTGCCGCCGCTGGGAGAGTCAGATGATCTGCTGCCGCCGCTCGAAGACGACCCCGAGACCCGGCAGGGCGGATCGCAATCTGCCCATTCACCGGCATCGCAGGACCATTTCTTGGCGCCCCGCGGGGGCAGTGGCGGAAACGTGATCCCGGATGACTGGGATCTCGAAATCGGCGGTGGCGGGCAAGCGAGCACGGATGATCCCTTTGCCAGGCCGGGGCCGGCTGCGCCTTCGACCGGCGCAGGCGGTGCGGCGTTCATCCCGGAAGACGAAGGGCTGGGCGATCCGGGATTGGATTCGGAACCGAAAACGCCCCCGGCCCGGCCGGGCGCTCGGCCACCGGTCGCCGCGGTGCCGGAACCGGCGGCCGCTTCCCCAGGCGCGAGTGACGCGGCGGCGCGCGCCTTTCTCAAGGCGCTCGGCGTCGAAGACCTGCGGATCGAGGATGACGCGCTGACGCCGGCGATGACCCGGATGGGCAATGTCCTGCGTGTCATGATCCACGGGCTGCGTGAGATCCTGATGACCCGCACCTCGATCAAGTCCGAATTTCGCATCGAGCAGACCCAGATCAGTTCCGGTGCCAACAATCCGCTGAAATTCTCGATAAGCCCCGAACAGGCCGTAGAGGCGCTGGTTCAGCCGCGGACCAAGGGCTATCTTGACCCGACCGAAGCCGCCGAACAGGCCCTGTCCGACATCAAGGCGCACGAGGTGGCGATGGTGACCGGGATGGAGGCGGCGTTGAAGGGCGTTCTGGCGCGTCTTGATCCTGAACTGCTTGAAGAAAAGATATCATCCGACACCAGGCTCGCCAGTCTCCTGAAATCGAAGAAGGCCCGATACTGGGAAGTTTATAAAGAAATGTTTGCGCAGATATCCGATCAGGCCGAGAATGATTTTCATGAGCTGTTCTCTCGGGAATTTGCGCGTGCTTACAAAGAGCAACTGGACAGGTTAAAATGAGTTCTACGATCGAAGGGAAGCGCTGATGTCGTGGGACAGCAAGGTGCTGTGGCGAGAGGGGCTGTTTCTGCAGCCGCATCACTTCCAGCAGGCGGATCGCTACACAGAAAGTCTGGTCTCGGGGCTGGCGCGGCGCATTTCGCCTTATGCCTGGGGGGTCAGCGCGCTGGAGATCGACGAAGATGTCCTGAAGGTCGGGCAGTTCGCGCTGAAATCCTGTTCAGGCCTGACACAGGATGGAACCGTGTTCCGGGTTCCCGCGGCCGAGGATCATCCGCCGGCGCTAGACGTGCCCGAGGGGATCAAGGATTGCGTCGTCTATCTGTCCGTGCCGCAGCGCCGTCAGGGTGCGCTGGAGGTTGACATGACGGGGGCAGAGTTGTCCGCTGCGCGGCTGCGCCCGGCAGAACTGGAAATCACCGATGTGACCAGCACCGGCAAGAAGGCGGTCACGGTCGGGGTGGGCAAGCTTCGGCTGCAATTCGCGCTTGCGGTCGACGACCTGTCAGACCGGCTGGTGATCCCGATTGCCAAGATCATAGAGGTGCGTCCGGATCAGGAGGTCATTCTCGACAAATCCTTCATGCCATCTTGTGTCGATGTCAGCGCAGCAGCGCCGTTGAAAGGATTTCTGCGAGAGCTTGACGGATTGCTGGGCCACCGGATGACGGCGCTGGCCGGGCGGCTTTCGGAAGGCGGATCGACCAAGGGCGTGGCGGAGATCTCGGATTTCCTGCTCTTGATGTGCGTCAATCGCACGATGCCGAAGTTCCATCACTACAACCAGATCGAAAACCTGCATCCGGTGCAGCTTTATTCCGAATGCCTGGAGTTGGCGGGCGAGCTTGCCAGCTTCATGACGAACCAGAAACACCCACCGGAATTTCCGCCCTACAAGCACGACGATCTGACCGCGACCTTCAATCCGGTGATCAAGCTGCTCAGGCAGTATCTGTCGTCGGTGCTGGAACAGACCGCGATCTCTATCCCGCTCGATCCGCGCAAATACGGCATCAGCGTCGGGGTGATCGCGGATCGCAAGCTGATCTCGACCGCGGGTTTCGTGCTGGCGGTGTCGGCGGATGTTCCGGCCGAAAACGTTCGGAGGCATTTCGCGGGGCAGGCCAAGATCGGCCCGGTCGAAGAGATCCGGCAGTTGGTCAACTCGGCGCTGCCGGGGATCACCTTGCGGCCCCTTCCGGTCGCGCCGAGGCAGATCCCCTATCATGCGGGCGTGGTTTATTTCGAACTGGATGCAGACAGCAAGTATTGGGGCAAGTTGACGACTTCCGGGGGAATTGCGGTACATGTGTCGGGCGAATATCCGGGACTGAAGATGGAGTTATGGGCGATCCGGCAGGGTTGAGGACAACAGAGAAAGGTTTGACAAGGGCTTTGGACGATGGCTGACAACGATCCATTTGCGGAACCGGATGATTCCGAACGGACGGTAATCCGGCCGAACCCCGGTGGTCGTCGTACCCCGGCACCTGTTGCCACGCCGACTGCCGAACCCGAAGCCGAGCCCGCCGCCAAGGAAGCCGCATACGGTGTGCCGTCCGGCGTCGCTGCGCGCGACAGCGATGGCTCAACCAATGTCGAACAGGCGATGACGGGGATGAACCGTCTTAGCGCCTGCGCAGCCACGTTGTTTTCACTGGTCAGCCGAATACGAAACCGCGCCCAGCACATGGACCCCGAAAAGCTGCGCCGCTCTGTCGTGGCCGAGGTGCGCGGGTTCGAGAATCGCGCCCTTCAGGCCGGCATCGACGCGCAGGACGTCAAGGTCGCGCGCTATGCGATCTGCGCCACGCTGGATGACGTGGTTCTGAACACGCCCTGGGGTGGACAGTCGGTCTGGACCCAGCAATCCATGGTCGGAACCTTCCACCGCGAGACAGTCGGCGGCGACCGGTTCTACGATCTTCTGGCCCGGCTTGAAACCGAGCCCGGCAAGAATATCGACCTGCTGGAATTCCTCTACATGTGCCTGTCGCTGGGGTTTCAGGGCCGGCTGCGAGTAGAGCAGGGCGGCACCGACAAGCATATGCAGATCCGCGCCGGCCTGGCGCGGATCATCGCGGCGCAGAGGGGTATGGTGGAACGCGATCTCTCGCCGCATTGGGAAGGTGTCGACAAACCCTTGCGGCTACTTTCCGCTTGGAAGCCCGTCTGGATCACGACGGCGTCGGTCGCGATCTTCCTGACCATCAGTTTCCTTACACTGTCCTACCTCTTGTCGGGCGCGACAGAGCGGGTTCTGGGCCAGCTCTCGGTTCTCGATACCGGCCAGGTGGCGGAACTGTTGCGCCGCGCGCCGCCACCGCCACCCCCGCCGGTGCGAAACGATACCCAGCTTGAACAGGTCAAGGGATTCCTGAAGGACGAGATCGAGGACGGCATAGTCTCGGTCTTCCAGGACGCCAACACGATCACCATGCGGATCGTCGGCACCGGCATGTTCGCGTCCGGGTCGGATCAGTTGCAGCCCTCGTTTACAACGCCCTTGTCGCGTGTTGCCTCGGCGCTGAACGAGGAAGAGGGGCCAGTGATCATTGTTGGCCATTCCGATAATGTACCAATCAAGTCGTCCCGGTTCCCCTCCAACATGCATCTGTCGCTGGCGCGCGCGACCTCGGTGATGAAGTCTCTGGCAGGTCTTATCGAGGATCCCGGCCGGATGTCGGCCGAAGGTCGCGCCGACAAGAACCCGATCGCGCCCAACAACACCGCCGAGGGCCGGGCGCTCAATCGGCGGATCGAGATCGTACTGGTCCGGGAGGGTGCGGAATGATCGCGCGTTTCCTTCGCAAACTGAGATCGGGTATCGCGGTCGCCATCTTCCTGGCGCTGGGACTGAGCCTTGTCATGTGGTTTTTCGGCCCGTTCATGGGGTTCGGGGATTTCCGCCCGCTCGACGGCGCGCTGGCCCGGATCCTTGCGATTGTCGTGATATGGTTGCTGGCCCTGACCGTCGTTCTGATCATCCTGATCCGTCGCAGTAAGCGCGACACGGACATGGCCGATGACATCGTCGAGACCGCCGCGCTGGAGGTCGATCCGGGCGACGAGGTGGTCAAGGCCGAACTGGGCGACATGCGCGACAAGCTGAAAAGCGCGATGGTGAAGTTGCGCAAGTCGAAGATGGGGCGCCGGCATCTTTACGAATTGCCGTGGTATGTGATGATCGGTCCGCCGGGGGCGGGCAAGACAACCGCAATTGTCAATTCCGGGCTGCAGTTCCCGCTTGCCGACGAAATGGGCAAGGCCGCGATCGGCGGGGTCGGCGGCACCCGCAATTGCGACTGGTGGTTCACCAACAACGCGGTGCTGATCGACACGGCCGGTCGCTACACCACTCAGGAAAGCGACGCCGAGGCGGATAATGCCGCGTGGCTTGGCTTTCTGGCACTGCTCAAGAAGCATCGAAAGCGCCAGCCGATCAATGGCGCGATCATCGCGATTTCGCTATCGGATCTTTCTAATCAGGACGAGCTGACGCAGAAAAGCCATGCCGCCGCGATCAGGCGACGCCTGCACGAACTGCGCGAAAGGCTCGGCGTCCGGTTTCCGGTCTATGTGCTGTTCACCAAGGCCGACCTGATCGCCGGATTCACCGAATTCTACGACAATCTCGGCAAGGAGGACCGCGAGCAGGTCTGGGGGTTCACCTTTCCCCTGCCCAAGGCAACCAAGTCGGAGCTTTCGCCGATCGCCGGGTTTGACGAGGAATTCTCGTTGCTTCTGGGTCAGGTCAACGCGCAGTCGCTGGACCGGCTGCAGACCGAGACCGACCACCAGCGGCGGTCGCTGATCGCCAGCTTCCCGATGCAGCTTGCCGCAGTCAGACAGGTCGCGCGCGACTTCCTGAACGAGGTGTTTCAGGACAACCGTTACGAGCATCGTCACCTGCTGCGTGGTGTCTATTTCACCTCCGGCACCCAGGAAGGTACGCCGATCGACCGGCTGATGATGGGCATGGCGCGGACCTTCGGGATCGGCCGGCAGGCGATCGGCACCGGACGCGGCCTGGGCCGGTCGTATTTCCTGACCCGGCTTTTCGAGAATGTGATCTTCGGAGAGGCGGGGCTGGTCAGCGCCGATGACAAGGTCGAGCGCCGCTATCGCTGGACCAAGCGCGTCGCCATCGCGGCCGCGATCCTGGTGGCGGTCGGCGTCTCCGTGCTGTGGGTGCGCAGCTACATGGGCAACAAGGATCTGCTGGCGCAGGCGGCGGAAAGGGTGGGCGAATACCGCGCGGCCTCGGCTTTGATCCCTGGCAGCCCGGTCGGTGACAGCGATCTGCCCTCGGTGGTGCCGGCCCTGAATATCCTGCGTTCGATGCCCGGCAATCCGGCGCTTGGCGATCTGGACCATGACCCGGCGCTGTCCTACGGGCTTTATCAGGGAGATGTGATCGGCACACAGGCGCAGCAGGCCTATCGCGCCGCGCTGAACCAGCACTATCTGCCGCGCCTGCTGTTGCGTCTGGAAGAGCAGATGCAGGCCAACATGAACAATGCCGATCTGCTCTACGAGGCGCTGAAGATCTATCTGATGCTTGGGTTGCAGGGACCGATGAGCAAGGACATCGTCAAGGAATGGATGAATCTCGACTGGAGCATCGCGTTCCCCGGATCCGATCGCGACGAGTTGCGCGCCGATCTGGCGGCGCATCTGGACGCGATGCTGTCGCAGCCGATGGAAAAGATCGCCCTGAATGGCCCGCTTGTCGAACAGATCCAAGGCCTGTTGTCGGAAATGCCACTGGCGCAACGGGTCTATAACGGCATCATCAATTCTCCCGCGGCCGCCGCCTTGCCGGATTGGCGGATCACCGATGTCGGCGGGCCTGCCGTCAGCCGGGTCTTGGTGCGGTCGTCGGGCAAGCCGCTTACTGACGGGATCGAGGGCATCTTCACCCATGAGGGTTTCAACACCGTCTTTCTGAGTGAGGCGCTGGGTGTTGCCAAGCGCGTCCAGAGCGAAAGCTGGGTTCTGGGGCCGCGCGGCGAATACGAACAGAGCGAACAGGCGCTGCTCAACATAAGCCGTGACGTACTGGACCTCTATTACAATGATTTCATCGCGAAATACGATCAGATGCTGGGTGACATCGACATCATCCCGATGGAAAGCCTGAGCCACGCCGTCGAAGTCACCAATGTCCTGTCGGGGCCGACATCGCCGCTGGTCAATATCCTGAATGCGGTATCGCAGGAAACCAAGCTGACCGAAGACCGCTCGGCGATCCCGGTAGAAGGATTGGCCGAGGGCGCGGGAACCATTGCCGAACTCGAACTGCAATCGTCGCTGTCATCGCGTTCGCAACTGTTCCTTGACGCGCTGCGATCCTCGGCAACTGCGAACGCCTCCCAGGAAGTGCCGAAGGCGCCGGGTGAATATGTCGAGGAACGCTTTGCCTGGCTACATAACCTGATGCGCCGCGAAGAGGGTCAGCCGTCGCAACTCGACCAGTTGATGGGAACCCTGACAGCCGTTTACCAGGAACTGAACAAGCTGTCGTTTTCCGGCGGGCTGGGGGCCAGCGATGGAGAGCCGAGCGCGATCCTGCGCTTTCAGGAAGCCGCCCAACGGATCGACGGGCCGATGCCGCGTTGGGCGGCGCAGATCACCAGCGGATCCTCGGGCATAACGGCGGATGGCACCCGGGCGTCGATCAATGCGCGCTGGCAAAGCCAGGTGCTGCCGTTCTGCGAGCAGGCGCTGGCCAATCGCTATCCATTCGACAAGACCTCAAAGGCGGATGTGGCGATTCAGGACTTCACCAAGCTCTTCGCGCCCGGTGGGTTGATTGACACCTTCTTCAACGAAACGCTGTTGAAACATGTCGATACAAGGGCCCGGCCCTGGGCTTGGAAGCGGATCAACGACACCGACCTTGGCATTTCCACCGCGGTGCTCGCGCAGTTGCAGAACGCCGCCGAGATCCGCGATGCGTTCTTCAACGGCAATCCGGTGCCCAGTGTCAGCTTTCAGCTGACGCCGGAAGCGCTGGATCCGAAGGCGCAGCAGGTCACGCTGGAGATTGACGGACAGCCGGTGCAGTTCAAGCACAGCGACGGTGCGCCACAGCCGGTCGCCATCAAGTGGCCGGGCTCTGTTGGCGCGGCGCGGGTGGTGTTCCAGCCGCCTGTCGACAATATCGGCAATGCCCTGACGCGGGACGGCCCCTGGGGCTGGTTCAGGCTGCTCAACGCGGCCGAGATCCGGCGTACCAACGTGTCCGACCGCAGCCGCGTGATCTTCAACGTCGGCGGCCGCATCGCGATCTTCCAGTTGCAGTCGGGTTCTGTCCTCAACCCGTTCAACCTGCCGGCCTTGTCGAAATTCAGCTGCCCGACGTCCTTCTGATGTCGGCGGCGTTCGGAGCATTCGGCAAGATACCGTCTCTGGGAGATTTCTTTCGGTTTGATCTGCCGCGCGGTTTCGTCGAGCCATGGGATGCGTGGTTGCAGGCGGCCCTTGTCACGGCTCGTGAAAGCCAGAGAGAGGCCTGGAACGCGCGCTACATGTCCGCGCCGATCTGGCGGTTCTCGTTACCCGCAGGGCAGGCCGGTCCGAATGGAGTATCGGGGGTGCTGATGGCCTCGGTCGACCGGGTCGGGCGACAGTTTCCGCTGACGCTTGCGGCGTCCCATGATGCCGAGGATATCGTTGCAACGCATTTCGGCAATGCACCCGCCTTCGAAGCGCTCGAGATGATCGCTTTGCAGTCTCTGGATGACAGCATGAGCCGGGATCGCCTGCGGGACCGTCTGCAGGATGTGGCCCTGACCCCGGCCAGCACCTTGATGACCTGCGGCCATCCGGGCGGCATCTCCTGGCGATCGTCCGGGCCGATTGTCCCGTCGCTCGCGGCACAGAAGATCGCCGAGCAATCGCACACCTGCGGCGTCTGGAGCGCGTCACTCGACGCTGACCATCGTCTGATGCTGTGTGATGGATTGCCGAATGTGGATCAGATCGGCGGCCTATTCGACCTGGACGCTGCAATCTGGCGGCCGCGGACCGCCGAGGTGGCGCAGTGAGCGGCCTGCAGCAGTTTCGGTATTCGGCGACCACCCATGTCGGCAAGGTCCGTAAGGTCAACGAAGACAGCATTCTGTCGATGCCGGATCATGCCGTCTGGGTGGTATCGGACGGGATGGGTGGGCACGAGGCGGGCGATTATGCCTCTCGCGCGGTGGTCGATGCGATCGCCATGATCGAACCTGATCTTGAACCGCGCGAGATGATCAGAGCGCTTCGGGCCGCCATCCTGCGCGCCCACGAAGTGATCGCCGACGAAGCCGCAGAGCGCGGCGGCGGGACGATCGGCGCAACCGTTGTCACGCTCGTCCTGACAAATGGGCATTTCGCTTCATTCTGGGCGGGAGACAGCCGGCTTTACCGGTTGCGCGACAGCCAGATCGAGATGCTGACAACGGATCACTCTGTCGTTGCCGAACTGGTCGTCGCCGGTCAGATGACCTGGGATGAGGCCGAGATGCACCCGCAATCGAACGCCATCACGCGGGCGGTCGGAGTGGGGCAGGATCTGGAACTTGAAAAGATCCGGGGCGATACGATGCCCGGAGACCGCTTCCTGCTTTGCTCTGACGGGCTGACCAAATATGCCACGTTCGAAGTTCTCAGAAGGGCATTGGTCGGGGTTGGGATCGAGACGGTCGTGGACAAGCTCTTGCAGATCGCGCTGGATGGCGGAGGTGGCGACAACATCTCGATCATCGTGGTCGACGTGATCTGATGTTATTTCTCGGCGGTGGTCAGAATGGCGCTGTCGAGCGATCTTATGCCGGACCCGCCCGTCGCCAGCGCATCGCGGAGCGCCTGAACGTAGCTGGCGGCCGATTCTGTCGTTGGGCGGACTCCGTTGAACAAATCCCGGTCGGAATGCAGCACGATGATCTTGCTTTTGCCCAGCGTGGTATCATCGACCAGAAACGCGATCTTGGAACTGTCTGTCGATTCGTCCTGACCGAAGGCGACGCGCACTTTGAAATCCCCGCTGCGGCCATCGCGAAGCGATGAGATACTGTTGTCCTGCCGGCTCAGGTTGGGAAGCAAGTGAAAGACATTGCCCGAAACATCGAGGACGGAGACCCAGAGAAAACCGTCGGTTGCCGTGGCAGGCACCACCACATCGATGACCGGATTCTCACCCACGAAGTAAAGCCCGGTGGTGTTCTGGTCCAGCCGGTCGCCGAAGCCGAACCGGACTTCGAACCCACCGGGCGGAGCTTTCGGAAGAGTGGCCTCGATCTGGCAAAGCGCGGGGCTCAGAACCTCGGCATCGACCGTGACAGGCCGATCGCCGGCAATGTCGATGATCGCGTTGGCCAGGTCGAGCCGGGACTTGGCATCCGCAAGCTTGCCGCTGACCACGATTGGATCGGATATCGCAAAGCCGATGGTCGGCTGTGCGACCAGTTCCAACGGACCGCAGTTGGCGAACTGATCCAGGATCTCGGTGACTTGTCCCGGTGGCAGAATGAGCGGCCCGAGCGTGATGTCGACCGCGCCGACCAGATCGCCTGGCAAGGCTGCATTCAGCGTTTCCATCATGCTCGATTGTAACACCTTGTTCGTCGTCATGCCGGTGACCAAGACCCGGTCGCCCTCGATCGTCATGCGGTATTCGTCAAGTTCGCTCACTTGGCGCGCCAGTGTCAGCATCGACTCTGCCCAGGTCTCGCTGATTGCGCCCGTTGCCAGCGCCAGGTCCGCCGTGCCGCCCTCGGCATTGATCAACGCGGTCAGCGCGTCAAGGGCATCCGAAGTCGGGACATTGCCGACGGCGCGCGGCGGCAGGTCGGACGCTTTCACGAGGCTCAGGGCATACGGGTCGGCCACCGGCAGCCGCGGTCCCAGAAGGTTGTCGAAAAGCCCGCCGAAATAGCCCCCCGCGCCAACCAGTGCCAGAAGACCGACCAGAAGCAGCGACACCATCAGGCCGGATTTCTTGCCGGCCGGTTCCTTCGCCTTGGATTGCGCCGGTTTCGCCCGACCCTTTGCACCGGCCTTAGGATTGACCACAACCGTCGCATCATCGGGTTCGTTGACGGCCACGCGTCCGGTCGACTTCATCGCGGCCAGCACGCTTTCCGCCGTCTGAAACCGCCTCGAGGGATCGGGATCGCACATCCGCGCGATCAGTGATTTCAGCGGTTCGGGTACGTCCTTGACATCGACGGGTTCGGATTTCTTGCGGACCACCTCCATCGGGTTCGAGCCGATATCGGGTTTGGCCCCGCGAAACGTCGCCAGAAGCAGTGCGCCGAGCGAGTAGATATCAGAGCGGGCGTCGGTATTGCCGCTCAATTGTTCCGGCGCGGCGTAGGCGTATTTACCGGCGAATTCGTTGCCAACGATCGTCTCGGCGCCCGGATTGGTGTCCTTGGCGATGCCGAAGTCGATGATGACCGGGTCAGCGGGATCATCATTGCGCAGGATGATGTTGTCGGGAGAAAGGTCACGATGCACGATGTTGCGCTTGTGTGCGGCGATCAGCCCTTCGGTAACGCGGGCGCCGATCACCAGAAGGTCTTCGGCAGACATGCCGCCGGCCTTCAGCTTTTTCTCGAGTCCCGGCCCGTCGACATAATCCATGACCAGATAGACTTGACCATCCGGCATCCGCTGATTGTCGTAATAGCGCACGATCGCATCGTGGCGGACCTCGCGGATATCCTCTTCGCGCGTCATCAGCACGAGGTAATCGTCATTCATCGAGAATTCGGACTTGAGGGCCTTCAGCGCAACGATTCGACCCGATATCTCGGACCTTGCCTTGTAGACTTCAGAGGTTCCGCCGCGGCCAAGCAGCGACTGGATGCGATAAGTGTTGTTAAGCAGATCGCCCGGCTGAAAGATATCGCCCGGTCTTGACGCGGTCATGCGGCCCCTAAGGCTGACAGTGGCATACCCTCAGGCATCGACTAGGCCTCCCGGCGGTTCAACTGAGCGCCTGAAATTCGACGCGGCGATTTTCGTCCGCCCGCGGCTCCGCTTCGTTGAAGGGAAACTGCTCGCCGACGCCGACGGCCCGCAAGCGGGATTCGGGCAGGCCGCAGTCAGTAACCAGATGACGCTTGACCTCTTCCGCGCGTAGCAGCGACAACCGCTCGTTATAGGCGGCAGAGCCCGACGCATCGGTATGCCCGACGATGCGGAACATCTCAACATCGACCTTTTTCATGACTTCGCACAGGGTCGCAAGCTTCGGCTTTTGATCTTCGCGAAGTGCGGCGCTGTCGAAATCGAATGAAACCTGGATGTTGACCTGCTCATCCTTCGCGAGCGGCACATAGTCGGTCGCGGTCGCGGCGGTTTCCACGGCCGTTCCGGTTGACGCGGCTGCTGCAGCCCCGGCTGACGGAGCGATCACCAGACCCCGGGTCTTCTGCGTGGAGAAAAGCGATTCAAGCTCTTCGGCCGAGAGTTCGGATCCGGACTGGGCCACAGCGGGAGCGGCCAGGATAAGACCCGCAGAAAGCAGCAGGCCGGAAGTTAGGAAATGCGAAATCCGCATAGCGCGCCTCATTTTGATGGCTGACAAATTCTCTGATAATGAGGATACACGAGGACCCTCGCTCTCACAACGCATTTACCCCGGCAGGTTGCAATCGGGCAAAGCATCTTGGGCGCAAGGGCCGCCATATTGACTTGGATCGTGTCGTAGCGCACTCTTTTTAGGGTCCGTTGTTCAAGAAGGTCCTCCGTGAATGCGCATCATTCCGTTGATAATCGGTGCCATTTCGATCCTTGCTGTCGGACTTCTCGGCTTGGTCATCTATCTGGTCGTCAGTCAGGGCGGACCTGATCAGGCCAGCTATGAACCGATATTCGACCCGAACGAAACCGGCACTTCGGTGGACAGTGCCGCTCGGATCGAGCTGGAAGTCCTGCGCCAGCAAATGGATGCGGTGCAAGCGAGGCTGGCAGAACTGGAGGCGCGGATCGCCAGCATCGACGCCCGCGTCGGCGCGGGATATCCCGGCACCGCGCCGCAGGGCGAGCCGCCGTCAGACCTGATACCGCGTGACGGCCCGAACCAGATCATCGACGCTTATGCTCAGGTCGTGCTGATCGCGAACCGGCGCAAGGTCAACAAGTTGCTGGAAGTTCCCTCGCCCTCGTTTCTGGAGGCCACGTTCGGACGTCCGCGCGAGGCGCTGAGCGATCAATGCCAATCGATGACGAACAAAAAGATGTCAGCGATGCTGGTCCTTGAAGAGGTCGGGCCAATCCGCGTGAACATGCTGCAACCGGCTGTGGATTCGCTCAAGCGTGTGTTCGAGAACGTGCGCAAGACCGATCCCGACCTTTATGCGCGGATCAACACCGCAGGCTCGTTGTGCGTCCGCCAGATCAGGGGCACCAGAGGCAGAACCTCCAGCCATTCGTACGGCCTGGCCGTGGATCTGAATATTGACGGCCATCTCGATACATTGGGTGACGGCAAGACTCAGCTCGGCCTGACGATCCTTGCGGATTTCTTCATCACCGAAGGATGGTTCTGGGGGGCCGGTTTCAGCCGCGAGGACAGCATGCATTTCGAGATCAGCCGGCAGATGATCGAACAATGGGTGGCCGAGGGCAAGGTCTGACTGCAAGACGCAATATGCATCCACCGCGATGTTGCCGTGGTAATCCGGAGGCCCTGTTCGGGCAAGAGCGAGAACTGAACTCTGATTTCAAGGAGCCGAGCCATGGGCGGCAGTGTGACTTTGAAGAAGGACGCCACCAAGATCGTGACCTATACCGTTGGGGGCGACACCCTGGCCGAGATCTGGAAGGACATCCAGAAGAAGGGTCCGAAGGATGGCGGCAAGAACCGCGCCGGTTTCACCAAGGCGCCGGTCACGACACCGAACAATCTGAAATTCGACAAGGAGGTCAAGCCGAACCCCAAGAAGGCCGGAGAGTTCGAGGCCAAGATCTGGATCAAGTCCGAGAAGATAACGATGAAGCCGGAAATCAAGATGCCCAAACTCGCATCAGACAAGAAGCTGAGCCCCAAGGCCAAGAAGGAATGGCAGCGCTTCATGAAGGAACTCGCGGCACACGAGGAAGAGCATGTCACAGCGACCGAGGACGAGGCCAAGGCGGTGGCGCAGGAAATGCAGGATCTCGAGGGGATCGGAACCGGCAAGGACGAAAAGTCCGCATTGAAGGCGGCGCAAAAGGACTTCATAAAAAAGTTCAATGCGGCTTTGGGGGGATCAAAGCTGGATGATCGGCTGAAGAAGGTCAACAAGGCGCTCGACAGCGGTGGCCATGGCCCGGTGCTGGACACGTCGATACCCTGAACGGTCGCCGCGCGGGGTCACGGAGCGGCGGCAATCTGGGCGGTGAGCCGTGCCCGGGCCAGATCCATCCACTCGAACACGATCATTCGTGCCAAGCAGCGCCAGTCCGCCCAGCTTCGGATTTCTGTACCGGATGGCAGCGGTGCAGTGTTGGTTGGTCAAAAGCGCAAAAAAGTGCTAACCTCGGAGATTGTATCACGATTGGCATTTTGTCCTTGGCATTGTGGCCGGGCCGACATTTCGACAAGGGGCTAGACGAGGAAGATCAAGCCAGAATTGAAATCTCCGCGCATCCGCCAGTCTTTTCCCTGACCGGCTGTTTTTCG
>JAGXFH010000047.1 GCA_024637315.1 Brevirhabdus sp.
ATGCGTTTTACATCCTAAGGTTGTCTAGAAAACACGCGGCTGATAAGGCCTCAAACAGAACCAATGCGTTCGAAATCGGGCAACAATCGCACTCAATTTTGCCGCAATCATTAATAACCAGTTTATATTTGACCTTCGCAGGACAAGATTTTGCCACAATCACGCAGTGACGACCGGAAGCGCTGGCGCAAATTGACGTGCAAAATTGTTGATCTTGCGGCTAACCCGCCTGATCCGGAGGGCTTCTACGTCGAAAAACGATTCGTTCTTGGCGCATCACGTCGCCATTGCGGCAGCTTCTGGACACCATTTCATGAAACGCAGTTTCCAGGCGACACCCCTGGCTGAATAGAATGGACCCCTGAAGAAACGTTACGCTTGTTGCGAGCGACCCAAAAATTCCATGACTGGCCGCTCGGCAGCTACATGCGATTCTACCCAGGCGAGCGGCCAGTTGATCGCCAACGTCTTGCCGGTCGGCCGGATTGCGGCGATCATCCGTCGCGCATCCTTCAGCGACGCGGCGAACGGCTTCCCGACAAGCACGCGGCAATCATGCCCTGCCAGCCGATCGGTGAAATCCGCGTGGTCGGCTGTCGCGGCGCAAAGAATGGCCTAGTCGGGTCTTGCCGCCGACATGCAAGCATCGAGATCGGTAAAGATGCGATCTTGGGGGATCGAGAGCGCATCGGCTGCCCGCTGCATTTTTGCCCGGTCAGGATCGAATATGGCGGCAATTTCGGCATCCGGATGGTCATGCACACGCCGGAACAGGTCGCCCATAGACATGTGATCGAAACTGATCCCCTCGATCCACCATTTCGCCGTCTGCCATTCCCTTCCCCGTTGCCCCTCAGCCGTCCTCGGTCAGCCGGACATAGACTGCCGTCACCACCAGAATGATCGCCCCAAACAGGATTCGGCGCGCGCCTTCGGGCATCTGCAAAAGCGTCAGCATCGTCGTCAGCACGGTCAGGATCAGCGCCCCCACGATCGTGCCCGAATAGCTGCCACGGCCGCCAAAGATCGAGGTTCCGCCAATGACCGCCGCCGCGACCGAGGGCAGCAGAAGCGGCGCGGCCAGCGACAGCGACGGCGCCTTGATCAGCCCGACGAAAAGCAGCCCCGTCACCCCCGCGATCAACCCCGACAGCGCGTAAAGCGCCAGATAGACCTGCCAGGACCGTACGCCCGAAAGCCGCGCGGCGTTTTCATTGTCGCCAAGCGCATAAAGCAGCCGACCGAATCCGGTCCTGCGTTGCGCGAAGATCACCAGCACGGCAAAGGGCACGAACAGCACCAGCGCGTTCGGCAGTCCAAATGTCCGGCCCGTGCCCAGCCATGCCAGAACGTCAGGAACCGACGAGCCCGTGGCAATCACGAACCGCTGGTAAACCTGCAGGCAGCCGGTCCCGATCAACCCGGTTCCGAGCGTCATGATCAGCGGATGCACCCGGCAGATACCGACGCCGAACCCGTTCAGCAGCCCCAGCAACAGCGCCGGGACAAGGGCGATCAGAATCCCGCCCGGCACCCCCAGAACCCCGACCTGCGTCGCCATCACGAAGGCACTGACCGTCGCGACGACACCGGCCGACAGGTCGATACCGCCGGTCAGCATGGTCAGCGTCTGACAGGCCGCAAGCATGGCAAGCGGAATCGCGAACTTGATCGTGTTGCCGATCCAGCGTTCGTTGACGATGCCGGGGCGCATGACTTCCAGAAGCCCGACCAGCGCCAGAAGCAGAACGATCAGCGGAATGATCGGGTAATCCCGCAAGAACCGGCCAAGCCGCGTCAGGTAGGATGCAGGGTCCGCCATCGAACTCATCGTCGCCTGCTCCTTACCGCCAGAAGGCCGCCGATCATCACCACGACGACCATGATCGATCCTTCGATGATCGTCGTCACGTTCGGATCGACAGACAGCAGCGTCAAATCCATCCGCACCAGCCGAAGCACGAAGACGGCGATGATCGGCCCCAGCAGCCCGCCGCGCCCGCCACCAAGGACAACGCCGCCAAGAACCACCGCCGCAACGCTTGCCAGAAGGTAGGGTCCGGGGATCGGTTCGCCGATGCCGGTGCTCATCGTCAGCGACAGCCCGCCCATCGCGGCGAACAGCCCTGCCACGGAATAAGCGGCGATCCTGGTGCGCCCGACAGCGACACCGGACCGGAACGCCGCCAGTTGGTCACTGCCGATCGCATAGATCGCCAGCCCCAGCCTGGACCGTCGAAGCGGCACCCATATCACGGCAAGACAGATCACCAGCACAAGCAAGGATCTGGGGATCCAGCCGGTCGCGGATGGCGGCAGCCCCGGTATCGCCACGCCGCCGACGATGATGTTGCGCAGCCATTCCGCCGAACCGCCGCCGGGGGCCCTCAGGATCAGCAGCGCCACGCCTTCCCAGACGAAGAGCATGGCAAGCGTCACAACGATGTCCGGCACCCTCGTCAGCACGATCAGGCTTCCATTGATCGCCCCCATGAGCGCGCCAAGACAAAGAACGACAAGCACGGTAAGTCCGGCTGGCACCGCGCCGCCGTCCATCATCACCGCAGCCGTCACGCTGGCCACCGCCATCATTGACGCAATCGACAGATCAATGCCGCCGGCGACAACCACGATCACCTGCGCCGCCGCGGCGAAGGCAAAAGGCAAAGCCGCGCGCGACAGCGATTCAAGGCCCGACTGACCGAAATTGGGTTGGATGACCTTTGTCGCCACCAAGAGGAGCCCCAGCAAGGCAAGAAGGCCGATGATCCATCCGTTGCGCATCACGCTTTTCATCCTTGGCGGACCTCGGCTGCGCCAGGCAGAGCCTTCCCGGTTAGACCGTAGGCGGCACGCATGAGCGTCTGTTCGTCCGCCTCTGCCGCATCCATGATATCGAAAACCTTCCCGCCGAAGATGACAACCACGCGGTCGCAGGCCAATTGGATTTCCTCAAGTTCCGAGGTGTAGAACAGGATCGACGCGCCCTGCCCGGCCAGGTCCCGCACCAGCGGGTAGATCTGACGCTTGGTGCGCACATCGATGCCGCGCGTCGGGTCGAACAGCAGAAGGGTTTCGACACCTGTCGCGATCCAGCGTCCGATAGTCACCTTCTGCTGGTTGCCGCCTGAAAGCCTGCGCAGTTCACCCTGCGCGCGGGTGTCGATCTGAAGCCGCTCGATCGCGTTCGCCACGCGTTCGCCTTCCCCGCGCATCGCGATCCGCCCCCAGTTCTTCGGGCGGGCCGAGAAGGGCAGCGCGATGTTGTCGCGCACCGATTGCTGCATCAAGAGCGCGTCAGCGCGATTTCCCGGCACCAAGGTATGACCGGCGCGGATCGCATCGGCCGGATGACTGAAGCTTACTGCTTGGCCGTCAATCTCGATGGTTCCGGCATCTGGTCGCTGAAAGCCCGCCAACACTTCGAAAAGCTCGTCCTGTCCCTGCCCTTCAAGTGCGACGACGCCCAGCACCTCGCCCCGGCCCATCTCGAATGACACATCCGACAGCTTTGCACCCGCTCCGAGACCCTTGACCCTGAGGCGTGGTGGCGCGGTCGCGCCATCCTGCCGAACGGCTTGCTTTTTCTTGGCAGTCTCGCCCGGCTTCATCGACGCGCCCAGCATCAATTCGACGATCCGCTCCTCGACGCCCGGTTCGATCTGAACATTGCCCACGGTCGCCCCGTCACGCAAAACCGTTGCCCGGTCGCACAGTTCGGCAATCTCTGCAAACCGATGAGAAATATAGATTACCGACCGGCCTTCTTCGGCCTGCCTGCGAACCACTTTCAAGACACGCTCCACCAGATCCGTCGGCAGTGCCGCCGTCATTTCGTCCAGCAACAGGACGTCCGGTTTGCTCGCCAGCGCCCGTGCCAGATCAAGGATGCGCAGCGTCGCAAGCGGCAACTGGCCGATCATATCGTCAAGCCGCAGGCCGCCCAGCCCCAGTTCCTGGATCCAGTGCAGGACCGGTTCGACCGGCGTTCGCCCCAGCCGCAGATTGTCGGCCACGTCGAGATCGGGGATCAGCGAGGGTTCCTGATAGACCGGCACCAGACCCGACTGCCGCGCCTCTGCCGGCGAGGCGACAATCCGGTCTCGGCCCCGGATGCGGACATGCCCGCCATCCGGTCGCAGCGCCCCGGTGAGGATCTTCACAAAGGTCGATTTGCCCGCGCCATTCGCCCCCATCAGCGCAACGATCTCGCCGCTTGCCACCTGAAGCGACGCGTCGTTCAGTGCCACCACCGCCCCGAAACGCTTCGAGACGCCGCTTGCATCCAGTATCGGCGATGCCGCCCCGATCTCGGTCATCGGTTGCTATTATTGGAATGGCCGGCAAGGTCGCCTCCGGCTGGTCGCCGGAGGCAGTGTCCTGTCATTCGCCCGGGCCCTTGCAGGCGATGATTTCGTCCATCGTGTATGTCGTCCAGTCCGGGATCGAGACACTGACCGGCCATTCCGGGTCGAGGTTCGGATTCTGCCCCGCCTCGATCTTCTGGCGTCCGTCCTCGGTGGTGTTGGCCCAAAGATCGGGCGCGACCAGAACCGTGCGGTCCTCGGGCGGCTGTCCTTCGAGGATCCGGAGCGCAAGCGTGACACCGGCGCCGCCGACCGAGCCGGGATTGGTGACGGCCGCGCCTTCAAGCCCTTCGACCGAGGAAAGTTGCCCGACAAAGCCCGCATTGTCCGCGCCGACAATCGGTACCAGCGGCACGTCGGATTCGACGAATGCGTCGACGATCACGTTGTCGATGCCACTGGTCCAGACGCCGTCGACGGGAATCCCGGTGGCGAGGAAATCGAGAATCTGCTGTTTGCCTTGATCCTGCTGCCAGCCGGTGAAGACTTCATGCACGATCTTGACGTCGGGAAACTCCTCCAAAGCGCGATTGAAGCCCTTGTCGCGGTCATCGTCTGCCGATGCGCCGGCGGCGCCGCGCATGTAGACGACATCGCCCTGACCGCCGATCTGCTCGAAAAGCCACTTTGCGCCCAGATAGGCGTATTCCTCCTGATCGTTCGACAGGACGTAGGCCGAGGGTTCGGTGACCGCCTGGTCCACCGCCACGACGACGATGCCCTTGTCGGTCGCTTCCTTGATGGCAGAGTTGATGCCCTCGGGATTGGCCGGGTTGACGACGATGGCATCGACACCCGCCTCGATCAGATTGCGGATATCCTCCAGCTGACCGGCCGCGTCGGTGTTGCGGTGGGCGATGTTCAGCGACTCCACCTTGCCCGACACGAGCGCCTGCGCCTTCATCGCGCACACCATCTCTTCCCGCCAGCCATTGCCCTGCACGGTGTTCGAGATACCGATCGTGTAGGTGTCGGCCACCGCCATACCGGCAAGGCCGATCGCAAGCGCCGACATGGCTGCAGTCTGATACGTTCTTCTCATGCTTCCCATGGATTTCTCTCCCTTCCAGGTTTTTCAGTATCTTGGCGGCCCTACTTTACCCATGGCCGCAACAGGTCGCGGGCCAATAGAAAGCCCCGCTTCACTAGCGCGTCGGATCCTTCGAAATCGCGGTCCTCGTGTTCGATGATCATCGCCCCATCATAGCCCGCGCGATACAAAGCGGAAAACATTTCGCTCCAACCGACATCGCCCAGACCTGGCATCCGGGGTATCTGCCACCCCATCCCGACGGACATGATACCGTTTTCGTAAAGCCCGTCGCGGTCGATCATCAGGTCCTTGGCATGGGCATGGACGATGCGGCTGCCGAATTCCCGGATGAACCGGCCCTGGTCGATCATCTGCCAGACAAGATGGCTCGGGTCGTAGTTCATGCCCACATCCTCGCCCCATTCCTCGAGAATCCGGCGCCAGATGCGCGGCGAGTAGGCGATGTTGTGCCCGCCCGGCCATTCGTCATACGAGAAGATCATCGGGCAGTTCTCGAAGGCAAGCGTCACGCCATTGTCGCGCGCAGTGGCGACGATATCGGGAAAGATCTTCCGCGCGCGATCCCAGTTTTCGTCGACATTCAGCCGCCTGTCGCCCCCAAGAAACGTGTTGACCACGGGAACCTTGAGCCGGGCCGCGGCCGCGATCACCTTGTTCAGATGGCCGATCACCTGCTCTCGGTGTTCGGCGTCTGAATGAAGCGGGTTCGGATAGTAGCCGAGTCCGGAAATCACAATTCCCTTGGAGGCCAGCATGTCGCCGATCTCGTTCGCCTTTGCATCGGTCAGCCCGTCCACGTCGATATGCGAGGTGCCGGCATAGCGGCGGGTCTCTCCCGAAGCGGCCGGCCAACAGGCGATTTCCAAAGCCTCGAACCCGGCGGACGCGGTCCAAGAAACGACATCCTCCAGATCGGTATCGGCAAACGGCGCGGTCAGCAGCCCAAGTTTCATCGCAGTCTCCCTTCTGCCTCAGACCTGCCCCAGATCGGTCCAACGACCTTCGCTGGCGCTTTTCAGAACGGCTTCACAGAACAACATCTCGAAATGTCCGTCTTCGAACGTGGCATAGCTTGCATTCGGTCCCGGCTTCCCTTGCGCGATATCGGCATAAACACTTCGAAAAAGCGCAAAGAACGTGTCGGCAAACCCTTCGACATGGCCGCCCGGCAGGCTTGCCGCCGCCGCGCCGTTCTGGTTCATCAGCCCGCCATCCCGTTGCAGCATTTGGTTCGGTTCGTCGCGATGTCCGATCCAAAGATGGTCAGGCGTCTCGGACTGCCAAGCGGTTGAAGACTTCGACCCGGCGATTTCCAGATGCAGTGCATTCTTCCGTCCCGGACTGACCTGACTCACGGTCAGCGACCCCCGTGCTCCGTTCGCGAACCGCATCAGGATCAGGGCCGCGTCATCGGTCTCGATCCTGCGGGTCTCGGTCTTGCCGTCGCCGGATCTGGCGAAGGTCTCGACCGGGCCAAGCGGCTTTTGCCGCTCTTTGATGAAGGTCGACAGATCGGCCAGAACCGACACCGGGCGCATTCCGCTCACGAATCCTGCCAGATCCACCCAATGCGTTCCGATATCGCCGACCGACCGCAGGGCACCGCCATGCTCGACCTCAAGCCGCCAGTTCCAGTCGCTGTCCTTGGCCAGCCAATCCTGCAGATAATGCCCTGTTATCAGGCGGATGTCTCCCAGATCGCCGTTCGCAACCATGCCGCGCACATGCTGGTTCAGAGGATAGAACCGGATGTTGTAACAAACCGCGCAGATCCGGCCACTTTCGCGGGCGATATCCACCATCTCGGCAGATTGCGCCGAGGTCATCGCCAGCGGTTTTTCGCAGATCACATGCCGCCCCGCGCCCAGGATCGCCTTGACGTGTGGATAGTGCAGGTGGTTCGGCGAGGTGACATGCACCACCTCGACTCTCGGATCTTCAAGGAGTTCCTCCAGCGAGGCGTAGGCTCGGTCGACCCCCAATTCGGCCGCACGCGACTGCCCGCGTTCAGCGCTGCTGCCCAGAACCCCCTCGACCCGCACGCCAAGACGGCGCAGGGCCCAGGTATGAACCGTGCCGATGAACCCCGTGCCGATGACGGCGGCGGTCTGACGGTTTCGTTCACTCATCTGCAACTCCGCACCTCAGGCGACTCCGTTGTCTCGGATCATCATGCAATCGAGTAACCCCCGTCAACGCTCAGGCATGTGCCGGTGATAAATCCTGCGGAAGACGAGGTCAGGAACAGCGCGGCCCCCGCGATATCGTCGGGTTCGCCCCATCGCCCCATCGGAGTGCGCGCATTCACCGCCGCAACATGATCGGGGTCGGTGCGGCTTTTCGCGGACTGCTCGGTCACGATGAAACCGGGCGCCAGGGCGTTCACCCTGATGCCGTCCTGCGCCCAAGCGATGGCAAGCGATTTCGTCAGTTGCGCGACGGCCGCCTTGCTGGCGCCGTAGGCCGGATTCCGCGGGCTTCCGAATGCGGCATACATCGACGCGATGTTGATCAGCACGCCCTTGGTTGCCGTCAGATGCGGGTGGAACGCGGTGGCGGTCCGAAACGTGCCGTGAAGATTGATATCGACGACGCGCTCGAAGACTGCCGGTGCCATTTCCTCGCCTCGAGAGGTGATGGCGGCGCAGTTGACCAGAATGTCAAGCTGCCCGGTCTGCGCCGCAAGCTTGTCGATCGCGTCAGGCCCACGGATATCAAGCTGGACATAAGGGAACCTTTTCCGGTCCTGCTCGGCGGGTTGCGGCTCTAGTCCGGTAATCGTGACATCTGCCCTTGCATCCTGGTACGCGCGGGCGATTGCGGCACCAATGCCACCCCTGCTGGCCCCGATGACCAGAACGCGGGCTCCCGAATAATCAAAGCTCGCCGCTCGCACCATCGCACCCCTCCCCTCGCATCAATGTTTCAAAGGGCTTTGCTCAATGCAAGAAACTTTTCATTCTCAGAATTTTGCAATCGGCGTTTCAAACCGCTAACCGCCAACCCCCATCCGGCGGCCGAGGCTGACGATGATCGACTGGCAGACGACAAGCGCGGGAACCTGCGATCGGAAATGTCCCAGACGGGCCTCCTTGACGAAAAGCGCGTGCTTTGCCAGCCGCGACACCGGGCTGAGTTCGTTGTCGGTGATCGCCAACACGGTTTTCCCGCGCTCGGCGGCCGTGCGGGTGATCTCGACGGTTTCCGGCGTGTAATCATCGAACGTGATGGTCAGCAGGACATCCCGTGGTCCGATCGCGGCGAATTGTTCCGCCCGCATCGCGCCGAGGTTGTCGATCAGGTGCGCGCGCTTGCCGATATTCGCCAGGCCATAGAACGAGTAGGCCCCGATCCCGAATGCGCCCCGCGCAGCCGCGATATGAACGACCTCGGCCTCTGCCAGCGTTGCCACGAAGCCTTCAAGTTCGACCCGGTTCAAGTTCTGGTCGATCCGCATCAGCGAATTGATCGCGGCCTGCACAAGGACATCGAAAACCCGGCCCGGATCCTCCAGGTCGGTGTCGGCGATATCACTCGGACCGGGACGTTCGATGAGTTCGGTCAGCCGGTCTGCATAAGACAGACCCGGCCCGAGCACACGTTCACGGAACACCGACTGCAGTTCAGGAAAACCCGACAATCCAAGAACCTTGGCAAATCGCGTGATCGTGGCGGGTGGGACACCCACCTGTTCGGCCAGCCGGACGATGGTGTTGATGGCGACCTCTTCGGGATGGTTCAGGAAGAATTGCGCCACCTGCGCGTGTCGGCGGCTCAGCGTGCCGCGGTGCCTCACCAGTACCTCGACAAGGCTTTCATAGTCGCTTATCTGGTTGTTTCCGCTGCTTTCCCGCACCGCTTTTCTCATTCTGTCCCCGGCTCACCCAATCGCACCGGGCGCGGCGGCTAGACGCGCCACGGCCCATTCAGAATCGCTTGCTGAACCTGTCACGATGATAACGTTATCGGGCAGACTCGAATTCATGCAACAACCGGGCCGCTGGGAATATTCTCGCGCAGGATAATCCGAGGTTCGATGTTTTTGAAAGCCAGCAGCGGCGTGCTTGCGGCAATCGAACCCAAAAGCCGGATCACCGCCTGCTCGCCGACCAGGCGGCCATTCTGATCAATGATCACATCAATCAGATCGTCGACCAGCCAGGACCTGGTGCTGTCGGACAGTTCATGCATGATCATGAACGGGCGGTGTTTCCGGGCCCCCGATTGCAGCGCTTCGACGATGCCGGTCCGTCCCGCGCCGACACAGTAGACGCCGACAAGATCGTCGGACGCGTCCAGAAGATCGGCCATCGCCGCGCGCGACCGCCGGCTGTCCTCGCCGGTTTCAACTGCTGGCAGGATGCTTAATTTCGGAAACTGATCCTCCAGCAGCGCGCGGAATCCGAACTCTCTCTCCTGATGGCCGTGAAAGGCGCGAGAGCCGAGAAAGAGGCCGATCGAGCCTTCGCTCGCGCCCGCCATCAACCCCATGATCAGCGCCGCCGTCCGGCCCGCGACGCGATTGTCGACCCCGACATAGGCAGAGCGCGGGGTCGACAGCACGTCCGAGGCGATCGTGACGACCCGCACGCCGGACTCGCAAAGCCGGCGGATCTCGTGCCGCGTCTTGGGATGATCAATGGTGATGATACCGACGCCCCTGGTGCGAATCGAGAGCTTCTCCAGCGCCGGGATCAGCGCGTCCGGGCCAATGCCGTCAAGCGCGATGATGTTGCACGAGGCGACAAGCGGCAGGGTCGAGGCGAATTTGGTGATGCCATCCGCAACATCCCGCATGAAGCTGTCGCGGCCGAACGGGATCAGGAATTCCAGATGGGTCGGCCGCGACGGCAGCGGCACCATTCCCTCTGATGGCAAGTAGCCCAGTTCCTTGGCCGCTTGCAGCACCCGATGGCGGTTCGACGCGCTGACGCCTCTCCGACCATTGAGTGCTCGATCGACCGTTGCCGTCGAAACATCCGCCCGTCGCGCAATATCTGCAATCGTGGATTTGCCCATGGCCCGGCCCGCACCGATGGTGAGTGTCGATTCGATCCCGATCGTTTTTAGCACATCAACGGTATTGATGTAATCACATCAAATGGCATCGCCTCTGACGGATGGTCGAAACATCAGGCCAGATCGCAGGCGTTTTGCGTATGCGCGCAAATCGGTCAAAAAGCGGACTGAAGAACGGTAAATTGATGTGATCTGATGCAAAGTCAAGTTGAACACCTCGCCGCCCTGCGAAACCATGGCACCAATGATTGCGCTAGCAGACTGAACGCCCGCGTCGCGTCACAGACAAGATGCGGTCGGCGTCTCGATGGCTTGGGGGAGCATGTCCGTGACACCATCATCCGATGCAAGGCCGGAGTCACCTACCGGGGCGGCGCACGACTACTCATTGACCGGACCCTCTTCGCGTCATGCCGTCGAAGCCGGACTTGTGGCGGCGGAGTGGTATCATTCGGATGTGCCGCGCAAGGTGATGAAGCAACTGATGCAACGCAGCGACGGTCCGGCGATCCGCGATACGCTCCTCTGGGTAGCGCTTCACATCGCCCTGGCGGTCGGCGGCATCTACTTCTGGGGGTCGTGGCTGGCGGCACCCTTCTGGCTTGCCTACGGGGTGATCTACGGCTCTGCCTGCGACTCTCGCTGGCATGAATGCGGTCACGGAACGGCATTCCGCACCCGCTGGATGAACGATGTCGTCTATCACATCGCCTCGTTCCAGGTGATGCGAAACCCGGTCAACTGGCGCTGGAGCCATGCGCGGCATCACACCGACACGATCATCGTCGGCCGCGATCCCGAGATTGTCTGGATGCACCCGATCAAGCTGGGCCTGAAAGCGCTGGCCTATGTCGGCATCGTCGACGCCTGGCAATCGCTGAAAACGTTGATCCGCAATGCGGGAGGCACGCTGTCAGACGACGAGAAGGACTATATCCCCGAATCGGAACGGCCAAGGGCGATCTTTTGGGCGCGGATCCATGTCGCGATCTATGCGCTGACGGCGCTGTGTGCGCTTGTCATCCTTCTGTCGGGCGGCGGCTGGAAGGCAGTGATCCCGTTCCTTCTGATCGGCGGTCCGCGCATCTATGGCTGCTGGCACATGGTGATGATGGGTTTGCTGCAACACGGCGGACTGGCAGAGGACGTGCTTGATCACCGACTGAATTCCCGCACGGTCTACATCAACCCGATCAGCCGCTGGATCTACTGGAACATGAACTATCACGTCGAACACCACATGTTTCCTATGGTCCCCTATCATGCGCTGCCGGCCTTGCACGCGGTGATAAAGGACGACCTGCCAAAGCCCGACCCATCGATATGGGCCGCCTACAAGGACATGATGCAGGCAATCATGCGGCAGCGACGCGAACCGGGCTACTATCTGAAGCGTGATCTGCCGGAAACCGCGCGCCCGTATCTGGAAACGCTGCATGCAGCAGTGCCCGAAAGGGTCATGGCGTGAATTGCCGGATCGGTGCGCGGCATCCCATCACGTGGCACCCGCCGACCCATCCAAAAAGACAGCAAAGCGAGTAGACCATGCCGTGGATCGACGCCTGCGCCGCAGACGACATCGAAGAAGAAGACGTCCTGCGATGGGACCATGCGGGCCGGACCTACGCGCTCTATCACGGTATTGACGGCGCGTTTTTCTGCACTGACGGTCTTTGCACGCACGAACAGGTGCATCTGGCTGACGGACTGGTGATGGACTACGTCATCGAATGCCCCAAGCATAACGGCCAGTTCGACTATCGTACCGGCAAGGCGCTGCGGGCACCGGTCTGCGACAACCTGGCGACCTATCCTGCCAAGGAGGAGGACGGGCGCGTCCTTGTCCTGATCGAATGACAATGCCGCCCGGAGCCCCGATGGAAAACCCCACCGCAAGGAAGCGACCGACGATCGCCGACCTGTGCGCGATGAAAGGCCGGCAGCAACTGACCATGTTGCGCTTTGTCCGACAGGCGTGCGACACCGGCCATTCCTGCATCTTCATCGCCGACAACATCCACCACCTCTTTCAGGTCGTGGATCGCATGGTGGCAATGCGGCATGGGGCCATCGTCGCCGACAATCTCGGCACCAAGACCTCCTCGATCCAGGATTTCGAGAATATCATCACCGGCGAACATCTGGCCGCATGACACTTGTCGAAACCACAGGTATCTGTTTCGACTTCGACGAGCGCACCGGTCTGCTCGACGGTTTCTGCGTTACGGATGAGGGCCGCGACGTGGCCCCTCTGCACCGTGCGCCCTGGGTCGGAACCGCCGAAGAGATGCCGCCGGACGCTGCCCCCCTGATGGCAAGGCTGGGCGGCGATTTCTTCTGCGCCCCGTTCGCCGACAACGAGAACGACTCGCCGCTTCACGGCTGGCCGCCGAATTCGGCATGGAGAGTAATGGCGCAAGACAACGGCGTACTGCGCGCCCTGCTGGAGCGGACGGTATTCGGCGCCACGCTGGTCAAGCAACTCTCGGTCAGCGACGGACATCCGTTCATCTACCAGCGCCATGTCTTCGTCGGGGGTCAGGGCCGGGTTCCGGTTGCCAACCATGCGAATATCTCGCTTCGGAATGGCGGCATCATCCGAACTTCCCCGAAGCGCGTGTGGGAGACCCCGAAGGATCCGCAGGAAAGCGACCCGGCGAAAGGACGCTCTGGCCTTGTCTATCCCGCACAATCCCAGGATCCGCGCCAATTCCCCGGTCTGGATGGCCCCGTCGATCTGACCCGCTACCCCTGGAACCCACGCCATGAGGATTTCGTCGTCGGTGTCGAGGCCTCCGGTCACGATCTGGGCTGGACCGCCGTCACCCGGCCCGAGGAAGGCGATCTGTACCTCTCCCTGCGCAACCCCGCCCGACTTCCGATGACGATGCTCTGGCATTCGAATGGCGGCCGGGACTACCCGCCATGGTCGGGCCGACACTTCGGCTGCCTCGGCGTCGAGGAAGGCGCGGCGGATCACATACTCGGGGTCTCCTTGCCTGACGACCTCACCGGTCCGGGGGCGGTCACCCTTGTCCCTGATGGCAATGCCGAAGTCCGGCACGTCATCGGCGCGATCAACTGGCCGTCCGGTGATCCGGTCGCAGGGATCCGGCTGACGGCGGACACCGTCGAGATCCATGGCGAAAGCGGGACTCTCCGTTGCCTGCCATTCCGCGCAGAGTTTCTGTTTCCAAGCCTGAGCGTTTAAGGAAAGGATTGAATCGAGGTTTGGCTGCCTCTCGTCGTGCCTGAACGCGAATTTCGATTCTTTTTGTCTCAGGTATTTTCGCCAACGCTGCAGGCCCCACTCTGCCCGTTCTCGGGCGACCGCTCGGCGGATCAGATCAGAGCCGTCACGCCGAACGAAATCAGGGCCGCCGCCGACCGACGTGAAGACTACCTCTGTATCAGACGGAAATTGTTCTTTGCTTTTGCTGTTTTTCAAGCTGATCGATTGGACATGAGTGATCATTTCGCACTTTTGACGCAAAAATACGGACAATGGTCATGTATTGGCCCGATTGTTACCTTCATTGTTGCATCTGTCTGACCAAGGTCCACCCCAGCCCCAAGGAGTTGAGTCGACGTATGAAACTGATCATTCAGATCCCGTGCTTCAACGAGGAAGACAACCTTGCCGAGACCCTGTCCTGCCTGCCCCGGCAGGTTGACGGGTTCGACACGGTGGAATGGTTGATCATCGACGATGGATCCTCTGACCGCACGGTCGAGGTCGCGCGCGAAAGCGGTGTCGATCACATCATCAAGCTTGAACATAACCAGGGCCTGGCGCGCGCCTTCCTGACCGGACTGGAAGCCTGTCTGAAACGCGGCGCTGATGTCATCGTCAACACCGATGGCGACAACCAGTACCGGGCCGATTGTATTGCTGCGCTGACCAAACCGATCCTCGAGGGCAAGGCGCTGATCGCGATCGGTGCGCGGCCGATCAAAGTGATCGAGCATTTCTCGCCCCTCAAGCGCGCCCTCCAGCGTCTGGGCAGTTGGGTCGTGCGCCGGGCCAGCGGATCGGATGTGCGCGACGCGCCCAGCGGCTTTCGTGCGATTCACAAATCCGCAGCGGCCCGGCTGTTCGTGTTCAACCCCTATACCTACACGCTGGAAACGATCATTCAGGCGGGCCGACTGGGCATTCCAATGGTCTCTGTTCCGGTCCAGGTCAACCCGCCGAAACGCGAATCCAGGCTGATCAAATCCGTCGGCCAGTACATCTTTCGATCCGCCGTCACGATCGTCCGGATCCTGGTCCTCTACAAGCCGCTCAGGATGTTCTCTTACCTCGCGCTGATGATCGCGCTGCCCGGCTTCATCGCCTTCCTCCGGTTCATTTTTCTTTACATGACCGGCGCCGGGCAGGGAAACATCCAGTCTCTGGTTATCGGTGCGACGCTGATCATGGTTTCCGCGGTCCTGTTCGTCGGCGGGATGCTGGCTGACCTGATCGCTGCCAACCGAACGCTGCTGGCAGATATCCGCGCCCGGTTATTGTTGCAGGAAGTTGACCGGGTGACCCGAAAATGAGCACGCTCCCGTCCGGCCGGGGCCCGTTGCTTGCCGTTGGTCTGGGCGTTCTGATCGTCGCAGCCGCGTTTGTCGTGTCGCCAGGACTCTTCACCATCGACGAAATGATCTACCTGATCAGTGTCGACGCCTTCGCGGACCGGCTTTCCCTGACCGTCGAAAACGGGTTCGAAACCTACAGGTCGGACGATCTGCGACTGTGGTTCATGGTGGAGGGTCCGAACGGCCTGACACCGCAATATCCGCCGGGTCTCACCGTGGCCGGGGCACCCTTCTACGCGCTCCTGGGAACCCGCGGCCTGTTCGTGCTGAACGCGCTTGCCGCGGCCGGATCGTTGTTGCTGACCTACCGTCTGGCCATCGCGCTTTACAAGGATCAGGCAATCGCCGCGACCTCTGTCGTCATCCTCTTCTTCGCGACCTTCTTCGTCGAATACGCCTTTGGCATCTGGCCACATGCCCTCAGCGTGTTTTTCGTGCTCGCAGCGCTTCTCTTCGCCGTTCAGTCGATCCACCACAGCGGCCGCAAGGCCCTGATCCTTGCGGCGCTTTCGGGCGTGGCCATCGGCCTCGGTATCCTGTTCCGCTCGGACGCAATCCTGATCCTGCCTGTTGTCGGAGCGGCGGTGATCCTTTATTCGGCTCGACCGGTGCAGGCGATTCTGGCGGGGACGCTCGGCCTATTGCCAGG
The DNA here is from genome assembly GCA_024637315.1 of Brevirhabdus sp. Lineage (GTDB taxonomy): Bacteria > Pseudomonadota > Alphaproteobacteria > Rhodobacterales > Rhodobacteraceae > JAHEAO01. The sequence continues at coordinate 15,677 of JAGXFH010000047.1, forward strand.
CATTGCCACCGCCGCCGTTGTCAATCTCTACAAATTCGGCAGCGCCAATCCGCTGTCGTATGGACGGCCGGCCAGCGGCGGCGGCGTCGATCTCCGCGGCCATATCGCGGCGGGAATCGTCGTGCTGCTTCTGCTCGCCGGCCTCTGGATTTGCCGCAACCTGGCTTGGAAACCGAAATGGCGCGGCCCGATGCTTCTTGGTGCGATCGTACTTCTGATCGCGGGTTTTCTGATCCCGACGACAGGCCACTTGATCAAGAGCTACGCCCATGGTGCCCATGTGCTGATCGTCGACATGACCCAAAGCAATGATGGCCGCCAAGGGGTGCTGCGGTCGGATACGGGGACTGTTTCGTTCTGGGGCGTGGCCAAGAAAGCCCTGGCGCAAAGCATGCCCTGGCTCGGCATCCTCGCGGTGCTGGTGATGCGCCGTTGGAGGACCGAGTATCGGCAGGGCCATCTCATCGCGCTGATTGCCGTCGCTGTCTGGACCATGCCATTCATTCTGAAGGCCTGGCATGGCGGCTTCAGCTCCAACATGCGGTACTTCCTGCCCATTGTTCCGGTCCTCGCCGTGATCGTCGCGGCTATCTGGATCGAGTTGAAAGAACTGGCGGGCAGACCCGGCATGACCGGTCCTGCCGGCATCATTGCCGGCGTCGCGATCGTGTTCGTCTGGACCATCCATGCCCCGACCGGGTGGGCCGGTGCGCACCAGATCCTCAGCACATACGGGTTCTTCGCCCTGACACTGATCGCTGTCATCGCAGGGCTGCCCTTCATGCCCGACCGACTTTACGCCAGGCTCTTGCGTCCCTGCCTCGCGACCTGTTTCGGGATCGCGATGATGGTCGGTCTTGTGGCCGACAACATCGCCGCGCAGCAGCGGAGGGCGAAAAACAACCATGCGAGCACCGTCTTTGCCCAGCTTCCAGGCCCTGCCCTGCTCTACTCGAACACGGAAAGCTATGCATTTCAGGTGCAGCGACCCGACGGGCTGTTCGGCATCCCGTCGCGGATCGGATACGAGATCGACGTCGAACTCTTTCACAAGGTCCTGACCGACGGCTACCGTGTTTTCATGCAGCGCGAAACGGCGGAAGCCCTTGTCAACCAAAGCGACTTGCTGGAATTCGACGAGATCACGATGGACGATTTGCGCATCGCCGAGGTCACCTTCCGCAAGGATCAGTAACCCATCGGCCAGAGGCAGCGACACGCGCCGCAAAGAAAAGGGCCGCCCCGAAGGACGGCCCGCATGCTGTTTTGATACCAAACCTATTTCTTGGTGATCCTTCCATCGAGATAGGGCTGGTAGGGGGCATTCGCCGCCAGAAACTCTGCCGTCACATCCGCCAGATCCGGCCCGAAGTCATAGGCGTTCTCGGCCGTGGTGAACATCGAATAGCCGTCGCCGCCATTGCGCACGAAGTTGTTCGACACCACCCCGTAGGTCGCGGCCGGGTCGATCGGCGCGCCGTCGACCATCACATCGCTGACCCGAGACCCGACCGGCTGGCTGGCATCGAAGGTGAATGTCAGCCCGGCGACCTGCGGGAACCGACCACCGCCATCCTCGATCTGGCTGACACCGTTCTCGAGCGCGTCGATCACCGTCTGGCCGCTGACCTGGAACGTCGACAAGGTGTTTTGGAACGGCAACACCGTCAGAACCTCGCCCATCGTCACCTCACCGGCGTCGATGCTGGCACGCAACCCGCCGCCGTTGGCAATCGCGATCTGGATGCCCTGATCCTTGACGCGGTCCAGCATCGCATCGGCCACAAGGTTGCCCATCGTGCATTCCTGCGCCCGGCAATTGGCACGATCGCCGTCAATCGGTTCGACCGTTTCCGCCACCACCTTGTTGCGGATCTCTTCCAGGGGCGCCGCCGCCTCGGCAATCCTGGCCTTGGTCGTTTCGTCCTCGGCCACGGCCGCGTCCATTATCACCGGCTCGCCGACCGCCTCGATGACCTTGCCCTCGTCGTCAAAGGTCACGTTCAATTCGCCCAGGAACTTGCCATAGGCATATGCCTGGACGATGGCGGTGTCGCCGACCATCACCGGATAGGGGCCCTTCGCCCCCTCGATCGTGTTCGACAACAGGCTGTTGTCATGCCCGCCGACGATCACATCGACGCCGGTGGTCTCTGCCGCTACCCGCTTGTCAACGTTCAGCCCGGAATGCGACAGCACGATGATCTTGTTCACACCCTCGGCGGTCAGCTTGTCGACCTCGCCCTGGACCGCATCGACCGGATTGGTGAAGATGATGTTCTTGCCCGGTGAGGCCAGATCCGGCGTATCCTGCGGAGTAAGGCCGATCAGCCCCAGCTTCTCGCCGCCGCGTTCGATGATCGTGGACTTTGCAAGTTTGTCCGACAACAACGGCTCGCCCGACACATCGGCATTCGACATCAGCACCGGGAAATCCACTGCATCCATGAAGCCGCGCAGCACTTCCGGACCATCGTCGAATTCGTGGTTGCCCACGGTCATCGCGTCATAGCCCATCTTGTTCATCATTTCGGCGGCCAGCATGCCCTTGTAATAGGTGTAGAACAGCGTGCCCTGAAACTGATCGCCGCCATCGACAAGAATGTAGTTGTTGGTGCGGCCCTTGGCGTCTTCGATCGCGGTCATCAACCGTGCCGACCCGCCAAAGCACTCGCCCGCCGTGTTGTCCTCCTCCGAACAGCCCGAATCGTATTTCGAGATCGGCTCGAATCGCGCGTGAAAATCGTTGGTGTGCAAAACCGTCAGTGAGTAATCGGCCAACGCCATCCCGCCCGAAATTGCAAGGATAGCTGCCGATGTCAGAAAACGTGCATACATGGTTTCAAACCCCCCATTAGGTGACTGCGGCCAGACTGGCCCGATCCCGCGCCGGTGTCAAAGCATCTTCGGTTTGCACCAATAGCGCAGCCCGGCAACGGTTCCGTGACATCCGCCGCTTGACCAACCGCCAGTCACAGGGCATTTCTGAACCATGCTGATCTACAAGATTTTCCGCGCCTCTGAATGGGCAGAGCTTCGCCATTACGGCGTGACCGCCGGTGCGCCCGTGGATGTCGCGGACGGCTACGTACATTTCTCGACCGGTGAACAGGTGCGCGAAACCTGCGAAAGGCACTTCGCCGGCGTGGACGGCCTTGTGCTGCTGGCTGTTGATGCCGAGAAACTTGGTGCCGATCTGAAATGGGAACCGTCGCGCGGAGGCGCGCTGTTTCCGCATCTCTACCGGTCGCTGCAACTTTCCGATGTGATTTGGCACCACCCCTTGCCGCGCGGCGAGCATGGCCATGTCTTTCCGGTCGCCCTGGAATGAACCTGTCCGAGCGCGCGGGCCTCGCCCTTCTGCACCGCCTCGATCCCGAAACCGCTCACGGGCTTGCGCTGAGGGCCTTGCGCGCTGGCCTCGCGCCGTCGCCGGGCCCGGTCTCTTCGCCGCGTCTTGCGACCTCGCTGGCCGGTCTTGTCCTGCCCAATCCCGTGGGGCTTGCCGCTGGTTTCGACAAGAACGCTACCGCAATCCCGCAACTCTCGCGGGTGGGCTTCGGCTTTATCGAGGTTGGCGCGGCCACCCCGCGCCCGCAGCAAGGCAACCCAAGACCGCGGCTCTTCCGGCTGGCCGAGGACCGCGCCGTGATCAACCGTTTCGGGTTCAACAATGACGGGGCGCAGGCGATCGCCGCGCGCCTTGCGGCCCGGTTGCCCGGCATTCCGGTCGGCCTCAACCTCGGCGCCAACAAGGACAGTCCGGACCGCGCCAGGGATTTCGCAGACGTGCTGGCAATCTGCGGCCCGCATCTGGATTTCGCCACCGTCAATGTCTCGTCACCCAACACCGAGAAGCTGCGTGAACTTCAAGGCAAGGCCGCGCTGGCGGCTCTCCTGGCGGGCGTCATGGAGACCCGCCAATCCCTGCCACGGAAGATCCCGATCTTTCTGAAGATCTCGCCGGACCTCTCGGAATCCGAGCTTTCCGACATCGCCGAGGTTGCGATATCGTCCGCTATAGACGCAGTCATTGCAACCAACACCACCTTATCGCGGGAATGTTTGAAAAGTGCCAGCAAGGATCATTCTGGCGGCCTTTCTGGCACTCCATTGTTTGAAAAGTCTACCCGAACTCTCGCCCGACTTTCGCATATGACGGCCGGAAAACTGCCGCTGATCGGCGTCGGCGGCATCGCTTCGCCAGAAGATGCCTATGCCAAGATCCGTGCCGGAGCCTCGGCGGTCCAGCTCTATACCGCGATGGTCTATCAGGGCCTGTCGCTGGCCCCCCGGATCGCCCGCGACCTCGACCGGCTTCTTGCCCGCGACGGCTTTGCCACCGTCGCCGAGGCGGTCGGCACAGAGGCGGAGAAGTGGCGATAGGCCTCACCCTCTGGCACAATCCGCGCTGCTCGAGCGCCCGAAGCGGTCCTGGCGCTGTTCTGACCGCTTCTTTATCCGAAAAATATCCCCGCCGGAGGCCAGAAAATATCACCTGCGCGTGGGATTTCAGCGATCCGCCGCCGCTTCCAGCGCCGGATAGCGCACCCCTAGCGTCACTGCCCGGCTCACATTCAGGACCATCAGCGCCAGCCACAGCCCATGGTTGCCAAACGGCTCGACCAGCACCAACAACGCCACGATGTAGATCAGCCCAGAGATCGTCATCGCGATCCGCATGTCCCGCGTCCGCGTCGCCCCGATAAAGATGCCGTCCAGCATCCAGGACGCGACCCCAATGACCGGAGCGGCCACCACCCATGGCAGATAGACCCGCGCCTCGGCCCGGACTTCGGGTGCGGTGGCCATCACGTCGATCAACCAGGGCCCCGCAATCAAGAAGAAAACCGCCAGCGGGATCGACACGCCGACGCCCCAGCCAGAGGTCAACACCGCCGCCCGCCGCAACGCCGCCCTTTGCCGTGCGCCAAGCGCTGCGCCCACCAGCGCCTCTGCCGAGAAGGCAAACCCGTCCAGCGCGAAGGCGGTGATTTGCAGGAACTGCAGGATCACCTGGTTGGCGGCCAGTGTCACATCGCCGAACTGCGCGCCGAGGAACATGAAGGTCAGAAAACTTCCTTGCAATATCATAGATCTGACCATGATATCACCGTTCACCACCATCATCCTGCGGATCTTCCAACGGTCGAAGATCCGCGCCCAGTCCCGCCAGGCATCACCAGAAAACGCACCCCGGCACAGCCACAATCCCAGCGCCAGCCCGCTCCATTCCGCGATGAGAGTGGCCACCGCCACGCCCTCGACGCCCCAGCCCAGAGACAACACGAACCACAGGTCCAGAAGGATGTTCAGCCCGTTCATCCAAAGTTGCAGCACAAGCACGCCGCGCGTCCGTTCCACCGCGATCAGCCAGCCCGTGACCGCATAAAGCGCAATCGTCGCAGGCGCCCCCCAGATCCGGATCGCAAGGTAGCTGCGCGCCAGACCCTCGACCTCTTCCGAGGTCGGGGCAAGATAAAAAGCACCCCAGAAAACAAGTGCTTGCGCGGCGATGAAGACCACGCCCGCCGCCAGTCCGATCATCAATGCCCGCATCAGAAGTGCGCCGGTCTCGCCGATATCCCCGGCCCCCCTGGCTTGCGCCACAAGCCCGGTGGTCCCCATCCGCAAGAAGCCGAAGATCCAGTAGATCGCGGCCAGAATGATCGCCCCGATCCCGACCGCCCCGATAGGGGCCGCCAGCCCCATCTGCCCCACCACACCGGTATCCACCGCCCCCAGGATTGGAACTGTTGCATTCGACAGGACGATCGGAATGGCGATCTTCAGAACGCGGGCATGGGTCAGCGGCCCGACAGCCGCTTCAGCCATCGCGCTGCGGCATCAGAAAATGCCCGGTCGCCTGCGCGAACAGGCGGCTGCGGTTGTCTTGCCAGCCCTCGACGTGAACGCTGGCATAGCGCCTGCCAGAGCGGTTGACCCGCGCCCTTGCATACGCATCGCGCGGCAATCCGGACCGAAGGTAATCCACGGTAAAATCAATGGTTTTCGGCAATCTCGGCAGGTGCTTTCGGTCCAGCGACGTAACATCCAGCCGCCCCGATTCCAGATCCTCCCAGACCATCGACCAACTCAGTTCGATGATCGCCGTCATCTCCAGAAACGCCGCCGTCGCACCGCCATGCAGTGCCGGCAGGATTGGATTTCCGATCAGCTTTTCGTCAAACGGCAGCACCGCGGTCAGTTCGTCACCGTGGCGTTCGAACTGGATACCGAGGAACTGCGCATAAGGCACGCCGTCGACAATCGCCTTGAGCGCACCATCGCGGCGCTGCTTGATCACCTGAACCGGTTCGGGGCGCGGCCGGCTCATGACTGTCGCTCCAGCGTGAAGGCCCCTGTCGCCGCCGCCACCGGGCGCGCAGTGTCCTCGTCCATCGCCGTTGCACGGACAAACGCCACCGAACGGGTGACGTTGTAGCATTCCGCCCGCGCCGTGATCGTCTGGCCCGGCGTTGCCGGCCGCATGTAGTCGATCCGCAGATCCAGAGTCGCTGTGCCGCTGGCCTTGGTCGGATGGCTCATCACCGCCGCGCCGCCGCACGTATCCATCAGCGCCGAGACCGCACCGCCATGGATCACGCCCGTTTCCGGATCTCCGATCAACCGTTTGTCATATGGCATCCGGATCACCGCAAAGCCGTCGCCGATCTCGACCAGTTCCATCCCCAGCGCCACAGAGTGCGGCAAGGCCTGAATGAATTGTTTTGCGATCAATGTCTTGCGATCCGGCATCGAACCCTCGCGCTGTCGTGAACGGTGCCTTCTTATTGGCCCTTGCCAAGGGTCCTGCAAGTGCTATCTTCCGCAATTGCGAATAAGTCGCAAAAGCAGGGAGCATGTCAGTAGTCATCGCGGCCACTCTGATCACCTTGGCAGTGTTTCCGTCGGACCTTGGCGATCTGACCCGAAGCCTGATAACGGATGCGTTCGTCCAGGTATCGGTTTTTGTCGCCGCGACGCTGCTGCTTTTTTATGGGGCCGAGAGGGTCTTTCGTTTCGACATCGGTCAATCACTCAAGAATGCCCGCGGGTTTCAGGTGCCGCTGGCCGCGCTTTTGGGGGCCACCCCCGGCTGCGGCCCGCAAGTTCTGGTTGCCACGCTTTTCATAAACGGCGTCATCCCGTTCTCGGCCCTGATCGGCAACGCAATCTCGAACGATGGCGATGCGCTTTTCCCGGCGATCGCGCTGGAACCGCGCGCCGCTTTCTTTGCGACAGCCTATTCCGCCGTCCCGGCCCTGATCGTTGCTTGTGGGTTCTACTTCCTTGCACCCGGCTTCATGAACTGACTTCAGCTTGTGATTGCAGGCATTGGCCGAAGCCATTACGATCTTGGTGGAGGTTCGCGCGCATGGCAGACAAACGCCTTTCATTCAAGGAAATGTGCAGCACGTTCGATGTGACCCCGCGGACCTTGCGGTACTACGAATATATCGAATTGCTGGAACCCGAGAAGCAAGGCCGCAGCCGGTTCTACACGCCGCGCGAGATTGCTCGAATGAAACTCATCCTGCGCGGTCGGCGGTTCGGTTTCTCTCTGGAAGAGATCCGACAGTGGCTGCAGATGCGCGGGTCGGAGGGCACGAAAGCACAGATGCAAATCTGGATCGAATACGCCGATCGACAGCTTATCGAGTTGCGCAAACAGCGCGACGACCTATCAAGAACGATCGAAGACCTTCAAAAGCTGCGTGACGACACCGTCGAGTCCAGCGACTGATTCCGGCGAATTCTTCCGGATCCCGCGCAAACTCAAAGCGCTTTGAGCTCAACATAATTTCGTCTGACCCCAGGTCATCTTTGCAATTGTTTTGCACAATCGGAAATGACGTAGCGTTACGATTACGCTCACGTCAACTTCCCTTGTAGAAATCACCTCAACACCGCACCTGAGATGGACGAAATCAGTCTCAGGAGGACTTTGAATGACTGACCAATTGATGACTATCCGCCAGATGTGCGACGATTTCGGCGTGACGCCCCGGACGCTTCGGTTCTACGAAGCGAAGGAACTTCTTTTCCCGGTCCGCGAGGGCCAGAAGCGCCTATTCACCCGACGCGACCGCGCCCGCCTCAAACTCATCCTGCGCGGAAAGCGCTTTGGATTTTCGCTCGAGGACATTCGTCAGCTGCTCGACATGTACGGCATGGGCGACCAGCAGCAGGCGCAGCTGACACGCACCTTCGAACTTGCGGTCAAGCGCCTGCACGAGATGGAAGCACAACGCGACGAGTTGAACGAAGCGATAGACGAACTGAAGGAGCAGCTTGCATGGGGTGAACAGGCCCTGGCCAAGTTCCACGCCGCGAAAGCCGCCGAATAGACGCGACCAAGGAGAACCGCGATGCCGACCTACACCGCTCCGACCCGGGACATGCAGTTTCTGTTGCACGACGTGCTGAACGTCACTGCTGCAGATATCCCCGGCTACGAGGAGCTGGAGGCGGATTTCACTTCTGCCGTGCTGGAGGAAGCCGGCAAACTGGCATCAGAGGTTCTTGCCCCGCTCAATGTTTCGGGCGATCGCGAAGGCTGCAGGCTGGAAAACGGTGTGGTGCGGACGCCCAAAGGCTTCAAGGATGCCTATGAGCAGATGAAGGCGGGCGGTTGGATGGGGTTGGACTGTGATCCCGAATTCGGCGGTCAGGGCATGCCCTACCTGCTGGCCACCGCCGTTGGCGAAATGTTCGTCTCTGCCAACATGGCCTTCAACATGTATCAGGGTCTGACCCACGGCGCCTATTCCGCGATCCACGCCCACGGCAGCGATCAGCAAAAGACGACCTATCTGCCGAAGATGGTCGAGGGGTCGTGGACCGGCACCATGAACCTGACCGAACCGCATTGCGGCACTGATCTGGGGCTGATGCGGACCAAGGCAGCGCCGCAGGACGACGGCAGCTACACGATCAGCGGCCAGAAGATATTCATCTCGGCAGGCGAACACGATCTGGCCGACAACATCATTCACCTCGTGCTCGCCAAGGCGCCCGGTGGTGGCGAGGGCACCAAGGGGATCTCGCTTTTCATTGTCCCTAAATATCTGGTCAACGAAGACGGCAGCCTTGGGCAGCGCAACGGTGTCACCGTCGGTAACATCGAAGAAAAGATGGGCATCCACGGCAACGCCACCTGCGTGATGAACTATGACGACGCCACCGGTTATCTGCTTGGCGAGTTGCACAATGGCATGCGCGCCATGTTCACCATGATGAACGAGGCCCGCATTGGCGTCGGATTGCAGGGATACGCGCAGGCCGCCGTCGCCTACGAAAACGCTGTCAACTATGCCAGGGACCGGTTGCAGGGCCGCGCCGTGACGGGTGCAGAAAGCCCCGACGGTCCCGCCGATCCGATCATCGTGCATCCCGATATCCGCCGCAGCCTGATGGACCAGAAAAGTTTCGTCGAGGGCGCGCGAGCATTTACATTGTGGAGCGCGAACCTGATCGATCGCGCCCATCGCAACAACGATGCAGAGGCCGAAGGGCTTATCTCGCTGATGACGCCGGTGGTGAAAGGGTTCCAGACCGACAAGGGCTTCGAGATGGCGGTGCAGGCCCAACAGGTCTATGGCGGCCATGGCTACATCGAAGAGCATGGCATGAGCCAGTTCGCCCGCGACGCCCGGATCACCCAGATCTACGAAGGCGCCAACGGCATTCAGGCGCTTGACCTGGTCGGCCGGAAACTGTCGCAGGATGGCGGCCGGCACGTCATGGCCTTCTTCGAGATCGTCAAGGGGTTCATCAAGCAGAACGAAGGCTCCGAGGCGCTGAAGGTCGATTTTCTCGACCCGCTGAAAGCCGCATCGAAGGATCTTCAGTCCGCCGGCCTGTATTTCATGCAGCAAGGCATGAAGAACCCGAACAATGCCTTGGCCGGATCGACTGACTTCATGCACATGATGGGCCATGTCTGCCTTGGCCTGATGTGGGCGCGAATGGCCAGGGCAGCGCAGGCCGCCCTCGATGCCGGAACCGGCGATGAGGTTTTTTATCGAACCAAGATGGCCACGGGTCGCTATTACATGGCCCGACACCTGCCCGCGACCGCGATGCATCTTGCGCGGATCACCTCGGGGGCAGACACTGTCATGGCACTGGCCGCCGACGAGTTTTAGGGAATGTCCACTCACGGACCGTCCCCGGCGCGTGGGGACGGGCCGGGGACAACTTAAAAGAGGACCATATGCCGAAACGCTTTCGCCTGACCCGCCGCTTCCCCGTCGCGATGACCGAGGACGGCTACCGCAAGCTCAAGTCCTTTGCGCACGAGGCCGGGTTGGATGAAGGCGAAGCACTGTCGTTCCTGTTCGAGAATTTCAGCTCGGTGATCGACGAAGACAACCTGTCGCATCGGCTGCGGCTGTTCAATTCCGAACTTGACGCACGCAAGCGCTAGACCAAACGGGGGGGGGCCGGCATGACATCGACCTGGATGACCGACGAGCACCGGATGCTCGCCGAGATGACCGCGAAATTCATCAATGATGAATGGCGTCCGCATTTCGCGCGCTGGCGCGAGCAGGGCGAGATGGACAAATCCACCTGGCGGCAGGCCGGCGAACTCGGCCTTCTCTGCCCCTCGATCCCCGAGGAATACGGCGGCGCGGGTGGTGATTTCGGCCACGAGGCGGTGATCCTGATGGAAGGCAGCCGCGCCAACCTCGCCAGTTGGGGCCACGGCATCCATTCCGGCATCGTCGCGCATTACATCCTGGCCTATGGCACCGAAGAGCAGAAAAGGCGCTGGCTGCCCAAGATGGTCTCGGGTGAAATGGTCGGGGCTTTGGCGATGACCGAACCCTCGGCCGGATCGGATGTCCAGGCGATCAAGACGCGCGCGGTGAAGGACGGCAACGCCTATCGCCTCTCGGGGCAAAAGACCTTCATCACCAACGGCCAGCATGCCGATCTGATCATCGTTGCCGCCAAGACCGATCCAAAGGAAGGCGCCAAGGGCATTTCCATGGTCGTGGTGGAAACCGAAGGTGCCGAAGGCTTCGCTCGGGGTCGCAACCTGGACAAGATCGGAACACATGCGTCCGACACTTCCGAACTGTTCTTCGACAATGTCGTGGTGCCGCCAGAGAATGTTCTGGGCGGAAAAGAGGGCCAGGGCTTCGCGCAGATGATGCAGCAACTTCCGCAAGAACGCCTGATCATCGGTGCCGGCGCCGTTGGCGCCATGGAAGGTGCGGTCGAGCGCACGATCCAGTATTGCAAGGAACGGCAGGCTTTCGGCGGTCCGATCATGCAGTTTCAGAACACCCGCTTCAAACTGGCCGAATGCCTGACCAAGACCAAGGTCGCCCGTGCCTTTCTGGATGACTGCATCGCCGAGCATCTGAAAGGCAAACTGACCGTCGAAAAGGCCGCGATGGCGAAATACTGGCTGACCGACACTCAAGGAGAGGTGTTGGACGAATGCCTGCAACTTCATGGCGGATATGGTTACATGCAGGAATACGACATCGCCGAAATGTGGACCGATGCCCGCGTGCAGCGGATCTACGGCGGCACCAATGAAATCATGAAGGAACTGATCGCCAGATCGTTCTCGGGGGACAAGCCATGACCATCAAGCTTTATTGCTTCGGCGAAAGCGGCAATGCCTACAAGGCGGCACTGACGCTGGAGCTTTCCGGACTGGAATGGGAACCGGTCTATGTCGATTTCTTCAACGGCGAAACCCGCAAACCCGAATTTCGCGCGTTGAACGAAATGGGCGAGGTGCCGGTGATGATCGACGGCGACACCACCCTGACCCAATCCGGTGTCATGCAGGACTACATCAGCTCCAAGACCGGCAAGCTTGGCGGCCAGAGCGCGGATGAGCGCCGCGAGATCCTGCGCTGGATGTTCTGGGACAATCACAAGATGTCGAGCCAGGCTGGCCCGTTGCGTTTCATGATGAATTTCGTGCCCGAGGAAAAACGCCCCGCAGCCGTCATCGACTGGCTGACGGGCCGGTTCAAGTCCGCGCTCAAGGTGCTGGACGCCGGCCTCGACGGGAAGAACTGGCTGGTAAGCGATCGCCTGACCATCGCCGACATCGCCTGTTGCGGATATCTTTATTACCCCGAACCCTTCGGCTTCGACCGCAAGGATTACCCGAATATCGATGCCTGGCTGACCCGCATAAGCGAGACGCCCGGCTGGAAAGCCCCCTACGATCTGATGCCCGGCTCGCCCGCCGACCGGGCCTGAAGGAGATAAGAATGTCTGACGCCTATATCTACGATGCGGTGCGTTCTCCGCGCGGCAAGGGCCGCGCCGACGGGGCCCTGCACGAGGTGACAAGCCTGCGCCTGTCGGCGCTGATGCTGAACGCGATCAAGGACCGCAACAACCTTGACGGCCATGCGGTCGAAGACGTGATCTGGGGCAATGTCACGCAGGTCGGCGAACAGGGCGGCTGCCTTGCCCGCTCTGCGGTTCTTGCCTCGGACCTCGACGAGTCGATCCCCGGTCTCGCGATCAACCGGTTCTGCGCCAGCGGACTGGAAGCCGTCAACCTGGCCGCCAATCAGATCAAGGGCGGCGCGGGATCGGGCTACATCGCCGGCGGCGTAGAGATGATGGGCCGCGTTCCGATGGGATCGGACGGCGCGGCAATTGCCGTCGACCCCAGCATCGCGATGAACAGCTATTTCGTTCCGCAGGGGATCTCGGCCGACATCATCGCAACACAGTACGGCTTCTCGCGGGACGATGCCGATGCGCTGGCCGTCGAGTCGCAGAAACGCGCCAAGGCCGCCTGGGACGACAACCGCTTTGCCAAGACGGTCGTCACGGTGCGCGACCAGAACGGGCTGCCGATCCTTGAAAAGGATGAATACATGCGCCCCGAAACCGACATGCAGTCGCTCGGCGCGCTGAAGGCCAGTTTCAAGGATATGGGAGAAGTCATGCCCGGCTTCGACAAGGTCGCGCTGATGAAGTATCCGCATCTTGAGCGGGTCAACCATATCCATCATGCCGGGAATTCCAGCGGCATCGTTGATGGCTCCGCCGCGCTTCTGATCGGCAACAAGGCGTTCGGCGAGAAGCACGGGCTGAAGCCCCGCGCCCGCATCCGCGCCACCGCCAAGATCGGCACCGATCCGACGATCATGCTGACCGGCCCGGTGCCGGTGACCGAGAAGATCCTGAAAGACAGCGGCATGTCGATTTCCGACATCGACCTTTTCGAGGTCAACGAGGCCTTCGCCTCTGTCGTGTTGCGGTTCATGCAGGCGTTTGACGTCGATGCGGGCAAGGTCAACGTCAATGGCGGCGCCATCGCGATGGGCCATCCGCTTGGCGCGACCGGGGCGATCATCCTTGGCACGCTGCTTGACGAGTTGGAGCGGACCGGCAAGAGCACGGGTCTTGCGACGCTTTGTATCGCCAGCGGCATGGGTGCAGCCACGATCATCGAGAGGGTTTGATGCCGAAACTCGACCTGTCGAATGCGCCGGTCAAGACCGGCTCGATCTATCCCGCCCCCTATGCCAGCCAGATGGCCGGTCGCAGTTCGCTGCGTCTGGGCGATCTTGGCGGGCTGACTCAGTTCGGGGCAAACCTCGTGACGCTTGAACCCGGTGCGAAATCTTCGCTCCGCCACTGGCACTTGCACGAGGACGAATTCGTGATGGTGACGGAGGGTGAACTCGTGCTGATCGAGAACGACGGCGAGACACCGATGCACGCCGGCGACTGCGCCGCCTTCCCCGCCGGCGAGCCGAACGGCCACCACTTCATCAACAGGTCCAATTCCGATGCCAGGTTTCTTGTTGTCGGCACCAAGGCCCCGCGCGAAGTCGCCACCTACCCAGACCTCGACATGATGGTCGAGATGGAGTCCGGCAAGGCCAATTTCACGCGGCAAGACGGAACCCCGCTGCCCCCGATCGGAGACAAGAATGACTGATTTCACCTATGCTGTAGATGCCGATGGCGTCGCCACGATCACCTGGGACACGGTGGGCAAGTCGATGAACGTGATGAACCAGCAGGGGTTCGACGATCTGGACAGGCACATCGACTCCGCACTCGCCGACCACGCGGTGAAGGGCGTCATCATCACATCGGGCAAGCCGGACAGCTTTGCTGGCGGCATGGATCTGAACATCATCTCGAAGATGAAGGACAGCGCGGGCGATGACCCCGCGAAAGGGCTGTTCGAAGGATTGATGGACACCCACCGGATCCTGCGCAAGATCGAACGCGCCGGCATGGACCCGAAGACCTTGAAGGGCGGCAAGCCGATCGTCGCCGCCCTGCCCGGCACCGCGCTTGGCATCGGTTACGAGATACCGCTGGCCTGCCACCACATCATCGCCGCCGACAATCCCAAGGCCAAGATCGGCCTGCCCGAGATCAAGGTCGGCATCTTCCCCGGCATGGGCGGGACAACCCGCCTGATCCGGATGCTGGGCGCGATGACGGCCTCGCCCTACCTCTTGCAAGGCAAGCTCTCCGATCCGAAATCGGCCAAGGCAGCGGCGCTGATCAACGAGGTCGTGCCGGCAGGGGAACTGCTTGAAAAGGCAAAGGAATGGGTGCTGAACGCCAAGGATGCCGACATCGTCAAGCCGTGGGATCAGAAGGGCTACAAGATGCCCGGCGGCGCCCCCTACCACCCGGCGGGCTTCATGACCTTCGTCGGCGCCAGCGCCATGGTCAACGGCCAGACGATGGGCGTCTACCCTGCGGCAAAGGCGTTGCTGTCGGCGGTCTACGAAGGCGCACTTGTCGCCTTCGACACCGCGATCCGGATCGAGGCACGCTGGTTCACCAACGTCCTGATGAACCCGTCCTCGGGCGCGATGATCCGGTCGCTTTTCATCAACAAGGAGGCCCTGGAAAAGGGGGCGGTGCGGCCTGCCGGCGTGCCGGACCAGAAAGTCTCGAAGGTCGGCATCATGGGCGCCGGCATGATGGGCGCGGGCATCGCCTATGTCAGCGCGGAAGCCGGGATCGAGGTCGTCCTGATCGACCAGGAACAAGAGGCTGCCGACAAGGGCAAGAGTTACTCGGAGAGTATTCTGGACAAGGGCATCAGCCGCAAGAAGGTCACGCCAGAGAAAAAAGCCGAAGTGCTGGGCCGGATCACCACAACCACCGACTACGGCGCGCTGAAAGGCTGCGATCTGATCGTCGAGGCGGTGTTCGAGGATCCCGCCATCAAGGCGGAAGTGACGAAGAATGTCGAAGAGGTCGTGGGCAAGGACTGCATCTTCGCCACCAACACCTCGACCCTGCCGATCACCGAACTGGCCAAGGCCAGCCAGCGGCCGGACCAGTTCATCGGCATCCATTTCTTCAGCCCGGTGGACAAGATGCTGCTGGTCGAGATCATCAAGGGCGAACAGACAGGTGACCGCGCCGTTGCCAAGGCGCTCGACTATGTCCGGCAGATCCGCAAGACCCCGATCGTGGTCAACGATGCGCGGTTCTTCTACGCCAACCGATGCATCATTCCCTACATCAACGAAGGCGTGCGGATGGTGAAGGAAGGCGTCGAGCCGGCATTGATCGAGAACGCCGCGCGGCTGGTCGGAATGCCGCTGGGTCCGCTGCAACTGACCGACGAAACCTCGATCGACCTCGGCGTCAAGATCGCCAAGGCGACGAAGGCCGCCATGGGGGATGCCTACGACAACGACGACGCCGACGAGGTTTTGTTCTGGCTGTTCGATCAGGACCGTCTGGGCCGCAAGTCCAAGGCTGGTTTCTATGCCTATGACGACGCGGGCAAGCGTCAGGGCCTGTGGAGCGGTCTGCGCAAGCAGTACCCGGCGGCGAAAGACCAGCCAGACCTGACCGAGGTGCAGCACCGCCTGCTGATGGCACAGGTCCTGGAGGCCGTCCGCGCCCTGGAAGAGGGCGTATTGATGGATATCCGCGAAGGCGATGTCGGCGCGATCCTCGGATGGGGCTTCGCGCCGTGGTCCGGCGGGCCGTTCAGCTGGCTCGACATGATCGGCGCAGGGACGGCCGTCGAGATCTGCGAAGGCCTGAAATCAGCTCATGGCGACCGCTTTGAATCCCCTGATTTGCTGAAGGATATGGCGAAGGAGGGCGATACGTTCTACGGTCGCTTCGGCGGCGCTGCCGGCAAGGCGGCCTAGAACCGATATCCGAACCGCGCGATGTCCGCCTCGCAAAGCCGCGCCACAAGCGCGGCTTTGTCGTCGCTGTAATAGCCGCGATAATCCGGCTTCCGCGCCGATGTGTTTGCCCGCTCGACCGCGCCAAGCCGAAATCCCAGATGCGCCTCGAACGGCGCGAGATCTTCGGCAAGATGTTCGATCCGGGCAAACAGATTGCAGTGCTCGAAACCGTTCCTGTCAGCGACGTAGCTGGAATAGGGCGCGGACTTCAACGAGGCCAGCACATCGGGTTGTTCCAGAAACTCCCTGAAATCCAGCCGCTTGGCCAGCACCACCGCCTCATGGCTGAAAGTCTGCGCCTTCAGCCAATGGTAGTAGCTGACGATCCGGTCCCAGGGATTGCGGACCAGGGTCAGTACGAAGAACTCCGCCATTTCGTGATCGCTGACGATGCCGTGGATATCGGACAACCGCGAATGCTTCCAAAGCCGCCCGGATCCCTGCAACGCTTTCACCCGCGCCCGGCGGCGCACGGCCTTTGGGGTATCGCCGATCAGAATATCGCCGGCCATTGCCCGACGCTCCAAAGCCATCGTCAGCGCGGTGCCGCCGGTTTTGGGGATGTGAACGAAGATGTAGCGGCGACCGCGAGAGATGATCATCCCGAATATCTAGCAGACCACGCCAAGACGCGCGACAATCCAACGACATCCATTCGCGATATCCTGCAGTTTCCTCTTTGTATCGGCGGACTTCAGGACAATACTTGACCCGGAAACGCAGGACTTCGGATTTGGGAGAGCACGATGGGGTGGCTGGCAGATGAAAACGGGCTGGAGCGGCGCCGGGCGAATTTCGTGCCGCTGACACCGCTGTCACATCTGAACCGCGCCGCGCTGGTCTTTCCCGACCATCTCGCCCTTGTCTACGGAAACCGGCGCTACAGCTACCGCGACTATCACGCGCGGGCGTCGCGGCTGGCTTCGGCACTTGTCGGGCTCGGGATCGAATCCGGCGATGTCGTGGCAACCCTGCTGCCCAACATTCCCGCCCAGGCCGAGGCGCATTTCGGTGTCCCGGCCACCGGTGCCGTGCTCAACACGATCAACACCCGGCTCGAGGCTGAAACGGTTGCCTATATCTTCGACCACGGTGAAGCCAAGATCGCACTTGTGGACAGTCAGTTTCTGCCCCTCGCCGAAGAGGCCATCGCCAGGATGGACGGCACCGGTCCGAAGATCATCGAAGTCGCCGATCCGCAGGCCGGGCTGGAGGCGTCAGGCAAGTATCCGGAATACGAAGCCCTGCTGCAGACCGGAGATCCCGATTTTCGCTGGATCATGCCAGAGGATGAATGGGAAAGCCTGGCGCTGAACTACACCTCCGGGACAACCGGGCGGCCAAAGGGTGTCGTCTACCACCATCGCGGGGCCTATCTGATGACGATGGGCACGGTGATCTCGTGGCGGATGGTCCTGCACCCGAAGTTCTTGACGATCGTGCCGCTGTTCCACTGCAATGGCTGGAACCATACCTGGATGATGCCGGTCCTTGGCGGCACGGTGATTTGCTGCCGCGACATCACCGCCCGCAACATCTACAACGCGATCGCTGACGAAGGCGTCACACATTTCGGCGGCGCGCCCATAGTCCTGAACGCGATCATCAACGCCAAGACCGAAGACCGTCGCGATTTTGACCACGTGGTCGAGGTGTTCACCGCCGGCGCGCCGCCGCCTGCCGCGACGTTGCGGGCGATCGAACCGCTCGGATTCCTTGTGACGCAGGTTTACGGCCTGACCGAAACCTATGGCCATGTCACCGAATGTCTCTGGGACGCGGAAAAGTGGGATCGCCTGCCGCATGATGACCGCGCGGCGATCAAGGCCCGAACCGGCGTGCTGATGCCAATGATGGAAGAGATCACCGCCCTCGACCCCGCCACCATGCAACAGATCCCGATGGATGCGCGTACGCAGGGAGAGATCATGATCCGCGGAAACTCTGTCATGAAGGGTTATTACAAGAACCCCGCCGCAACCGAAGAATCGTTCGCTGGCGGCTACTTTCATTCCGGCGACATCGCGGTTCAGCACCCGGACGGCTACTTGCAGATTGCCGACCGCGCCAAGGACATCATCATATCGGGCGGCGAGAACGTGAGTTCGGTCGAGGTCGAGGGCGCGCTGATGCACCATCCGGCCGTGTCCTTGTGCGCGGTCGTGGCCAAACCCGACGACAAGTGGGGCGAGGTACCTTGCGCCTTCGTCGAAACCAAGGAAGGGCACCGCGTTACCGAAGCCGAACTGATCGCATTCGTCCGTGATCGGCTGGCCGGCTTCAAGACACCGAAGAGGATCTTTTTTCAGGAACTGCCGAAGACATCGACCGGCAAGATCCAGAAGTTCGAGCTTCGCACCATCGCCAGATCGCTCTGACATTGTGGGAACGGCCTTCACAAGCTATTCTTTTCCGAACGATAACAATCGAGCAGCGCCATTGGCGGCCAAATGACGGCACTCAAGGATTTTCAGCGTCTGGAATGCGCAGGTGTCTGGCGGGCAACCAAAGACGCGCAGCGTCGTGACGTGATCGTCTCTCTGGGGGATGCGACGCTGGTCATCAGCGATCAGAAGGGGACCGCGCTATCGCACTGGTCCCTGCCGGCAATCGAGCGCCTCAATCCCGGCATCCGACCGGCCCTGTTCAGGCCGGCTCCGGATGCCGTGGAAACTCTGGAACTGGATGACGACGAGATGATCCGGGGGATCTCCAGGGTGCATACCGCGATCTCGCGCCGCCGTCCGCATCCGGGGCGTCTGCGCCGGTCTCTGGTCGGCGCAGCCATCGTGCTTGTCGCGGCGCTGGCGGTTTTCTGGCTGCCCGGCGCAATGATCAACTACACGGCGTCGGTCATCCCGACTGTCAAACGCACCGCGATTGGCCAATCGCTGCTGACCAATATCAGACGCGTGGCAGGTGCGCAGTGCGGCTCGGCGGCGGGACAGGCTGCGCTTGAACGCGTGCGGCGGCGGTTGCTTGGCGATGCCACCGGACGGCTGGTGGTGCTTTCAGCCGGCGTCACCCATTCGCGACATCTGCCCGGCGGCATCATCCTTCTGAACCGCGCGTTGATCGAGGATTACGAGGATCCGGAAGTTGTGGCAGGTTACATCCTTGTCGAGTCCCTTCGCGCCAAACAGGCCGACCCGATCGTGAAACTGTTGCAGGAAACCGGGTTGATCTCGGCCTTTCGGCTTTTGACCACCGGCAACATTCCTTCCGAAACGCTCGATGGCTATACCGAGGCATTTCTCATCGAGCCTGATCGGCCGGTTCCACAGCAAGACATTCTCTCGGCGTTCAAGGCCGCCGCGATCCGGTCGTCTCCGTATGCCTATTCCCTTGATATTTCCGGGGAAACCACGATCGGCCTGATCGAGGCTGACCCGACGCCACCCGACGCGACAAAGCCGGTGCTCAGTGATGGCGACTGGGTGGCGCTGCAGGGCATCTGCGCAGAGTGAGGATTCCGCCGCAAAGCGGCCTTGGCGATATCCTCACCTCAAAGGCCGTGGCGCGGCCAATGACGGCCGCTGGCTATTTGATCAACCTTGCTGGCACGGTGTTGGTCCATTTCAGGGCCATCTGGGCGTTCCCCAGTGCTGTTCGTGGACCACGATGCGGGTTGAGGCGTCCGTCCGACCAGGCCGCCTTGAAGCCCTTCGGAAGTCTTGCCCGCGGTGCCGGAGCAGGCACTGCGGCAACCGAGCGAACCGGCTTTGGCGTCGCCACGATGCGCTTGGGTGGTGCCGCCTGAACGGCCTGTGCCTCGGCTTGGCGAAGGGTCGGCTGAAAGCCACACAGAAGCTCGCGGTCCCGGTTGACGCGCGGCACCCATGTGACGCTACCGTTTAGACCTGCCCGAACGAACAGGCACCCCCGACTGTCGATATACTGCGCACCCGAAAAATCGCTTGGCGGCATCTCCGCGGGTCCGTCTGCGCCAGGCTCGGTCTGGGCCACGGCGGAACCGGCGGCCAACGCCAGAATGACAACAGCAATGTTCAGTGATCTATTCATCTCGTTCTTTCCCCCACAAGATCTTGTGAACGATGCCTTAGCAGGCCCACTATGTAAAGATCATCAGGCCTACTTGGTGCCAAACATCCTGTCGCCCGCATCGCCCAGTCCCGGAACGATATACCCCAGTTCGTTAAGTTTTTCATCCACGGCGGCGGTGACGATAGGAACGTCGGGATGTGCCTCTTTCATCCGCGCTACCCCTTCGGGTGCCGCCAGAAGGCACATGAACCGAATGTTGGTCGCACCTGACTGTTTCAGCAGATCTATCGCAGCGACCGAGCTGTTGCCGGTTGCCAGCATCGGGTCCAACGCGATAACCAGCCGCGTCGCAAGCTCCGGCGGAACCTTGTAGTAGTATTGCACCGGCTGCAGCGTTTTCTCATCGCGGTACAGACCAACGAACCCGACGCGCGCCGCCGGGATCAGCTCCAGCACCCCGTCCAACAGGCCATTGCCCGCCCGCAGGATGGAAATCAGGGCCATTTTCTTGCCGTCGATCGTGGGCGCATCCATGGGGCAGAGTGGCGTTTCGATCCGCCGCGTCGTCATCTCCATTTCGCGGGTGATCTCATATGCCAGAAGCTGGCTGATCTCGCGCAGCAACCGCCGGAACGAATTGGTGGAAGTCTCCTTGTCGCGCATGATGGTCAGCTTGTGCTGCACAAGCGGGTGTTTGACGATGGTCAGGTGATCCTGCATCTTCACGGCTCCAGTCTTTTCAGTATGTCCTGACGTTTTTGCTGATCACAAAACGCGGCATTGATCGCTGTGCGGTTGATATCCCGGAACACGGCTTCGTCCCAGTCAAAAGCATCGGCCAAACGGTCGAATTCCCGCGCCATCGTCGTATGGAAGAAGGGCGGGTCGTCGGTCGAGACCGTTACCTTCACGCCGCGGTTGCGCAGCTCTGATATCGGATGGGCGCGCCATGCGGGATAGATCCCCAAGGCGACATTCGACCCCGGACAAACCTCCAGGACGATGCCCTTTTCAGCCAGTTCGTCGACCAAAGCAGGGTCCTCGATCGCTCGGACGCCATGACCGATCCGCTCGACCCTCAAATCGTGAACCGCATCGCGCACCGACTCTGGCCCGCCCCACTCGCCGGCATGGGCGGTCAGCCGCAGCCCGGCCTCGCGGGCCATGTCAAAGCACCAGGCGAAGTCCTTCGGCTTGCCGATCTTCTCGTCTCCCGCCAGACCGAACCCGACCAGAAAATCCCCGGCCGTCTCGGCCGCGCACACGGCGGTTTCGCGCCCCTTGTCGGGGCCGAAATGGCGGATTGCCGTCACGATTCCCTTCAGAACGATCCCGTCAGTCTTTTGGGCAATGGCGGCGGCCTCCTCGATCGCCTTCAGGTATTCCCGCCATGCACTCAGATCGCGCCCGCCGCAGAAATCGGGTGACAGAAACATCTCCGAGTAGACCACCCCGGATGCCGCGCTTTCCCGCAGAACCGCAAGCGTCAGGCGATGGTAGTCCTCGGGCGTCTGCAATGCGCCTGTCGCGGCTTCATAGACCTTCAGAAAGTGCCAGAAATCGGAAAAGGCGTAGCCGCCGTCCTGTGCAAAAATGCCCGAGATATCCAGCGCCTTCTCCTTGGCGAGCCCACGATTGAATTTCGGCGGCGCGGCCCCTTCAAGATGCAGGTGCAACTCGACCTTCGGCAAATCGGCAACCGTCATAGAAAACTCTTTCCTGGCCCCATCGCGTCGACACCCAGATGCGCCGCCACCGAGGCCCCGACATCGGCGAACCCGACCAGACCGACCGCTCGTTCGCCAACGCCGTAGCCCAGCACCGGAACTCTTTCGCGGGTGTGGTCCGTTCCGACCCATGTCGGATCGTTGCCGTGATCCGCAGTGAAGATGAACAGGTCGCCTGCACGGGCCTTGTCAAAAAGCCGGGGCAGCTCTGCGTCGAACCATTCGAGGGCGCGGGCATAGCCCGAGACGTCGCGGGGATGTCCGTAGAGCATGTCGAACTCGACGAAATTTGCGAAGGTCAAGCTGCCATCCTCGGCCTCTCCGATCAAGCCGACCAGATGTTCCATCAACTCGGCATCGCTGCCCTTGCGCACGTCGTCGATGCCCCGGCGCGAGAAGATGTCGCCGATCTTCCCGATGCCGTACACATGCCTCCCGGCCGCCTGCACCCAGTCGTTCAGCGTCGGGCTTGGAGGCGCGATGGCAAAGTCGCGCCGGTTCCTTGTGCGCTTGAAATTGCCGCAGGCGCCAGTGAACGGACGTGCGATGACCCGCCCGACTTTCATCGCATGAAGGACCGGCGCCAGGTCCTCGCAAAGCTTCAACAGCCGCTCCAGCCCGAACGCTTCCTCGTGCGCCGCAATCTGGAACACGCTGTCGGCGGAGGTGTAACAGATCGGCCAGCCGGTGCGCAGATGCTCTTGGCAATGTTCCTCGATGATCGGCACGCCAGAGGCGTGGCAATTGCCCAGAGTTCCATCGGTGCCCGCCAATTCGCAAACCTTGTCGAGCAGGGATTTGGGGAAAGTCGGATCGCTGTCGGGGAAATAGTGCCAATCCCATGGGACCGGCACGCCGGCAAGCTCCCAATGACCCGACGGCGTGTCCTTGCCGTGCGATATCTCGGTCGCGCCGCCCCAAAGCCCGGCCGGTTTGGCATCAAGACCAGGGGCCTCCTCGCCCGAAGCCAGCCGGATTGCCGCCCCCAGACCAAGACCGTCGAGATGTGGCAATTTCAGCGGTCCGGATCGGTCGTCTTGCGCCTTGCCCTGCGCGCAGGCCTGCGCGATGTGGGCAAGCGTGTTCGACCCGGTATCGGGGTGGTCGCCATTGAAAAACGATCCCGCATCCGGCGCACCGCCGCAGCCGACCGAATCCAACACGATCAGGAAAGCGCGGGGCATTCAGCCAACCCTCTGGTAGACGACCGGCGTCACATCCGGTTCGTCCTCGCCAATCGTATAGGCGGCCCGGACCGCCGCTGCCGCCGTTTCGGCCGCGTCGGGCGTGGCTGCATGAACCAGACATAAGGCAGTGTCCGCTTCGATCCGGTCGCCGAGCAATGCCACATCGGACAGACCGACCGAAGGATCGATCCTGTCCCCGCCTTTAAGCCGCCCGCCGCCCAGATGCACGACGGCCAGCCCCAGGGCTTCCCCGTCAATGCCGGCAACGTAGCCAGCCGCACCCGATTTGACCTCGACGACGACCGGCGCCGCAGGCAGGCGGTCACGCCAGCGCTCGACGAAATCGGCGGGGCCGCCCAGTTCGGCGACCATCCGACCGAACCTGTCGGCCGCCGACCCGTCCCGCAGCGTTTCCAGCACTTGCCCGGCACCGTCCCGGGCATCGTCGGCCATCCCAGCCAGCACCAGAATCTCGCCGCCCAGATCGGCGGACAGATCGCACAGCACGTTGTCGATCTCGGCCCCCGAAAGGGCCTGCATGACCTCCATCACTTCCAACGCATTGCCGACGGCCGTCGCGCAGGGCTGGTTCATGTCGGTGATCAGGGCAGACGTCTTGCACCCTGCCCCGTTGGCCGTGCTGACCAGAGCCTCGGCAAGTGCGACCGCATCGTCCATCGTCTTCATGAATGCGCCGGTCCCGACCTTCACATCCAGCACCAGCGCCTCCAACCCTGCCGCAAGCTTCTTTGACAAGATCGAAGCCGTGATCAGGTCGATGCTTTCAACCGTGCCGGTCACGTCGCGGATCGCGTAAAGCCGCTTGTCGGCCGGCGCGATGCTGTCGGTCGCCGAGACGATCGCTGCACCGACATTCTGGACGATCTGGTGAAAGCGGTCGTCGGAAACCTCTGTCCTCAATCCCGGAATGGCTTCCAACTTGTCCAGTGTGCCGCCGGTATGACCCAGGCCGCGCCCCGAGACCATTGGAACATAGGCGCCAAGTGCTGCGAGCGCCGGCGCCAGCACCAGCGACACGCTGTCGCCGATGCCGCCGGTCGAATGCTTGTCCACCACCGGGCCGGGCAGGTTCCACTGCATCACCTTGCCGCTGTCGCGCATGGCAAGGGTCAGCGCGACACGCTCATCGGTGGAAAACCCGTTGAGCAGGACAGCCATCGCAAACGCCCCGGCCTGGGCATCGGTCACCCCGTCGCTTGCAAGCCCCTTGGCAAACCACTGAATCTCGGCTTCCGACAAGGGGCCGCCGTCGCGCAGCCTGGCGATGATCGCGCGCGCATCCATCACCTTTTTTCCAGATGGTCTTTGGCGAAAGCCCCCGGCAGCAACTCGGCCATCGTCATTGTCCGCGTCTCACCCGACAGCGTTGCCATGGTGATCCTGGCGTCGGGCTGGCTGAACTCGGCCAGTTTCTGGCGGCACCCGCCACACGGCGACACCGGCAGCGGGCTGTCGGCGATGACCAGCGCCTCCAGAATGCGCGTCTCGCCGGCCGCGACCATTGCCGCTATCGCGCCGGCCTCGGCGCAGGTCCCTTCGGGATAGGCCACGTTCTCGACATTGCACCCCGGATAGATCGCCCCCGATTCCGCCCTGATCGCCGCGCCAACCTTGAAGTTGGAATAGGGCGCATATGCACGTTCCCGGACCGTCTTGGCTGCCTCAAGTAGCGACATCGAACCCTCCGCTGAACCTTCTGCCAGAGTGCGGCGGCCAGCCCTGTGATGCAAGGGCTCTGAGGAATCTGGCGGTCGATCGCTTTCAGCCGTCCGGCGCCGCATCGGGCGCCGCGCCACGCAGCGTCATCTAGGGGTTGCATTGAGACAGAAGTCAGGCTTGATGGAGTGTAACAGATTGCGGTTGCTGCGGGCCCATTACATGTAGTTTAAAGCTAAACTACTTTCGGTGGCAGGTGACAGGGGGGAAACTTGAATGACGGATCAAAGACACGAAGGCGCAAGACAGGCCGCGCTGGACTATCACGAGTTTCCCAAGCCCGGAAAACTGGAGATTCGCGCGACCAAGCCGCTGGCCAACGGTCGCGACCTGTCCAGGGCCTACAGTCCCGGCGTCGCCGAGGCCTGCCTGGAAATCAAGGCCGACCCCCGAACCGCCAGTCGCTACACGTCGCGCGGAAATCTTGTTGCGGTCGTATCGAACGGAACCGCCGTTCTGGGGCTGGGCAACATCGGCGGCCTGGCCTCGAAGCCGGTGATGGAGGGCAAGGCGGTTCTGTTCAAGAAGTTCGCCAACATCGACTGCTTCGACATTGAACTGAATGAAAACGATCCAGAAAAGCTGGCCGACATCGTCTGCGCGCTCGAACCCACCTTCGGGGCGATCAACCTTGAAGACATCAAGTCGCCGGATTGCTTCATCGTCGAGGACATCTGCCGCAAACGCATGAACATTCCGGTCTTCCACGATGACCAGCACGGAACCGCGATCGTCGTCGGCGCCGCGGCAACCAACGCGCTTCACGTCTCCAATAAGAAGTTCAAAGACATCAAGATCGTGTCCACCGGCGGCGGTGCCGCCGGCATCGCCTGCCTCAACATGCTGGTCAAACTCGGCGTCAAACGTGAAAATATCTGGCTTTGCGATCTGCATGGCCTGGTGCACGAAGCTCGGGCCGAAGACATGACGCCGCAGAAGGCGGCGTATGCGCAACCGGGTGGCGCGCGGACCCTGGCAGAGGTGATCGACGGCGCCGATCTGTTCCTTGGCCTGTCCGGCGCCGGCGTTCTGACCCCCGAAATGGTCGCCAGGATGGCCAAGGCGCCGATCATCTTTGCGCTCGCCAACCCCACGCCCGAGATCATGCCAGAGGACGCGCGGGCCGTCGCGCCCGATGCGATCATCGCCACCGGGCGATCCGACTACGCCAATCAGGTCAACAACGTCCTGTGCTTTCCCTTCATCTTCCGCGGCGCGCTGGATGTGGGTGCGACCGATATCAACGACGAGATGAAGATCGCCTGTATCGAAGGCATCGCCGCCCTTGCCCGCGCCACGACCAGCGCCGAGACTGCCGCCGCCTACAAGGGCGAACAACTGACCTTCGGCGCAGAGTACCTGATTCCAAAGCCGTTCGACCCGCGCCTGATGGGTGTCGTCGCCTCCGCCGTCGCGCGGGCCGCCATGGAAACCGGTGTCGCGACGCGACCGATCGAGGACATGAAGGCCTACAAGGACAAGCTCGACGGCTCGGTCTTCAAGTCGGCCCTGATCATGCGCCCGGTCTTCGCGGCCGCCGCGACTGCCAGCCGCCGCATCGTTTTCGCCGAAGGCGAGGAAGAGCGGGTGCTGCGAGCGGCCAGCGCGATGATGGAGGAGATGGTCGACAAGCCGATCCTGATCGGTCGGCCCGAAGTGATCGATGCGCGTTGCGAACGCGCCGGGCTCGCGATCCGACCCTCGAAAGACTTCGAACTGGTCAACCCGGAAAACGATCCCCGCTACCGTGACTACTGGACAACCTATCACAGCCTGATGGAGCGGCGCGGCGTCACGCCCGACCTTGCAAAGGCGATCATGCGGACCAACACCACGGCGATCGGCGCGATCATGGTTTATCGTGAAGAAGCCGACAGCCTGATCTGTGGCACGTTCGGCCAGTATTTGTGGCACCTGAACTATGTCGAGCAGGTTCTGGGGTCGCCGGCATTGCATCCCGTCGGGGCGCTCAGCCTGATGATCCTCGAGGATGGGCCGGTCTTCGTGGCTGATACCCAGGTGCATTCCGAGCCGACGCCCGAGCAGATCGCAGAGACGGTGATTGCGACGGCACGGCACGTGCGCCGGTTCGGGTTGGCCCCGAACATCGCGCTTTGTTCACATTCGCAATTCGGCAATCTCAATTGCGAAACCGGGCTTCGCATGCGCCAGGCACTCAGGATTCTGGACGCCCAGCCGCGCGATTTCGCCTATGAGGGCGAAATGCATATCGATACCGCCTTTGACACTGATCTGAGAGAACGAATATTTCCCAACAGCCGAATGGTCGGGCCGGCCAACGCGCTGGTGTTTGCCAATACCGATGCCGCAAGCGGTGTTCGCAACATCCTGAAGATGAAGGCCGGCGGCCTGGAAGTGGGGCCGATCCTGATGGGGATGGGCAATCGGGCCCAGATCGTCACCCCGTCGATCACCGCCCGTGGCCTGTTGAACATCTCCGCTCTCGCGGGCACGCCGGTGGCCCAATATGGCTGACGCGGCCGACCCCAACGCCGCTCGGCGATCTCGAACCCGCTCCCATGTTTGCGCCAACAGTGACAATCCTGCACAGGCAGGCGATCTTGCCCTGTTCGCCTGGCCTGCGTAACAAGGCTGCGTCAGAGGAGGACGCATACCATGGCATACAAGGATGTCTACGCTGCCTGGAAATCCGACCCGGAAGCTTTCTGGATGAAAGCCGCCGAGGCGATCGACTGGGACCGCAAACCGACCAAGGCACTCTTCGACGAAAACGCGCCGCTTTACGAATGGTTCTCCGATGGTCTGGTCAATACCTGTTACAACGCCGTCGACCGCCATGTGAAGAACGGTCGCGGCGATCAGCCGGCGATCATCCATGACAGCCCTGTCACCGGCACCCAGGCAACGATTACCTTCGCACAATTGCAAGATAAGGTCGCTGGTCTTGCCGGCGCGCTGGCCGCGAAGGGTGTCGCCAAGGGCGACCGCGTCGTCATCTACATGCCGATGGTGCCAGAGGCGCTTGTCGCAATGCTCGCCGTGACGCGCATCGGCGCGATCCATTCGGTCGTTTTTGGCGGTTTCGCGGCAAACGAACTGGCCGTCCGGATCGATGACGCCGAACCCAAGGCGGTGATCGCGGGATCCTGCGGCATCGAACCCGGCCGTGTCGTGGCTTACAAGCCGCTGCTGGACAAGGCGATTGACCTGGCCAGACACAAACCGGAATTCTGCGTCATCTTTCAACGCGATCAGCAAAGCGCCGAGCTGATCGAGGGCCGCGATTTCGACTGGAACGACATCCAGAAAGGCACGCAGCCGGCGGACTGCGTGCCGGTCGAAGGCAACCATCCGGTTTACATCCTGCACACCTCTGGCACCACCGGCCACCCCAAGGGCGTCGTGCGTCATACCGGCGGCCATCTTGTTGCGCTGATCTGGACGATGAAGAACATCTACAATGTCGATCCCGGAGACGTCTTCTGGGCGGCCTCGGATGTGGGCTGGGTCGTCGGCCACAGCTACATCTGCTACGGGCCACTGATCCACGGCAACACCACCGTGGTGTTCGAAGGCAAGCCCGTCGGCACGCCGGATGCCGGCACCTTCTGGCGGATGATCGAAGAGCACCGGATCAAGGTGCTGTTCACCGCTCCGACCGCATTCCGGGCGATCAAGCGCGAGGATCCCAAGGGCGAACAGATCAGGAAATACGACACATCCTCTCTGAACGCCCTGTTTCTTGCCGGAGAACGCGCCGATCCGGATACGATCCAGTGGGCAATGGACGTTCTGAAAGTCCCGGTCATCGACCATTGGTGGCAGACGGAAACCGGCTGGTCGATCGCGGCCAATCCGATGGGGATAGAACCCTTGCCGGTCAAGATCGGCTCGCCTTCCGTTGCGATGCCGGGCCACGATGTGCAGATCCTCGACGAGGCCGGCCAGCCGTTGCCCGCCGGGTCGCTCGGCGCCATCGCCATCAGACTGCCCTTGCCGCCCGGCACCCTGCCGACCCTCTGGAAGGCCGAAGCGCGATACAAGAAAAGCTACCTCGAGCATTTTCCGGGATATTACGAGACCGGCGATGCCGGATATATCGACGAGGATGGCTATCTGTACATCATGGCGCGCACCGACGATGTGATCAACGTCGCAGGCCACCGCTTGTCGACGGGCGCCATGGAGGAAGTGTTGGCCGGCCATCCCGACGTCGCCGAATGCGCCGTGATCGGGGTGGCCGACCAGTTGAAGGGGCAATTGCCGGTCGGCTTTGTCTGCCTCAATTCCGGCGTCGATCGGGACCATGCCGAAATCTGCGCCGAAGTCGTCAAACTGGTCCGAGAGAAGATCGGCCCTGTCGCCGCCTTCAAGCTGGCGGTGGTCGTCGATCGCCTGCCGAAAACCCGGTCGGGCAAGATCCTGCGCGCGACAATGGTCAAGATTGCCGATGGCCAGGACTTCAAGCCGCCCGCGACGATCGACGATCCGGCGATCCTGGACGAAATCGGCGCGGCGTTGAAGGCACTGGGCTATCCGCACGGGTAAGGCGGAGTCCGCGCGGCTCGGGCGGCGACGCCGGCTAGGTGAACTGTTCGCGCGTCAGTCGTTCCTCCAGCCCGTGGCCGGGGTCGAACAGGATGCGGTGGACCACCTCGGGGTGGCTTCTGATCTCGACCCAGATCACGTCGCGGACAGACCGGCTGTCGGCGTCGGCCATCACCGGGCGCTTTTCCGGTTCGATCACATCGAAGCGAACCTTTGACCGGTTCGACAGAAGCGCGCCACGCCACCGGCGGGGTCGAAACGCCGCCATCGCCGTCAGCGCCAGAACGTCAGAGCCGATCGGCAGGATCGGTCCATGCGCCGAATAGTTGTAGGCCGTCGACCCGGCCGGCGTACAGACAAGCGCCCCGTCGCAGACCAGCTCCTCCATCCGGACCTTGTCGTCGATGCTGATGCGCAGTTTCGCGGCTTGCGGGCCGGCGCGCAGCAGCGACACCTCGTTGATCGCCAGAGCCTCGTGATGAGAGCCGTCGGCACATTCCGCAACCATCCGCAGCGGATGGATGTCCTCTTCCTCAGCCACGGCGAGGCGTTCGATCAGATCATCGTCGTGAAACTCGTTCATCAGAAAGCCGATGGTGCCGCGATTCATGCCGTAGACCGGCGCATCGACCGCCATCGTGCTGTGCAGGGTCTGAAGCATGAAACCGTCGCCACCGAGGGCCACGATGACCTCCGCCTCTTCCAGCGATACATTGCCATAGCGGCGGACAAGGCGATCCAAGGATGTCTGTGCGATCATGACACTGCTGGCGACGAAGGCGATTTTTGTCATTTCGGACATATGCTTGGCCCCTGTTTGCAAAAGTCATCGCCCGCGCCGACCTGAAACACAACCCCTCTGTGCCGACACCCAACGGCGCGATTCCCCGCGACTGCGTCGTTTTCCGGGCTTTTTCGTCGACCCAAAGCCCGCTACACACCGCGCAACCAGACACCCTCATGGGAGCGACCTGCATGACTGTTCCGTACCGCGATACCGGCTTTTTCACCGAACCCCTCTCGTCCCGCGATCCCGAGATCTTCGGGGCGATCACGAAGGAACTGGGGCGTCAAAGACAAGAGATCGAGCTGATCGCGTCAGAGAACATCGTGTCCACCGCGGTGATGCAGGCGCAAGGCTCTGTGATGACCAACAAATACGCCGAAGGCTATCCGGGGCGGCGCTATTATGGCGGCTGCGAATACGTGGATATCGCCGAGAATCTGGCCATCGAACGGGCCTGCGCACTCTTTGATTGCAGCTTCGCCAACGTGCAGCCGAATTCCGGGTCTCAGGCCAACCAGGGCGTCTTCCAGGCGTTGCTGACGCCCGGAGACACGATCCTTGGCATGAACCTCGCCTCGGGCGGCCACCTGACCCACGGCGCCGCGCCGAACCAGTCGGGCAAGTGGTTCAACGCGATCCAGTACGGCGTGCGAAAGCAGGACAACCGGATCGACTATGACGAGATCGCGACGCTAGCCAAAGAGCATTCTCCGAAGCTGCTGATCGCCGGTGGTTCGGCGATCCCGCGCCAGATCGACTTTGCGAGGATGCGGGAAATCGCCGACAGTGTTGGTGCGTGGCTGCTTGTCGACATGGCGCATTTTGCGGGCCTGGTCGCCGGCGGGCATCACCCCTCGCCCTTCCCCCACGCCCATGTCGCGACCACGACGACACACAAGACCCTGCGCGGCCCGCGTGGCGGCATGATCCTGACGAACGACGAAGCCATTGCAAAGAAAGTGAATTCCGCCATATTCCCCGGTATTCAGGGCGGTCCGCTGATGCATGTCATCGCCGCCAAGGCGGTGGCGTTCAAAGAGGCGCAGCAGCCGGAATTCAAATCCTACATCGCCCAGGTGATCCGCAACGCCCAGGCGCTGGCAGATCAGCTGATGAAGGGCGGGCTCGACATCGTGACAGGCGGCACCGACACCCATGTCCTGCTGGTCGACCTGCGGCCCAAGGGCGTCAAGGGCAACGCGACCGAGCAGGCGCTGGGTCGGGCGAACATCACCTGCAACAAGAACGGCATCCCCTTCGACCCGGAAAAGCCGACAGTGACGTCGGGCGTTCGGCTTGGAACGCCAGCGGGCACGACGCGCGGCTTCGGCGAGACCGAGTTCCGTCAGATCGCGGACTGGATCGTCGAGGTCGTCGACGGTCTGGCAGCCAACGGTGAAGACGGGAACGGTGAAATCGAAAACGCCGTAAAATCCAAGGTTTTGAAATTGTGCGAAAATTTTCCGATCTATCCGCAGCTCCAGATCGGCTGACTAGAGGTATCCGCGCCAGATCAGAATGGCGATCACCAACCCTGCGGTCACCAGAAGATTGAACGCGTTGGCCGACAGGGCCCCGATGATCCGGTCCCATCTTCGGGTCGCCGGATCAATGGTGCAGAGGTAATTTTCCACATTCTTGCAAGCCTTTGCGATCGCACCCGCGTCAAGCCTGCGGGCCAGCTTCGGGTGCGGCTCCATTTCCAGTGCCTCCAGTAAAAGGTCGGCGTCGCGGTGGACATGCATCGGCAACAGCCGCCCGGCCCGGCGCAGCTTGGTACGAAGATCCTTGCCCCGAATGCCCAGACGCTCTTGCATCAGAGCGGCCAGGTGATCCGCATGCTCCCAGTAAGTCATTGGAATCAAGCCAATACCAGTTCAACCCTGCCAGACTACCGAAACCCGCCGGGGCTGGCCAGCCTACAGATTATTGGTTAGCTTGCGCCCATGTTGAATACTGTGGTCTCGGGGCAACCCACTGAAAAGACGCCGATCTTGATCGCGCATGGGCTGTTCGGCTCGGCGCGGAACTGGGGGGTGATCGCGAAACGCCTCTCTGCCGACCGGCAGGTCGTGGCGGTGGACATGCGAAATCATGGGGAAAGCGCGTGGTCGGCGGCACATGGCTACCACGATCTTGCCGGCGATCTGGCGGAAGTCATCGGACATTTCGGCGGAAAGATGGATGTGGTCGGGCATTCGATGGGCGGCAAGGCGGCGACGGTTCTGGCGCTTGAACACAGCGGGTCCGTGCGGCGGCTCGTCGTCGCCGATATCGCGCCAACGTCCTACGAACATACGCAGATGCCTCTGGTCAAGGCGATGCAGGCGGTCGATCTGTCGGGAATCACCACACGCAGCGAGGCGGACGAAGCCCTCAAACCCGCCGTCGAGGATGACGGCATTCGGTCGTTCTTGCTGCAATCCGTTGATCTTAAATCCAGAAAGTGGCGGATCAATCTGGATGTGCTGGCAAGCGAGATGCCGAAGATCATGGGGTTTCCGCGGCTCGACGCTCAGTTCGACGGGCCCGCCTTCTTCCTGACCGGCGCCGAAAGCGATTATGTCAAGCCAGAGCATCGCCCCGAGATCAAACGGCTGTTTCCGGCAGCACGGTTTGCGAAGATCCCCGGCGCGAACCACTGGCTGCACGCCGAAAAGCCGCGGGAATTCGAGGCGGCGGTGCGGGCGTTTCTGGATGCGTGAACCCGGTCGTTGGAGATTTGCCCCGCGGCCGTGATGGTCGGGCGGGCCGATCGCGTCGCTTGCGGGAACCTTTTCGCCTTGACCGCGTTAGCATGACTGGACAGTCGAACAATGGAGAATTTCATGACCCGCATCACCCTTGCCCTCATCGCGCTTCTTGGCCTTGTGGCCTGCGAAACCGTTGCCGGGGCCGGCCAGGACATCGAGAATGCCGGCGAGGCGATCCAGGCGGAAAGCAACGAAGTGCAGTACGGCAGTTGATCGCCGGTTGGTCTGGACGAGCGAAGGCGGGCCATCTGGTCCGCCTTTCTTGGTCTTCATCCGGTGATTGCGTTCTGTCGACCTGCGCCGCCGTCAGCTCCGGCCGCTCCGTCGCGGCGGCCAAAGCGGATCCTCGCGCTTGATCTGTCGCGCCGACCAGATCCCCAGCGGCACACCAAGAACCAGTCCGATCACGCCAGACGCCACGAAGGCCATCCAGCCGACCCAGCCATAGCTGAGCGATGCGATGACGGCGGCCCCGGCGATGCAAACCACCCAGAGGGCCACCATGAATGTGCGAAGTGGGGCGAACATGGCATTTTCCTTTCGGCCTTTACGAAAGGTAAACGCCCAAACAACGCCGATCGTTCCCGCGCCGCTCTCAGTTGCCGATCTTGGCGGCGGCGTTGGTGATGCCGGTGATCGCGGGGCTGGGGGCAGAACTGTAGCTGCCGATTGCCCCGGTGGTCTTGCGCAGGCCAGAACCACCGATCTCGATATGTCCGGTATGTATCAGGTAGCCGGCCATCCCGAGCCCGGCGATTGCGAGGAGTCGTCCCATGAGCTTCCCTCCCGATGCGAGTTACGCGACCGCAGACTAGCGCGAGATTGCGGCAGGAATGTGGTTGGCCGCGCCGGGCGGCGGTCTGCCGTCGAGAGGTGCAATGCGAGAAGGCGTCAGGTGCTCGGACAAAGTCCGCGCGCGCGCCCAATGAAGGACACACCCTGACGCCTCGCTGAACCTTTCCCCCCAGAGGGCTACGGGCCCAGTTGCCAAGGCTCCGAAGAACCTTCGCTGCCACGCCTGGTCCAAAGACCATTCGTGACCCGCATCGACCCTGAAGAAGCCGCCGTGAGGCCTTGGATCCGAAGATCCGCCGCGCTCTGACCTGCTTCCCCGAAACGTTCGCGTTCCGATCCGAATCCGAAGACCCGTCTGTTCCCGCTCCGGCCTCGGGGGGCCTTTGCTCTGCTCCGCTTCCTAAGAACCTTCGCAGTAAGACCACAGTCCCCGGCCCGCCTGATTCCCGCAAGGAAAAAGCACTGCAGCATGAAAATTTCCTGGGGATAACCTGTTGATATCCATTGGGATTTTCCTGTGGATAACACCGGAATGTCGGGCCTGTTCCGGGACTTGCGCGGGGATAAGTCGATTTCGGCCGCCCCGGCGCCGATTGCTGCACCTGCGAAGGCGCGCGGCGAACCCGGCGCGGCGCGGATCAGGTCTGGCGCTTGCCGGAACCCGCGCTAATGTGGCGGCAGGAGGATCCCTGAATGAAAATCAAACTCTGGCTTATTCTGGCCCTGGCCACCGGCCCTGCCATCCTGTCGGGCTGCGTTCCGGTCGCCATCGGCGCCGGTGCGGCGGTGATCGCCGATGAGGCGATCGAGCAGGACCAGGGCGGCGACGGTCTGTTCTAGGCCGAAGCGGCGGGCTGGCCCGAGCGCCCGACCCCCTTGCAAGGGGTCTGGCCTGCGGCAGGAACGATGGTGGGTGACGCTGCGCGTTGCGCAAGATCACCCACCCCGCGATTGGCCTGGCGGCCGGCCTACTTTGCCTGCCCCGGCGGCAGCGGCGTCGGGCGATTGCCCTTGCCCGCGCCCAGCGTCTGCGCCGGGCTGACGGTTTGGGTCTTCACATTCTCGCCCGGATCGGCGGTGCTGCCCTGGTCGTGCGCCTTGGCCAGCGCCCCCCCGCCGGTCAGCGCGATGGTCAGCGCGGCACCGGTCAGCGCGGTTGTCAAACGTGTCATTGGCTTGCTCCCTTTGGTTGCTAAGGGTGTAGTCACGTCCGGCGGTGCGGCAGAGTTTCAGCGGGCAGGGAAATAAATTCGGACGGATCGGGCGCGACCTGGCGCCGCCGCGCCCCAGTCCGCCACCTGCGCCTCGCTTGCTTCGGGTTTGAATTTCACCAGGACGATATGGCGCAGCAGCACGCGACCTCCGGTTGGGAGGGAAGAAGCTGCGGCGGCGGAGTGGGGACTTCAAGTGCCCTATAAGCAGAACGCCGCGCCCGGACCGAGGGGTGGGCGAGAAGCGCCGCCCCGTGGGGGCGCTTGGGGCGCTGCCCGGCTTTGCCGGGCATGGGTGGTGGTTGGGGTGTGGGGAAAGGTGGGTTAGCACCTGCCCCGCGCTTGCTCTACTGTCAAAATCAATATCTTGTTGGCAATTCAATATTTTGGTGTATTCTTTCGACGCCCATCAACCAGTGGAATATATCATGGAGAATAACAGCGACATCGGAGAGAAGCTTGATGTTCTAATAAAGTTGCAAGCGGGTTCTCTCGTTAAAGGAATGTCCTCTAAAAAAGAGAAGATACTATTTCTTGGATCAGCGGGATTATCCTTCCGTAACAGGGCGTTTGTTGTCAAGAAGAGCATTGCAGCAAAAACAATCCCGCCAAATCTTTTGACTGCGGGTCAGGGTCTGAGTTTGGCTTCTTTGTTGTAGAAGTGCCTTGCCGATTGCTTTGGCGACCGGTTG
>JAGXFH010000048.1 GCA_024637315.1 Brevirhabdus sp.
CGCCCGATACAGGAAAAAAGCAGTGCCGCCGCGCAGTTCTTCTTGCCGACCCCGCGCTGCGCAACCCTGAAGTGTGGAAACATCTGCGCCATCTTGGGGCTATTGGTGTCAAATTTTGGACCAATCGAACAAATTTTTGACGGAATTGGTTGACCTATGGTAAGTTTGAGCATCGCGAATTTTGAGCGTTGAGGGATACTGGAGGGATCTCATGAATTTATGGAAGAGTTGGAAAAGATCGATCGCCGCCGCAATTGCTGCAACAAGTTTGCTTGGGTTCAATTCCGCAGCAAATGCGCACGCGATTTCGATAGGCTATGAGAATGCGGGCGTAAACGCCGTGACCATCTGGCTCGGCACCTATGCTACAGGCCATGCCGCACTGGTGAACGAAGGCAGCATGCAGCTGGAAGGTGTCAATGGCACGACCTTTGGACCGACCGTGACGTTGTTCAACCAACTGACGGCCTCGAAGCCGGGTGGACTGCTTGACGGCGTCACCAATTTTTACGCGCCCGATACGACCGGCGCACTGGTCGACTCGGAAGCTTCGTTCAACACCGTTTGCTCTGCCTGTGGCCCGATCGTGCGATGGCAAGGTGTGACGTTCAGCGGCCTGTCTGCTGGTGACTACCAGTTCACCTGGGTGCCTGCTGCCAACCCGACGGCACAGTGGGACATCTGGAACCCCAACCTGAACGGTGTTTTCACTTTGACCGACGAAGTCGTTAACCCCGGCGATGGTACGCCCAACGTCGTGCCGCTTCCCGCAGCCCTGCCGCTGCTGATCGGCGGTCTCGGCCTCATGGGCCTTGCAGGACGTCGCCGCAAGTCCTGACACCGGCACCAACCACCGCATCGTTTAAAGGGCGTCCACCGGGCGCCCTTTTTCCTGCCTGCCCGAGTTGAACCGTTCCGGCAAAGTCCTGACCGGCAGATCCGCTGCCTTCCGCCGCACCCGATCGCGGCTTCAGATGCGGCCAGTCCCGGGTGCGCCCCGAATTGCCGCCATGCCCGGCCCGCTTCATCTTTCGTCTGCAAATATCCCCGCGCGGAGCGCACCGCGACGCGGGCATAGCCCGCGGCGCAAATCCTCCCCGCCCGCCGCATGCGGTTTGCGCAGCCCGTCGACCTGACCTAGTCTCGCACCATGGCAACCTCTCCGATCCGCCCCACCGATGACCAGGCCCGCGGCCTCGCGCGCAGCCTCATAGCCGGGGCGCGCCACGCCGCTTTGGCCGCGCTGCACCCCGAAACCGGCCTGCCGCATGTCAGCCGCATCGCCCTGGGTCAGGCGCCGGACGGCCAACCGATGACGCTGATCTCCAGCCTCGCCGCGCATACCGCAGCCCTTCGCGCCAATCCCGCCTGTTCGCTGCTGGTGGGCGAGCCGCCGGCCAGGGGCGACCCGCTGGCCTTTCCCCGCCTGACCCTGACCGCCACGGCGCGGTTCATCGACCGCGCCACGCCCGGGCATGACAGCCTGCGCCGCCACTACCTCGCGACCCACCCCAAGGCGAAACTCTATGCCGATTTCGCCGATTTCAGCTTTGTCACCTTCGCCGTGACCGCGGCCGCGCTGAACGGCGGTTTCGGCAAGGCCTACAACCTCGCCCCCGGCGATCTGACATGAAACAGGCCGGGACGCATCCGCATCCCAGCCCGATCGCTCGCCGCGCCATTGATCAGAACGGGTTGTCCATCCGCGAGGTCAGGATCACCCGCCCCTTGACCGCTTCCGGCCAGGTCAGCCGCACCAGAGCGCTCTCCGCGCCGTAATTCGGCGTGACATGCGGCAGCGCATAGACTGCGCCGCCCGCACCGTTGGTGATCGCCGCCTCGGGCTGAACGCTCGGCACCATCCGCGCCCAGCCGCCAAACGGCAGATAGCCGCTGCTGTTCAGCACCCAGTTCACCGCTTCGGTGTTCTGCACGAATTCCAGCGTCACCGGGTTGATCGTCGCCTGGGTGATGCCGTTGAACGAATTGCCCTCGAAGACCACGTTGCGGCTGCGCCCGAAATCCAGCCCGGCGATGGACGTGTCCACCGCCTCGATGCGGTCGATCGTGCCGTTGATCGACTTGAAGCTGTTGCCCTGAACGCTCAGCCCCTGGATGAAATGCCCCGCCCCGTAGGGCTTGATCACGATCCAGTTGAACCAGTCCGCCACGTCCGAGCAGGTGAAGATGTTGCCGGTCACCGTCAGCCCGCCGAACGAGAACTCGACGCCGAAATCCGGCTCGGCATCATGCTCGTTGGTCCACTCGATCGAGCAATTGTCGATGTAGTTGCCGGTGACCACCGATTTCACGTTGGGATAGGTAAAGATCATCCCGCCCAGCCGCGGACTGTCGACCTCGTCATCGCCCTGGAACCAGTGGTTGCCGACGATCAGATGGCCGTTGCCGAACAGCACCCCGGTATGGCGGAAGCGTTCGAACCGGGTGTCGCGGATCTTGGCGTCGTTGGCATTGACGTTGAACGCGATCGTGGTGCGGTCCGTCGCCTTCACCGCCTGTTCGTTCGAGACGAAGTGACAGCGGTCGATCTGCAGATCCTGGCAACCGTCGCCATGACTGGTGACACCGCGGTCGCGCGGCTTGGTGACAAAGCAGTCCTTGAGGTGAAAGGTCTGTCCCGCCGGCGCCAGCAGAATGCCGCTGGCATTGCCCGCGCACATGAACTCCACATCCGTGATGGTGAACTTGGACAGCTTGGAAAACCCCGAGAAATCAAGGATGTACTTGAACCGCGTGAAGGTGTAGCCCTGCGTCGCCGCGGCCCCGTAAAGCGGCTGGCTCAACGTCAGCGTCCCGGCACCGACATTCTTCGCCGTCACGTAGACCTCGCGCCCGACACCGTTGCCGGTGACCAGCGCGCCAACCTCAATATTGGCCACATTGGCGACCCCGGTCAGGGTCTTCGGGTTGGCCACCGAATAGCTCGCCACCGAGGTCGCGACGCTCGGATCCCAGTTCGGCCCGGCCACCGCGTTGAACTGGCCGTTGCGGATCACCCGGCGCACCTCGAACGTGTCCTTCGCCCCTTCGGCAGCGCGCAGATCGATTGGCCCGTCAAGCTCGATCCGCCGCCCACCCAGGTCGAGCGACTCGTGGTCGGTATAGTTCAGCAGCGCCTGGAACGCCTTCCTGAAGCCCAGAACCTCGTCGCCGAACGCGTCGATGTAATCGGGCAGCTTGAACGAGCCGCGCAGGATCAGCCGCTTGTCATCGGGCATCACCACCGTGCCCTCGAACCGGACCCGGTTCAGCAGCGACAGGTGATCGCCAAGGTAATGAACCCCCTTGGGCACCAGCACGTCCCGCCCCGCCGCCGCAAAGTCCGCCGCCTCGAAGGCGGCGCGGTCATCGGTGACGCCGTCGCCGACCGCGCCGTAATCGCGCACATCGACCCAGTCCATCATCTCGCGGTGAAAGACGTGGGTCACATCCTCGATGACGATATCGTCGATCCGCACCAGCCCGCCATTGATGCCCACCAGATCCAGACCGAAATGGCCGTAAAGCGGCGCCATGCCCCAGACCATGTCGACGCCGCCGCGCTGGCCGGTGCCGATGATCGCGGACACCTCGACCACCTCGCCGTAGGTGGTCAGCGCGGTGGTCGCGCCGGTCTCGGTCAGGCCGGTCACGTGCACGTCGCCCGCGCCGCCGGCCCAGCCGGCGATCCGGACCGAGGGCAGCGCCCCGCTGATCGCCTTCACCCGCACCCGCACCCGCAGATAGCAGCCCGGCAGCAACGGCGTCTGGCCCATGAAGCGCAGCTTGTGGGTGTTGTCGGTCTTCAACAACTCCAGACAGCCGCCGAAATCCTGATCGGCCACGACCAGGCTGGCATTGCCCGCCCCGTCATAGGTCGCCGACCCCACCGTACCATCCTCGCTCGACCAGACTCCCAGCCCGCCGGAAAAGGCGGGCGGCATCAGCATCAGCCCGTCGGTAATCGCCTTGTTCATCCAAAACCCTTTCGGAAATCCCATGTCAAAACGCCAGACATCCGCGGGGCTGGCCTGGGCCGCCACGGGTGCTCGAATGTCAGACGAAATTGAAAACCGGGCTCTCGGCCCTTCGTGGGAACACAGGTATCAGCGGCCGCTTAACGCGCCCCTAACCGACCGCGCGCGCTTAACGCGATTGACGCCGACCCGGCATCGTGTGCAGCATTCGCCCGAAACGGGGGACAACATGACCGAACTGCTCAAGATCATTCATTTTCTCAGCTTTTCCGTCGCCATCGGCGCGGGGCTGGCGAACATCATGGCCGGCTACCGGCTGATGTCGCTGCCCGCCGAGGCGATGCCCAAGGTCGCGGCGTTCCGGCTTCGGCTGGGGATGTTCACCACCGTCGGTCTGGGGCTTTTGTGGCTGACCGGCCTCTGGCTTGCCGCCCTCGTCGGCGCGTCGCTGCTGTCGAACGGCCTGTTCCTGTTGAAACTCGTGGCGGTCATCGCCCTGACCGGCATCTCGGTGATGGCCAATCTGACGATCATCCGCGCCCGCAAGGCCGGCACGCCCCCCGATGCGGCGCGGATGAAGCAGCTTGGCCATGCCGGCCCGGCGCTGGCGGTGCTGGCGCTGATCCTCGCGGTCCTCGCCTTTACCTAGGCCCCGACCTCGGGCGCCCGTTCGATCCGGACGCCGTTGATCTGCCAGCCCTCGGCGGTCTCGATCATCTCGTATTCGGCGATGTAGGGCACGCCCTGCTGATCAAGGATCCGCACCCGCTGGTAGGTTCGTCCAGTGCCCTCGCGCAGGTCGAGAAACCGGACATCCGACGGCCTCCAGACCATCGGATAGCCCTGCCGCACCATCATCCCGAAATTGTCCGGATTGCCGAACATGCCCTGGATCATCGGGCTGGCGAAGGTGAAGGCGGTCACGAAATCGTCCGCCAGGAAGGCGTCGATCTGGCCGCGTATCGTGCCCTCGATCGCCGCTGATCCGTCCTCTTGCGCCAGACCCGGCGCGGTCGCCGCCCCGATCGCCAGTATCGCCGCCAAAACCAGCCGCCTCATCCGCGTCCCTCCGAAAACCGAGCGAAAAGGTAGACCGGCCGCATCCGGCGTCAACCAGGGCCCGCGACCAGGTCCGCGCCGATGCCTTGCAACCGCCGTCAGCAAACCCCTTGCCCGGCCAGCCCCCTGTCGATCAGCGCGATGCTTTCCTCGATCCCGTAAAGCGCGATGAACCCGCCGAAGCGCGGCCCCTGGCTGGCGCCGATCAGCACCTCGTAAAGCGCCTTGAACCAGTCGCGCAAAGGCTCGAACCCGTGCTCCTTGCCGACCGCGAAAACCATCGTCTGCAAGGCCTCGGCATCCAGACCGCCCTGCCAGCCCTGCAGCTGGTCGCGCAGGTCTTCCATCGCCGCCCGCTCCTTGTCGTCGGGCAAACGGAACACCCGCTTCGGCTTCTCGAAATCATGGTAATAGCGCACCGCGAATTTCGCCGCCTCGTCGAGGTCCGGATGGGTTTCCGGCGACGCCTTGGGCGCATAACGCTTGATGAAGCCCCACATCCGCTCCTTGTCCTCGGCCGCCGAAACCGCCGCCAGGTTGAGCAGCATCGCGAACGGCACCACCAGGTCCGATTTCGGCACATCGCCGCCGTGGATATGAAAGACCGGATTGGCCAGCCGCTGCGCCATGTCCTGTTGCTCGTAGGCTTTCAGCTGCTGGTGATACTCGTCCACCGCCTTCGGGATCACGTCGAACCACATCCGCTTGGCGGTCTTCGGCTTGAGGTACATGAAATAGCCAAGGCTCTCGGTCGAGGCATAGGTCAGCCATTCGTCGATGGTCAGCCCGTTGCCCTTCGACTTCGAGATCTTGCCGCCCTCCTCGTCCAGGAACAGCTCGTAGATGAAATGCTCCGGCGCCCGCCCGCCGAGGATCTCGCAGATCCCGTCATAGATCGGCGTGTTGGTGGAATGGTCCTTGCCGTACATCTCGAAATCCACGCCCAGCGCCGCCCAGCGCGCGCCAAAATCCGGCTTCCACTGCAGCTTCACGTTGCCGCCGGTCACCGGCAAGGTGCAATCCTTGCCGTCCTCGCCCTCGAAGGTGATGGTGCCGTCCCTGGCGTTCACCTCCTTCATCGGCACATACATCACCCGGCCCGAAATCGGGCTGATCGGCAGGAAGCACGAATAGGTCTGCTGCCGCTCCTCGCGCAACGAGGCCAGCATCACCTCCATGATCGCGTCATAGCGCTCGGCGGCGCGCAACAGGATCGCGTCCATCTTGCCGGACTTGTAATAGTCCGTGGCGCTGGCGAATTCGTAATCGAAACCGAACGTATCGAGGAACCGCAACAGCATGGCGTTGTTGTGATCGCCGAAGCTCTGATACTTGCCGAACGGGTCCGGCACCGATGTCAGCGGCCGTTGCAGATGCTCGCGCAGCATCTCGGGCTGCGGCACGTTGTCGGGGATCTTCCGCATCCCGTCGAGGTCATCCGAGAAACACAAAAGCTTGGTCGGAATGTCGGAAATCATCTCGAAGGCGCGGCGGATCATCGTTGTGCGCTGCACCTCGCCGAAGGTGCCGATATGCGGCAGCCCGCTGGGGCCGTAACCGGTTTCGAACAGCACATAGCCCTTCTCGGGCGGCGCCTTTTCATAGCGTTTCAGCACGCGGCGCGCTTCCTCGAAAGGCCAGGCTTTGGAGTTCATCGCAGCGTCGCGCAGATCGGACATGTCAGACACACTTTCCATTGCCGGGGCGCCGCTCGCCCCGATAAGCTCCGCTACCTATTGCCGGCGACCGCCCGCGTCAATATTCTGCACCGCAACATGATCCAACAGGACGGAACACGTGACAGATATTTCCCATTCCCTGACCCCCGAGGATTGCCTCGTCGCCATGATGATGGCGACCTCGGCCTCGGACGAAAACATCCGCACCGCCGAGCTGGTGACGATCGAGGCGATCCTGAACCACCTGCCGGTATTCTCCGGCTATGATACCGACCGGATCAAGGCGGTGTCGCAAACCGTGTTCGACCTGTTTTCGGAAGAAGACGGGCTTGATGCCCTGTTTGGCCTGATCCGCGAGAACCTGCCGGAAAGGCTCTTCGAAACCGCCTATGCACTGGCCTGCGACGTGGCCGCCTCGGACGGCAATCTGGGTGACAGCGAATTGCGGCTGCTCGAAGAGATCCGCTACGAACTGAACATCGACCGGCTGCACGCCGCCGCGATCGAGCGCGGCGCCCGCGCCCGACACATGAAGCTCTGAACCGCGGCCGGATCAGACCGGCATTTCGGAAAAAAAGCCCGAGGCAAAGGCTATCGCACTCGCGTCCGGGCTGGGCGACAGGCAGCGCCGTTGCGATTCACTCTTTTCCCGAAACGCCTTAGCCGTAAAGTCTCGACCAGCGGTCGATCAGCCCGCCCTGCACCTTGCGGGCCTGCACGCTCCAGCCGCGCGCGCCCTGCGGGCGGTCGCGATCCGCCTCGGGGATCGCGGCGCGGCGATCCATGTCGGCGGCGAAAATGGCAAAGGCCAGATCGGTCCGCCCCGGCAGCGCAACAAAGCCCGCCAGCCCGCTGACGAAGTTCAGCGTGCCGGTCTTGGCCCGCACGGTGGCCGGATGATCGGTGACCGGATTGCCGGCCGGATCGCGCATCGGCACGGTCTTGAGAATGCTGGCCAGCGTGCTGTCGGGCCCCAGCCGCGTCATCACCCGCACCATGTCGGCGGCGGAAATCCGGCTGCCATCGCCAAGCCCCGAATGATCGGTGAACCGGGCATGGCGCAGCCCCAGCCGGTCCTGGGTCCAGGCCGCCATCTCGGCCCCGGATTCGGTCAGAGAGCTGCCCAGCCGACCGCGGGCCGCGGTGGCCGACAGCCCCACGACCTCGGCGGTCAGGTTGGTGGAATACAATAGCATGTCCCGCAGGATCCGCTGCAACGGAACGCTCCGCCGCTCGGCCAGCACCAGCTTGGGCAGCGTACCCTGAACAGGTTCAGGCGCTTTCAGCACGATCCCGTGCGACCGCGCGAAGGTCTGCAGGACCTCCCCGGCGTACAGCTCGGGCCGGCGCACCGGCAACCAGCGGCTGCCGCCGGTTCCCAGCGCCGAACGCGCCACCGTCCAGTCCTCGACCCCGCCCTGGCTGGCATAGGTGTAGACCGGCGTCTTCCGATCGGCGAGCCGCATCCGCGTCATCCGGATATCGGGGCGATATTTCTGCGACCGCGCGTCCATCGTCACATCATAGCTTTCGCCGGCCTTCTTCCACTCGAAATGCACCCGGTTGAAATTCAGGTTCAGCCCCGACACCGCCGGGTTGTAGCCCAGATAATCCGGCTGACCGGGATCGATCACCTCGATCCGCGGCAGCGCCCCGTCATGCACCAGGAACCGTCCTGTCACCTCGCGCACTCCTGCGCCCTTGAGCGCCGCGGCCAGTTCCGCCAGCCCGTCGGTGTTCAGCAGCGGATCGGCGCCGCCGACCAGAACCAGGTCGCCCTTGACCCGGCCCTCGACCAGCGGCCCGGTGGCCATGATGCGGGTGCTGAAGGCATGGGTCGGCCCCAGGGCTTCCAGCGCATATTGCGCGGTCACCGCCTTCAGCACGCTTGCCGGCGGCAGGCCCAGCAACGGATTGCGTTGCTCCAGCACCTGTCCGGTCCGCGCATTGGCCACCACATAGCCCAGCTTGCCGCTCAGCCGCGCCTCGGCGATCAGCGCCTCTGCCCCCGGCACCGTCCGCACCGCCCCGCCCGCCGGCCGGGCCGGGGGCCGCAGCGAGGTTTCGGGCGCACGGCCCCAGGCCGCCTGCCCGGTGCCGGCCAGAAGCCCCGCCAGCACGGCGCGCCGTGAAATCATGCTGCCATTGCTGTTGCTCATTGGGGCAAGTAAAGCGACTTCGGGGCGCGCCGGCAAGCCTATCTCTGCCAGTTCCCCGCCGCGCGGATCGCCGAGGACGACTCGTCGACCATCGGCAGGTTGATGAAGCACCAGGCCGGCGGCGTGCTGCCCGCCAGCAGCGCTGCCTCGCGGCCGCGCAGCCGGAACCGCTCGTACCGGTTCGCCGCCACCGACAACCGCGCCGAGATCCGCTGCCCCGGCCGCGCCAGCACGCCGATCGGCACGGTTTCCACGATCCACTGCCAGTCCTGCCACAGATGCAGCTGCGCCAGATTGTCGGCCC
Organism: Brevirhabdus sp.; assembly: GCA_024637315.1. Classification (GTDB taxonomy): domain Bacteria; phylum Pseudomonadota; class Alphaproteobacteria; order Rhodobacterales; family Rhodobacteraceae; genus JAHEAO01. Next base: position 9,179 of record JAGXFH010000048.1, read on the forward strand.
CCATCAGCCAGACGAACCG
>JAGXFH010000049.1 GCA_024637315.1 Brevirhabdus sp.
ACCAGCGCGCCGACGACATTCACGACAACCATCTCGGATCAAGTCAGGGTGTTCGGACAATGAGGGCGCAGCGCCACATCCCGCCGTTCGCGAAGCGATGGCAGAGCGACGAGACGGGCGGTGTTCTCGTCGAATTCGCGATCGTCGTTTCGTTGTTCCTGTTCATGCTGTTCTCGGTAATTGATTTCGGTCGGCTGGCATTCTCTCACGTGGCTGCGGAGAAAGCCGTGCAGCTTGCGGCGCGCAAGGCCATCGTCCGACCTCCCGCCTGCACCGGCGTGCCGGATCGGTATGCTCGCGGCGATGTCCCTAATGGAACTCCGGTGCCGCGCTTTGGCACATCCTGCCGGACGGCATCCTATGTCTGCGCGCCGGTCGCGACGGTGAGTTGCGCAGGTAACGCCGCCAATTCGACAGCGGACGAAATCTGGACCCAGATTTCGCCGCTTCTGCCTTCGAATGCGGTGATCGGCGATCTGCAATTCTCCTACAGCTTTGACGCGAACCTCGGCTATCTGGGCGGACCCTATGTGCCGATGGTTACCGTCTCCGTGAACCTTCCGCAGTTTCAGTTTGCCTCACCATTGGGCGGGCTGGCAACGGCCGCCGGCGCGGCTGGCGCCGGAACCCTCGGATCCCCGATAACCTACCCGGTCTTCAGCGTTTCATATCCCGCAGAAGACCTGGCCGCGGGTGAAGCCGGATGAACTATATTGGAGAAAACCCGTGACGCAAGACATCAGGCATATTCTGGTTCTGACCCAAAACTCTACACTGAGCGAAAGTATAAGAGGTGCGGTGCCGACGTCTGAACTGACGAAAATCAGCTCGGAATCATCAACCGTATCCGGCATGAACGGCAAGGCCGCAGAACTCGCATTCGGGCATGATCTTATAATTTTTGAGGCCGACCCGAATGATGAAGCGGAACTGAACGCGATCTCCGAGCTGTCAAACGGTCGACGCGCCGGGGCGGTTTTCATCGCATTGACCGACGGCGACGTCTCGTTCGCAAAAGCGCGCCGCCTGCATTCGGCCGGTGTAGACGATGTGCTTCCGACGTCGATCTCACCAGAGGAACTGACCGCAGTCATTCAATCCAGCCTGACCGCGACGCGGCGAAAGCAGACGCAGGCCACCGAAGGTTCCTCCAATTACGGTTCGGTCATCGCGATTGCGCAGGCTCGTGGGGGTATCGGGTCAACCACGGTGGCCGTCAACCTCGCGCGCGCGCTTCAAAGACAGCGGCTATCGTTCAGACGAAACCGCACGCATCGGGTTGCGCTGGTCGATCTGGATCTGCAATTCGGGAACGCGAATGTCTTCATGGATATCGAGGACAATGGCGGCTTTCTGAAGCTGATCGAATCCAGCGACATGCCCGATGCCAAATACATGCACTCGATCATGCAAAAGCATCGCTCCGGGGTGGATGTCCTGAGCGCCCCACTTCCGATCGCACCGCTGAACGCCCTGCGATCCGACGCTGCGGGCACGATGCTCGACGTGTTGCGGGCCGAGTATGACTACGTCGTCGTCGATCTGCCAAGGGCGATGGTCGACTGGCTGGAACCGGTCCTGGCCCGGGCGGCCCGATTGGCGATCGTCACCGATACATCGGTTCCGTGCATCCGTCAAAGCAAGCGGATGCTGGATTTCTATCGAGAGGCCAACGTGGGCCTGCAAGTAGATTTGATCGTCAACCGCGAAAAGAAACCGATGCTGCGGTCGCAGCACCTGAAGGAAGCCGAGGCGGCCCTTGAAACGCGTTTTGCCCACTGGATTCCGGACAATCCACGTATCGCTCGCAAGGCGGTGGATCTCGGAAGACCGATCACCGACCTTTTTCCGCGGTCGGACATCAGCAAGGCATTCAAAAACATGGCCGCTTCCACATTTGCGGCGCTGCCAGCCACAACAATGACAGCAAGATAAAGGGATCTCGGCAAGATGTTTAAGGATTTCAGAACCAAGTCGGGTGAAACAGAACCCAAGGTCATCAAGCTGGAGCGCCCCATGGTGCCGGCACTGCCCTCGCACAAGCCCGTCATTGATCACGATCTTAAGGACTATCTTGATCTGAAAAGCCGGATGCATGAAGCGCTGCTTGACCGGCTGAACCTCGCGGTTATCGACAAGGTCGAAAAAAGCGACCTCAAGCGCCAGATCGCCCAGCTTGTCACGCAACTGCTCGAAGCAGAAGGCACACCAATGCGTTCCGAGCCGTTCGGCAAGCTGGTTGACGAACTGATTTTCGAGGTGATGGGCCTCGGACCTCTGGAACCGCTGCTGGCTGACCCGACGATCAACGACATTCTCGTCAACTCGCACGAGCATGTCTATGTCGAGCGGTTCGGTCTGCTGGAAAAAACCCATGTCCGATTTCGGGACGAGCGTCATTTATTGCGGATCATAGACAAGATCGTCAGCAACATTGGTCGCCGCATTGACGAGTCTCAGCCTTGGGTCGATGCACGCCTGGCCGATGGCAGCAGGGTAAACGCGATCATTCGTCCCTGTTCGGTGGACGGCCCTGCCCTGTCGATCCGCAAGTTTGCCAGCCACCGGCTGACGCTGGACACGATGATCGAGCAGGGAAGCCTGACACCGAAATCGGCGCTTGTGCTGAAAGCCATGGTCGAAGCGCGATTGAATGTTGTAATTTCCGGTGGCACCGGCTCGGGCAAGACCACCATGTTGAACGCCATGTCGTCGTTCATCGACCCAGCCCAAAGGATTGTAACGATAGAGGATGCCGCGGAACTTCAGTTGCAGCAAGCCCATGTCGTCCGGCTGGAAACCCGTCCCGCAAACTCAGAAGGCACGGGCGCAGTGAACCAGAGAGACCTGGTAAGGAACGCGCTGCGTATGCGGCCTGACCGGATCATCGTCGGCGAGGTCCGCGGTGTCGAGTGTTTCGATATGTTGCAGGCCATGAATACCGGGCATGACGGCTCGATGACCACCATCCACGCGAACTCGGCGCGTGATGCCTTGGGTCGGATCGAGCAGATGGTCACGATGCTTGGCGCAGACATCCCTATTCACACGATCCGCTCGCAGGTGGCGGCGGGCATCCATGTGGTCGTTCAACTGAACCGGATGAGCGATGGTCGCCGCCGCGTCACCAGTATTTCCGAGGTGACCGGGATGGAAAACGACACCATCACCATGCAGGATCTCTTTGTCTTCAAACGCACCGGGAAATCGGAAACCGGCGAGATCCAAGGCAAGTTCGTGGTGACCGGCATCCGCCCAAAAAGTGCCGACATGCTTGCGAATGCTGGCCTTGATCTGACACCGCAATTCTTCCAGCGCGATGAGGCAAGCTGATGAACATGAATTCGACCGAAGTCTTGTTGATCATCTACGTTCTGGTGTTCATCGGCATCCTTCTGGCATTTGATGGTGCGCGCCAATTGCTGTCACGGACAGAGAATACTTCCGAGGCGCGAAACCGGCGCATCCGAATGATGAAAAACGGCGCGACGTCGGATGAAGTCCTGTCGAAACTCTTTTATGCTCACAAGACGGGTCGTGGTTTCATCTTGATCCCGGATGTCAGCAAGTCTTTGCGGCAGGCCGGGCTGCCGGTTTCACCACCGTTGTTTTACATTCTGTCGTTACTACTTGGCGGTTTTGTTTTCGTTGCAGTGCAGGTGTATCTGCCCGCGGTTTTCGCGCTTCCGGCGGCACTGGTTTCCGCAATCGGTATTCCGCTGCTGGTTTTGCAATCCTTCAGGCAAAAGCGCATGACAAAGCTTGTGTCACAACTACCCGACGCTCTCGATCTGATGGCGCGCGGTCTCAGGGTCGGCCATCCGCTGAACGTCACCGTTGCCAGCGTGGCAAATGACATGCCTGACCCGATCGGCACGGAATTCGGTCTGATTCAGGATCAGGTGAGCTATGGCGACGATATTGTTAGCGCATTCAGGGATTTTGCCGACCGCGTCGATCTCGAGGACGCGCGCTATCTTTCGGTGAGTGTCGGAATTCAACACGGGACCGGCGGAAATCTGAGCAGGGTTCTGACGGTGCTCGCGAAAGTGATCCGGGACCGCGCCACGATGCGCAAGAAAATCAAGGCGATCTCCTCCGAAGGCCGGCTGAGCGCGTTGATCCTTTCGATCCTCCCCTTCGGGATCTTCGGTTCGATCCACCTGACGACGCCAGAATTTTACGGCGATGTCCGATCCGATCCGCTCTTCATGCCATTCGCCATCACGATCATCTCCCTGGTCGTGGTCCAGGCCCTGATCTTGCGCAAGCTGGTGACCTTCAAATTCTAGGAACAAGACCATGCTGACCACCCTGATTGACAAGATTGAAGCAACGGGTTTCAACCCCGAAGCCTTTGCACTGGCAGGCGTCGGAATCGGAATGCTGGTCATCGTATTCGGCCTTGCGGGCGCGTTTTCGGGCGCAAGTCCGGCGGGGCGACGAATGACAATTCCGACTGACCGCAAGTCGAGCCGGTCAGACTTCGACCTGATACGCGTGGGAAATGAAAGCCCTAGTGGTATCCTGAAAGCTTTTGTTCCGAGCTCGCAGCAAGAACGAACCAAGATCGCCAGGAAGTTGCGACAGGGCGGCATCCACAGGCCCACGGCGGTCAGAAATTACTACCTCGTCCGCTCGGTTCTGGGAATGGTTCTGCCGACTCTGTTCATAGGCGTGATGCTGTTGCCTGACGATGTCGCGTCGCTGACCGGAATTGCCGAATGGCGGAATGGTCTGACATGGATCACGATGTTCCAGATCCTCAGCGCGCTCATAGTTTTTGGGTTCTATGGTCCTTCTTTCTGGTTGAAGAAACGGATAGACACGCGACGAAACACGATCCAGCTGAACCTGCCCAATGCGCTCGACCTGCTTCAGGTCAGCGTCGAAGCGGGCTTAGGTTTTGATGCATCAATTGCACGCGTCGCCCACGAGCTTGCGTCGGTTTGCCCAGAATTGTCTGAAGAGTTCATGATACTGCAGTTGGAGATTCAGGCTGGCAAGGAACGAGAGCGAGCCTATTTCGACATGGCGCAACGCGTCGGATTGGATGAGATGACGTCATTTGTGAATGTCATCCTGCAATCCGCACAATTCGGTACAAGCGTTTCACATGCCCTGAACGCCTATGCCGAAGACATGCGGCTCAACCGAGAGATCCGGGCACAGGAGAAGGCGAACCGGCTGCCCGTGCAGATGTCGGCAGTTCTTGCTGCCTTGATGATGCCCACGCTTCTGATGATTACTCTGGGTCCCGTGCTGATCCGATGGATCAGTTCAATGACGCCTGGATGATCGAAGGCTGCATTGTGACAAGTTTGACGGGGCCTGGTGCCGCAAGTCCCTTTGACGAACCTAGCGCCGTTGCCTTCGCCGGGGGACCGTGCGTGGTCGGAGCTCGAGGCCTTACTCGACCACCAGCACGCAGATTGTGGCGATGCGGCGTTCAGAACCGCCGTCGCGGAGCCGCTCAACATGCTCTTGGTTGAGCAGCACCTTGTCCTCTTCGCAAAAGGTGATCTTGCCCGCGAATTGTCTGGGAGTGCCTGAGAAAGCAACGATCATACCTACTCGGCGAGACGGCCCAACAGGTTTCGCACATTCGAGACATGCCAACGCCCACCCCGCCTTGTCAGCATGCCGCGTTGGTTCAGCGCCGCTGCAACGCCGCGCAGTGAGGTGATGCCCTCTCGGCGAATGCCGTCGATGACCGGCCTCAGGCGGGCACTGTCAGAGGAATCGACCACCGCCGCCTTCCGCCGGCCTCTACGCTGAGGGGAGGACGCAATTACCAATGCTGTAAGGGGAAATGCCTTGCAGAACGCCGCGGAAATCAACAATCGAGCCGACATCAGCCTATCAAACTAGCTTCCTCTGACAAGTCCTCCCGGATTTGTATGCGTGCATCACTGGTCCCCGCATCAAATGAGCAATGAGCGCAATCTGGTCCGAACTATGGGTGCGGGCATTTCCGAGATCACTGACGGGCTGGTGGTTGCGGCGGGCATCGAAACCGCTCTTCGCTGCTCTCCGGTCAGGCGTCATCTCACTCTTCCTCATTGTAATCCGCGTATACACTCTCAATTTCCTTGTCTATCGCATCACTGATTTCCGGCTCGCCAACGTGACCCTTGTGATCGTTCAAGCGATGGATAAGCTTTTGATCGTGCTCCCAGACTAGGAATCTTCCTATCATCTTCTTGTAGAGGTCTTTTCCGAAACCGGAGCCTGGCGGAGGCAGGCCGATAGAATATAAATGGGTCCGAATTCGAGATTGAGCGACAAGTTCTTTGTCATTCAACGCGACATGTTCCGCCAAGGCATCCCAAATTCGCGGCTGTTTTGTCATGAGCGTCTCGCCGAATTTTGGACCGAATAGTTTGAGGGTTTCAGATGCCAACTTGCGCAAATTCTTAACGATCTGGCGCGACTGATTACTAGCGTCCTTTGATCCGTCAATTGCCGTTGAAGAAATATCCGTAGCAAAAGAAACTGAAAATCCGACAATTGCCCATACTGGATGCTTGTTGGCAAACACACCCACAACATTCGCGACGAACCCGACCATGTCGGAGCCAAAGTCACCATCGTCGTCATCGTCGGCACGCGACTCGGTAAACGATTCAAAATTCGCGGCGACGGTGTTCAATTCCGATGCGAAGGCGTTCATGGCTTCATTCACGACGACCTTGATAGCTTCATTGGTAGAATCGGATATGTCCAAGCTTCGCACTTTCCCTGAATTCAGCGCGTAGACCTCAAACAAGAGAGCATCGATCTTCGCAAGCTCATTCATTGCGTTCTCAAAATCTGTCGCCTTTGCGAATGCAGCCGCCTTATCGTCTACATCCGAGATCTTAATTTTCAGATCGATCAGCTTGTTGTCGGAGTCTTCATGGCCAGGGAATGCCTCCGCGATGTCGCCACGAAGCTCAGACAAGTAGTCCAGATATTGCTGCCTTAGCTCCTGCTGCTCCTTCCTCCTTGATTCAAATGCACGCAGTAAAGGCTTGAGCAAATCTAGATAGTCTTCGGCGTCAAACCATTTCTGGTCTTTGATGGCCTGACGCAGAGACTTCTCGACCTCTGAAATTTCTTTCTGCAACTCATCCAGATGGGAGAATTCTGACGTTGAAGCCAAAGCAATGGTCGGTTCGAGTTCCTTGAGATTGAAAATGACCCGCCGACCCAGATCCTCAACCCTGATGGCATCCCAGAACGCCTTGGCTTTTGGCTCAAGGTCTGACCACGCTTCATCCAAGTCTTCGTATCTTTTCTCAGTGTGGAGCCGTTTGTAGCTTTCGAAGCTCTTGGTGAATGCCTCGATGACCCTCTTGTGCTTTTCGTATCGTTTGTCACTCACTTTCTCTGCGAGAGGCTTGAGATTCCTTATGTTTATCTCTGCATCTAACTTCTCATCATCCAGTATCCGCTCGCGAATGAAAATGTTCTCCAAAACCGATCGAATGCCATCTACATACTTCATCGCATCTTGATGTCTGTCTTTTGCTGCGGCGGCTTCCATTTTCTGGACATCCCGATCGACGAGTTTCAGAGCCTCTTTCGCTTCGTGCTGATCGATCTTGCGTGCCCGTTCCACATCTTTCAGTATCTGGTCACGTAGGGACACATACCGAGCTTCGAGTTTATCAATCTTGTCAGCGCTCCTCTCAGAGGCTTCTACATCCGACAGCGCATCCTCAATTCCCTTAATCGCCTCGACGAAGTTCTTTCGTTGGGCCTCCGCGTCGATACCTACGATATTGGTTTCGAGTTGCAGGAGTAGCCTTTTGATGTCTTCTGTCTGGTAGTCACCTTGGCGCAATTGGGCCATCCGCTGATCGAAAAATGACCTGCGTTGCTCATATCTCGGCTGTGCAGCGGACTGACCTTCAAAGAACTCGAATGCGGGCGTGAAACTAACCTCTGCCTGATCCAACAACTTAGTTGCCTGACGCCACTTCTTGCTGAATTCGGCGTCGGTCATTCTGACAAACTCGCCTCGGAGAGTGTCGATTTCTGGATGGCCCCATTGCTCCATCTTTCGCAACTGGGTTTGCAGAACATCAACCCTCGCGGCTTGAGCCTCCCACTCCTGCCGGTTGTTCTCGAGTTCAACTTTGAGGTCTGCCAGCTTGCTCCTGGCCTGGGACATTTTCGCCTCCAGACGATCAAGCATTTGCTGCTCGTCAGCGTCTATGTTCCCGTCTTCTTCGGCGGCGATGCGATACTCATCAAGCGTTGTCGAGAGTTCTTCCAGCCGAAGTTCCTGACGAGAGATCAGTTCTATTGTCGCGTCCATTTGTGCGCCCCTTTCAGCGACTGTACACGATTAATGATATCCGCGCCTTCCTCGATTGCTACTGTTTGTAGATGGCGCTTGATTTGAATGGGATTTCGCAATCTGCGGTCGAGTTCTAGGCACTCTTCAGAGCGCAAGCCCGAGGCTGTCATCTCTGAGTGAGATCAGATCCAGGCGCGACTGCGACAACAAGTTCTGGACATTTGACACCTGCCGTTGCCCGTCTCGCCGGGTCAGCATGCCGCGCCGGTTCAGTTCGCCAGCGATTGCGCGCAGGGTCACATGACCGCTCGCGCGGATGTCCTGCACCACTGCCGACAGATCCTGGGCAAACCGGTCGGCATTCGCACTCACTGTCCGTCGAAGCGCCGCACCGCCCTTGCCGCCGCGCCGTTCGGGTTGCGATGCGTCGGAATGAGGCTTTGAGGCGCCCGAAGAACCGTTCGATCTTGTTGCGCTCTTTGTAGAGGTCAGCGTCAAAGTCCTATCCGCGTATTCGAAGAGCACCTTGCGGCCGAAGGACCAGGACGAGTGGATCATGATCGGGGACCCGGCCGATCGCATCGAGGTCACGCTGGCGGACCTGCTGATCATGGCCGAGGATGTGCGCCGCTTCGAGGCGGATTGCGATCTTCTGCGCCGTCCGGCCTCGCATGTCGGCTCCACGGCGCGCTACGACTGGGACGGGATGTACATCGCCCTGATGGTGCGGATCCACGATCAGGGCCTGCCCGGCACCCAGGCCGAATGGCTGGGCGAGGTGCAGGACTGGTTCGTCGCCAGCAGCGAAGGCGGCGAGGTGCCCGATGAACGCACGATCCGCCGCCGGCTCACCCCGATCTGGAAAGCGCTGCGGGGGTCCGCGTGATCTCTTGTGGTGACGATCCGCACTTGCACGGCCGGATTGCATCTGGCCGTGCAGAGCGGCGGATACTGGTGGTGAACTGCTTCGAAAGGACCTAGAGGTACTGGCCTAAAGTTGTTCCAGGGAAGGAACCTCAACATGAGCCGCAACACTCTTTATCTCGTCATCGGTCTGCTGGCCGCCGTCCTTATCGTTGTGGGCTACCTGTTCTATCAGGAAAACCAACGCGGCGTTGAGATCAGGATCGGCGACCAGGGGATCTCGATCGAGGGGAATTTAGCGATCCGGACCACTCTGCCTGCAAGCCGCCGGTCGTCCGGAACGCCGGGCTTCAGGCCGTCTTCCGCGCCTCCTCGGCATCATGCACAAGCTTCGGCCGGGGCCGGAAGGCGCTGGCCACCGCGTCGACACCGGCGCGCAGGGGCGAGTCCATCAGATGCGCATAGCGCTGGGTGGTCTGCATCTGGCTGTGCCCCAGCAGCTTGCCGATCATTTCCAGCGAGGCACCGCCGCTGACCAGCAGCGAGGCAAAGGTGTGGCGCAGGTCATGGATCCGGACATCGGGGATTCCGACCACCTTCTGGATGCCGCGCCAGAACCGGCGGATCTCCTTCACCGGCTGACCCGGAACATCACCGGGAAACAGCAAGGGGCAGCCGCGCGGCACCAGGAGCTGGCGCTGACGCACGATCGCCGCCGCCTCGTCGGAGATCGGCAGGCGGTGGATCTTGCGCTGCTTGGTCATGCTGGCGGGCTTCGACCAGCTCAGGTGCTCTAGGTTGAACTGCTCGAACCGGGCCTGGCGCACCTCGCCCACGCGCGCCCCGGTCACCTCAACCCGAATACGTCGTTTTGGCGCGGTTGGTGACGGTGAAAATAGGTCAACGTCGGGTGTTGTCGAAATGGAAATGGCCCGAAATCAAAGGCTTGGCCTGTAAACTGTTGAAATAACTAAGCTATTGGAATCGCAGGAATTTAGGCTCATAACCTGAAGGTCGTAGGTTCAAATCCTACTCCCGCAACCAAATTATATAACCTTTCCAAATGGTTAGAATCTGACACGAACACTGGAGTATTGAGGCGAGCGTTTTACCTCAACGCCACCTCAATGTTTGGCGAGTCCCCCTGAAAAGAGGGGGCTTTCGGCGTTTTTGGGTCAATTGCCCAACCCACGCCGTTCGGTGTCAACACCTGCCGGGTTCGGGTTTTAGCTGGATGACAGACCTGTGGCCAGTCAGGCCCGACGAGGTCATTCGCGCGCTTTGATGCGCATGGCTGTTTTCACGCCATTAAACCTAACACGGTCAGGTCGTTTACGGCCGCTTGCGGCAATACAATTCAAGCCGGTGATATATTACATCATAGCCCAGCCGAGACGCAATTTCAGCTTGTAATTGCTCAATGTGATCGGACTGAAACTCAACAATCTCGCCACTCTCAAGGTCAATGATATGATCGTGGCGCAGTTTGTCCACCCGCTCGAATCGAGCGCTGGCGCCCTCGAAGGTGTGCCGTTTGATCACGCCTGCCTGTTCCAACGCGGAAACGGTGCGATAGACAGTCGCGATGGATATCCGGGGGTCTGCGGCCCTGGCGCGAAGATGAATCTCGGCTACATCCGGATGGTCTTCGGCCTCGGCAAGCACTTGCAGCAATGCAATCCGCTGCGCCGTGATCCGCAAGCCGGCCTGTTGAAGAGCGGTCACGTACTGTTCCGTCTTGCTGTACGGAGTGTTCATGCCGCAGCCCGCCTCGCCATTCGCAACTTCGATTATCTTTGCGAATGATTAGCATTAATCTTTACACTTGCAAATGGTTCTCATACGCATTCCACAGAATGTTCAACCGGACGGAGACTGGGAATGGTCAGACAGACTTTGCGATCCCTGCTTCTTGCAGCGGCGGCTGCCGCGATGATGACGCACGCTGCTGGCGCGCAAGAGAATGAATTCAAGGTGGTCACCACCTTCACCATCATCGCCGACATGGCCCGCAACGTGGCGGGGGATGCAGCGGTGGTGGAATCGATCACCAAGGCCGGAGCAGAGATTCACGGCTATGAACCCACACCGGGCGATATCATCCGGGCGCAGGATGCCGATCTGATCCTGTGGAACGGTATGAATCTTGAGCTGTGGTTCACGCAGTTCTTCCGCAATCTGACTGACGTTCCCGGTGCGACGTTGACCGACGGCATCGAGCCTATGAGCATCACCGAAGGCGAGTATTCCGGCAAGCCGAACCCGCATGCATGGATGGGCCTAGAGAATGCGTTGATCTATGTGGACAACATCCGAAACGCGATGTCGGAACATGACCCCGAGAATGCGGCCGTTTATGCGGCCAATGCCGAAGCCTACAAGGCCGAGATCACCGCAACGATCGCACCCTTGCGCGAAGCGGTGCTGGCGGTTCCGGAGCAGCAACGCTGGCTTGCATCCTGCGAGGGTGCCTTCAGCTATCTGATCCGGGATTTCCAAATGAAGGAGCTGTATCTTTGGCCGATCAACGCCGATGCGCAAGGTACCCCACAGCAGGTACGAAAGGTGATTGATGCCATGCGCGCCAACAATATACCGGCGATTTTTTGTGAAAGCACCGTGTCGCAAGACCCCGCCAAACAGGTCGCGCGGGAAACCGGCGCCGACTATGGCGGGGTTTTGTATGTGGACAGCCTGACCGAGGCCGATGGCCCGGTGCCGACCTACATTGACCTGCTGCGCGTGACATCGCAAACGATTGTGGATGGGCTAACCGAATAGTCATCTAAGCGCAACGCGCGCGCCTTGTGCCTTTTTCGGTTGGGGCGGAGGGACATGTATCACCACGAACAGCCATACAGCCATCAGGAAAGCACCCCATGTCGCAAGCCGCCAATCCCGTCACATCCGGCATCTCCGCAAAGGGGGTTTTCGTAACTTATCGCAACGGGCAAACCGCGCTGCGCGATACCAGTTTCGAAGTGCCAACCGGCACGATCACCGCCTTGGTGGGCGTCAACGGGGCGGGGAAATCGACGATCTTCAAGGCGATCATGGGCTTTGTGCCGGTGGCCAAAGGAGAGATCACCATTATGGGCCAATCGGTGAAAGCGGCATTGAACGCGAACCTTGTGACCTATGTGCCGCAAGCCGAAGAGGTGGACTGGTCTTTCCCCGTCCTGGTAGAGGATGTGGTGATGATGGGCCGCTATGGTCATATGGGGTTCTTCCGCATCGCCAGTCCGGCTGACCACGCCGCCGTGGCGGATGCATTGGCCCGCGTGAACATGACCGACCACCGCAAACGCCAGATCGGCGAGTTGTCGGGCGGGCAGCGCAAACGGGTATTCTTGGCCCGTGCACTGGCGCAGGATGGCCGCGTGATCCTGCTGGACGAGCCGTTTACCGGCGTCGATGTGCAGACCGAGGACGCCATCGTCGCCCTGCTGCGTGAGATGCGGGATGAGGGGCGGGTGATGTTGGTCTCGACTCACAACCTCGGCTCAGTGCCGGAGTTCTGCGACCGCACCGTTCTGGTCAAGGGCACGGTTCTGGCTTACGGCCCGACCGAGACCACTTTCAACCGCGAAAACCTTGAACTGGCCTTTGGCGGGGTGCTGCGGCATTTTGAGCTGGGTGGGGCTGACCTGCACGACGATGATGATGCCCGCTCGGTTTCCGTGTTCACCGACGATGAAAAGCCGTTCGTGATCTATGACAAGCCTGCCAAACAGGTGGTGAAATGATCGAAACGCTGCTGTTGCCGTTTCAATATGGCTACATGACCAATGCGATGTGGGTGTCGGCCTTGGTGGGCGGGGTCTGTGCATTCCTGTCGGTCTATCTGATGCTGAAAGGTTGGTCGCTGATCGGTGACGCGCTGAGCCATTCGATCGTGCCGGGGGTTGCGGGGGCCTACATGCTGGGCCTGCCGTTTGCGCTTGGGGCCTTTGTGGCGGGCGGCTTGGCTGCGGGGGCGATGCTGTTTTTGAACCAGCGATCCGGGCTGAAAGAAGACGCGATCATCGGGCTGATCTTTACCTCATTCTTCGGTCTGGGGCTGTTCATGGTGTCGCTGTCGCCAATGTCGGTTTCCGTGCAGACCATCACCTTGGGCAATATCCTGGCGATTACGCCGGAGGATACCGTGCAACTGGCGATCATCGGCTTTGTGTCGCTTGCGGTGCTGCTGGCCAAGTGGAAAGACCTGATGGTAACGTTCTTTGACGAAAACCACGCGCGGTCGCTGGGGATCAACACAGGGATGCTGAAGGTGGTGTTCTTCACCCTGCTTTCAGCCTGCTGTGTGGCGGCATTGCAAACTGTCGGGGCGTTTCTGGTGATTGCGATGGTGGTGACGCCGGGTGCCACGGCCTATCTGTTGACCGACCGGTTTCCGCGTCTGTTGATTCTGAGTGTGGCCATCGGGTCGATCACCAGCTTTGTGGGCGCGTATCTCAGCTTTTTCCTTGATGGGGCGACGGGCGGGCTGATCGTCACCCTGCAAACACTGATTTTTCTGGTGACTTTTGTCTTTGCCCCCAAACATGGCTATCTGTCGGCCCGCCGCCGGGCGGCCAAGGCGCTGGAGGGCGCGGCATGATCGATGCCCTGATCCAACCGTTCGAATTCGCCTTCATGAACAACGCTTTCCTGATCATGGCGATAATCTCGGTGCCGATGGCGCTGCTGTCGTGCTATCTGGTGCTGAAGGGCTGGTCGCTGATGGGTGATGCGATCAGCCATGCGGTGCTGCCGGGGGTCGTGCTGGCGTATCTGCTGAATATACCGCTGATCATCGGGGCGTTCTGCGCGGGGATGTTCTGCGCGCTGGCCACGGGGTTCTTGAAGGAAAACAGTCGGGTCAAACAGGATACCATTATGGGCATCGTGTTTTCCGGCATGTTTGGCCTTGGCATCGTGATGTACACCAAGATCAGTACCGACGTGCATCTGGACCATATCTTGTTTGGCAACATGCTGGGGGTTGGCAGTGCGGATCTGTGGATGGCGGGGGGGATTGCGCTCTTCGTATCAGCGGTGATCCTCGCCAAACGCCGCGATCTGATGCTGCATGCATTCGACCCCATTCAAGCGCAAGCCGTGGGCCTGCCGGTGCGCGCGCTACATTACGGTTTGCTGGCGATGATGTCGCTGACCATCGTGGCGACACTGACGGCGGTGGGGATCATCCTGTCGATCGGCCTGTTGATCGCACCGGGAGTCATCGCATTTCTTGTGACCAAGCGGTTCGACCGGATGCTGATGGTCGCCGTCGCGGTCACATTGGTGTCAGGATTTCTGGGCGTTTACCTCAGTTTTTACATTGACAGTGCCCCTGCTCCAACTGTCATCCTGATCATGACAGCCGTGTTTATCGTGGCATTCGTGAATTTGACAAGCAGCACGAAACGGCGAAGTAAATTGGCCGACTGAAGCCGGGTTTGGCGGGTCATGTCACCGGATGCCGCTTCTCGACTTAAGCACCGCAGCCATGCATTTCTGTCGGAGTAGAGGTGGTTCGGTTCATCTGAACAGGTTGTAGGATTGGCGGTTTGGGATTGCTGTTGAATGTTGGTCGGATGCTGTAAATGATACTGTTGCTGCTTGGCCGGGAAGAGCCTTGAACACTTGAAACCAAATGCCTAGGAGCATCGGGACATGTCACCGTATGGGCTCAACGTGCAGCACCTGAGCTTCGGCTACGGAGCAGGTCCGGTCTTGAAGGACGTTAGCTTCGCCATCGAGAGAGGGAGGTTCTGCGCACTTCTGGGGCCGAACGGCGCGGGCAAGACCAGCCTTTTTTCGCTTTTGACCCGCCTCGTGACCACGCCGACTGGGCGGATCGAGATCGCCGGGAACGACCTCCGGGTATCGCCCCGGCGGGCCCTGGCGACGATGGGAATCGTGTTCCAGCAAATGACGTTGGATCTGGACCTTTCGGTGCGACGGAATCTGTCCTATTACGCCGCGCTCCGGGGCCTGTCGGGGCGCGAGAGCGACCACCGGATCGAAGCGGCGCTGGAACGGCTCGACCTGACAGAGAAATCCTCCGTCCGCGCAAGAGAGCTGAACGGTGGGCACAGGCGCCGTACGGAAATAGCGCGCGCTCTTCTGCACGATCCCGAGATCCTGTTGCTCGACGAGCCGACGGTGGGGCTCGATCCCGCCAGCCGGGCGGCGATTACCCGGCATGTCCATGCGCTTTGCGCGGAGGGTAGGCTGACGGTGCTCTGGGCAACACATCTGGTGGACGAGGTTCGCGCCGACGACGATCTGGTGTTCCTGCACCGGGGTAAGGTTCTGGCCCATGACACTGCGTCGCGGATCGCTGGTGACCGGACGATCGAAGCGGTCTTCCTTGAGATGAGTTCCGCCGCGGTATGAAAGCTCCCATCATCGCCATGCAGGCCATCATCATGCGCGAAGTCCTGCGGTTCATTACGCAGCGAGGCCGTTTCGTCGCCGCTCTGGTGCGACCGCTGGTGTGGCTGTTGGTCTTTGCGGCCGGATTTCGCTCGGCGCTCGGGCTTTCGATCATCCCGCCTTACACGACTTACGTCACCTACGAAGTCTATATCGTCCCGGGCCTCTGCGGCATGGTGCAGCTCTTCAACGGGATGCAGTCGTCCCTCAGCTTGGTCTACGACCGGGAAATGGGGTCGATGCAACTTTTGCTGACGAGTCCGCTTCCCCGTTGGTGGCTTCTATTGTCAAAGCTTGTGGCAGGAACAGCGGTGTCGATCCTTCAGGTCTATACCTTCCTTGGGATAGCCGCAGCCTTGGGCATCCTGATGCCTCTGTGGGGATATGTAATGGTGCTGCCGGTCCTGTTTCTGACGGGGTTGATGCTGGGGGCGCTGGGACTGGCGCTGTCGTCAACGATCCGTCAGCTCGAAAACTTTGCGGGCGTCATGAACTTCGTCATCTTCCCTGCCTTTTTCCTGTCGTCGGCGCTTTATCCGCTTTGGAAGATGGCCGAAAGCTCGACGCTGCTGTTTTGGATCTGCGCGATCAATCCGTTTACGCACGCGGTCGAGGCGATCCGGTTCGCCTTGCATGGTGAAGCGAACCTCACGGCCCTGGCTTGGACCCTTCTGGCGCTTGTTCTGTTCCTTGGTCTAGCGCTTCTTGGCTATGATCCAGCGCGAGCGCTGTCGCGGCGGCGCTCGGCAGGCGGCTGAGAACCGTTGTCAGGTTCCCACATCGCTGAGCGCCGCGGGGCTTCCCGTGAGTCGGACAATGCGCGTTGCCAAACGTTCGGCCTCAGCCATGGAATGGGTGACGAAGACCGTTGCGATGGCGCGGTCAGCAAGCAGCCTTTCGGTCAGTCCCGCGGCCCGCATTCGCGCCATGAAATGCCAGTGATTCACCGCCCCGTCGACTTCGCCGCTGAGGACCGCCTTGTCGATCAGAGGAGGTGCGCCGAAGACTTGTTCCGTTTCGGCGGCAAGGTCCATGCCGTGGAATTGCTCGGCATAGGCGCGTAAGATGATCCAGCTCTTGTCCAGCGGTCCGCCGGCGATACCGATCTTGCCACTGAGCCGCCGGCCATGCCTTGCACCGATATCTCAAGCCCATTCACCGCTACCCGCAAGACCGGTGTGTCAGCGCCAAGTGGCTCGGTGAAAGCCATCAGCGCAGCGATCAGGATCAACTTTTGGCTTAGTATTCTCCCCAGATCTCCCGGCTTTTGCACCGGATTTCCTGAACTCTGGTCCCCCGGCGGCGGCGCGCAATGCCGTTGTTCATTGGCGGCAGTTACTTTCAGCATTGTCCGCACCCAGCGTGTCCAGCGTATCGAACTGGTGTTCAAAGCCCTCGACCGGCGCGACTGCGATCACCGCATTATGGGTTGCCAGAAGGATCGGCTGGCGCAACTGGCCGTCCCAGTTGCGGAAGTTTCCGCGCACACCCTTGTAGAGATCGACAGACAGGTCAGGCGACCGGAGCGCGGCGTGAACTGCGGTGCGTTCGGCAGACCCTGCCTGGACGACGGCATCGGTTAAGACCCGAACGGCCGCCCAGCCTGCCCAGTCATCGTCGGTCATGTCGCGGTCCGCCAGGCGCCTGAACCGTTGGTTGAGCTGCGGCGCGCCGTAGCGTTCGAAAGTCCAATGCCAGGCCCTTGGTGTCAGTCCCTCGGATCCGACAACGGGGCGCGGGGCATAGGTCGCAAAGGGCACGTAGCGCCCAAAATCGCCGTCGGCATCGACAAGCCAGACCACATCACTGCGGACCCCGCCGGTCAAGAGCGCAATGTTGCTGTGATCGCGCCGCCGAGGATCGTTGGTGAACTCGAAGGCCCGGTCATCCACGATCTTCAGCCCGAATTTGGTCGCGGATCGACGAGCGGCCTCGGCCTGCTCGGTATCCGCTTCAGTCCGGCCATGAAGGATAAAGACATCGGTCCAGCCCCGCGCCCGTAGGTGCTGAGCCAGTGCGTCGCTCAGCATCGAGTAAGATGGTGGGGTATGCAGAAGGGCCGACGCGCAATCGTCGCCGCGCCAGCGATCGGAGCGATCGCGGATATTGATGAAAAGATCGTCCGGCCCGGCCCCAGCCAGCGCCGTGGTCATGCCACTGGACGGCAAGTCAAGAAGGATGGCCAGCGGCTGTGACGCCTGGGCGTCGCGAATGGCTTCGGAAAGCCCCTCGGGCGAGGTCAGAACTTCCTCCAGCTCGAATGTTAACCCCAGCGCCCGGCCCAGAACGCGCGTGTCGCGCATCCCCAGCCGTATGCCCTCGACCGGTCGGTGGCGATCCCTGAGTGAGAGGCCGGTGTAGCGTTGCTGGGGTTCGTAGTATGGATCGTCATCGACGCCCAGATAGACGATGCGGGCCAAATCCTGCGCGGCGGTTGGAGATGCGACAATCAGGAAAAGCGCAAGAAATCTAGCGATCATCGATCAACACATCATAGGGCACTCGGCCGACCGGGATCGAGGTGATCGGCTTCAACGTCGCGGTGTCGATCACGGTCACATCGTCTGACAATCCGTTGGCCACATAAAGGCGCGATTCGTCCGCGGTCAGCGCCAGACCCCAGGCGCGCTTGCCCACCAGAACGTAATCGATGACCTTGCGCTGGGGCACATCGACCACCGCGATATGGTTGGCGCGGCCAAGCGCGACGTATGCACGCTGTCCGTCATCGGTGATGATCAGATCCACCGGCGTCACCTGTTCGGGGCGGAAGCCCGTCGGCAGGAAGGGTATGTCACCAATCAGCTTCAGGCTTTCCACGTCGATGATGTTAACGATGCCCGCGAGTTCGGCCGAGACCCAGAGTTCCTTTTCGTCGGGAGTCAGCGCGAACCGGCGCGGGCGGGTGTCGACCAGGATGTCCGCGATCACCTCGTCCGCTTCAAGATCGATAACGTGCACGAGATTCGCCGCCTCGGAAGCCACGAAGACCAAGCGACCGTCGGAGGTTACTTGGACCCCTTCGGGTTCTTCGCCGGTCAGGTATTCGGCCAGTAACTCGCCGGTCTCCACGTCATACACGGACGCCGCCGCGTCTTCTTCGTTCGAGACGATCAGCCGCCGTCCGTCGGGGTGAAGATCGAAGGTTTCGGGCGCCGGCACGCCCCTAATTCGCCCTATGAGATCTAGGGTTTCGGTGTCGTAGATGGCGATCATGTCGTCATCCGCACAACCAACAAAAAAAGCCGAACGGTCGGCGTTAAAATGAATGCCGCGCGGACGCGCGCAGGTCTCGATGGTTCTGACGACTTCCAGTTCGGGTGACAGAATTGTCAACGTATCGGAACGTTCGTTAGGGACGATCGCCAGACCGGATTGCGCACCGGCCTGACCGAATGTCGCCAGATACAGCAACGGTACGATGATTGTTAAGGGAGAGGAGAAACGATGAGCCATCACATTATTCTATTGTTCCTAGTATTTTTCAGATACCATAAGAGAAATAAAAAGAGTTTTGCAACGTTCACTCAGGGAGGAGATAGTCGGATGATCAGGTGGTTAACAGCCGCAATTTTTTTCGCGGCAACTTTTATTTCTGGCGCGACGAACGCCCAGGAGGAAACCTCGTCAAGTACGCTTTACGGCGACTTGCAGTCGGTCACTCAGAGCATGCTTGCGCGGGCGGCGGGTGACGGAAACAACTTCCTCCACACTAACGGGAACTATGAACAGACCCGGTTTTATCCGGCCAGCCAGATCAACACTTCCAACGTGAAGAACCTTCGTCCAGCCTGGATCTTCCAGACAGAGGTCGTCGATTCGATGGAAACGTCACCCATTGTCGTAAACGGCATCATGTATGTGACGACGGCGTTCAACCACGCCTATGCGCTGGATGCGCGCACCGGCAAACAGATCTGGCATTACAAGCATGCCATGGGGCCTGTCACGACCTATTGCTGCGGCCCGAACAACCGCGGCGTGGCGGTCTCAGGTGACAAAGTCTTCATGGGTACGCTTGATGCGAAGCTCGTCGCGCTCGACGCCAAGACCGGCAAGCAGCTTTGGGAAACCCAGATTGCCGAACCAGAACTCGGTTATTCCGAAACCATGGCGCCCAGCGTGGTCGAGGACATGGTGCTGATCGGCACTAACGGAGGCGAGTACGGCATTCGCGGCTTTGTGAAGGCTTTCGACACCGAGACGGGGGAAGAGAAGTGGACCTTCCAAACGATCCCCGAGAACTCGGTAGGCGTCTGGGCAACGGAAGATGCAACCGGCCGCAACATGCATCGCGATATCGAAGCCGAGAAGGCGGCGCTCGCCGAGATGGGCGACCCCTATGAGACCCTCGGTGGTGGCGTTTGGCAGAACCCGGCGGTCGATCTTGAAACCCGGCGTGTCTACTTCGTCGTCGGCAATCCGTCGCCCGACCTCGACGGTTCGCTCCGTCCTGGCGACAACCTGTACACCGACAGCCTTGTCGCGGTCGATCTGGATACCGGCGAATACGTCTGCCATCTTCAATACATTGCCCACGATGTCTGGGACCTCGACGCCGTCTCTCCGCCGATCATCACGACGGTCAAGAACGAAGCGGGAGAAGACGTGAAAGGAATTCTTCATGCCGGCAAGACCGGACATGTCTATGTCCACAATGCCGACGACTGCTCGCTCATCCGCTTCTCGGAGGCGATGGTGCCGCAAGAGGATATGTGGACGCTGCCAACGGCTGAGGGTGCGCGGATGCTTCCGGGTGCGAATGGTGGTGTCGAGTGGTCGCCGATGGCGATCGACCCGAACCACCGGCTGACCTACGCGATCAACCTGCATCAGCCGATGACCTACACGGTCCGCTCGACGCCCTATCCGGAAGGCAAGCTCTGGCTCGGGGGGTCGTTCGACGTAATCCCTGACGAAGAGCAGTGGGGCAACGTGACCGCTGTCGATTACGACACCGGCGATATCGCTTGGCAAGTCCGCACCGAGCAGCCGATGATCGGCGGAATTTTGGCGACCGCCGGCGGGCTGGTGTTTACCGGCGAAGGGAACGGACTGTTCAAAGCCTATGACAGTTCCAACGGCGCCGAGCTTTGGCGCTTTCAGGCCGGTGCCGGCGCGAATGCGCCGCCGTCGAGCTACACAGTCGAGGGTCAGCAGTACGTCGTGGTCGCCGCAGGCGGCAATGCGCAACTCAACTTCAAGCGTGGCAATAACATCATTGCCTTCACCCTTGCGGATTGAGACTTGACTGTCACGATTGGAAGGGCGGACTGACAAGTCCGCCCTTAACTTGTGGAGACCGGAAAATGAGACTGAAACCTGCCGCAGTTGCGCTGATATTTGCCGCATTGCCGGCGGCGGCCGCGGAGGATTTCGTTCTCGAAAATGAATTGGCGCTTTGCATGGGCTGTCATGGAGAAAACGGTGTCCCTTCGGAACCCGATTACCCGATCATCTGGGGCCAGGAGTATTTCTACGTCTATACCCAGCTTCGCGACTATGCTGCCCAGCGCCGCGACAACGAGATAATGTCGCCCATCGCCGCAGAATACGATCGGGATCAGGCCAAGCTTCTGGCAGAACATTTCGCCGCACAGGTCTGGCCGGATATTCAGGCAGACCTGCAGGAGGGCGATCAGCAGATCGCCGAGAGGGGCATTACGGGCGGTCAATGCAGCGCATGCCATGGCAAGTGGCAAGGCGACAGCAGGATTCCCCGGCTGGCGGGACAACAGGTTGGCTATCTGCTCAAGACGATGCTGGACTTCAAGAACGAGGTCCGAATGAACGCACCTGACAAGATCAGCACGATGAAACAACTCGATGACGATACGATCGCGGCACTGTCGCGCTATCTCGCCACGGTCGACGTTCAGTAGGATCAGAACTGCAGCAAGGCGCGGATCCCGTCACTGGCCGCCAAGTCCAAAGCAGTCGCTCCCGCTTTGTCACGGATGTCTGAATCGGCGCCTGCGCCAAGCAGAAATTCAACCATTTGAGCATGGCCGCGCTCAGCGGCAATCATCAGAGCTGTACGACCCCTGTCGTCCTGGCGGTCGATTCCGGCTCCGGCATCCAAAAGCAGCCCGGCGACAACCAAGCCGTCCGCAGCGGGGGCATTGTTGGCGTGCCCAGCGGCCCACATCAGTGCCGTCAGATCGTGGCCCCAGACCCGGTCTGGATCGGCACCGCCATCAAGCAGGATCTCGACAATTGCCGGAAACGCCCGTCCCGCCGCATAGATCAACGCGCCCTTGCCATGTCGGTCCACTACGCTCGGATCTCCACCAGCCTCCAGAATCTCCAAAAGCATGCGCCGGTCCCCCTCGAAAGCGGCTGCCATGACCGCCGTGATGCCCTCGCGATTGGCAATGTTCACGTTCGCACCTGCGGCGACAAGGTCGGACACCATGCGACGGCGTCCTTCCTGAACCGCAGCGAGAAGCGGTGTGGTGCCCCCGAGGTTGCTGTGGTCGATTGCGGCCCCGCGCTTTAGCAGCGTTGCGACGACCTCGCGCGCGCCTCGGGCCGCCGCAACATTCAACGGCGTGCCGCCAAATCGGTTGCGCGCTTTCACTGACGCCCCCTTCTCCAGCAGGTCCACGGCCGTATCCGGACAATCGAGCGCCGCAGCCTCGAACAGCGCCTCGTTCAGGATACGGCCCTCCAGATTTGCGGGCGATTGGGCGATCCGGGTCTGGAGCGCTTCGCAGACGCGGGTGAAGGGCTGCGCGTTCGCCGTGCCGGCAATGGCAGCGAGTAGCGCAAGGGCAAGCGTCTTCCCTCTGATCATCTTACGACAAAGACTCCTCTGAAGCCCTGCGTCTCGAGCCCCTCGATGTAGAATTCATATTCACCGGGTCGCTGTGGAATGAACCAGATGTCAATGTCGCCTTCATTGTCAAATTCGACCGCGTGAAGCCCGAAGGGTTTGATTTCCTTGTCCTCGATGACGACTTGGTCGATCCAACTTTCGCGGAAGAGACCCGGCGCGAGCAGTTTGTATTCCTCAAGCCCGTCGCTCTCGATCCGCCAGCGGTAATAGACCCCGGTCTCGACCTCGTATCGGGTTACCGAGAATCCTGCTGCGGCGTCCAGAACCAACGGTTCCATACGCTCGGCCCGTCGCGTCGGATCGCCCTCGGCGGCAACGTAGCCTGCGAGACAGACGAGAATGACCGATGCAACGAGCGATCTGAATACTTCTGGCATCTCCCAAGGCCCCACTTTCGATGTTCAACTGCAAAGGAAAAGCTATCACGCGAAACAAAGATCAGGCAACCGTGACGACGCTTTTCGATGTGTCGGTTCCCAGAGCCATATCCTTGGCCATGGGTTGCGTCGCCTATCTTCTGACCGTCCTGATCCTGATCCAATCCGCGACAGCGAAAACAGAGGGCGGGTGAACTCCGGCACGGGCATTCCTGCGTCGTTCACGCATGCGGCCGATCCATTGGCTGCTTGGGTCGTCCTTGCCATCCACTCTGCCAAGAACGCTCTCGCGCCCTGGACTATCAGGATGCGCATGCATCGGTCGCCGCTTTTGCTGATCCCGAATAGCGTGGTCTTCCAGCCACTTCATCTTTGTCTGGGCACCAATCCTAGCCCGTCCGCGACTTGCCTGAAGCCTCGCCGCCGCCGGAGGCTGATCGAGGCAGGCAGCCGTTCGCGGAGTTGATGTTGCGCGGCGAGATAATGCTGCGCGAGGCTACACACCTCTGGCACGATCAGGCCGTTGTCGGGTTTGGACGAGACGGTTTCGACGTGGCTGAGCGAAAGTACGACTTCTTATATGCAGACTTGCAATCGACATGGAAAGGTAAAGAGATGATCTTCCCGAGCCTTCAGAATTTCGGTCTCTAATTTCTCGCTTGGACCGCCTCTGAAGCCGCGATAGCGTCTTAATGTAAAAAGCGATGGAGCAAAATATGGACATTGTTGCAAAAGCAACCGAAATCGTTGGCGGCGCAATGGTCTTGCTGCGTCGCGGCCAGGCTCCGGACACTCAGGCCGTGGGCACGAAACCGGCGATCCCCGAAGCCAAGAAGCAGGGCATCATGACCCTGAAGATGCCAACCGCCAAGGGTTGGGCACCCGGACAAGTTCCCAAGGCCGCTCCGGGTCTCAAGGTCAATGCCTTTGCCTCGGACCTGCAGCATCCGCGCTGGATCGAGGTGCTGCCGAACGGCGACGTCCTGGTCGCCGAGGCGTTGCTGCAGGTCGATCCGCCCAAATCCCTCATGGATCGCGCAATGCAATCCACGATGCGGCGCGCCCGCGCCATCGGGATCAGCGCCAATCGGATTACACTTTGGCGTGATACGGATGGCGATGGCGTCGCCGAGACGCGTGAAGTTTTTCTTGAGAAGCAGAGGCAACCTTTCGGCATGGCGCTGGTAGGGGACACATTTTATGTCGGCAACACGGACGGGATCGTCGCATTTCCCTACGAGGAAGGCGTAACGCGGTTGACCGGGCCAGGCCGCAGACTGGTAGAATTCAAGCCGGGCGGTCACTGGACCCGCAGTCTGATTGTCTCTCCGGACAAGACCAAGATATACGCCGGTGTCGGCTCTCTGACCAATATTGGCGATGAGGGAATGGAGGCCGAGGACGGTCGCGCCGCCATCTGGGAACTTGATCTCGCCACCGGCAAGGCCCGCATATTTGCTTCTGGCCTGCGCAATCCGGTGGGCACGGCGTGGGAACCGACGACCGGGGCACTCTGGACTGTTGTGAACGAACGTGACGGTCTGGGCGACGAGACTCCGCCGGACTACTTGACCTCGGTGAAAGACGGCGGGTTCTATGGATGGCCCTTTTGCTATTGGGGCAAAACCGTGGACGACAGGGTCGCGCAGGACGAATCGCTGGTTGATCGCGCGATCACGCCAGACTACGCGCTCGGCGGGCACACCGCGTCGCTGGGACTATGCTGGATGCCCGCCGGCACGCTTCCCGGTTTTCCTGACGGCATGGTGATCGGCCAACACGGCTCGTGGAACCGTTCGACATTAAGTGGCTACAAGTTGATCTTCGTGCCCTTCGAAAACGGACGCCCTTCCGGCCCGCCCAAAGACATCCTTTGGGGTTTCCTGTCCGAGGACGAAAAAGTGTCCTACGGTCGCCCGGTCGGCGTCGCCATCGGCCCCGACAAGGCGTCTCTCTTGATGGCGGACGACGTTGGCGATGTGATCTGGAGGGTCACTGCAGCCTAAGAGCCTGATTTGAAACTAATTGCATGAGTTCAGCAGGTTGTGTTCTGTTTGGTCGCGGGACAGAACGGAGATCACGATGGCCTGGACCGAACTCACCCGTCGCCGACATGCCCGAGTGGGCGGAAAATACGCAGGCGATCTGACCGACGCGGAATGGGCGGTGATCGCGCCTTTGATGCCGCCACTCCGGACAACGGGCAGCCGGCGTGTTGTCAAAGAGTTGAGCATCTTGATCGAACGGCGCGTCATTCCCAATATGCTACGGGACTGAACTGACCAATGACGCGATCTCAACCTTTGCCGCCGAACGCCAGATCGAGCATTCTGGGTGCACGGAAACGATGCAACTCATCCCAGGGGCCTGCCATGACCGCACTCACCGAGACACAGACCGTCATCCTCGGCGCGGACGCCCAGCGCCCCTACAACCTCGCCCTGCCGCTGCCCGAAGGGCTGCATGGTGCGGCGGCGTAGATGACGGTTGCCAGGATGACCGAGGGCGGCTGGCTGCAGGAGGTTGGCGTGACCACTTTCGGTCCCCGCGCCTGAAAGACGGTTTCGGCGATCATTCAAGGTCAACATGCCCGCGAACTCGCGTCGAAGACCGCTTCATCTCGCCCGGCAGGTTCGGGTCGTCGAACGTATCCGTGTAGATGAGCGCTTCGTCGGGGACGAGTTTCAGATAGGTGCCGCCGAAGGAATGGCTGCCGCCAGTAGTGAAGTTGCGGAAGGACATACGGTGGTTGCCGTCTTCCCTCGCTTCGAGCTTATGCACCGTGCAGGTGAACCGAAGGGCGGCAGCCAGCTTGCCACCGCATCGGGCTCGAGGAAGGCGCGATAGACCTTCTCCGGCTTGGTGGCAAAGACGCGGTGTAGTTTGACAGTGCTGGGCATGGTTACGCCTTCTTTCCTTCAGGATTACCTTCGACCTCCACGACTGGCGCGAAGCCGCCAAAGATCAGGCGCTTACCGTCGAAGGGCATCGGGTTCTTTTCCGGGTCCATGCGTGGGTCGGCCGTTTCCGGACTCTCCATCCATCCGATCATGGTCTTCATCGCCGCGTCGCGGGTCTCCTTGTCGGGCCATTCGATCCAGGAGAAGACGACAGTCTCTCCCTCCTCGGCCTGCACGGCCTTGCGGAAATCCGTGACTTTTCCGACCTGTACATCGTCGCCCCAGCATTCGATCACGCGCGTTGCGCCAAGGTCGATGAACACGCTGTCACCCAGCTTGGCATGCTCAATGAATTTCTGCTTGTTCGCGGTCGGCACCGCGATCACGAAACCGTCTACGTAAGACATCTGTTCCTCCTGTTCCGGGGTTGTTTTACATTGAGCGACCGTCGACATGCGTCGGGCGCAAGTTTCGGGGATCGACCCCTTGGAGTGTGTTCACGTTGATCGCCGCGATCTCGGCACCGTCAGGCATTCGGCCGTAGGAAAAGCTCTGAATGCCGCAGGTCTTGCAAAAGAGATGTGCGATTTCCTTCTTGTTAAACCTGAATTCCGTCAGGTTTTCTGCGCCGCGGTTCAGCGTAAAGTCGTTCCTCGGCGCAAAGGCCAAGACAACGCCGAGCGGCTGGCACCGCGAACAGTTGCAGGTGATCACTTGGTCAAGGTCGACGAGGACCTCGTAGACAACGGCGCCGCATTGGCACCCGCCCGAAAAGTGCTTCTCCATTGTCTCAACTCCCATTCGCTGCCGCCTTGAGCGTGGCGATGTCGATTTTCTGCATCGTCATCATCACCTCGAAAGCGCGCTGTGCCGTGTCACGATCAGAACTCGTCGTCAGGTCGAGCAACAGCTTCGGTGTGATCTGCCAAGAGTGGCCCCAGCGGTCTTTGCACCAGCCGCAGGCGCTCTCGACTCCACCATTCCCAACGATCGCGTTCCAGTAGCGGTCGGTCTCTTCCTGGTTTTCGGTGATGACCATGAAGCTTACCGATTCATTGGGCGTGAAGGCCGGGCCGCCATTCAGCCCGACAAACCGCCGACCGAGCACAGTGAACTCGACAGTCAGTTCACTTCCTTGCTGCCCGCCGGGGAAATCGCCCGGTGCCGTGTTCACCCGGTCGACATGGCTGTCGGGAAAGGTCGCGGAATAGAATTCGGCTGCCTTGCTTGCTTCGGCGTGGTCGAACCAGAGGCAGGTGACGAGATCGGTCATGCCGGTGCTCCTTGCGCTTTGGTCCCTTCGTAGCTGAGCATCCAAGGTGTGCCGTATTGGTCGGTGAACATGGCGAAACGCTCGGCCCAGAAGGTCTCGTCCGGCGCCATCTCGACGGATTGCGCATCCTTGGCGAGGGCGGCAAGGATACGGTCGAATTCTTCGCGCGATGTCGGCGCGATCGAGACGCGGAAGCCGCGCGGCTTGTCGTACATCTCCTCGGTATTGTCGGAGGCCATGACGGTGGCACTTCCCAACGTCATGGCCATGTTCATCACCATGTCGTCGCCGCCGGGCATGCGGCTCTCTGGATCGGGGGCGTCGGCGTTGCGGAAAATACCATTTATCTGGCCGCCCAGAACATCGGCGTAATGGGTCATTGCCTCAAGGCAGTTGCCTTTGAAGAACAGGTAGATCGTCGGTTCCATTTCTGATTTCTCCCTTGGTGTTGAAGCGTGTTCTCGAGGTTTTGCCTTGGCTTACATCGCTCCTGCGGCGTTGAAGAAGGCACGTTGCGCGTCGAACGCCCGATTGAACGCAGGTCTTGCTTCGGCGCGGGCGACATATGCATAAAGGCTCGGATATTCTTCCAGCAGGCCCGAACCGTCCAACCGGCGCAGAACGTCGACCGTCATCAGATCGCCCGCGCTGAACGCGCCATCCAGCCAGTCGGCATCGCCGAGGCGGCGCGACAGATCGTTCAGCCTACCGCGAATGCGATCCTCAACAGTACGCAGGCGCTGCTCAAACCACGATTCACTCCGTTCGAGATAAAGGACGACCTCTCGATCGACGATCGTCGGCTCGATTGTGCCGAGCGCCGCGAACATCCAGTTGATCGCGCGTGCGTGCGCGTCCGCATCAAGCGGCAAAAGGCCCTCGTGATGGCTGGCAATGTGGAGCACGATCGCGCCTGTTTCGAAGAGGGAGAGATCTCCGTCCACGAAGGTCGGGATTTGCCCGAAGGGATGGAGCGCTCTGTGTGCAGGTTCCTTCATCGCGGCGAAGGAAACCGGGCGGACATCATAGGGCTGGCCGACTTCCTCGAGCGCCCAGCGAACACGCATGTCCCGCGCCAGTCCTCTGCCTTCGTCGGGCGATCTTTCGAAGACGGTTACGGTCGGGTTGGCCTGAAGAGTCATCCTGATTTCTCTGCATTTCTGTCTGCGTCGAACAGCATTTCGATATAGCGGCGCAGATGATCGACACTATCACGCGCGACCTCTCGGTCTTCTGTCGCCTTGGCGAGGATGAAGGCACCTTGAAGCACGGCCTGGGTGTGAGTGGCGAGGCTTGCGGGTGTCCAATCGGCTCTGATTCCGCGCGACTTCATCGCCGCCGCGATGTCTGGCTCGAGCGAGGCTGCGTGACCGAAGATGCTGGCGGCACAGGCGTCGCGGACTGCCGGATGCGAGTCATAGACCTCTTGGGTCATCGTGCCGACGAGACAGGTGAACTCTGCGGGATCGCCCGCGATGATGTTCTTGCGGAAGTCGAGATAGCCGATCAGTCGGTCAAGCGGATCGTCGTGATCGTGGTAGGGAGCATCGGCAAAGAAGGCCGAGGTGGTCTCGGCCCAATGGGCGGCAGCCGCGACGCCCAGCGCCTCCTTGTTCTCGAAATGATGGAAGAACGCGCCCTTGGTCACGCCGGCGACCTTGCAGAGGTGGTCAACCGTGGTCGCCGCGAAGCCTCGTGTTCGAATGACGTCGCGCGCGGCCTCCAGAAGCCTGGTGCGGGCGTCGCCGCGTTCGGGGTTGTGTTTGGTTGGTCTGGGCATAATCAGACAATACCAACCGGTTGGTATTTATGTCAAGAGTGTTGTCACCGCGCGGTCCTCCCTGCGAAAGCCCGCTGTCTCTCATAACTTCGACGATTCGAATCTGGCTGAGTTCCAAGCTGTCAATCCCGGTGCAAAGTGGGTCAGTTTCCCGGTTTAAAACTGGACAGTTTGGTTGGGAGGTGGCAGCGCGTTGGCGCGTGTGCTGTCCATGCAGCTGACCCGTGCCAAGGCGCGCTGGATGCAGCCAGCCCGTCTGATTCAGGCTCTCACCGGTCTTGTGGCGGCGCAGCATCAGCAGCATGATCGCCGTGTGTTCCACGTCGGTCACGGCCCGAACCTGCCCGTCGTTGGTCCATCCACCGCTGCGGTGCAACTTCCGACACCGGACATTCTTATAACGCAAAGCATTTTGCAGTCATCGAAGGCCGCAACGTGTTAGGATAGCACGAAACAGAGAGAGCGAGTCATGATCGCAGGTGCACATGCAGTCGTATGG
>JAGXFH010000007.1 GCA_024637315.1 Brevirhabdus sp.
GATGCCATGGGCCTACGCCCCGACTGACATCACCTCAGAATGAGCTCGTCCGGGACTCCCCGGCGAGCTCGTGGACATGCACCCCGAAGGCAAAACCGCTGAACTCAATCGAAATATCAATGGGGTGGAGACGGCGCTTACCCCATTTTCTGACGCCGTATTGGTGGATTCCCACCAGGTCATCCTGGGCCTCGTCAGATAACTTATAGTTCCCCATTCTGGCGAAGCTCACTTTTTGATTTTGCCAGGATCTGTTCCGGTGTTTTTACCGAGAACCCGCGCTGTTCTGCGCGAACGAGCTTGGCTCGGATTTCTTCCACGCCGCTCTCGATCTCGCGCATTCGGCGCAGAGCGTCGTTAACCGCCTCTGTATGAGTTTTGAACTCACCGCTGTCGATACGACCCTGTAGCCAAGAATGATTTGGTTCGCTGATGGTGATGGTTTGTCGCGGCATGTTGGTCTCCTTTTGATCTGGTGCGATTATGCACCAAAATCGACCAGCTGCCAACGTGAATATTTTCTCCACTATGAAAAATGCTATGAACAAGTGCAACCTATGCCCGCCGTACGGTGCGCTCGCTGACCCTGAACAGCCATACGATCTCCGGCACGGCGCGGCTTTCCTGATCTCTTATGCGCTGCACCTCGATCCTCTGCGTGGGTGACGGGGCAGGGATTGCCGCCGCCAATGCCGAGATCGGTGAATCAGATGTGCGCGACATGCTGCCCGAGGCCATCGAAAAACGGTTCGGCATCTGCCGCGCCCCAGAGGTGATCGAGGCGCTGACCGACAACGGGAGCGTATAAGCCGAAAAACAAATCCGCTTCTTCGTCCGCCAACTTAGCCTCGTCTTCCAAACAGCATACCGGCCCGTGGCGTCGGCAAGCCACATCGTGAAGCCTTACACATAACCGCTTGAAGCCCAGCTCAACCGTTGAAAAGTCGCCTGATGTCGCGGGTGGTTGCAGACGTCGCGTCATCACCAGCGGAACTGGCGGAAGCGGTGCCTACACGGGTAGGGAAGGGTGGTCGGTTGCGCCTGCCTGTGACCGGTATCACGAAGTTGGCCACCGCCAGGCAATCTGCGCATGAACAAAATTCGCTTATGGTCGACCCGTCAGCAGATGGACGAATGCGTCCAGCAGCGGTGAGTCCGTTTGGGGTTCGGACATTTCGGAGATTTGCGTAATGAGCAAAGACCGACGTCTGCGAGCCAACAGTGCGCCGGACTGATGGCAAATCAGTCAGAAAATTATCTAAACTGATGTCCTGAACCTTGCCTGTCTCTAACCTGATCCAACATCTCTGCAACCGTCGGCAGAACTTTGCCCACCGGATTCAACCCCTGTTGTATCCTTTTGTCCAATGAAGCAAAGCCTTTATGAGGTTTCTTCCCGGCGGCAGACAGAAAAGCCTTCCTGTGCCGAAAAACACGTCTTGCACTCCAGAAGTTTGTTTTGATAGTCAAAAACTAATAGCGACCAAGGATCTTTCTTGAGCGTTCGAATATGATCTAGACTTTGGGAATTATCGATTCCCGGAGGTGGAACAATGACGCCGAGAGATGCGCATCCCGTGATCCTGTTCGACGATCTCAAAGAAGAGATTGAACGAGGAGGGAATATTGAGCTTGTCCTGCCAGCCCGACAACCAGACGATGGTGTCTCAGATCGATGGCGTGTCTTTCTTGAGACAAAGGAAGGTGTACGCCACCAGCTCGTGCGGCCCAAAACCATCCGGCCCTACGAAATCAAGACTCCTAAAGGTCTCTTCAATTTCCTGCGCAGTCTCGGGATTACGCAAATTTCCGTTCCCGTCCCGACATCGGACAGCAGCGGCTGAACACCAATGTCCGTCTGACGTTCAGCGCAAGCCGGGACAGCTTTCAGGGATAAGTGCTGCAGAGTCTGATCGTCCGGATCGAGGGGATCAAAACCAAAGCAACCCTGAAGAGAAACCTTCTGACGTCTGCGGTGACCATGGCCATCGCAGACGCTCTCCTGGCGTGAGGGAGTGGCTTGACGGATATGTAGCCGGAATTACGGTTCTCCGATATTTTGCGGCCATCCGGGCGTTCACCACCCATGTCGGCAAACTGTCAACGCCATGGACAAACGGGTGGCTCATCCCCCGGTTGAATATTTCGCCTGTCGCCGCAGGGACGGGCGTATTCATAATAGGTGGCGCCTCGTGGTCTACCACGGCAGGTCCTGTCGCGTTGGTCGTCACTCTTCCGTTTTGGTGTCACGCGGGGATTGGCCTGTGATCCGGCTCGTGTCCTTCACATTATTGCTCGGCTTTGCACCTCTTGCGAGCCACGCCACTGTCTATGAGTTCACCCGCGACGGGCGCGTTATCGTCCGGCAATCCACGGGTCAGGCGACCAAGCCGCAGGCGCAGAGGGCCGCAACACGCCCCGTCCGTGTTGCGGCATCCCGCGCCGCGTACCGGGCGATGGCCGAAGAGACCGCCCTTCGTCATTCCGGCGGGGCAGGGCCGCGTCGTGCAGGGCTCGATGCGCTGACCTTTGCCCGTATCTTTGTCGAACTGATCCGCGCTGAAAGCGGATTCAATCCCCGGGCGCTGTCGCCAAAAGGCGCGCAGGGGCTGGGCCAGCTCATGCCGGGCACCGCCCGCCAGCTTGGTGTGCGTGATACCTGGGACCCGGCGCAGAACCTCGACGGTGCTGCGCGGTATTTCACCGCGCAGCTTGCACGCTTCGGCAACGTGTCCCTCGCGCTGGCTGCGTACAACGCCGGGCCGCACCGGGTCGTCGAATATGGCGGCGTCCCGCCGTTTCGCGAAACCCGCGCCTATGTCGCCAAGATTACTGCTGCATCCGGCCATGCGCCAGCGGCAGCCCCCACAACCCCGGTCCCGGCAGGGCTGCACTCCACGATCTCCACTCAGAATACATCAAAGGACGTCTCCGTATGGCAATACTGACTCACTCTCACCGACGCATTGCGGCGGTCGCAATGGCTCTGGCCGTTGTCTCGACCCCGGCACTGGCGCAGGACCTCTCGCCGCTCAACACCTTTTTCACAACGCTTGGGAACGCCCTGACGGGCACGACAGGCCGGGCACTTGGTCTTGTTGCACTTGCGGCAGTCGGTATCGTGTTCCTGACGGGACGCATGAACTGGGGCTTTGCCGCCTCGGTCGTGATCGGCCTTGTGATCCTGTTCGGTTCCGCGACGATTCTGGCCGGTATCTGAACATGCAGAACCCGTGCTTTCTGGCGCTGACCCGACCGGTCTCGATCGCGGGACTGCCGATGACCTATGTTGTGATGCTTTTTCTGGTGGTTGTCGGCGGTTTCATCGCAACTTTGTCAATCGTGTGGATGCTGGCAAGCGCGGTGTTCGGCTATGCGGCGCTGCGTGCGCTTGCCAACTATGACCCCCGGTTTCTCGACGTGATCTTTGTGACGCTCGCAAGGACACCACCGACCCCGACGTGGTTCAAGGGAAAGGGGCAGACCTACCGTGCTTGATATGAAGCAAGGTCTCGGCCGCAAGGCCGTCGATCCGGCGGGCCTGACCCGCGAACACATGCTGGCCGCCTATCTGCCCTACGTCTGCGGTGTTGGCGATGACGTCATCATGTTGCGGGATGGCGATGTGATGGCGTCTTTTGTGGTGGCGGGTATCGAGGCCGACACGGCTGACCAGACATTCGTCGATGATGTGGCGCGCGCGTTCGCGTCGACAGTGGCGCAGGCCCGGCCTGGCATCGCGTTCTATGTTCACCGGGTCTCTCATGAAACCTCGCCCGTGCTTCCGGCGGTTGAGGGCAATGAGTTTGCAGAGCGGATCGACCGGCAATGGCAGGACATGATTGCACATGGCGGTCTGCGTGAGCGCGTCTCCATGGTTACAGTCGTTGTCCGCCCGAAAAGGCTGGCTGGGATCTGGGCAAAGATTACCGGCGGCTCGAAACGCGACCTTCGCGCCGAACGCAGCCGCCGGATCGACATCCTCAATGAAGTAACCAACGATCTGATGCAGACCGTTGCGCCAACCCGGCCTGAACGGCTGACCCTATCGGACGGACGCTGGCTCGGGCTGTTGCGCGCTACGATCACCGGCAAGTATGACCCTTTGACGCCGGGCGCGGCCTTTATCCCACTTGCCAACCTCTTGGTAAACAGCCGGGTCGATTTTCGCGGAGACAGCTTCATTTCTTTCGGTCTGGATGAGGCCGATATGCGCTACGGCGCGATGTTCACCTTCAAGAAATACCCGACCCGGACATCGCCCGGCTTTCTCGACCGGATGGATCTTCCGGGCGACACGATCGTCACACATTCCTTCACGCCGATGGATCTGGTGCCGGCACTCGGCCGCGTTCAGCGTACCGTGCGGCAGATGAGTGCGGCGGATGACGCGGCGCGTTCGGCGCAGGCCGAGCTGGTGGATGCCGCCGATGATCTGGCGTCCGGCCGGATCAGCTTCGGGCAGCATCAGGTGTCGATCATGGCTGTTGCGCGCACACCGCAGGAACTCGACGCGCTTTCGGCGGAAATCCGAACGCAAGCGCAGCGGGCGCTCGCAGTTGCGGTCCGTGAGGACATCGGTGCGCGCACCGCCTACTTTGCACAGCATCCGGGCAACTTCGCATTCCGCTCGCGGGATGCGATGATTTCCTCTGCCTGCTTCGCCGATTTTGCGTCCCTGCATACGTCGGGGCGCGGCCTTGTGCCGGGCACCGAGCCCTGGGGCGCACCGATCACCATTCTGCCAACCGAAGGGGGTGAGCCTTACCGCTTCAACTTCCACCTTCCGGGTGAACCGGGTGATCTTGCGGTCGGACATACGCTCGTCATCGGCCGTACTGGCTCGGGCAAGACGCTCGGCACCGCTTTCCTCTTGGCACAGGCGCAGCGCGTGTCTCCCCGCATCATTGCTTTTGACAAGGACCGCGGCATGGAATCCGCATTGCGCGCGCTCGGGGGCAGTTATTCGCCGGTGCAGATGGGGATCAAGACAGGTTTCAATCCGTTTCGCTCGGAGGCGGATTTGCGCGGTGTCGGCTGGCTGACCGATTGGCTCGGCGCACTGCTGACCAATGATGCGCCGCCGCTCAGTCCGGTTCAGATCGAAGCTTTGTCTCAGGCTGCGCAGGCCAACGCGGAGTCCGATCCCTATCTGCAAACGCTGGCGCATTTCCTCAGCCAGTTGAACTCGGTCGACGATGACGGCGATCTGTATTCCCGCCTCGGCCAATGGGATGATGGTCAGTATCATTGGCTGTTCTCGGGAACAGGTGCCGATCCGCTTGCTTTCGACAACCCTGTTACCGCCTTCGATCTGACTGAAATATTCGACAGCCCCGCCGTGCGCACCGCATGGCTCAGCTATGTCTTCCGGCGGATCGAGCGGACGGTCGAGGATGGTCGCCCGACGATCATCGTTCTCGATGAAGCCTGGAAGATGCTTGACGATGCGTATTTCCAGACCCGTCTCAAGGACTGGATGCTGACCATGCGGAAGAAAAACGTGGTCGTCGTCATGCTGACGCAGCGAGTGAGCCACATCGCCGAAAGTCAGGCCGGTGGTTCGATCTTTGAAAGTAGCGTCACTCAAATCCTGTTCCCGAACTCGAAGAACACACCTAGAGAGCTCGCTCCGCTCGATCTGACCGATCGTGAGGAAGCCTATCTCTGCACGTCGGCGGCGGGCGCGCGGTCTGCGCTGATCCGCTCGGGCGATGGCAGTACGGTTGTCGATTTCGATCTGTCTGCCCTGGGCTCGATGATGGGTGTTCTCGGTGCCGGTTCGATGGCGCAGGGCGCAGACGGGAATGAGGACGAAGACAGTTATTCAAAGGAGACTTATTGATGCCGAAGATCATCGCAACGCTCGTTCTGGCAGCCCTGCTCGGTGGCTGTGCCAGCTACACGGAGCGCACCTCGCCCTGTGTCTGTAACTGGGAAGCCCTGAGTTCCCAAGAGGAGGCCGTCGTATGAACAGAACATTCCAGATCGCGTCCACTATCGGTCTTGCGATCCTTGTGTCCACGGGCGCGGCGCGCGCACAAGGCGTGCCCGTTTTCGACGGAGCTTCCGTCGCCCAGGCGATCGCTCAGGTCAATCAGATGCGTCAGGACTACCAGAACCAGATTGAGCAGCTCACGAGCCTGAGGGATCAGCTTACGAGCATGACGGGCGACAAGGCAATCAGCGGCATCCTGAACGCGGCCCCCGATGTCGCCGCGCGCGACTCGGCCGACAGCCTGTCCTCCATCATGTCGGGCGCGATGACCGGCTCGGCCATTCCCGGCAATTCCTCGGCGCTGACGGCGCGGATCGACGAGTTGAAGAGCACGTTCGATTTTCCCGACATCGACACATTTCTGTCCTCGACCACGCCGCAGGACCGGGCGCTGGCGACCCAGGCGGGTGCTGGCCTGACGGCGATTGCGACAGCCGAGGACACTTATGGCCGGGCCAACGCCTCGATGGGGCGGGTAAACCAGTTGATCGACGGGATCGACGGCAATGCCGATCTCAAGGCGTCGGTGGATTACAACACGCGGATGATGGGCGAGCTTGCCGTCCTTCTGAACGAAAGCCTGCGGTTGCAGGCGACCTTTGCGAACACCGCCGGGACGAACGCGCTTCAGGACGCGCGGGATCGGGCGGCTCAACGAAAATTCATGCGCGTGGGGACACCGTGATGCGAACTCTTCTGCTGGCGGTTGCCGCCACCCTCACCCTCGGCGCTCCTATGGCTCAGGCCTATGGCGGATCGTTCCTATGCGAAGATCAGATGGACATGGACCAAGACGAGGCAAGGGCGATCTCGGGCAGAAACAACGGGTTGTTCAAAATTCTGATGGAATACCGGGAGAGGTGGGACGCCGAGTATCAAAGACAGCAATGTGAAGCGTTTGCCGCCGGCGAGCCCTACGACATTTCCTGCCTGAATGACCGGCGCGACTGGGATGCGATCAAGGCGATGGTGCCGAGCGAATATTTTGGCATGTCGAACGTGGATCTGAACCCGCATTATCAGGACCTCCAGATGGCCGATGACGGAATCAAGGATGCAATTGCCTATTGCCGCAGCGTCGGCGCGATCAAGTAAGAGGACCGACGACCGATGGCAACTTTCGTTGAAAATACCTTGAACGATGTCGATACGGCGATCCTCGACTATGCGCAGAGCAGCTTCTCTGCGTTCGCCGGTCCGATAGCGACTGTGTTTCAGTTGATGGGCGTCGTCGGCATCTCTTTCATTGCACTCAACGCCCTTGTCCAGTGGGTCCCTATCCGGGTCAGCGACTATCTCAAATGGGGGTTGCGCTACGTTATTCTGACCGCCGTCGCGACGAGCTGGGCGCAGTTCGCTCCGATCTACAATATTGTCACCAATGTGCCGGCAGAACTCGGTGCAAGCCTGATGGGTATGGTCAACGCACCAAACCTGAACGGTGCTTTCGACCAGATGATTACCACGCTATTCGAGTTCTCGGACAGGCTGTCCGACGAGGCGTCTTATTTCTCCATCAGCATGGCGGCGATCGTGGTCTGGATCATCGGCGGATTGATGGCAGCGGCGGCG
Source organism: Brevirhabdus sp. (assembly GCA_024637315.1). GTDB lineage: Bacteria > Pseudomonadota > Alphaproteobacteria > Rhodobacterales > Rhodobacteraceae > JAHEAO01. Next base: position 7,571 of record JAGXFH010000007.1, read on the forward strand.
ATCATCGTCATCGCGCTTGGCAAAATCGGTCTGGGTATGGCGATCGCGCTCGCTCCGATCTTCATTCCGGCGCTGATGTTCCGCGCCACGTCCAACCTGTTTGAGAGCTGGGTCCGCTTCACCATCGGGTTCGCGCTTATTCCGCTGGTCATGGCCGGCGTCGTCGGCGCCGTGGTCGGTATCGGTCAGGGCATGATCGGTCAGGCAGAATCTGCAACAGCATTGGAAAATGCTTCCGGGTTCCTGATCGTTGGGGTCGGCGCCGTCTTCATGACCCTGATGGTGCCGACCCTTGTCAATGGCCTCTCTGGCACGATCACCGCGACGGCCAACGGTGTGGCGATGGCGATGGGCGGCACAGGTCTGGCGGTCGGGGGCGCCGCAGCTGGGATTGCCGGAGCACGCGCTCTCAAACAGGCAACAGCACCGGCTGCCAAAGCCGAGCTCGGTGCCTGGGCGGCCGGCAGGGACGCCAGGGCCGATGGCGGTAGCGCAGTGGAAGCGCGAAGCGCCGAACGCCTTCGTCAGAAGGGTATCCGGCAGAAATACGCAAGCGGACACGCTGAATACAACGCCTATCACGGCAAGCAATCAAGCCGATTTGATCGCTTCAAGGCTGCCAATGCCGGTCAGCGCCATGAAAACCGGGTATCGCCTTTACAGCGCAGGTCGCCGCCCCCGGCAGACACTCCGCCACCCAAGTCAGGCGGATCATCGGGCAGGACGGGCGGCATGCCAGCTCCCGACCGTCCAAGGATCGCGTGGACTCCATCCAAAAAAGACCTGCCGGCGTCTCCGCCGCCGCCCAATCGGCCCAAACCCAAGTCCTGACGATCCACCACAACTGCAATGATCTGTGACGCCCCCGAGTCGCAACCCGCTAGGAGTCTGCCAAAATGCGACAAAAGACACCCGAACAGACAGCCGAAGCCTTTGAGAACGAGGTTTTCTTTTCGCTGCGCCGCCAGCGAAACTGGAGCTGGGTCGTTGGCACCCTCGGTATGGGGATCGGGCTGGCTTCAGTCATCGCGGTCGTCCTCATCATCCCGCTTAAGGAAATTCAGCCCTACGTCATCATGGTTGACCGGGTGACGGGCGAGTCCGAACAGGTCGTATCGGTTCGGCCGACCACACTCGCCGATCAGCAGGCCGTTCTGGAAGCGGAGCTGGTGCGCTATGTCACCAACCGCGAGACCTACGATCCCAATGACAATCCGCAGCGCATTCCGCTGGTAGACAATATGTCGGAGGGTCAGGCGCAGGCATCCCTGCGCGCGATCTGGAACACCGGGTCCGATGAATATCCGCCTGCGATCTATGGCAGCGATACATTGATTACCACGCGGGTCCGGTCGGTTTCGATCCTCGACGACGATACAGCGCAGGTCCGGTTTGTCCGCAAACTGGAGTCGCCCGGTGCCACCCCCGTGTCGCGCGATTTCGTGGCGGTGGTCGGTTATGCGTTCAATCCGCGCACCGAACGCTCGCTGGATCAGGTCTGGCGCAATCCCCTTGGCTTCACCGTTACCGGCTACCGGATTGATGCCGAAACCCTTGATCCGAGAGGCTGACATGAAGCATATCCTTGCCCTCTTCGCCCTTCTGGCTTTCACCACGATTGCAACGGCGGAAACCGCGCCGCGGCCCTACCCGCAGGACAGCCGCATCCGGTCGTTCACCTATAGCGAACATGAGGTGTACCGCCTCGATACCTACATGCGCTTCATCACCTCGATCGAGTTCGCGCCCGGTGAGAACATCGAGTCCGTTCAGGTCGGTGACAGCGAAAGCTGGCAGATCGTCCGGCTCGATCGCGGTGACGTCCTGTCGGTCAAACCGCTGATCGACGGAGCCTACACAAATATGACGGTTTACACGAACCTGCGCCCCTACACGTTCGAGCTGCGCGCCCGGACAGGCCAGGTCGGATCGCCTGACCTCAACTACCGGGTCAGCTTTCGCTATCCGGGGGAAGAGGCCCGTGTCCGCAATGCGTCCCTTGCGCGCGCAGCGCGCCCCAAGAATTACGATTATTACGCGGCTGGCAACGCGCCTGCGATCAAGCCGGTAGAGGTCTATGACGACGGCAAGCGCACGATCTTCGTGTTTCCTGACAACGCCCGCCGTCCCGGCATTTTCCTCGTCGGGCCGGATGGCCGCGAAACCATCGTGAACGTGCGCCATGATGGGAATGCCAGCATTGTTGACCGCGTTTCCGAGCGCTGGACCATCCGCATCGGCAACGAGGAGATTTGCGTGGCGAGCGCCACTGCGATCCAGTCCGTGCCCGGAGGTCGCCGCGCGCCGCGTCTCAGCCAGAGGACCGGCTATGATCCCGAACCCTTTGGAGGTATGCCAAAATGACCGATCAGACAAATAATGGGGCTGGGCAACCAAACGAAGACACCGGCACGCGCGCATCCATGCTGTCGGGCGGATCGCGTGGCGGCAGTGGTGGCCGGATGCTGGCAGGCGGGGCACTCGTGCTCGCGACGGGCGTTGCGGCATGGCTTTTGCTGGGGCCATCGGACGACACTACCAGCGGGCCCGATACGTCCCAGCCTGCCAACATGCAGGACCGCGAAGGCTTGACCGGAGTTGATACGAGTTTGCCACTGGATCGCACGGTCGAGACCGAAACCGCCGCGCCGGGCCGGACCCAGATGGCACCCGCAGTCATCGAGGATACCGGCGATGATGGTGCGGCCGATCGTGCCCGGATTGCCGATCTTGAGCGTCGCATAGAGGAAATGCTCAATAGCGACGTCGAAAATCCTGATCTTGTAGCGATGATGAAGGAGCAGCGGGAAGCATTGGAGGCGGCATTCGAGCGCGAACGTACGGCGGCCGAGGAACGCTACCAGCTTCAGCTCGCCGAGATGTCGCGCAATATGTCTTCAGGCGATGGCGGCATGAGCGACGCAGAGCGCGATGCCCGCGCACGGCTCGAAGAGGAGCGCCTGCGCCGCGCTGCGATCGCCGAGGCGCAGATCATGTCGGACGGAATTGTTATCGACGCATCCAAGGCCCGTGCAGGCGGCCAGTCGCAAGGCGGTGCATCGACCGGGAGCGGAACGGGCGGTGCGGGGTCCGGTGACGGTTCCGGGCGTGAGATGAGTTCGAATGAATCCTTCATGGCTCAGGCCAGCACGCAATCCTACGATACCGTGCGCGCCACACGGATTGCAGCGCCCGGTCGGACTATTGTGCAGGGCACGACGCTGAACGCCGTTCTGGAAACAGCGATCAGCACCGAACTGCCCGGTGCGATCCGGGCGGTCGTGACAGATGATGTGATGAGCTATGACGGGAATAATGTGCTGCTGCCGCAGGGAACGCGGCTGATCGGGTCCTACAATTCTGACGTCTCCGTGGTGCAGGGTCGAGCGCAACTGGCGTGGAACCGGGCGGTAACACCGGAAGGTGTCAGCGTCGAACTCGGTGGTTATGGAGCGGATGCGCTTGGGATGTCCGGACAGGCCGGTAAAGTCGATACCCGTTTCCGCCAGCGGTTCGGTTCCGCCGCATTGATTTCGCTTATCAGCTCGGCCCCGAAAGCCCTCATCAATCGTGATAGCGACGACGATGTAACCGATCTGGTTGAGGATTTCGGTGACGATACGTCTAATGCGGCTGAGAATGTGATGGGTGACTACCTGTCCGCCGGCCCGGTGATCTACATTGACCAGGGCACGTATATGACTGTCTTCGTGAACCGGGATCTTGTTCTGTGAGCGCGCCTGACAATCCCGCCAGCTACGCCGAACAGGGTCTTTTGCCGTTGCGCGCCCTTCTCACGTCCGAGGACGTGAACGAGGTTGTCATCAATCCCGACAAAAGCATCTGGGTCGAGTATGCCGGGCAAGCCCATATGCAGAAGTGGGATGGTGTGATCCCGTCCGATCGCCTCAAGCGTCTTGGCTCGCACCTTGCGGGCGAGACAAAGAACCAGCTTGGCCCCAAGAACCCGATTGTCTCGGGCCGGGTCCAGGTTTTCGGCCAGTCCATGCGGGTCCAGGTCATCGTGCCGCCCGCCATCGAGGATGGTGTCTCGGTCTCAATCCGCAAGTATGTCTCACGCATCCTCGATCTGGGCGAGATCGGGTTTCTGATGGGCGGGCAGGTCGATGTCGAAGATCAGCGCCGCGAGCGGCTGGCGCGGCTGCGCGAACTGGCAGACGCGGGTGATCTACAGAACCTATTGCGGCTTGCCGTCGATCAGCGGCTCAACATGCTCGTCTCGGGTGGCACGTCGACCGGCAAGACCACCTACGCCCGCGCGATTCTGTCGCTCGTGAATCGCGGGGAGCGCATGGTGACGATCGAGGACGCGCTGGAGCTCCACCTGCCCCACGCCAACACAGTCAGCCTTGTATCGGATCGGCGAACGGAGTCTCAGCGGTCCCCAGCCCGCCTGTTGGAATCGTCTCTTCGAATGCGCCCGGACCGCCTGATCCTCGGAGAGATCAGGGGTGCGGAGGCGTTCAACTTTCTTGAGGCGATCAATACTGGGCATCCCGGCTCGATCAGCACGATCCACGCGGACAGCCCGCAACTGGCGCTGGAGCGCATGGCGATGATGGTGCTGCGCGCCGGGATGGGATTGAGCCGCGCTGACGTTCTGGACTATGCCCGCTCGACAATCGACCTTGTGATACAGATGGGACGCCACGGCGGCAACCGCGGCGTCCTTCAGGTTTTCATGCCGGCGTTGGCAGACTAAAGCGTTTCGCGAAAAACCTGAATCACGGATTTTCGCGAAACGCGCACGACATATCAGCGTTGCGCGCGTTTTGCCTTTATCGGATGTCTCAGGTTAAAGGCGAAACGCTTTAGGAATCGGACGCGTCGCGGGTATCGGCGTCGCTTTCGGATTGTTTAGATTGCGCTTCTGCCAGAGCGGATTTCGTCAAACCTCTGGCACGAGATGCATCCGCGCCTCTGGCACGAGATGCATCCGCGCTGCCTTTGACGTCGGTTTCTTCTGCGGCCTCTGCATCACCGTCAGAAATCTCCGGAGCCCCGGGCTGGTCATCATCGGTTGTTCCTTCACGGTAAATCTCAAGGGCGGCTGACGTAGCCATTCTTATTCCTCGCCACTTGCCCTGAACCGTCCTGACCTGCCGTTCTTCTTGCGTTTCCGGTGCTGTTGCATCACCCGCAATATCCGTCGCTGGTTCGGCGCCGTTTCCGGTTTCGGGCGCGCTCGGCGTCGCCTTCTTGGCAGCTACATCGGCAGTGGTCCGATGAGCGGTGATCGGGTTGGCAGCTCCGCCCTGCGTTGGCGTCGGCGCAACCGGGTCTTGTGGAACCACCAGCGGTTCGTCTGGGATTTCCGGCGGATCGGGGTAAGGGCCGGTCTGGTTGACGAACAGTGGTTTGAGCACCCGGTCCTGATCGTAGTATACCTTGTTAATGCGGATCGGATATGACCCTTGCACCAGTGCCACCATGTAATCCTCATCCAGCATCCGGAGTTGTTCGGGGCGGATGAGCGGCGCACCTTCGGCACGTTCCTGGTATGACGTTGTCAGCTCACCGCCTTTCCACGATTTTGAGCGTGACGAACGAGTGAAGTCACCGATCGCGGAGCTGATATAGGCCGGGGTTTCCTTGTCCGCCGGTGCCATGAAGAGTTGCATCCGGCAGTTACCGAGAATCACCGCCGCCCCGTCCTTGCCATAGATTTCGAGGGACGCGATCGTCTGGACCACGATCATGATCCGCCCGCCGTAGCTGCGCAGCGTGGCAATGGCGGAAACCATCGTATCCATCCGGCCGAGTGCCGGAAACTCGTCGAGGCAGAACAGAACGGTGTATTTCTCGCCCTTTTCCAGATCAGGCTCCGACCGTTGCATGATCGCGATGGTCTGCTGGAACATCAGCCGGATGAGTGGAGCCAGCGGCTCTAAATCGTTGGGCGAGACGACGAGGTAGATCGACGCTGGCTGCGATCGCAGTGTCCTGATCGAGAAATCCGACGCCGCCGTTGCGTCCCGCACCGCGGGGTCGGCCCAGAGGCTCAGTCCGCCGTCGCTCAACACCGAAAGATAGGAGCTGAGAATGCGCGCCTCCATGCCGCCCATCTTGTAGAAGATTTTCTTGGCTTCCGGTGAGACAACCTCATCCCCCAGTTTGCGCAGTGTCGCAAAGGCATCGCCGGGTTGGGAAAGCGCGTCGAAGACGGCCCCGATCGTCGGAGTCTTGCGCTCGACCACGAGCATTGCCGTCGCCGCGAAGATGTCGCGCGCGCCCTCGAGGAACCCCTCGCCGCTGCCATGCGCGATGATGAACGAGGCGGCGAGGCGACGCGCTTCTGTGAAGCGGCGGCGGCTATGGGTGTCGGCCACGTCCTGTAGCGGGTTGTAGCGATGTGTCCGGTTATCCTCCGCATAGGGCGAGAATTTATAGACCGTATCGCCGAACGAGACGCGCCTCCGGCTCGTCTTGGCGAAGAGTTCGCCCTTGAGATCGAGGCAGAGGATCGACCCCGGATAGGTCAGAAGGGTAGGGATCACGACGCTGCGTGTCTTGCCCGATCCGGTGGGGGCCGAAACGAGGCTGTGCGGGATCTCGCGCGATGACAGAAAATCCGCGCGCGACTTCGGTTTCCCGGCCTTCCCGTAAATGGGTCCGTTCAGCCCTTTGAGTTGTGTCAGAAGCCCGGCCTTCTTCATCTCGGAATTTGTCGCCCATCGTGCGGAGCCGTGACTGGTAAGCTGGCGCTTCACGCCGATCACGGGCACCGCGATCGCAACGACCAGCGCGATGCCACCCCAGATCATCAGCGCGGTACGGATCGGCTCGGTGGTGGTGATCGCGCTGGTTGTTTCGGGGAAGAACCTGAAGATCGTGGTGAAGCCGACATTCGCGGCGTCACCCCCGGTGATCCAGGTCGCATAGGCACCGGCCGCGATCGCTCCGAGCAGCAGCCCGATCGCAAGTCCGCCAAGGGCCAGCAGAAGGATGGTTTTTGCAGATGACATATCGGTTCTCCTCGTTTTCTAAAACGTTTCGCCTTTAACCTGAGGCATCAGATAAAGGCGAAACGCGCGCAACGCTGATATGTCGTGCGCGTTTCGCGAAAATCCGTGATTCAGGTTTTTCGCGAAACGCTTTAGCGGCCGTGGCCATTGTCGTCGCGTTCGCGCTTGGACCGCTCGGCATCCGCGCGGTCCTGCTGACGCTTGGCCTCCTCGCGTCTGGCCGCCTCCTGCTTTGCCGCTGCCTGTTCGGCCGCGACCTGCTGGTAAACCGGATTGGCCTCCCGCGCCGCCTGTCGCGCTGCCTCATCGCGCGCCCTGGCCTGCCGTGCGCGTTCCTGAGCCTGCGCCTGTGTCTCGCTGCTGGCCGTACGTCCGTCATCGCCGCCCGATCTGCCAGCCGGTGTTGCACCGTCCCGCTCCTGACGGGATGCGTGGGCATCACGGGACCGGGTGTTGACATAGATCGCGGCTATTTCCCGGTGCATCTTCGTCAGGGCAATATCGCGCGATTGCACATCTTCCGGCCCCTCGCCCCGCGCAACCCGCGATCGCGCCCGTTCCTCGACCTCGGCGCGGTCGAATTGTTGCTCCAGCCCCTTTGATGGCACCTGACCTGCATATCGCTCGACTGTCGCCTCGGGATCGGTGCCGTAGCGTGTCGCCACTGCCTTTATCTTCGCTTCCACGGCACTGCGCGCGACCGTCGCATTGGGGTCATCGACATCGAACCCGCGATAGCGCCCGCTCGTGCCCGCCACGGTAAAGGGCGCAAGATCGCGTGGGTTGGAAAGGATCGGCGCGGTTTCTGCCTTCAGCTCTGCAATGTCACGCGCCAGTCGCATCCGCGTTGCACCATCACCGACCGCCTTCATATCGCGATCCACTTTATCAATATTGTCGCGGATTTCGACCTTTGCCGCTTCCACACGCTCGTTCATTTTCGTTTCCTCCCGGCTGCTGATTTTGCGTGTAATGGCCATGATAAGCCCGCCATGCGAGGCTGCGGTCGAGGCCGCCTGGTAAACCCTTGCCGCTTCGGGCGACGTTGCCTCGACAAGCTGAGCTTGCGTGGCGAAATGGCGCGACTGGTGCATCAGGGCCGCCGCCGCAAGGATCGCGCTGCGCCGCGTATGTGCAGGCGGTACAGGTTCTCGCCTTTCCTCGGCAGCCCGGCGATACTCCGCATCCGGCACGGGCCGGTCATGCACGGCCCGTGCGAACCGGGTCGTGGCTTCCAGCTCGATCCCTTCGCGTCCCGCCACCTCGACGAGAACTGCCCGCATCGAGTCGTAATTCAGATCGCTGCGCTGGCTGACCTTGAGCCACGCACCCTCTTCGAGCCCGCGCCGGTAAACGATGACGTGCATATGCGGATGAGCGCGGTCGGTGTGAAAGGCTGTGTAGTAATCATAACTGTCACCGCCATACTTCCCCGATCCGAACATCTCTTCGGCCCACGCGCGTCCTGCGCGCTTTGCGGCCTCGTGGTCCGTGCCTTCCGGAAAGCTGGCAAGAAAATGTGACGTGCGGTCGGCCCGCCCGCTTCCCTCGGGCGGCATCCGCCACGCGTCCGCCATTTCGGTTTCCTGCGCAGCGTCAATCTCGATCCCCATGTTCGCTTCCGAGCGTTCCAGCGGTTCCGTGCCCTGGCGAGACAGGTAATCCATCTGCGCCTTCATCCCGCGCATGTCGGACGCACCCCCATTGCGGATCATCTTGACCACCGCCTGCGGATTGCGGCCGGGCAGCCGCCCGCCGCCGCCATTGGCCGGGCGCATCCGGGCAACGTCGCGCGTGTGCGCCGGCAAAAGCCCGTGCCTTTCGTCGCCGGACTTGCTCAGGCCCTGTCCACGCATCTGGATTTCGCGGTGGCGCCGGGCGCGTCCTGCATCGACGATTGCCCAATCCTCGCCCATCACCGCATCAAGCGCCGAGACGGCCCCCGGCGCCAGCCGTGCTCGCTTGAGAAGATCGCGGACATGGAAGCTCATTCGCCTGCCGTCTTTTCAAGCCGTGCAAGCCCGTCTTCGCGGCGTGCCGCAAGATTGAGGATTGCCTGCGTCTGACCCTGCACCGCAGCCATCTGCCGCCCGAGCGCCGCACGCTCCTCCATAAAGGCGCAAAAGTCTGGTTCACGGGTCCGGTCGGCTGCCTTGGCGATCTGATTGATGTTGCGCGCAACGCCGATGAGCTGCTTTGCGATCTCGCGAAGAGTCTCGACCTGGGCCGCATCCGCCTCGACAAACCCACCGATCCGCCGCGCAGCGATCCGCAAGGCCCGATTCCGTTTGAGCCCCAGCACTTCAATCTGGGCGTCGAACTCGGCCAGCTCGGCCTCCGTCAGCCGCACAGAGACGATTTTGTCGGCGCGCCGGACCGGAGTCTTGGTCGATGAATCGATCCAATCGCCACCCTTCATGCGGCGGGTCTTCCATTCTGGCTTCGGCGTTTCGTCGGCTGTCATGAGGTGTCTCCGGGGCGGGTGATTGGCTCTGCGCTTCTAATGAAAAAAATGTACTACATTTATATATATCCTGCCATTAAGAGACTTCCTTACTCATACCCCATTCTCCAATTTGCAGTCAAGCAGGGTGTTGCAACAGGTGTGCATTCGGGCACCTTTCGAGATACTTTCGATGTTACACACGGCGGGATGCCCTCAGAGACGCAGTAAGACCCGTTGAGCGCAAGCTCGGGCTTAGTGCTGGATTACCCCAGGCAACTGGCGGGAACACCCTCAGGATGACCGGAAACCTATATTCGGGAGTGCAATGCACCTTTACGCCCGAACCGCACTAGCGCTGAAGGGCGGAACGTCAGTATTCCATTGTTGCCATACTGCATTACTCCTGCCCGACGGTAAGGCGTGGCTGCTCAATCGCGTTACTGCGTTCCTGTCGTACTGCGAACCCGCCGCACGGCAACATCGCCGTACCGCGCAATGGCGTTACTGCAGACCCGCCGTAGCGCATAGCCCAATTACTGCATAAGCGCGTAACGGCAGAGCGGTGCGCCCACGAAACACCAGAATTGCCTTGCTGCAATACTGCCATGCCGCCTCACTGCCAAAGTGCGGTACCACTTTACGGCCTTACTGCGATGTGGCAGTGTCGCAAGGCGGCGAAAACCCTGAACGGCGAAGCGGCAAAGATGCGGAATGGAACAGAAGATGCGCGGCGTCGCTAAGTCGAATATGAAATAAAAGCCCGGAGAAATCATGAAACCTGGGACGTGGAGAGCACAATGAAGGACAAGCCAACCGAGGCAGGCCAACCGGCCAGCAATCCGCCGATGATTACTTTTATGACCATGAAGGGCGGGGCAGGCAAAACAATCGGGCTGATGGCGCTTGCCTCGAGCCTGATCGAGCGCGGTAAGCGCCTTGCGATCTTTGAAGCCGACGAAAACGAACCAATCTCGGAATGGAGCAGACACGGGCAGGACAAGGGAACCTGGTGTGACGACATCCTCATCTATTCCGTCAGGAGTTTTGATGATCTCATGCGCGCCAGCAAGCTCGCGGCTCAAAACGGAGCGGATTACATTCTGGTGGACACTAAAGGTGGAGGGTCGGATCTCAATCAGTCGCTAATCCTCAATTCGCAACTGGTCATCGTTCCAAGCGGTCTTGACGTCACTGAGATGCAGGCATTGTTCATAACCTGCAACTATCTGATCGAGCTGACCGAAGATGCGGAAGAAGAAGTGCCTGTAGTGATCCTTCTCAACAGGACGCCCCGGAACGATTCCACGCTGCCGGTCACTCAAAAGCTGGGCCTAAAGGCTCTTGTCGAGGCCGGCATGCCAGTATTGAGCGCCCGGCTTCCCCGGCGGCAGGTTCTCGCGGACATTGCGTCGGCCGGGATACTTCGGCGGTATTACACCTACTGTCGCAATCGCCCCGAGCGACGGCTCATGGCTCCAGAAGTGCTCAAAGCCGTCAAGGATGCGGACCTGCTGACCGATGAAATCCTTGAAATCATGGCCCCTGCAACGGAGGTCATTTCCTGATGAAGAAATTGAAAAGGGTCCCGGGTCGCCTCAGCTACAGCGAGATACGTGAACGGCAGGATAGCAAGGATCGGGCAGAACGCGACGCGCCCTCTCTCGCTCAGAATCCCGAGGCTGAACCCACGGAAATGCAAGTGAGGCCGGCTGCCACTGGGTCCGCCGAGCCGCAACAGCCGAACAGTGAAACCGACATCACGGCCTCTGATCGTGGCGAGCCCGCTCGAACGCCCCAAGACGATGCGCCGCCCGTCCTTCCCGAAGCGTCGGCAGTAGAGACGGGCAAGCAAGAGCAAAAAACTGAGAAGGCAACGGGAATGCCGACTCAACCTATCGCCGATCCGCAGATTAACGGACCAGAGACGCCAGAGGATCAGACGGATACCGCAGTCACGCCGACCATACCGGCGAAGAAACCATCCAGGACGGTACTTCTGAACGGATATGTTGCCCGACCTGCTTACGGGGTGTCCAATACCTTCGACACGGTGGCTCAAACCTACGGGGATAAGGCTGCAATGTCGCATCTCGTTGATGCCGCCATAAAGGCACTCGTGGAGGGTCTGGAGAGGGGCGACGCGTTTCCAATGGAAACCGAACCGTTTTATTCCGCCTTGCCGAAGAAAACGCCGATCAAGAGGGCACTGACTCGCCCGGTCTTTGAAACCATCCTGCAAGACATTGATCCGCTCGGAATCATGAAGCCCGGAACGATCAGCAGGATCATATTGCAGGAAGCCGTCAACCGTTTCATTGCCGCCGAAAAGGCCCCTACGAGATAGGCCAAAGAAAGGGCAAAGGCTTCTTTCGCTAAGTCTTGCACAAAAAAGCCCCGCCTCGCGGGTGATGCATTCCGCGTCGTGGGACCCGCCGAACCACCGACCTGTCGCCAATTCGCCGGCAGGTCGGTGCCTTTCGGGCATTTGACTAAAGCGTTTCGCGAAAAACCTGAATCACAGATTTTCACGAAACGCGTGTGACATATCAGCGTTGCGTGCGTTTCGCCTCTATCTGATGTCTCAGGTTAAAGGCGAAACGCTTTAACGAAATCAGTGGGTGTGATCTCAGCCTTCTACGAGGACATTCACTCGAGCGTTCAGATCGCGAGGTCGGCCGCGTAGGCTTCGAGAATCCAGCGCGGAAGCGTCGGCGCGACCTGAGCCAGACGGCCGCCCGCAAAGACCAGCATCTGTTGCGCAGGTGTGTTGAGGCGGGAGTTGTCAAAGACCATACCTCGCTCAGCGCGCAGCACCGCTTTGCGAATGAGAGGCTGGCTGCGCTCGTATCGTGCGCGGATCTTGTTTTCGGGAACATCATGGCCACCCTCTTCAGTGCGGCCGCGCACCCGCTCGACCGACAGGTCCGAGCCGTCGACTCCGATGTGCATTATCAAGACGAGATAGCCACGGGCCCGGGCGCTCTCGATGATTTCGAGCTTGGAGGGATGGGAGAAGACCGTCTCTGTGGCAAAGCTCGCGCCGGCCATCAGCATCTCCTCGCGGCGCATTTCGGCGATCCTCGCCGCCTCATAGGAGGCCTCCATCGACGGATCCCGGAGCTCGTCACGCTGGATGATGTCAGCATTGATGAAAGGACCCGCGAAGCTGGGGGCCACGCGGGTCTGGTAGAGGGTGGACTTGCCGGCGCCATTGGGGCCGGCGAGCAGAACAAGGCTGGGTCTCATGCGGCAGCGTCATCCTTGGCGTAAATGAGGCTGCCGCCGGCGTCGATCCCGACGCCCCGGCCAAGGGCTTGGCGGCCCGCGTAGAAGTCCTCTTCAGCCTTGGAGGGCTGGCCCATCTTTTCGGTGAAAGCATCGAGCCAGGCGGCCTCTTCCTCCTCGCGCAGATGCGTGGTGTCGAGCCGCCCCTCCAGGGCCGTGGTGATGCGTGCATGATCGTATGTGCCGGATTGCTCGATCGCCCGGCCGATTTTGAGCCAGTGGGTGATCTGGCCAGCCACCGAGCGGCTATGAAGCTCTGCTTCACGCCGGATCAGAGCCATGACATCGTCGGCAAGTTTCACGGATTGCGCCATGTTAGCCTCCTTGTATTAGGGTATAGGTAGTAAAATGCCACCTTAAAGTCAAGGATAGAGCCGACGGCATCTTCGACCACAGTGACTTTCGCGAAGTCGGAATCTCGCAAAAAGGGCGCTCAGCCGGAAGGCCATCTGCTATCTTGGGTCTCACCACGCGGCGGGGCTTTTTGATGAACGTGATGACTTCTGGCTTCTCTCAGTCGTTCTTCAGTGGCCTTCTGGCGGCATCCGAAAGAACGCCGTTCGCCGAGATCGCGTCGATGCGATGATCTGTCCGGCGTGACATGCGCGATCCGTCCCCGGTGACCTCGAGGTGCATGTCGGGGGCGATGCGGATGAACGCGCCATCCGCCTCGATCCAGCTCGTGTCTTCGTCGTTTCCGTCCACCCGGCGCGTGATCGAGCCATCGACATTAACCGTGACCCAGACATCGCCGACCAGGACCGAAACACCGTGGTGATCGGCCTGGATGCCTGTCCAGCCGAGGGCTTCCTTGTTCCGCCGCAGGATGATCTTGTCGGGGTGCAACTTGATCTGCACGTCACCGGCATCGCCCTGACCGCGCACGTCGATGAACGCCTCCTTGGCCTTTGGATCGTCAGTGACGCCCGCGACATTGTTTTTCGGGCTCCAGAGGCGGGGTTCTGCCCGCTTGCCACCGTTCTGGCTCTTGTGAAACGCGATCAGCAGTTGCGCCGATTTCCATGCGGATACGATACGGGCGGGGACGTTCATGTCGGGTCTCTCCGATGTTTGTGCTTTGCCTGTATTCTATTTGTAAAAACACGACTTCGCCAATGAAATAAAGGGTTTGCGGCGGTTTCCCGCCCCAATTCACATGCTTTCGGGATGATCGCAGCCGCTCATCCGGAAATGGTTCAGCACGTCGTCGGGCGAAGGATAGCGCGCATAGATCGCCCGCTCCTGCACCACGTCGAAGTCCCGGCGGCACATCTCGACTGCCCGAAGGTCGTGGGCGCGGTAAGCGCAGACCCCGCCGTTGCGATACTGAAACGCGCACCATTTGGGCAAGCCTTCCGGATTCGCTTCTGCTTCTATGATCAGCTCGGCGTCAGCCAGACGCCGGACCTCGAAGGAATTGGCGCTGTCGCGCAAAGCAGGCGTGCAATCCCCGCGCCCGAGGTCGGGGCCGCGCTCGAAGCTGAACGCCATGCCCGGAAAACGCTCGGCCAGAAGGCGGGCCACGATCTGCGCCCGCCGCTCGGTGTCGACGTGGACGATGTGGCGGGACGGATGAACGGAAATATGACAAACGTTGTAGGTCATTGCATCTCCTCCATCATCACCGCGACCGCTGCGTCGATGGCCGCCGCTGCCCGGTCTCTCGCACGCCGCTGAAGGGCGCGACCGTCCGGCTCGTCGGTACGGATCGACACGGCATCGACCAGCCATGCGTCCGAAAGATGGCCAGTCTTGCCGGTGGCAAGGTCACGCACTTGGGCGAGATGCCCTCCAGCAATCCGTTTGGTGATGAACCGCCCGCGTTCAAAGGCGGTGTATTCGCGCGGAATCCACGCCTCGACCTGCAACTTGCGACCCTGGATAAGGACGATGGTGCCCACGGGAACAGTGCCGATCTCGCGGATGCGGCCTGCGATCTCGACGCGCCTATGGCGCTGGCTTTTGTATTGCCGGATCATTGCGCGATCTCCTCTGTCACGTCGCGGAACGGGTATTCGGAGGCAGTGTTGATGCGCTCGCAAAGCTCGTCGATCTGCGCGTCGTCCAGTCGCTCGAAGTCTCCGCACTCGGTCGCGATTTCTTCGATCTCGGCTGGCAGGGCAGGGGCCGCTTGCAGCAGGCGCAGCGCGGCGAGGATGGTGGCCAGCTCGAAGCGGTCCACGTCTCGTATTTCTGTGGTGTGAATGGGCATTATCGTCTCCGGTGTTGAGGGGTTTTTCCGATCCCGTCAGGATCACCCCGAGGCGAAGCTGCCTCTCTTCTCTCTCTGCCCTTTCTTCCTGGTCCTTCCCCGTCTTTTTTGTGCCCACCGTCCGCAGGAACGGTCCAAGCCAACGCTGTCCTTAGGGGGCGAGTCGGACGCACCCCGCATTTAGCGAAAGATGACGAGCCCGCTGTGGGCAGGTTCGGCGCTCGCACCATGCCGGTCGTTACCCGCAGGGCCGAGACACGGGCCGCTGACCGACCATGTGGCCGCGCTGGCGCGTGGCTCCGCCAGGAGACGCGGGACGGCGTAACAGGCCGCAGGGAGGGCAGGGGTGCGTGGCTCGGGGAGGCCCCGCTTGCGGTCCGAGTAGGGCGGCGGTCCCGCACGTTGTCAGACGGGCGGGAGGTGCCCAGAAACACTTCGTCCAGTTTATGAAAACACCCGAAAGACAACATCAGGAACAAGAAAAAGAAAACATGGCCCGAAAGACATCTGCACGGTCATTCAGCCAGTGTGACATTTCACTGCATGTCCTTGTCTGTGCCAGTCCGTAAGCGAAACCCGCAGTCCGAATTACGGCACCGGGCCTGTCCGCGTCGGGCCGCAGGGCTCGAAAACGGCAGGTCGGTTCGACCGAAGGTCGAAGGGGCGGCCAGGTGGCCGCCCCCGCCGATCAATCGTCGATTGGCGGCTGCTTCTCGTCGCGGGGGGTGGGCTGGAAAGCGACCAGTTCGGTCACGGCGACGGGGAAGTCGAGCTTGATGGAGAGGAAGGTTTCGCCGGTTTCGCGGCGGGTGTTGGTGAATACTGCGCCGACGCGGCGGAAGCGGCGCTCGGTGCGGCCGTTCTTCTCGTATTCGTAGGGGACGGTGAGGGTGTAGGTGGTCATGTCGGTCTCCTTTGCTTGCCGATGACAACCGGGCGGCGGATCGAAAAAGGGCGGGGTGCAACGTCAAATGCGGAGGGTCCGCGCGCGCCGCGCGTGGAAGCCGTATTTGCCGTTGGTGAGGCGTGAGCCGAACGAACGCGCCGCCCGCGATCCGCCAAAAGTGTCATTGAACAGGCTAGCAGAGGGGGCCGATGTGATTGCCAGCGCCCGCCTGGAACCGCCCGCGATACTGGAACGGCTGCATCGAGTGCCGCGCTTTTCCGCGTGTCGGTGTTGTACCGGCCCGCATCAGGAAACCGGCGGAGCCGCCAGCGACAAGTGAGGGACGCCACTGTGACCGATCCGGGTGCCCCGCGCACCCTCCTGCATGGAAGCTGCCGGTCGACGATTGGTCGGCGGAGCGCGCTGGACGCCTTGCTGCCTTTGGTCATACGGTCACGGCGAGGCAATGCGGCCAACTGCGCACGGTGTTAAAAGCGGGAAAGCGGCCCCCGAAGGGGCTGCTCTGCCGTATCCTACTCAAAGCATCCGCAAGGGCAGGTGCCTGCGTCGCGCCCGTGAATGCACTGGTCCTCGCCGGGCATCCAGTCGTCCTCGATGATGCCCTTGGCGCGTAGAGCTGTCTCGGCCGCCGCTTGCTGATCCGCCGGGACCAGCCTTGCGATAAGGTCTCTTGCTCTGTCAGTCCGGTCCTGCTGCCATGTCTCATAGACGAGGCCGTAGCTATGGGTTGGCATGGAGGCTGTGTCGGCGTGTGCGACGAAGGCGGTGAGGTCGAATTGGGTCATGGATGATCTCCGGTGATGGCTCATGCTGAAGTGCGGGAGCATAGCCGGGTCCACGAAACCGAAACGTCTCGGGTCAAGGACGCGAAGCGCCGGCGCTGGCGCCGGGCGGAAAAGTCTTCGAAGAACGCGGCCGGAGCCGGGCATGAGGACAACGGACAGGACCGGCCCCCGCAACCGGCGCGACGGTGCCAAAGAGTTTTCCGATCCTTGAGGCGAGACGTTTCGGGGGCGCATCCGGAGGATATGCTTCCGGATTTCAGTGTGTGCGTTTTCGATCAGCAGCCGCGGGCGGACGCGCGGCGGAGCGACAGACCGGAGCCGTCGCGGTCGTCCTGGCTGCGGGTTGCAAGCGCCACCTCGCGCGACTGCGCGACGGGCCGCAAGGCCCGTCCCCCACCCGACACGCGAAGCCGAGGGTGGGGAGCGACAGTCGCGTCAGCCTTCAGGGTCAGCGGGGATCTCATCGGCCCAGGCCGGAGGGCGCGTCAGTTCTGCGGCGATCGTGCCCGCCAGCGATCCCGGAA
This sequence comes from Brevirhabdus sp., assembly GCA_024637315.1. Taxonomy (GTDB): domain Bacteria; phylum Pseudomonadota; class Alphaproteobacteria; order Rhodobacterales; family Rhodobacteraceae; genus JAHEAO01. The sequence continues at coordinate 24,716 of JAGXFH010000007.1, forward strand.
CATGCTGGCCATCGTGGGTCTCACGGGTGGCCATCGAGGCGGCAATCCGCGCGGGCGCAACGCCGTGCTGAAGCAGCAGGGAGACGAGGACGCAGGCGTCCTGCGTCAGAAACTCAAGGTCGGCTCCGCTCCTGAAGCCCTCCGCATAGAAGACCTCGATGGGCCTCAATTGATCGTCCACGCCGTAGCCGACCGAAACGAGGATGGGGGTGGTGTTTCCGTCCGATCTGACGTGTTCAACCCGCCGCGTCTCCGTAAGGCGACGCGGCGGCGGCGGCTGGCGGGGGGGGTGCAGACTCCCCGGTCATTGATCCGGCCCGCCGGGATTTTCTGTCTCGGTCCAGTCGGTCGCGTATTCGTCCATCGTTGCGCGAACGCGGCCGCGATGGTCGCCACGCATCAGGTCCGGCACGATCTTCGCGGCGCGGTGGTGATCCCGCCCGAATGTCATCAGCGCCACCTTGTCGTTCGAGAACAGGCTGGTGGTGCTGGTGCCGTAATCGACGTGCAGAACACAAAGAACATGGGTCATGATTTTCTCCGGGTGTCAGGGTGTGCGAGCTGGTCGCGGTCTGCCGTGTTCGGGGAGCCTTTCCGGCCCCGTATTTCGGCAAATCCGGCAAAGCCGCCTTTGTCTCTCTCTTTGTTCGTCGGCCTGTCTATCATACGGACCCCCGGATTGGGCATCGCGATTTGATTTTCGGCGACACCGGGCTGGCGACGATCTCGCCGCTGGCGGTCGGACTGAAGCGGGCAGGGGGTTCGATGCCGGGCGCTGCCATCCAGCAGGGCATGGCTCCCGCGCGGAAGGCGCACGTCCGGTTGCGGGGGGGTCGGCACGACCCCGTCGCAACCGGACACCATGACCTCGCCGCCTGGCGGGTGGGCGCGGTGGCTCTCGCCGGACGCGCGAAAGGGCGACCCGCGCGGGGCCGCCCTTGTTGCTGTCGGTGGTGTGGTTTGCCTCATGTGCGGGCGTCCACCTTCTTTGCGGGGTCTTCGATCCGCGCGACGTGCAAACCTTTCTCGGCGGCTTTATCTGCGAGATTGAGACCGATGCCCCCGGCTCCGAAAAGGATCACGCCACGGATACGGGCCTTTAGCATTTCGTCATTGGCGCGGAACGGTGCGGCCTTGTTGAACGCGGACCAGTTGGGGCGGAAAAGCACCTGCGGCACCTTGCGGGATTTGGCCCATGATGCGGCGATGCGCTCCGCGCCGCGCGATCCCTTGTGGCAAAGCACCATGTCGGGGCATTTCACAAGCGCGGCGTCCAGCCTGCGCCAGATCGGGGCGGAGTCGATCCAGTCAGACGCGCCCGCAACGGCGATAAAGGTTCCCGTAACCTTGTTGCGCTCGGCTTCCTCGCGGTCGGCGGCTTCCAGAAGTTTCTTTGCTTCGAAAACTGCGCCGGTTTCCATTGCGCGCTTTGTGGTGCGATCGCCGGTGACGGGAACGTAATGCTCGCCGGTTTCGCGCTCGTAGGCTTCTGCGGCTGTTTCGGCCATGAGTTTGACGGCAAGGGATTTCTCCCACGTCGCGGTGAAAAGGCGCTGCGCCTCGTCAAGCTGGTTTTCGGCAATCTCGCTTCCGTCCTGCGCGTCGATCAAGGCGCGGATTTTCATTTTCAGGCGGTCCGCGGCTTGGTCGAGCGATACGGCGCGGCGCTGAAACATGGTTGCGAAGGCATGGGCGAGGGGTTCCACCTCGGACGCAAGGCCGGTGCCCTGAATGGTGCCGAAAAGTGCCTCGAACGCTTCGCCAACGGCGCGTCCCTGCAATTCGTCGTCCATCGGAATTGGCAGATCGTCGGTGCCGTTTTCTGTCAGGCCGAAAAGTTCGATCTGGTCATAGGGGGTAATCATGGGTTCAATTCCTGTTTTGTGCGCCGGACATTTCCGGCTTTGGGGAGGTGCGCCGCTCGCTTGCTCTGCATCCTTTATATCTTTAAGAACTGGCCTAAGCTAATGATTTATTTGCCTTTTATTCTAATTGTTTGCTTGCTTCGCTTTCCTATCCGCGTTTGCTCTGAGTCCAGAGGAGGGAGCACACCCGAATTGATCGAAAATCAATTCGCACTATAAAAGCGGCCCGTCAGGGCCTCCTTATTCTTTAATACGGGCAGACCCGTTGGGGGCGTCGTTTGTTCGTCATCCGTCGTCGGTCGCACGGCCAGAACAGGGCGGGGCGGACGGACGGTGGCAACGTCAAATGCGGAGGGTCCGCGCGCGCCGCGCGTGGAAACCGTATTTGTCGTTGGTGAGCGCAGCGAACGAACCGTCGGCCGGCCGGTCCGTCAGGTTCGATCAGGCCGCGCCCGACATGCGGATGATGGACAGGCGATGCCCCTGGGCGCTGGTCCGGAGGAAAGCCCGACCGAGCGGCGTTCGTCGCGTAGCGGCGAATCCCCGAGGGCGGCCTATCGGCTGGATGCGACGGAGGGCGGCGTTCGGCGCGCAGCGGCGAACGCCCCGGCTTTTGAAGCGGTGTCGGTGCCGCGAGCTGCACCAGCCCGGTCGTCACCCGCAGGGCCGAGACACGGGCCGCTGACCGACCATGTGGCCGCGCTGGCGCGTGGCTCCGGAGGAGACGCGGGGCGGCGCAACAGGCTGCAGGGAGGGCAGGGGGTCAGGGCTCGGGGAGGGCCCGCTTGCGGGCCGAGTAGGGCGGCGGTCCTGCACGTCGTCAGACGGGCGGGAGGTGCCATAACCTTGCACTAAATCGTGGGGCTCTCTAATCTGAAATTGAAGGAAACAACCAGATATCAAGGCTACCTGGGCGCTACGTTTTTCATCATAAGGACGCGTATGAAAACTCTCATTTCCCTCATCGTCTGGACGAGCGTGTGCGTCTCAATCCTTATCCCAGCCTACGCGGTAGTGGCGGTCTGGAGCGGGGCCGGGATACCCTTTGACGGGGCAATTCTCATAGGAATTAACCGCATTTCGCTCATCGCCATGGTCGCCGGTCTCTGGTTTACGCTTAGACTCAATCCGGACCCGGACGCTATCAAGAGTGCTGTGGAACACTGATCGTGAATACGAAAGAGAAGGCCCGCGCCGAGTGGCGCGGGCCGGATGCCGTCAGGCATCCTGTGGTGGCTCGGGTGGCTTGTCGAGGTCGCGGGCGTATTCGACTTCGACCTTGAGGAAGCCGGGGATCGAGATCGCAACTGAGATGGTGAGCTTCGCCTTGTGTCCGAGGGCCTTGAGAATGGAGCGCAGCTTGCGGAGGATCTTGTTCATGGTGTTTGTCCTTTCGGGTTGGTGGGTACAGCCGAGAAGGACGGCGGCGAATTAGGCCGCGCGCACCCGAAGGGTCGAAACGAAGTGGAGAAGGGCGCAGCCCTTGCGCGGGGCCGGCGCTGCCGTATCCTTGGCTGTGATGATCCCACCTATCCGAAAGGACAGGGGTCACCGTGACGATGCCCGGACCTGCGCAGTCCACCGAGCTGGTCCTCGGCCATAGGGTGAAGCGGGCATGAAAAAAGCGCGACCCGAGGGCCGCGCTCCGCAAGAGAGGGCGATCGGGCACCCTTCAACGGCCCAGCCGAGCCGCCACAGGATGCCTAGACGCCATCCGGCTTCAGCAGGGCATCAAGACGCTTCTGCGCAAAGCGGGCCAATGCTTCGGCATCGTTTACCACGTCGACCGGATCACGGTGTAACAGGGCGATCTTTGCGTCCCGAAGCCAGTAGGATTCAGTATCTGCTCTATCGTGCGTCATGCCGTCTTTCAGCCATCCATTGCGACGCTGTAGAGGTGCTGATCGAAGGCGGTCTGGGCGATGTGACGGGCATGTTCCTCGCCGTAGAGGTCACGGCGCTTTTCCAGACAGTCGCCTCGCGCGTTCATGATCTCGTAGCGATAGACGTTGCCGCTGATGAAATCGTCATAGGCTTGCAGCTCGCCAAGACAGACGGCTTCCGCCTCCTCCATCGTGTCGTCGAGGATGGCAGGCGTGATCTCATCGAGGCCGAACGCCATGCAGAGCCGCTCGTAGGTCGCGAAAGCGTAGCCTGCGATCTTGTCGTTATCGGAGTAGGACCGCAGCAAGATCGGCCCCTTCTTCGTCTCCATGCGGTAGAGCGGGAAGATCGCGGCGATATTCGACGTGATGGCCGCGTGGAAGTCTTCGGGCGATGCCCATTCGTGAAGATCGCCGAGACGGGATATCCACGAGACGACATGAAACACGTTTTCCTCGGCGAACCGGGGATTGCGGGGTTTGGGCTCGATGCCGAGCGACAGCGAAAGCCCTGCCTCGGTATCCCTGATCTGAAACATGTCGGTCCTTTCCTGCGTTCGTTCACGATTTGTCTTATACGCGGACGGGAACGGCCTGTCGATACATTTCGGGCAGGGGTTGCGGTCATTTTACGAAGGGGAGGCGACTGTCTTCGCTTCGCGGTTGATATGAGCCACCTCGCGGCGAAGCTGGGTCAGCGTCACCTCGCCGGGATCGAACATGCTGCCGTCCGGCATCGGCAGAACCCCGCGAAAGCCGCGCATGTTGTAGTAGAAGGGCTTGCCCCAGGGTTCGCCGTTCAACAGCACTTGCCAGTTGTTGTAAGGGTCGTGGAAATGCGGCGAGGGTTTCGATTGGAGCGTGATGCGGAACGTCATGCCGCCACCGCCCGCGCCATGCGTTCCGCGCTTGTCCACGGCGTCGTGCGGACGCGGAGCGGCCAGGTCATCTGAAGCCGGTCAAAGAACGCTTCCGCGCGACCCGGCATCGAATGACGGGCTAGTGCGTCCGTCTCGTAGAGATCGGCGCGCACGCCGAACGTGATGTGGATGCGGTCGTAGCTGTCGCCGGTCAGCCAGATTTCATGCAGGCGATTGCGCGCGACGATGCGGTCATTGCGACCGCGCCACTCGCGATCGACCGACCACCATGTTTCGGAAAGCAGATCGTGGATCGTGGCGACGAGTTCGTCATAGGCCATGCCGAGAAGATCTGGATCATCGACGTCGAGCCCATCATAGGGTTCGGCATAGGAGGTGCGGCCGTCGCGGCTATGATAAAGACCTTCACCCATTGGAACGTCCTCCGGGCAGTATGGCGGGCCGCGTCCACGCGCCGCTTCTGACGGCACGTCGCGGATCGCCAAACGCTATCGCCAGCAGGTCGAAGGCTTGCGCGATGACCGCTTCGTCGCGGATCGCCATGCCGCATTTGGGATAGTAACGGCGATAGCTGCCGGTGAACTCGCGCCCGATCATCTCCTCGATCGTGGTCCAGCTTGTGCGCGCCATCGCCTGTGCGATCTCGGCCTCGGAAAGCTGCATCCGGTAAGCGATGGTGGCGCACACGGATTTCGCCACTTCTGCCGTATCGACTGTCTCGCTACCGCTCGCTGGTGGGTGATATGTCGAAGTTGTCATGGGGCGTTCCTTTCTGAACGGGTGGGGTCGCGAACGAAGAAGGGCGGCACCGCGAGGTGCCGCCCGGAAGGGTGCGCAGACGGGCAGGAGCTGCCTGCCTGCGAGATGCTGGATCACCTCCTTTCTGGTGGTCTGGTGGATGGATGGGCCGCGACGAAGGAGAACCGCCGCGGCCCATTATGGTTTTCTGGCGCCGATCGACCGAGGAAGGTCAGGCGACGGCGGCCAGTTCGCCGCTTGCGTAAGCGACGATCTCGTAGGCACCATCCGGATCGCCCTCGCGGCGCAGGCCGTTGGCGCGGTGCTGTGTGCCCGTGGGCGAGGAAAACGCAATCGACAGGTACGCGTTGCCGCTGCGCTCGGAGACGGCTTTCCAGATCGAGCCCATGCGGATCAGGACGCCTGCCGGGCTGCGCGCCTCGATGTGATAGTCCGGATGGTTCGGATCAGCTTTGTCCGGCTTCTCGACCGCGACAAACTCCATGTCGAAGTCGTAGGAGCCGATGAATCCCGCGAGGTTGTCGTCGTCCAGCGTCTCGATCTTGCCGGTGATGGCGATGCCTTCGGTCTTGCCGCCGGTCATGGGCACGATCTGCCACGTTCCTTCCGGCGTTTTGTCATTGCGGACGGCGTTTATGCGCCACGTCCGGTTCATCTTGTCGGTGATCGCGAGCGAGAAGTAGGCGCGACCGCTTTTATCGCTGACGGCTTTCCACATCGAGCCGATCCGCAGGGTCCGGCCGCGCGGAGTGCGGACTTCGAGGTGGAAGTCCGGATGATTGTCGGCGGTCTTGTAGGCGTTCTCTACGACCGCGATGCGCGCGATGTCGAAGAGCATTGTCGAGATGCTGGCGGTGAAGGTGTTCGTCTTGACGTTCTGGGTCAGGGTTCCGGTGATCATCGTAGTGCTCCTTGGTATGTGTCTTTCCCGATCCAAAATCGGATCACAAAAAGGCGAAGCCGCCTCTTCTCCCTCTCTCCCCCGGCCGGACCAAGGCGCAGGTCTCGGCCGGGGATGCGCTCAGCTTGCCGCAGCCACCCCCCGCCCGGCCCGGATTTTCTCGATCACGCCGGTGGCTTCGCTCCCGACGGGGACGAACACGCGGAGCTGGTGGGCGATGATCTCCGAAAAGCAGCCCGCCGCCTTGAGGCTGGCAACCTGGGCCGGCATCCAGCCTTCCAGTTCCAGCCGTTTGGCCCCCGCAACGCGGCGGGCGCGCATGGTCAGGCCGCGCCCGAGATCGACGGTGGCGTCCGTTGCCATGACCGACGCGATCAGCTCGTCAGGTGCCGCATCCCCTTCGGTACGGAACCGGCCCTTCAGGACGAGCGCCTGACCCTCGGAGATGGCGCGACCGATGCGGGATTGCCCGTCTTCGGGCGCGACCCGCCAGATGCGCTCGTTGTCGGATGGGATCATCTTCCAGATCGGCAGAAGCAGCCCGGTCAGAAGAACAACTGTCTCGGTATGAACCTTCGGCATCTCGCCCGCTTCTGCATCCCATGCGGCGACAAAGGCATCCTTCGCCACGGGTTCCCAATGCGATGAGGCGAACGCCTCTTCGGTGACGGTGCTGCGCCCGCCGGGGCGGCGCAGATAGCGGACCTCCTCGAACACCTCGTCGTCATAGACCTGGTGTGGGCGGCACGAGATGAGGGCGACCTTGCCCGAGACCGCGTTGCGCATCGCCCGCATATCGTTGCCGTAGTCCGACAGGACGCCCGCGCCGGAGGCGATATGAATGGCCGTCTCGGTTTCCAGCGTCACGGTGCGCGTGACCGATCCGCTGCGCGGGCAAGTCCAGAGATCCGCTTCGCCCGTAACGCTGATGCGGTCGGCGCGCAGGGTCTCGATGCCGACATCGAGCGTGCCCGCCACCCGCGCCGCCTCGGTCTGCGCCTCGATCTTGGCTGCGAGCGCGGCGAACAGATCGTTCTGCATCTGGATCGGCAGGGCGAGAAGCCGGTTGAGATACCGCTGAATCGGCGGCAGGTCTTCCAGAAGCACGCCGTCGTCGGCGACCAGTTTCAGCGCGGTCCAGTCGAAGAACGTCTCGTAATCCATCGCCTCGCAGGTATCGTTCGCAAGCTCCTTGTAGTGCGAGATCAGCGCCCGCCGGGCAATCGGGCTTTCCAGATTGTCGGAGGCGCGGAACATATTCTGCGATCCGGTCTGGCGCTGGCCGCGCGTCAGCGCGCCGAGCGTGTCGAGGCGGCGGGCAATGGTCGAGGTGAACCGCTTCTCGCCATGAACGTCGGAGGTGACGACGCGGAAGAACGGGGCCGAGACCTGCGCCGAGCGATGCGTGCGCCCTAGGCCCTGAATGGCCGCATCCGCGCGCCAGCCCGGCTCGACGAGGTAGTGACGCCTGCGCTTCTGGTTCGCAGCTGAACGTGCAGCATGATAGGAGCGCCCGGTGCCTCCGGCATCGGAGAACAGCAGGATGTCCTTGGTCCCGGCCATGAAGGACGCGCTCTCGGCCGAGTTGGCGGAGCCGGAACGGGGCGCGATCTTCAGCGTATTGTTTACCGTCCGGATTGTGCGCTTCGAGCGGCCTGTCACCTCGGCAACCTGGTCCTCGCCAAAGTGCCAGATGATCTGGTCGAGAAACGACGGGATCGGCGCGATGGTGTAGAGTTCCATCAGCGCCGCGTCCCGCAGGGCCTCGGCTTCGCGCGAGATCACCCGGTTGCCGTCCGCGTCCAGAAGCGGCTGGCTGACGATGGTGTCCTCGATCTCGATCAGCTCCTGCGCGTAGATCGGGAAGGCGGTGTTCAGCCAGTGGACTACCACCTCTTTCGGCGTGAGATGCGACTCAAGCAGATCGTCGCCCGGCTCCAGCCCGTCGATGGCGCGATCCAGATGGCTCTCGCCCGTGGACACGATTTGAAGAACCGGTGCCCAGCCATCCGCAAGGTCGGCCTCGATCGCGACAATCACGGACTTGGCCTTGAAGCCGTTGAGGATGTGCCCGAAGAAGCGTTGCTTCATTGACTCATACCTGGACAGCGCCGACGCCTTGGCGGCCGAGGCCGAGCGGCCGGATTCCTCGTCCACAATGCCGGTGGCTTCCAGTGCCGCGCGCAGGTTCTGGTGAATGATGCGGAAAGCGGAAGCAAAGGTGTCGTAGATCGTCCGCTCCGCCTCGGACAGCCGGTGTTCGAGGATGTCGTACTCCACGCCCTCGAAGCTGAGGGCGCGGGCCGTGTAGAGGCCGAGCGCCTTCAGGTCGCGGGCGACCACTTCCATGGCCGCAACACCGCCCGCTTCCATTGCCGCGATGAACTCTTCGCGCGACGGGAAGGGATAAGCGTCGCCCGGACCCCAGAGGCCAAGCCGCATGGCATAGGCCAGATTGCCGACATTGGTGGCGCCGGTGGCCGAGACGTAGAGGACGCGGGCGCGCGGCAAGCCGAGCTGGAGCCGCAGGCCGGCAATGCCCTGCTGCGACGGCGCGGTGCCGCGCCCTTCCGAAGAGCCGCCCGCGTTCTGCATCGCATGGGCCTCGTCGAAGGCCAGCACGCCCTCAAAGTCGGAGCCTGCCCAATCGATGATCTGGTCGAGACGCGAACGCCCGGTCTTCCCGACCGATCGCAGCGTGGCATAGGTCAGAAAGAGGATGCCGCGCTGGCAGGTGATGGCGTCGTCGGGCTTCCAGCGGTCGAGCGGCACGATGTCGGCGGGCGATCCGCCGAGATCGGTCCAGTCGCGGATCGCGTCCTCCATGAGCGTCTTGGTCTTCGACAGCCAAATGGCGCGTGTCCGGCCTTCGAGCCAGCCCGCCATCATCAGCCCGGCGGCTTGGCGGCCCTTGCCAGCACCGGTCCCGTCCCCGAGGAAATATCCCTGCCGGAACGCCACGCCCGCACCTTCCGCCGCAGGTTCCAGCCCGGACAGGTCGTCCTTGACCGCAAAGAGGCCCGGCAGGTCGTGGCTGTAGGAGTCTTCCGCCATGATGATGGTTTCGAGCTGGGCGGCGGACAGCTCGCCCCCGGTCACGAGACGGGGCGGCAGGCGCAGTTGCACATTCGGCATCGGCGGCAGGACTGCCGCCATTGCCACGGACTCGACCAGCGAGGAGGGATGAGCGACCGCCCCGGTGATGTCGATGCGCTGCGGCGCGTAAGCTGCGTAAATCTCCGACACGGCGACGTTCTGGCCCGGCACGGGGCGCTCCGCATAGGCAAGCGGCGCATCGACCGGCGCGCGCGGCGCGGTGCGGATGGCGGGAAGAGGTCGGGAGGGACGGGACGTCGATACGGCAGAGGAAGAGGCCGTGCGGACAGGCGCGCGCGCCTCGCGCGGCGGACGGACGGGCAACTCGGTGCGGACAGCCGCAAGCGCGTCCTGCAAGGACATGGCCCGCAGCGGGATCGTGCTTTCACCCACATTTTCGCCCGATGCGGGCGCGTCTGCAACGAGAAGCGTGGTCTCCACGTTCGTACCCATCTTGCGGTAGACGATGCCCGGCAGGCCGAGATGCAGGCGAGGGGTAACGATGGATGTCAGCCGCTTCCAGAGGGCGGGCTGACGCGCTTCGCAAGCCGCCATCGGCAGGATCGCCACCAGCCGCCCGCCAGGGGACAGACGCTTGGCCGCAGACAGCGTGTGGCGCAGCGCAATCGTCGGATCGGTGCGCGACACCGAGGACGAGAAGGGTGGGTTCATCACCGCCGCGTCGATGACATGGGCGCGGTCCAGAAGATCGTCGATATGTTCGCCGTCATGGCGTTCGACGGGCACGCGGAACACCGCATCGAGCAAGGCCGAGCGGAACGGGTCGATCTCGTTGAGGACAAGCTTCGCGCCTGCCCGCTGGATCATATGCGCCAGCGCGCCGGTCCCGGCGGAGGGCTCCAGCGCCACGTCGCCCGGCCGGATCGCAGCGGCGACGGCTGCGACATAGGCATAGGGCAGGGGCGTCGAGAATTGCTGGAGCCGGATTTGCGCCTCCGAGCGCCGGGTTTCGGTCGGACGGCTTATAGCCGCCGCCGTCAGCGCGCCAAGACGCGTGATCGGATCGCAGGACAGAGCCGCGTCGCGATCCGCCAGGATCGCCGCTGCCTGAACCAGATCGTAGGCTTGCCGCCACGTCCACGCGCCCTCCGCATCCGATCCGCCAAGGGTGGTCGTCAGGAGCGTACCGACGCTCTTCGTGGTCAGGGTGCCGGCTGCGAGGTCGGAGGTGAGGGACGGCAGAAGCCTGTCGAGGGTGGGACGTTTCATGTGGGCGATCCTTTCGGGGACAATCAAATTCCCAAAAAAGGAAGCCGCCCTTCCCCTTTCGGGTCGGGACGGCTCCATCGCGCGTGACAGCCGGTCAGGCGTCCACGGTCTCCATCTGCTCACCGGTCTCGTCGAACTCAACGTCGGCGTCCTCGAACGAGATTTCCTCGTCCATCTCGGGGTGAGGAGGGTCGCCCGCCTCTTCGTCTTCGCTCCCGCGCAGGCGATCCTCGCCGGGATAAGCCGCGCGCTCGCGTGGGGCGGGAACCTCCATGCCCGGCGGGCACCACGTCTCCACCGCGTCCCGCTGTTCAGGCGTGAGCGTCGCGAAGGGCGCGGCGAACAGCCGCTCAAAGAAGTCCACGATCGCGGTCTTCTTCTCGGAGGCCAGACGCGCCGCCTCTTCGGGCTGGTGCAGGTCGCGGGCGAGGAGGCCGAGAAGAACGCTCTTCTTGAGACGACCGAAGAATGCCTCGCCAGTCGGGCGCCAGACCGCACGCATGTCCGGCACGATCTGCCGGGTGATGTGGCACAACAGCGTCTCACTGTAGCCGAGGTCCGAGGGTCTGATCGCATCGGCCAGTGCCACAGCGACCACGCGCGACTTCATCGACGGGTCTAGAGCGCGGAACGCCTCGAACCGTTCGGGGATGGATGCGCCATCGCTCCACCATGTCAGGTCGAGCCCGGCGAAGAGGTCGGCCAGCGCCGCCGCCGCACGCCCGTCTATCCCGTCCGGCTTGCCGTGGGGGCGTTCGCCGCGGCTTGCCGACACGCCGAAGCTGTAGGCGATGTTGCCGCCACGGCCCAGCAGGTCCGCAACCGTCTTGAACAGCAGCAGATCATGCGCAAGGTCCGGATCGGCCGCGAGCGCGGAGCCGATCACGCCCGCCCGCTCGGTCTTGAGATCGGTCTTGAGCGACTCCGCCAGTTCCAGCGTATCGCCGCTGCCTTCCGGGCCGCCTTCCGCAGCGCCGCCCGTCGCGGTGCCTCCGGCGGCCGTCTCGGGGCGGCGATCGGTGCGGTCCTCGGGCCGGATCAGACCGATGACGGTTTCGATGCGGCCACGGCTCCAGTGCGCCAGCACGCCGGCGCGGGCGAGGTCTTCGGGCTTCCAGCCGGTCGTCAGCTCGTCATAGGCCGCGTTGAGATTTTCGTACTCGGCCTCCAGCGCCTCGATGTCGGGATGTTCGTCCGGCTCATTCTCGTCGCCGAACGTGGCATCGCGCGCCTCGTCGATTTCCGCGAGACGGTTCGCGATTTGCTCGCACCGGACGGCATCGTCGCCCATCGGGTCAACCGATCCGGGATAGACGCGGCCGTAATCGCCGAGCAATTTGTAGTCCACGTCGCGCAGCGCCTGCGACCAGCCGAACCCCAGACGCGCCGCTTCCGCCGCCGCATGGGCTTCGAGCTTTGTCATCAGCAGACGCTCGACCAGCCCCTCGTCGGACAGGATCGAGTCCTCTTCGATGAGATCGGCCGCGATCTCGCCACCCGCCGCGCGGTAATCATCCGCCACGAGCTGCGCGATCTCGTCCCCCAGCTTCACGCCGCGGCTCTTCAGCTTGTCGCGGATCGTCCAAGCCTGAAGGTAATCGCCGCGCATCGCCTCATAGGTGTCGAGCTGCACGGACTGATCGGGATGCTCGGCAAACGCCTTCATCGCATCGAGGCTGATCTTCTTTGCACGGGCATCGGCGCGGATGGCCGGATGGACGCGCCCGTAGCGCAGACGCTCCACCACGCGGCGGCGTTCGACACCGAAGGTGCGGGCGATGCTGTCTGCGTCGTGGCCACCGACTTCCATCATCCGTGCGAACGCCTCGAACTCATCGAGCGGGTCCATCGTTTTCTGCGTCACGTTTTCCGCCACGGTGATCGCGGTTGCGGCCGCAACATCATCGCCAAGGGCCCGGCAGGTGATCTTGGCGGTCTGGGTCCAGCCCTTCGCGGACTTGTCGGCCGCGAGCAGGCGCAGGGCCGCAAGACGGCGACCGCCAGCCAGCACGCCCCATGTCTTGCCGGTCTTCTGGACAATGAGCGGGTTCAGTAAGCCAAGGGTGGCGATCGAGGCCGCAAGCACGGCAATGTCGTCGGCTTCATAGGTATCGGTTGATGCGGCGCGGGCGTTCAACTCGTGCAGCGTCAGGTCTTTCAGGGGAATCGTCATCGGGTTCAGGTCGGTTGTCATGGCACTGTCTCCTCGGGGTTTTTCTCTGACCGGAATCGGTCACACCAAGAAAAAAGGCCCCCTTTCCCCTCTCAGGGACCGGGAGCCAGGACACGCGCGGGGCGGCGGCGGATGCGCGCGGCGCTACCAGTCGAGCCAGTCTGTCGCGAACAGGATGTGCAGGATGCGGTAGGTATCGACGGGATGGCCGCTTGCATCCGTCCCCGGATCATCAGCGTCCGAAAGCTCGATCTTGAACCAGACCGTTCGCTCCGCGACCTCGACCGAGCCGCAGTTGCGATAGCCCTCGGGGTCCGCATCCCCCGGAAAGTCGTCGAACCGTCCGACCAGATCGAGGCAGGAGCGCGGGAAGGCCAAACCCATGGCCTGAACCGTGTCACTGACGAGAAGGCAGCCCTTCAGCGCCGGATCGCCGGGCTCATCAAGGCAGACAGCGCGCCGGAAGGTGTCGTTCTGCGATGCCAGCCGATCGACATAGGCATCAAAGGACAGGTCATGCTCGATCATCGTCTCGCTCCGTTTGTCTGGGTCAGACTGAACGACGCCCCCTCTCCCTCTCTGGAAGAAGGGGCTCCGGCAGGTATTTTTGCTACCAGTCGGACGGGAACAGCACGGTCAGCACTCTGTAGCTGCGCGCTGGATCGTCGAGCATATCCGAGCCGAAAGAAAGTGTATCATCGTCATACACGTCGATCTTGAACCAGACGGCCGTGCCGAACACCTCGACCGAGCCGAAATCGTGGAAGCCGTCCGGATCGTTGTCAGCCGGGAAGTGATCGAGCCGCCCGATCGCACCAAGGCACGACTGGATGAAGGCGGCACCCTCGGCATGTACGGCTTGCGTCATCACCATCTGGCCCTTCAGGACGGGATCGTTAGCCCTGTAGGGAATGGCAAGACAGGCGTTTCGGCGGAAGGCATCGTTCTGCGCAGCCACCGTCTCGGCGTTCGGAGCGTCCATCGTATCGGTCATGCGGACACCTCCGCCGGGGTGGCTGCCGGAACCTCGGCCCCGGTAACGATCGCCTTCAGCTTTTCCATCGACGCGGCGTCGCCCACGGCGCAGGGCGCGTGGATCGCCATCGCGTGTTTCTCGACGCGGGCGCGTACCTCGCGCAGCGCCTTCGGGCGGTAGTTCGTGAGCGGAACGACGAGGATGTAGCCGACGCCGGGCTGTTGCGATCCGATACCGATCGTCAGCGACCGCAGGGACGATCCGACCGGCTGCTGATAGACCGTCGAGGCGAAGTAGATGCCCTTGGGTTTCTTGCTGTAGTCCCAGTAATTCATCCCGCCTTTGTCATAGTAGACATCAAGCTCGCGGATGTGCGTGTCGCTGATGCGGTGTGTATGGACGAGTCTTTCGGTGGCCATGATCGGCTCCTTTCCAGTGGGGTTGAGTCCACAAGGAAAAAAGGCCCCCTTTTTCCTCTGATGAGGAACGGGGGCCGCCGGGCGAAGCAGCGGGAAGGGGCGCTGTCGTCTATTCGTAGCGCGGTCGCGTCAACGGATAGTGGGTGGGTGCCGTATCCTCGAACACCCACGCCGCGTGCCGTCCGCCGCTGTAGGCCATCGAGGAGGGGCTGCGGCTGTGGCGCTGGAGCCGGTCCAGCAGCCGGTTCGCCCGCAGGGCGTAGGCATAGGCACGCTCGGCATCGCGGTGTTCCGCGATCGTGCGTTGCAGCTCGCCGGTATCGTACCACCATCCGCCTTCCTCCGGCCCGCCATAGGCGCGGTCGATCTCGTAGAAGGCGACGACGTGGGAAGTGCGGGTAAACATGGCGGTGATCCTCTCTGTGTGAATTGACGTCACACGGAAGGGAGGCCCCCTTTCCCCTCTATGGGGTGGGGGCCGTCTTGCGGTTCGTCCAAGATCAGGCCGCGATCGCCTCGGCCTGGACCGCTGCCCCCTTGGCGGAGGCGTCGACGAGGTAGTCCACCGCGCGCTGTGCGTCAGCTCCGGCCTTGAACAGAAACCGCTTGTCGCCGCGCAGGACCTTGAGCCAGGACCCGAGATAAGCCGCGTGATTTTCGATATGATCGGACGTGAACCCGAACCGCTGGCCCATCAAAACGGCCGCCAGCTCCGCCTGAAGCTCCTCCTTCGCGTAGGCCTCGTTGCCAAAGCTGGAGACCCCGTAGCTGCGGTTCAGCCGGTGTGATGCCTTCGTCCAATGTGCGTGCTCATGGGCGAGGGTTGCATACATGGCGGAGGCACTCCTGAACCGGGCCAGCTCCGGCATGTGGATGCGGTCGAGCGAGGGGATATAACAGGCCCGATCGCCGCCGATCACGACCTCGGAGCCGATCGTCTTGAAGAACGCCTCGATCTCGGGGATCGGCTCGGGACCGGCGGCGGGATCGCCCTCGGGCTTGGGGTAGTAGGAAGCATCCAGTCCCTCGATCTGCTCGACGTTGAAGACGCGGTAGTTCTTCAGGAAGCGGTATGTGCCACCTGACGCGCCATCGCCGCCGCCAGCCTCTTCACCCGTGCTGTCGCCCTTCTTCCCGGCGGTCCCGTAATAGACCACGACGCTCGATTTGCTGCCCTTCTTTACGCAGGCATCAAGCGCCTTCGCCTGCTTAAACGTCATCCAGTAGGGCGAGCTGTAGCCCGTTACCGCCGCGCGCAGGCCCAGCAGGAAGGCGTTGATGCCCCGGTAGCTCTCGCCATTATGGCGCAGCGGCACGCCGCCGCCCGCGATCTTCCATGGCCGCCGCCACGGCATCGTTCCCTTCTCCAGCAGGGCGATGATTTCGTCGGTGATTGCCTGTGCTGCGTCAAACTTCTCGGTCGTGCGTGCCATTGGTATCGTCCTTTTCCCGGTGTGAATATCACCACGAAAAAAGGCCCCCTTTCCCCTTTCAGGGACCGGGAGCCTCGGGATCAGCCGGACGGTGGAGTGTTGCCCCCGACGCCGCCACGCGCAAGCGCCTGACGCGGTTGAACAGCGCGACGATGATCGGGGTCTGCAAGCCTCGGCGCGTGCCCCGCGATGCGGCCTGGCAAACCCGGTCGGGTAGTGATGCGGCGGGCCTTTGAGGATCGCGCAGACGTGTTCCAGTAGCGGCACGTCCAGCTCCACGTCGATGGCATCATAAGGGAAAGCCCGCAGATGCCGGGTCTGTGCTTCGTACTTGGCAGCGGACAGACGACGGCGCTCGATCGCTGATGCCATTGCCAGCCAGTCCTTGATCGGGAAACCTCCATTGTCGCTTGGCAGGAATGGGAAAAATACGGTAGAAGTGCCGCAGCCCCCGCGAAGGGGCTGCGGCGGGGGCTTTAGACGGCCCCGTGCTGGGTGAGGAAGGCGCGGGCGATCTTTGCCGACAGGCCGCCCTTCCTCAGAAGCGCCCAGGCTTCAGGCCGGCGCTCCGCGATGTAGTCATGATAGGTTTTCATGGTGTTCACCCCCTCTCCGGGTCGAGGAGCGGGGCGGGACCGGACGTATTGCCCGCTCCCTCCACCCCGGCATCCTCACCCCGACCAAAAGCTTTCTTTTCTCTTTATGGCGGTGAGGGTGCCGATGAAGACGAGGATGGCTGCGAGGCGCTTTGCGGCCGGCAGGGGCCTTCAATCGGTCCTGCGCCTGCGACGCGGAAAACCAGTTCGGTCTTGACAGCCGGGGCTCTTGTCACAGATTTAGAACAAAAAAGAACATCGAAAGATTCCCCATGCCGCTCCACCGCGTCGAACAGCCTGTCATTGCCAGCGGTTTTCCGATGCGCCTTGTTACCATGCCCGCCAGTGCCGGGTTTCCGTCACCGGCGGGCGATGATCTGCAAGATGAGATCGACCCGATGGCGTGGGTGGTCCGGCATCCCGCATCGACATTCTGGTGGCGCGTCGAAGGCGATTGCCTCTGGGATGTGGGCATCCGCGACGGCGACATCATTGCGGTGGATAGTGCCGGGAAACGGCGCATCGGACGCGCTGTCCTGGCTGTGGTCGAGGGGGCCGTCACCGCAAAAATCCTGCGGCGGCGGGAAGGCCGATATTACCTCGCACCGGCGAACAGCCATGAGCATTTTCCGGACATCGAACTGACGGAAGACAGCGAGATATGGGGCGTGGTCGCGGGCGTCGTGCGCCGCTACGATCTTGGGTGAAGCGGCCTGTTGCGATCAGCGACAGCGCGAGCTTCTACGTCAGCGCAGAGCGGATTTTCGACCCGACCCTGAAGAATGTGCCGGTGATCGTCCTGTCCAATAACGATGGCTGCGCCGTTGCGCGAAGCGACGAGGCCAAGGCCCTTGGAATCAGGATGGGCGAGCCGCTGCATCTGATCCGGGGCAAGGTGGAAGCGCATGGGGTGCGGGTGTTCAGCTCGAAATACACGCTCTACGGGGATATTTCGCGCCGGGTGGTCGAGGTCTATGAGGACTTCACGCCGAACGTGGAAATCTACTCGATTGACGAGTGTTTTCTGGATTTCGGTGGCTTTGCCGATCCCGAAGGCCACGCCCGAGATCTCCGCACGGCGGTCTTGCGGCGCATCGGCGTGCCGGTGCGCGTCGGGATCGCGCCGACGAAAACGCTGGCGAAGTGTGCGAATGAAATTGCCAAGAAAAATCCGATCTTCGCTGGTGTTCTGGATATGATGGATGATGCACTTGCCCACTGGCTGCTGCCGAAGGTGCTGGTGGGCGACATCTGGGGCATCGGAAAACGCACCGAGGCGAAGCTCGCAGAACTGAGCATCTGCTCGGCGGCGGACCTGCGGGCGATGCCGATCAGGCAGGCCCGCGCGGTTGGCACTGTGGTTCTCGAACGCATAGTGCTGGAGTTGCAAGGCGAACCGTGCCTTGCTTTTGAAGATGCGGAACCGCAACGCAAAGGCATGGCGGTGACGCGCTCAGCCGGAACGCCCATGGCGGACTTCGACACGTTGTTCCAGGCGCTTACGGCCCATGCGACACGGGCTGCTGAAAAACTGCGGCGGCACGGGCTGGTGGCCGGATCGCTGACGGTCTTTTTTCATACCAACCGGCACCGGAAGGATCGTCCGCAATATGTCGGATAGCGCACGACGCGCCTTGCGCCGATGTCCTCGGACACCTTCGATCTGGTCGAGGCGGCGCGGCGATGTGCGAAGGCCGCGTGGCCGAAGGCCAGGGCCGGGATGTTCGGCTTCACGAAAGCGGGTATCATGCTGGATGATCTTGTTCGGTTCGAGGATCGACCGCGGACGCTCTTCGATGCGGAAAGGCCGAAGGGCGCAGCCCTGATGGCCGCTCTCGATCAGGTCAATGACAGGTTCGGGAAAAAGACGATGGTGTTGGCAAGCGAGGGCATGAGGCGGACATGGCACCTACGCGCCGATCATCGCAGCCCGCGCTACACGACGCGCCTAGGGTAGCCCAGTTGATCCCGAGTTGCCATTTAGAAAATTCAACTTTGATTATGTGGGAGATCACGCATTGGGAGGGTCTGAATAGTGCTGCTCGTAGAGCAGCCTTCGATGCATCCGACTGCTCTCCCCAAAAGGACCGTTTTGAAACGCTCACCACCGTCCTTGCAACACTCCCCTGTTGTAGCTACATTAGGGCCACAACAGGGGAGTTCTCAACATGACAGCTAATTCAGTTGTACGCGCGCGCATCGACACAGACACAAAAGAACGGGCAACGGCAGCGCTGGAAGCGATGGGGCTCTCGGTATCCGATGCAATCCGACTGCTCATGCTGCGGATTGCAGATGAAGAGCGGCTTCCTTTCGAAGTGAAGGTGCCGACGCCCGCAACCGCGAAAGCCATGAAGGAGCTGGATGCAGGCAAGGGGCAGCGTTTCAAGACCCCTGATGCACTGTTTGCCGACATGGGCATTTGACCAATGCTTGCTTTGGTTCCATCCAGCCGCTTTCGCAAGGATGTGAAGCGAGCAGAGAAGCGCGGCAAGTGTTGAATGTCACTGAGAACTGACCCGGTAGAGGTCAGAATTGTCACTGAGAAATGACCCATGTGCAACCGTGCCCCTGACGGGATTTGTCGGGGGTTATTGGAGTGATAGACATGGGATTTTTGAGCGTAATTCGACGA
>JAGXFH010000050.1 GCA_024637315.1 Brevirhabdus sp.
AGGATCAAGGCGTTTGCTGGCTTCCGCAAGCGCGAAGAAGGTTCGGCGACGCTAGAGGCCGTGCTCTGGCTTCCGGTATTTATCGCGTTTCTGATTCTCGCCGCAGATGCGGCATTTATCTTTTTTGGCCAGAATCGAGCTTATCGGGTCATTCAGGACGCGAACCGGAGCCTGTCTGTCGGGCGGCTTCTGACCGAGCAGGACGTGGTTGATTACCTCAATGTCGAGATCGGCAGAATCGCGCCAAATGCAACCGTGAGCGCGCTGATCGATTCCGGGACGATCACCAGCGTTGCGACAATCCCTGCCTCCGATCTGACGGCGACTCGGTTCTTTACCGCATTCCTCGATCTGGATCTCAAGGTCGGGGCGCGGCATCTCGTGGAGTATTGAATCATGGATAGATCAAACCAGTACGTTTGGCGTCTGCCCCGCAGCTTCGCCAGAAAAGAAAACGGCGCACTGACGATGTTCGGCATCTATGTGTTTCTCGGGATGATCATTCTGAGCGCTGTCGCAGTGGATGTGGCCAACCTGATGGCCGCGCGCAATCAGTTGCAAGTCGCCGCCGACAGCGCGGCTCATGCCGCATTGTACTATGGTGAGGCGTACAAGAAGAATACCATCACCGATGCCAAGCTGAAGGCGATCGATATTGCCAAGCATGGCATGCCCGACTCGTATTTCGGTGACGTCATTGAAGAGACCGACATAGTCTTCGGAACCTGGGATCACGATCTGCAGGCGTTTCATGCCGACGAAACATCACGAGATGCGGTCATGGTCAAGACCAGCCGCCTGTCGTCCAAGTCCAACAGCGTCGGCAGCCTGCTGTTCCAGTTTGTCGGATTTACCAACTTTGACATCGTCACGCCGTCGGTCTTCACGACCTACCGGCCATTCTGTTTCCGCGAAGGGATCGTGGCGGACGGGGTGGTCGACCTGCAAAGCAACAACGGCTACTCGAACGGGTTCTGCGTCCATTCGAACACCCATGTCGAGATGAATTCGAGCAATACGTTCGAGGCGGGGACCGTCGTGTCGATGCCGGACGAGGACGACATCGTGCTGCCGCAATCGGGATTCGAAACCAATGAGGGCCTGGAGGCCGCGTTGCGGTCGGGTTACTACCGGCTGCGGATCGTCAACCGGATCGACGACATCATCAACGGGCTTCGGGACGGCGACCCGGAGTA
The DNA here is from genome assembly GCA_024637315.1 of Brevirhabdus sp. Taxonomy (GTDB): domain Bacteria; phylum Pseudomonadota; class Alphaproteobacteria; order Rhodobacterales; family Rhodobacteraceae; genus JAHEAO01. The sequence continues at coordinate 1,197 of JAGXFH010000050.1, forward strand.
TATGCCGGACTACATCACGTCCTACACGCCTGTCACCCTCAGCAAGATGAAGCTGACCGAGGAGGACCTGGTTCCGGGCGGGCGGTACATCTGGGATTGCGCGTCGATCGGCAATCCGACGATCCAGTCGACGGTCAAGATCGAGCGGGTGGTCCTCGTTGCGGATTGCGCGATCAAGTTCGGCGGCGGGACCGTTCTGGAGAGCGCACGGATCGCGACGACCGCGACCGGAAGCAAGTCGATCAACACTCCGGCAAGCCTGCAGGTCGGCCGGGACGACGATTGCGCCGATGGCGGCGATGTTCAGATCGTGACCAAGGGCAGCATGGATTTCGCCGCCGACCTGATGATGTTCGGCAGCCAGCTGATCGCGGAAAAGAACATCTATTTCACCGCCAATGCCGACGGGATCGAAGGCACGTCGATGGTGGCGGGCGGCGAGATCAGCGGCACGTCGAACATGACGATGGGGTTCTGCGGCTCGGGGATGGGCAACAATTTCGAGGCCGACTACTTCCGCCTGGCCTATTGAGGGCGAAGGGCGCGGGACAGGCCGCGCCCTGGCCTTTCCGGGCGGGCCGATCCTGGGCGGCGGGGCGGGCCGAGGCGGGATCTGGGGCCGGACGACACGCCCCCCCACGGGCAGGTGTCCACATGTGGACACAAGTGAAAATCCTTCTTTTTCAAAGAGATACGTTTTTTCGTTAGGGATTTCTTAACGAAGTCGTTGTGCCGCGCGGTGGGGGTTGACGCCATCGGTGGGGCCATCGCCCGGTGTGGTCCCGGCGCCGGGGACGAGGCGATCCCGGCTGGCGGGGCGTGGTGGGGTGAAACCCCACCCTACGGCTTGCTTAACCTGATCCAATGTTTTGGGTTTCTTGCATTTCTTCCGTCGCTTCGATCTCATCATCTTCGTCAATTACGCCTGTCAGAAACTCTGAATGACGTTCATTGAGATACCGAAGTGCGTCGCTTTCGTTAGCTGAGTGGTTCAACTTCTCTTGAAAGAATTGCAAACGAGCCCGATTCTCATCGATGATTTCCCCCCATGTTTTGATACCCACCGAAATATTTTCAGTTTCGAGGATCAATCGCCTGTCCGGATTTGGACCGCCATCTATATCGAGCTTCGCAAGATCATCGTAACGGTTCGATACAACCCAAAAGTGCCACTTAACGCCTTTAACTGCACTAAACCTTTCGTCGTTCGCCACGGCCTGTGCGTACCGCTTCACTTGAGCGATTTCGACTGCTCCGATAACGACCTTAGGTGCCTTTAGCTCGACAACCATATGCTCAATGTCGTCAGCACGATGCACGGCTGAACATAAGATCAACTATGCCTCGTTTCTTTCCGACGACTTTCACTGGCTCGTCAATCAGCGCCCCGTCACCCAGCTTGTCGGAATGTTTTTGAAGTACGCGTTTTAGATCACCGTCATTGACCCAAAGGTTATACTCTTCGCCAAATACCCACGTATTTTCCGCAAGTATCTTGTGTAATTGCGACCTTTCCTTAAGACGATCTCTTTTCTCAGGATCAAACACAATCGCCTCTAGACCCGTAATAAACTTTAGCCTGTCGGACACTGTTTTTGCGGCTGTAATAATCGAAGACAAGGTTGTCTCTTGTAGAAGGTCTGCAAGCTCCTTTCTTTTGCGCGGTTTGAGTTGAAGTACCTCATTGAGGATTACCTGGAGTTCGCTAGGGCTGCTTTCAATTGCATGCCGAAGCATTCTCAGGTGAAGCTCCTTTGTGGTCTTTGGGGCGTTGGCTAGGTCTGGCGACCAATTCTGGACATTTACTGCGACAATATCGAAGACTTGTCGTTCAGCTATCTCGATCGGATCTCGGGATTCGCCTTCGTAAGGATAGACATCTTCTTCCTTCCATTTTTCGACTGCATTCTTTGCATGATCTGCGGTCTTTTCACGAAAGAAGTCCTTGATCTCAGACTTTGCAGAATCGACAGCTTGCGTCAGCTTTTGATCCATGTCCGAAAGGCCAAGCAGAGATGAATTGTGAAGTGAAGTTACGTAGCGCGACTTAAGATATGCAGAGAATGAGAATGGGCCAGTGTGAAATTTTGTCTGAACTTGATCGAATGGAAAGCCTTCCTCATTACACAAGTATAGATTGCTGCCCGTTGGTCGCTTCCACTCAATCAGCTGTAGTTTTACGGGGTGAATTTCGCCGTCTTCACCTTCGATCTCGTCAAGATCAAACTCAACTTTGTTAGAAATGATACTTTGCGGGTCGAGTTGAATCCCCCCAATCGAAATTGAAACGTCCGAATAGTTGATCAAGTAAAGGGCAAAGGTTTCAGTAAGCTCTTGGATGCCCGTTTCTGAAGTAAAGACGCCGGAGTCGGCCTTAATATTCGAGATCTCCAGAGTCACGCCAACACTAAAAGCGGCGTTTTCGATCAGGTTTTGCTCAATTTCTATTTCCTTTATATCTTCTTCGAGCATTCTGATTTCGAAGTAATCTTTTGATCCAGAGCCCTCGTGCACAACTTTCCAGATTGCAGTCGAACCCAGCGAGAGCGCTTTGTATCGACCACGACCTTCTTGACCATGTACCATCCGATTGAGACCGACGGTTCGCCTTGTTTGGCGCTTCCAAGAACCTCCCAGTTTTCCAAATAGCTCTTTAGCCTGACGCGATGGAAATCCGGTACCATCGTCATATATAACGATCTTTGTATATCGGCCGGACAAGTCGCTGCCGGAAAACTCGACCGATACATTCTTTGCGTCTGCATCAAGCCCGTTCCATATGAGCTCTGAGATCGCCTGAATCGGTTTTGCGCGCGACTGTCTCTGTAAGAAATCGTCTTGAATCTCAACGGCAACACGCTGGCTCATTCGAAAGTCCTCCGTGCGGTGCAATCTGAACTCATTTAGAACATAAGTAGAACATTGTAAGCTGAAAAGGTCGCACCCCCCTCACAACATCGCCGGCACCACCAGATCGGGCGGCCTGTGGCCGTCGGCGAAGGTCTTGATGTTGATGATCACCTTCTCGCCCATCTCGGTGCGGCCTTCCTCGGTCGCGGAGCCCATGTGGGGCAAGAGGACGACGTTTTTCAGCTCGCGCAGGCGGGGGTTGAACTGGGCGCCATGCTCGAACACGTCGAGGCCGGCGCCGGCGATCTCTCCGGCCCGCAGCATCCTTGTCAGGGCGTTCTCGTCGATGACCTCGCCGCGCGAGGTGTTGACGATCACCGCGGAGGGTTTCATCAGCTTGAGGCGGCGGGCATTCATCAAATGGAAGGTCGAGGGCGTGTGCGGGCAGTTGATCGACAGGATGTCCATGCGGGCGACCATCTGGTCGAGGCTCTCCCAGTAGGTGGCCTCGTATTCCTCCTCGATCTCGGGACGCAGGCGGCGGCGGTTGTGGTAATGCACCTGCATGCCGAAGGCGCGGGCGCGGCGGGCGACGGCCTGGCCGATGCGGCCCATGCCGAGGATGCCCAGGCGGCGGCCGGCGATGCGCCCGCCCATCAGGGCCGTCGGCGACCAGCCCTGCCAGGTGCCCGACTGCATCAGCGCGAGGCCCTCGGGGATCCGCCGGGTGGTGGCGAGGATGAGCGCGATGGTCATGTCGGCGGTATCGTCGGTGACCACGCCGGGGGTGTTGGAGACGAGGATGCCGCGCTGGCGGGCGCTGGCGACATCGACATGGTCGATGCCCGAGCCGTAATTGGCGATCAGTTTCAGCTTGTCGCCGGCGCGGGCCATCAGGGTGGCGTCAAGCTGGTCGGTGAGGGTCGGCACCAGCACGTCGGCGGACTGCATCGCGGCGGCAAGCTCGTCGCGGGTCATCGGCGTGTCGTCTTCGCGCAGGCGGGCATCGAAGAGTTCGGTCATCCGGGTCTCGACGACCTCGGGCAACCGTCGCGTGACGACAACAGTCAGGCGCTGTGCGGGCATGAGATGGGCTCCATTGGCTTTCCTTCGGGCGCGGTTGCTGGCAGAGTGGCAAGGAACGGCGATAGGCACAAGCCGAAGCCGCGCGAGGGTGCAAAATAGCACTGGCGGCGGAGCGGAGCAGGCGATGAGACGGGCAGTGATCTGGATTGTGCTGGCGCTGGCTTGGGCGCCGGTCGCGGGTGCGGCAGAGGAAGCGGCGCGCGGGCCGGTGACCAACCTGCCGCTGCCGCGGTTCGTGTCGACCAAGTCGGAGGTGGTGAACGTGCGGCGCGGGCCAAGCCTGACGCACCGGATCGACTGGGTGTTCAAGCGCCGCGACATGCCGCTGGAGATCACCGCGGAGTTCGGCCACTGGCGGCGGGTGCGCGACAAGGAGGGCGCCGGCGGCTGGGTGCATTACGCGCTGCTGTCGGGGGTGAGGACGGTGATCGTCGAGCAGGATCTGCTGGCGCTGCGGGTAAAGCCCGATGCGGGCGCGCGGGTCAACGCCTATGCCGAGGCGGGGGTGATCGCGCGGCTGGAGGAATGCGACCCGGCGATGTGCCGGATCAGCGCCGACGGGTTCCGCGGCTGGGCCGACAAGGCGGCGTTGTGGGGCGTCGCGCCGGACGAGATCCGCGACTAGGAACGGAACGGGGCCGCCCAGGCGGACGGCCCCCTTCACCGGTCGCGGCGGGCTGCGATCAGTGACGATCGAGGATCACCTTGATCTGGCCTTCGCTGCCCATACCGTCCTGTTCGAGCAGGTTCTTGATCTGGGCGACTTCGGACAGCGAGAGGTCGTGGATCTTTTCGGTCGGCAGGCCCATCGTGACAAAGGCGTTGTAGATCGCGCCGGTGAGCATGTTGAACTCGTTCTCCATCGCCTGGGCCGACGGGGCCATGGCGGCGAAGGCGATTGCCGATGCGGTGGCGAGAGCCATGATATTGCGTTTCATGTGGTGGTCTCCTTTTTGTTATGGTCGAGGTCTTTCAAAAGCCGCGCTTTCTTGCTTGGCCCCCAGACCTTAGCGACGCACCGCACGCGGGTTAAAACACGTCTGATTCACGAAATGCTCACGCGGAAATGGCTTGCATGTCAGTGCGCCGGTTTCTGTGCTGCCCGGTTCACGGCATCTGGTCTAAACTATTGATTTTTAACCATCAAATGCTGTAACATTTAAAACGCCACCTCACCTGCCAACGACCCGGCGTGAGTTGTGAAGCGGTTTGGCGCCATGTTTCAGCGCACCACCATTGCGTGCAGCACATTGCCGTGAGAAAGCGGTCGATTTTCGGAAACGAACCGGGCAGTGACAACCCGACGGCGCACGGTTTGTTACCGGCCTCTGACGCCGTCACGGAATGTTACAGGACGCGTGGCGGGAAGAGATGGGGTCTGGAGGATTGGAGGGCTGAATCGCACCGGGCTTGCCCCGAGGCTGATGGCGTCAACGCCGCCGGTGGAGGGTTCCGTGATCGCCGGTGGAAGATATCGCGCGGCAACCGTCGAAAAGTGCGGCGCACGCGGGATCCCCGGAAACAACCGAGCCCCCGAGCGCACTCGGGGGCCGGATCGCTGACTGCGGGAGGTAAAGCGCGGTCAGCGCCTCGCCATCACGCGTCTGCGGGCGTGAAGTTCAGGCTGGATCCGTTGATGCAGTGCAACAACATGCCATCGGCGATCACGATATGGCCCAGGTGGCTGCCGCAGCGGCGGCAATGCGCCTCCATCATCGCGCCGGGGCCATCATTGTTCATGTCAGAGCCGTATTCAGGCACCAGACCGTCGATATCCGTCAGCACCGAATTGGGAACGCTGTGATGGAAGAATGCCCAACCCTTGTCGAGACTGACTTTCCACGTAGCGTCGTAAGTGTGCAGGTCACAGCCCTTGCAGGCATAGCTTCCGTTCGCGGTTTCCTGCCAGAGCGGGCTGGTTTTCGGCAGTTCGGTCGAGCCGCCGCGGAGGATCTTGTAGTCGGCGTCGCTCAGCATGGCCTTCCACTCGTCCTCGGTCCGGGTAACCTCGTAGCTGAAACCGTCGCTGGCTGCATCGGTGGCGCGGACGCTTGCTGTTCCCGCCAGAATGGCACCGGAGGCAAGGCCAGTGCGCATGAAGCCACGTCTTGAAATCGGGGAATATGTCATTGGTCTTCTCCTCTTGTGATCCCATGCTACGGCGATGCTCGATCGCGTACAAAGCAACCCCGCGTGAGGCTGCGCCCGCATTTTGTCACCAATCGGTGAGCCGGGGATTGTTCGCTTGGCAACGGTTGCGGCGGCGGTCGAAGGGGGCATCGGCGATGCTGGAGAATACGACAGGACCGGCCCGCATGGTGGCGCTGCATGCCGGCACCTACTGGCATGGCGCGATCCGGGACGGGCGGATCGACTTTTTCGACCGGCCTTGTGAACGGCGGATCGGCGAAGGCGTCGCCACGCGGCTGGTCCCGCTGGGCGGGTCCGCATCGGATGTGCTGCTTGGGCAGGACAATGCGAACATCATCGGCGGCGGCCAGCGTGCATGATCTGAACGCCGCGGCGCGGGTGGTGGTGACGCAGAACTCGGCTGCCGGGTTCGAGGCGCTGATGCAGGGAAAGCCGGTGATCTCCTGTGCCCGGTCGGAGTTCTGGCACGCCACCCTGACACCGCGCGATGCCGGCGATCTGGCCGGCGCGGTGCGCTAGGGGCCGCCCCGATGGCCGGGGTCGCGTATGACAAATACCTTTGGTGGTTTCTTGCAGAGCACTGCCTGGAACCGATGAAGGACGCTTTCGCGGACCGGGCCTGGCAGCGGGTGCGGCCATTCATCGGTGACTGACACGCCGAAACCGGGCAAGGTTGCCATTGCCGCCCCGGCCTGCCTGCGCTATTCAGCAGGTCCGCCGCACCGGAGATCCCGCGATGCCCGACACGACCCGCCTGAACCTGTCTGCCGGCATCCTGTCGGTCACGGTGGCGCTTGTGCTGGTGGTGGCCAAGCTTTGGGCGCTGGGATCGACCGGGGCGCTGTCGGTCGCCGCGTCGCTGGCGGATTCGGCGATGGATCTGATGGTGTCGCTGGGCGGGCTGGCGGCGATCGCCTATGCGGCGAAGCCGGCGGATGAGGATCACGCCTTCGGGCACACCTCGGCCGAGGATCTGGCGGCGTTGGGGCAGAGCCTGTTCATTCTGGTCTCGGCCGGGGTGATCGGCTGGGCGGCGGTCGGGCGGCTGCTGCAACCGGTGCCGAACCTGGTCACCTCAGAGGGACGCGGCATGGTGGTGATGGGAATGTCAATCGTCCTGACATTGGCGCTGGTGCTGTGGCAGCGGCGGGTGGCGTCGCGCACCGGGAACCGGGTGGTGCGGGCGGATTCGCTGCATTACATGGGCGACCTGATCCCCAATGTCGGCGCGATCCTGGCGCTCTGGGCCTCTGCGACCTTCGGGATCGGCCAGATCGACAGCGTCGTGGCGTTGGGGGCGGCGGCGATGCTGGCCTTCGGCGCGCTTCGGATCGGCAAGGGCGCGTGGGATGCGCTGATGGACCGGCGCGCGGATCCGGCGATGATCGCGGCGATCGGCGAGATCGCGGGCAACTGGCCGGGGGTTCACGGGTTCCACGACCTCAAGACCCGCACCGCGGGATCGAGGGTCTTCGTGAACCTGCATATCGAGCTGGACGGCAAGCAGACGCTGGAAGAGGCGCATGCGATCGGCGCGGCGCTGCGCAGGGCGATCCTGCACGCCTACCCGCAGGCGGATGTGATCATTCACAAGGATCCCGTCGGCGATCTGCCGCATCCGGACGACCCGACGAAATCCTAGCCGGCTATCTGCGTGGCGGCGCGGCTGGCGGGGGCCTCAGCCTTGCGACAGGCCGCGGCCCTTCAACAGCGCCTCTGGCCCCGGCATCTTGCCGCGGAACGCGGTGTAGAGCTCGACCGGGTCTTTCGATCCGCCCGCCGACAGGATGTGGTCGTGCAGTTTCCGGGCCATGTCCTTGTCGAAGGCCCCACCGGCCTCGTTGAACGCCTCGAACGCGTCGGCATCCATGACTTCCGACCACAGGTAGCTGTAATAGCCCGAAGAATAGCCGTCACCGGCGAAGACATGCGCGAAATGCGGTGTCGCGTGGCGCATCCTTATGGCGTGGGGCATCCCGAGACCCTCCAGCACATCGGCCTGGCGCTGCATCGGGTCGGCGGGGGCGTCTTCCTCGTGGAAGGCCAGATCGACCAGCGCCGAGGACAGGAATTCGACGGTGTTGAACCCGCTGTCATAGGTTTGCGCCGCCAGAAGCCGTTTCACCAGGTCTTCCGGCATCGGCTTGCCGGTTTCGGCATGGGTGGCGAATTCGGCCAGCACTTCGGGGACTTCCAGCCAGTGCTCGTAAAGCTGGCTGGGCAGTTCGACGAAATCGCGCGCAACGGAGGTGCCCGAGATGCTTTCATAGGTCACGTCGGACAGCATCTGGTGCAGCGCGTGACCGAATTCGTGAAACAGCGTGCGGGCGTCATCGTAGGACAGCAGGGCCGGCTGGCCCTTGGCGGGCTTGGCAAAGTTGCAGACATTGACCACGACCGGGCGGATGTCGCCGGCCAGCTTCTGCTGCTGGCGGATCGCCGAGCACCACGCGCCCGAACGCTTCGAGCCGCGGGCGAAGTAGTCGGCGATGAACACGGCCAGGTGCTTGCCGTCACGGGTCACCTCCCAGGCGCGGGCATCGGGGTGGTAGAGCGCCGCGTCGAGCGGCTTGAAGTCCAGATCGAAGAGCCGCTTGGCCACCGCGAAGGCGGCAAGGATCATCCGGTCGAGTTGCAGGTAGGGCTTGAGTTCGGCCTCGTCGAGGTCGTGTTCCTCTTTCCGGCGCTTCTCGGAATAGTAGCGCCAGTCCCAGGGTTCCAGTTCGCCGTTCACGCCGTCGCCGTGCATCATCGCGGCCAGACGGGTGGCGTCGGCGGTGGCCGCGTCGAGCGCGGGTTCCCAGACCTTCATCAGAAGCTCCTTGACCGCGCCGGGCGTCTTCGCCATCTCGGTTTCCAGCTTGTAATCGGCGAAGCTGTCATAGCCCAGCAGCATGGCGCGCTCTTCGCGCAACTTCAGAACTTCGGCGGCGATGGCGCGGTTGTCGGTGGCGCCGCCATTGGCGCCCCGCGCCTGCCATGCCTCGTAGGCGCGTTCGCGCAGGTCGCGGCGCGGGCTGAATTGCAGGAACGGCACGATCAGCGAGCGCGAGGTGGTGATGACGGGACCGTCAAGCCGCTTTTCCGCGCCGGCTTCGCGGGCAGCCGCGATCAGGAAATCCGGCAGCCCTTCCAACTCGTCCTCGGACAGTTCCATGAACCAGTCGCGCTCGTCGGCCAGAAGGTTCTGGGTGAATTGGGTGGACAGCACGGCAAGCCGGTTCATGACCTCGGTCAGCCGGTCGGCGGCGTAGCCTTCCAGATCGGCACCGGAGCGGACGAAGCCGCGGCGGGTCAGCATCAGCACGCGCTGCTGCTCTTCGGTCAGGTCCAGGTCGTCGCGACTCTGCCAAAGGGTTTCGATTCGCTGGAACAGCGGTTTGTTGTTGGCGATTTCGGAACTGTATGCCGCGAGTTTCGGCGAGAAGTCGCGCTGCAACTCCTCTCGCGCGGGGTTGCTGTCGGCGCCGGCGAGATTGAAGAACACGCCAAGAACGCGACCAAGCTGGGCATCCGCCAGTTCCAGCGCCTCGATGGTGTTGGCGAAGGTCGGCGCGTCGGGATCTTCGGCGATCTTCGCGATATTGGCGCGTGCTTGGGTGATCGCGGCCTCGAATGCGGGGGCGAAATGGTCATCCTCGATCTGCGCGAAGGGCGGCAGGGCGAAGGGCGTGGTCCAGTCGGCGAGTAGCGGGTTGTTCATGTGGTCTCCTTTGGCCGCAACCTATGGGCTGCGGCGCGGAAGGAAAAGGGCAGAGTGGCGACCGCTTTCGCCGCCGGGCGCGCGCTGGCCCTTGCAACTCTGGCGAAACTCCGCAGAGTGCCGTCCTTGAGGCGGAGGCGGATGCGATGTCGGACAATGAAGGCCAGAAGACCCTGCTGCTGACCGGCGCCAGCCGCGGGATCGGCCATGCGACGGTGCGGCGGTTCTTCAACGAGGGCTGGCGGGTGATCAGTTGCTCGCGGCACGCCTTTTCCAAGGACTGCCCGTGGCCGGGCGGCGAAAAGGACCATATGCAGGTCGATCTGAGCGATCCGCATCAGACCATAGAGGCCATCGACCGGATAAAGGCGCGGCTGAAGGGCGGCAGGCTGCACGCGCTGGTCAACAATGCCGGCATTTCGCCCAAGGGCGAAGGGGGCGCGCGGCTGAACACGCTTGACACCGATCTGAGCGACTGGGGGCATGTGTTCCACGTCAATTTCTTCGCCTCGGTCATTCTGGCGCGGGGTCTGAAGGACGAGTTGTCGGCAGCCAAGGGGGCGATCGTCAACGTGACCTCGATCGCGGGGGTGCGGGTGCATCCGTTCGCGGGCGCGGCCTATTCCACCTCGAAGGCGGCTCTGGCGGCGTTGACGCGCGAGATGGCGCATGATTTCGGCCCGCTCGGCGTGCGGGTCAATGCGATCGCGCCGGGCGAGGTCGACACCGGCATCCTGAGCAAGGGCACCGACAAGATCGTCGAGCGCCTGCCGCTGCGGCGGCTTGGCCAGCCGGCAGAGGTGGCCAATGCGATCTATTTCCTCTGTTCGGACCAGAGCTCCTATGTGTCGGGAACCGAGATCGAGGTGAATGGCGGCCAGCATGTCTAGGATCGGCGCCCGGGGCGTTGCTGGCCCACGCCGATGCTGGCCGGACGGCTGTCCGGCGTGGCATTGACGGCCACTTCCGCTTCTTCTGCCGCATGCACTTGCTGGTGGTGCTGCCAGACAAGATCGCGGTACCTGAACCCGCCGACCAGCGTCGGCTTGACGATCTCGAAATAGGGCGACAGGTCGAAGTCACGCGGCGCGAACAGCGAATGGTGACGGATGTGGAAGATTTCCCGCCGTGCATAGTTGCCCTCGGCGCTGCCGACCACGACGTCAGGCAGGATCGGGTAGCTGATCGACTGGAACGCCTGCGCGATAAGCGACGAGCAGATGGCGCGGGTCGGGTCGCCCGAGCCGAAGGCGAGCATCCGCCGCCGCCAGCGCACCGGCACCGGCGGGGTCGGGAAGAAGTAGCGCAGAAGGTCGAAGATGTTCCGCATGTCGTAGCGCAGCCCCAGCCGGCCGATCATGAAGCCGACGACAGCGCCGCGGTCCTCTTCCGACAGGCTGGCGGCGCGGCAGATCCGAGTGTTGAACTTTTCGTACTTCGACAGTGGCACCGCGATACAGCCCTCACCGACCAGAACCTCGATCAAGCGCGGCCGCTCGGCACCGTCTTCGGGGTTTGGCAGCGCGTCGCCGACGAAGAACGCGGCGTGCGACCATGTCGATTGGGTGAGATACTTGATCGCGCCCGAGATCCGCTCGTTGCCTTCGACAAGCAGGATGTCACCGGGCTGAAGTGTCTTGCAGAGCGTCGGATAATCCGAGGGCGTGTAGGGCCGGTAGCCGGTGCTTTCGGTGCGGAGCATTCCGGCAAGGCGTCGCCCGAGCAGGTCGAGCACCCTGTTGAACAGTGATATCGTCTGCGCGCTCATCTCGGCCCCTTTCAGGTTGAACGCTAGCTTGGGCGGGACGGCGGAGCAAATCCGCTCATCGGGCGTTCACGCAGTTGGGAAGGCGGGGCGCGCGGGGGTCGCTAGGTCCGGTCGTGGCCGCGCATCCGCCGTTCCAGCCGGCGAAGCGCCAGCGAAAGCCCGACGGTGATGACCAGGTACATCATCGCGACGACGTTGTAGGTCTCGAAATAGCGGAAGTTGCCGGCCGCCGTGACCTTGCCGAGCTGGGTGATGTCGGCGACGCCGAGGACCGAGACGAGCGAGCTGTCCTTCACCATCGCCACGAAGTCGTTGCCGTAAGGCGGCAGGATGGTGCGGAACGCCTGCGGGAACACGATCAGGCGGAAGCGGTGCCAGGATTTGAGGCCGAGGGATTCGGCGGCCTCGATTTGGCCGGGATCGACCGAAAGAATGCCGGCGCGGAAAATCTCGGCGAGGAACGAGGCGTAGGCGATGGTCAGCGCGATCACCGCGCGCCACAAGAGCGAGAAATCGCGCGAGCGGACCGGCTGGAAACCGAGCGCCTCAGCGATGCCGTTCCAGGCGGCGACAAGGAACGGGGCGAGGACGAAAGCGACGTAAAGCAGCAGCACGATGATCGGGATGCCGCGGACGATTTCCACGTAAAGCCGCGCCAGTTGTCGCAGGACCAGCCAGCGCGACAGCGCGGCGAGCGCCAGCAAGAGGCCGAGGAGCGAGGCGAGGCTGTAGGCGGTCAGGGTCACGAAAATCGTGATGCCAAGGCCCTTGGCCAGCGTCTTCAGCACCTGCGTGTAAAGATCGTCGGCAACGATCCGGTACAGCATGTACGCCGCCAGCGCCCCGGCGACGACCAGCCACCACGGGAAATCCCGATCCTGCGGCGGCGTTGGCCTCATTGCGCGAACGGGCTGTGTGGCCCCCCGGAAGGGGCCACGGCGAAGGCCGGCATCAGCCGCCGACTTTGAAATCGAGGAACCACTTCTTGTTCAGCGCCTCGATTGTGCCGTCCTCTTTCATCGAGGCGATGGCGGCGTTGATCGGCTCGACCAGATCCGAGCCCTTGGGGAAGATGAAGCCGAAATCCTCGGTGCCCAGAGCCTCGCCGATGATCTTGAGCCCGCCGTCGGAGGCCGCGACATACCCCTCGCCGGCGGTGCCATCGGTCAGGACCAGATCGACATCGTTGGCGCGCAGCGCCTGGACGGTGGCGCCGAAGGTCTCGAACAGCTTGATGCGGGGGTTCTGTTCGTTGCCGTCGAGCACGTCGTAGACGCCGACATAGAACGGCGTGGTGCCGGGCTGCGCGGCCATCAGCAGGTCTTCGTCGGCGGCGAAGCCGGCGGCGTCGGTGAACCGCGCCTCATCGCCGCGCACCAGCATGACCATTTCCGAGCGCATGTAGGGATCGGAGAAATCCACCACCTCGGCGCGGTCATCGCGGATCGTGATGCCGGTCATGCCGATGTCGAACTGGCCTTCCGAGACGGCGGCGATCATCGCGTCCCAGCTGATGGTTTCATAGCTGACGACGATGTTGAGGCGTTTGGCGATCTCGGCCATCGCATCGTATTCCCAGCCGACGGCATCGCCCGAATTGTCGATGAATTGCAGCGGCGGATAGGCGTTCTCGGTGACGACCGTCACCTCTTGTCCGCCCAGATCGGGCAGATGGCCCGCGGCAGTGGCGACCGTGGCGAAGGCGGCGGTCGCAAGGGCCGCGGCGGTTGCAAGCAGTTTCATGGTAAAAGCTCCCCAGGGTTGGTTATCCGCGCCAGATTAGGGCGCGGCGTGACCAGCTGACAAGGGGGCGCTTGGGGCGAGCGGCAGAGCCGTTGCGTGCCCCCCGGCGATCGTCAGGGCCGCCGCCGCAGGGGTGTTCGCGCCGCGCGGCGCAAGACAAGGGCGCCATGCGGCGCCCCTGTCGTTTTCCGATAGGTGCCTTGAGCCTGACCTTGGCCGATCAGTCGACCGAGACCAGTTCGATGTCGAAGGTCAGGTCCTTGCCGGCCAGCGGGTGATTGGCGTCGAGGATGACCGTCTCTTCGGTCACCTCGACCACGGTCACCGGAACGGCGCGGCCTTCGGGGGTCTGCATCTGCAGCTGGGTGCCGGGTTCCAGCGGGATCTCGGCCGGGATCTGGGTGCGCGGCACGTCCTGACGGGCATTCGGGTCGACGTCGCCGTAAGCTGCCTCGGCGGGCACCGCGACGGTCTTCTTCTCGCCCACGGCCATGCCGGGGATGGCCTGGTCGAGGCCGGGGATGATCTGACCGGACCCGACCTGGAATTCCAGCGGATCGCGCCCCTCGGACGTATCGAATCGGGTGCCGTCCTCGAGGGTGCCGGTGTAATGAATGCGCACGGTGTCGCCGCTCTTGACCTGGGTCATGATACCTCTTTCACAATGTTCAGGGGGGGGTGAATTTCGAGAGGCCGCTTCATCGCGGGTGCTCTGCCGGGTGCCTGTCTAACGCGCGCGGCGCCGAAGGTAAACCCGAAGGCTCAGCCGCAGATCGGGCAGTCCGCGCGGCGCTTGAGCGTGATGATGCGGACATCGGCATGCAACGCATCATAAATCAGCATCCGGCCCCTCAGCGCTTCGCCCGCGCCGGTGATGTCCTTGATCGCCTCGACAGCCATCATCGCGCCGATGACGCCGGGCAGCGGGCCAAGCACACCGGCGACGGCGCAGGACGGGGCAAGGCCGGGGGCGGGTTCTTGCGGAAAGATGCACTGGTAGCAGGGCGTGCCGTTCGCGGGATCGAACAGGCTGATCTGGCCTTCCCATTGCGAGAGCGCCCCTGATACGAGCGGTATCTTCAGCGCCGCGGCGGTGCGGTTCGTCAGGTAGCGGGCGTCGAAATTGTCGGTGCCGTCGAGAATCAGGTCATACCCGGCGAACAGGTCCTGGGCGTCCGCCCCGGTCAGGCGGCGGTGGTAGGGGCGCACCTCGGTGCCGGGATTCTGCGCCTTCATCGCGGCCTCGGCCGAGAACACCTTGGGCATGCCGATGCGGGTATCGGTATGGATGATCTGGCGTTGCAGGTTGGAATTGTCGACGACATCGTCGTCGATCACGCCGATCGTCCCGACACCCGCCGCGGCCAGGTATTGCAGGGCGGGCGAGCCGAGCCCGCCGGCGCCGACCACCAGAACGCTTGCCTGCTTCAGCTTCTTCTGGCCCGGCCCGCCGATCTCGCGCAGCACGATGTGACGGGCGTAGCGATCCAGTTCGGTCTGGGAGAAGGTGCCGGGCGTCCGGGCTGGCGCGGGCGCGGGGCGGGCGCGGGCCCGCAGCGCGCGCAGACCAAGGCGGTAGGTCCAGATCAGCGCCAGCAGCCCGCCGACCAGCAGCCATTCGCCAAGGCTGCCGCCCAGCGTCTGGCGCAGCGGATGGCCCTGGGGCAGCGCCAGCAGGGCCAGCAGGACGCCAAGGTAGAGAAGCCCGATCATCGCCCAGCGGGCGCGGGCAGGCGCGCCAAGGGCATGGCCCATCCCCCACAGGCCGCCGGCAAGGATCAGGAACCACAGCATCAGCCGCGCCCGGTCGAGCCGAAGCCGCCCGCACCCCTGGCGGTGTCGCCCAGCGCCTCGGCCAGGTCGAACCGGGCCTGCACCACCGGGGCGACGACCACCTGCGCGATGCGGTCGCCGTGACGGATCAGGTAGGGCTCGGTCCCGAGATTCACCAGAAGCACCCCCAGCGGCCCGCGATAGTCGCTGTCGATCGTGCCGGGGGTATTGGGCAGGGTGATGCCGTGCTTCAGCGCAAGGCCCGAGCGCGGGCGGATCTGCATCTCGAACCCCTGCGGGATCTCGACGCGGAGGCCGGTCGGCACGATCCGGCGCTGCATCGGGGCAAGGGTCATGCCCTCTGTGCGAATGTCCGGCGGCAGGTTGGCGCGGATGTCGGCGCCCGCTGCCCCCGCCGTTTCATAGGCAGGCAGCGGCACCGACCGGTCCGCGTCATCGTCCCGCAGAACGAGCAGGACCGGGGTCATCGCCCTGCCCGTCTTCTGGTCTGAAACGTCCTCGGCGAAGGCATGAAATTCACTTTCCCAGCGCTTCGGCCAGACGCGCGGCAAGCCTTGAGGCGACCATGTCCTTGGACATGCGGGGCCAGTCCTCGGCACCGTCGCCGGTGATCAGCGTCACGGCATTCTCGGTCCCGCCCATGATCCCGGTTGCCGGCGACACGTCATTGGCGACGATCCAGTCGCAGCCCTTGCGCTGGCGCTTGGCGGTGGCGTTCGACCGCACATCGTCAGTCTCGGCGGCAAAGCCGACGACCAGTGTCGGGCGGCCCGTCTTCATCGCGGCCACAGTGGCGAGGATATCGGGATTCTCGGCGAATTCGATCTGCGGCGGCTTGCCGGACCCGTCCTTCTTGAGCTTCGAGGTGGTGGCGGAGGCAACACGCCAGTCGGCGACGGCGGCCGCGAAGATCGCGGCCTCGGCCGGCAAGGCGGCCTGCACGGCCTCCAGCATCTCGGCGGCGGTGCGCACCGGCACGACGCGGACCCCGGCGGGCGGCGGCACGTCGGCGGGGCCGGTGACAAAGGTCACATCGGCCCCGAGCGCTGCAAGCGCCCGCGCGATGGCGGTGCCCTGCGCCCCCGAGGACCGGTTCGCGATGTAGCGGACCGGGTCGATCGGCTCGTGCGTCGGGCCAGAGGTGACAAGGACGTGGCGGCCCCTGAGCGGGCCGTCGCCCAGCGCGTCGACGACCGCCTCGACGATCGCCAGCGGTTCGGCCATCCGGCCGGGGCCGTATTCGCCGCAGGCCATGTCGCCTTCGTCCGGGCCGACACGCAGGATGCCGTCGCCTTCCAGCGCGGCCAGGTTGCGCTGGTTCGCCGGGTGCAGCCACATCCGGACATTCATCGCGGGGGCGATCAGGACGCGCTTGTCGGTGGCCATCAACAGGGTCGAGGCAAGGTCGTTGGCCAGCCCGTTCGCCATCTTCGCCATCAGGTCGGCAGTGGCGGGGGCGACGACGACGAGATCGGCGTCGCGGGAAAGCTCGATATGGCCCATCTCGGCCTCGTCGGTCAGATCAAAGAGGTCGCGGTAGACCTTGCGGGCGGCGAGGGCGGAGGCCGACAGCGGGGTGACGAATTGCTCGGCCGCCCCGGTCAGCACCGGGGTCACGGTTGCGCCCTGTTCGCGCAGCCGGCGGATCAATTCGAGCGCCTTGAAGGCCGCGATGCCGCCGCCGATGATAAGCAAGATGCGTTTGCCTGCGAGCATGGCCTGTCCTTTGGCGCTGTTGATCCATGATTAGGCGCGGGCGCGGGGGAACTCAACCGTTTCGCGACAGGCAGTGCGGCGGCGCAAGAGAGAGTTTGCGGCGAATGGGAAACCATGCGGGGAATCGTTTGCCGCCGGATCGGGCAGAGTCCCTGGGATGAAAAGAAACCCGGCTTAGCCGAATTTCGGCTGCCGTTTCTGCAGGCTGGCCATCACCGCCTCGATCTGGTCGGGCTGGCCGATGATCGCGTTCTGCAGTTCCGCCTCGAGCGCCAGGCCATCGCCGGGGGCGGCGG
Source organism: Brevirhabdus sp. (assembly GCA_024637315.1). GTDB lineage: Bacteria > Pseudomonadota > Alphaproteobacteria > Rhodobacterales > Rhodobacteraceae > JAHEAO01. The sequence goes on from JAGXFH010000050.1 coordinate 18,304, forward strand.
TCCAGCTTTCGTCGACGAGGCGCTTGGCTTGCCGCAGAACGTCGGGCGAGCGCTGGCAGAGGGTTTCGGCCTGGTCTTGCGCGGCGGCCAGCGGGTCGGCGGCGATGCGGGTGATCAGGCCCAGCGACAGGGCTTCCTCGGCATCGAGAATGCGGGCGGTCATGATCAGGTCCTTGGCCTGATCGGCGCGCATCAGGCCCGGCAGGACCTGGGTGATCCCCATATCGGGGATCAGGCCCCATTTCGCCTCCATGATCGAAAACCGCGCATCCGGGGCGGCGATGCGGAAATCGGCGGCGAGCGCGATCTGCAGACCGCCGCCGAAGCAGTTGCCGCGAAGCGCGGCGATGACCGGCACGGAAAGCGCCCGGAGGGCGGTGGCGGGATGCTGGAACCAGTTGGCTTTCCGACCCGGCAGCGGCGTCATCAGGCGCTGGCGCATCTCTTCGATCCGGCCGGCGAATTGCTGAAAGACCGAGGTGTCGAGGCCGGAGCAGAAGTGATCGCCCGCGCCGGTCAGGATCACGGCGCGCAGGTCGGGCCGGTCAGCCAGCGCCTGGGCGGCGGCGGGAAGCGCCTCGAACATCTCGAGCGTGATCGCGTTCATCTTGTCGGGGCGGTTGAGGCAGAGCGTCGCGACGGCGGCGCCTGCCGAGTGATGAGGACCGGATCGGACATTCAATGCGCCTCGGCCCAGTTGGCGCCCTGCCCGGCATCGACGGTCAGCGGGACCGAGAGCTTGACGGCGGGCATCGCCGCGCCCTCCATCACCTCTCGGACGCGGGCGACGGTCTTGTCGACCGCGCCTTCGTCGACCTCGAAGATCAGTTCGTCATGGACCTGCAGCAGCATCCGGGCGGGCAGGCCCTCGATCGCCGCGTCCATCCGCACCATCGCGCGGCGGATGACGTCTGCGGCGGTGCCCTGGATCGGCGCGTTGATCGCGGCGCGGCGGGCGAAGCCGGCATGCGGACCCTTGGCGTTGATCTCGGGCGTGTGGATCTTGCGGCCGAAGAGGGTCTGGACGTAGCCATGCTTCTTGCCGAACTCTATGGTGGCGTCCATGTAGTCCCGGATGCCGGGGAAGCGTTCGAAATAGCGGTCGATGAAGCCCTGCGCCTCGGTGCGCGGGATCCGCAGGTTGCGCGCAAGGCCGAAGCCGGAAATGCCGTAGATCACGCCGAAATTGATCGCTTTGGCCTTGCGGCGAATATCGGGCGTCATCTGGTCCAGCGGCACATCGAACATTTCCGAGGCGGTCAGGGCGTGGATGTCCTGTCCTTCCCTGAACGCCTGTTTCAGCGCCTCGATATCGGCGATATGGGCGAGGATGCGCAATTCGATCTGCGAATAATCGAGGCTGACCAGCACCTTGCCGGGCTCGGCGACGAATGCCTCGCGGATGCGGCGGCCTTCTTCGGTGCGCACGGGGATGTTCTGCAGGTTCGGGTCGGTCGAGGCGAGGCGGCCGGTATTGGCCCCGGCGATGGAATAGCTGGTGTGAACCCGGCCGGTTTCGGGGTTGATGTGGTCCTGCAGGGCGTCGGTATAGGTGGATTTCAGTTTGGAAAGCTGCCGCCAGTCGAGGATGCGGGCGGGCAGTTCGTGTTCGGTGGCGAGGTCTTCGAGCACATCCGCGCCGGTGGCATAGGCCCCGGTCTTGCCCTTCTTGCCGCCATCGAGCCCCATCCTGTCGAACAGGATCTCGCCCAGCTGTTTCGGGCTGCCGACGTTGAACTTTTCGCCCGCAAGCTCGTGGATCTCGGCCTCGAGTCCCGCCATCTTCTGCGCGAAGGCGTTGGACATGCGCGACAGCGTGTCGCGATCGACCTTGATCCCGGCCATCTCCATCCGCGCCAGCACCGGCACCAGCGGGCGTTCCAGCGTTTCATAGACGGTGGTGACGCGGGCGCGATGCAGTTGCGGCTTGAAAAGCTGCCAGAGCCGCAGGGTGATGTCGGCATCCTCGGCGGCGTATTTCACCGCCTCGTCGACCGGCACCCGGTCGAAGGTGATCATCGACTTGCCCGAGCCCATCAGCGACTTGATCGGGATCGGGATGTGATCGAGGTAGCGTTCCGACAACAGGTCCATGCCGTGATTGTGCAGGCCCGCATTCATTGCGTAGGACATCAGCATCGTGTCGTCGATCGGCGCGACCGAGATGCCGCGCAGCGCAAGGATCTTGGCGTCGTATTTCATGTTCTGGCCGATCTTTAGGACCGCGTCATCCTCGAGCACCGGTTTCAGCATTCTCAGCGCTTCCTCGGCGGTCATCTGATCCGGGGCCAGATCGTCAGAGCCGAAAAGGTCATCGGTCGCGGAGGCCTTGTGGGTCAGCGGGATGTAACAGGCCCGCCCCGGTTCGACCGACAGCGAGATGCCGACCAGATCGGCGCGCATTTCGTCCAGGCTGGTGGTCTCGGTATCGACGGCGACATGGCCCAGCGCGTTGATCTGGTCGATCCAGAACTGAAGCGCGGCGGCGTCGCGGACACATTCGTATTCCTCATGCGCCCATTCCGCCGAGACATCCGGCAAGTCGGCCGGAATCGAGCTGGCGCCTTCTGGTGTGGTGTCGGGAATGGCGGGGGCCTCGATGCCCAGTTTCTCGGCGACGCGCTTGGTGAGGGTACGAAACTCCATCTTCGCGAGGAAATCGGTCAGCGCCCTGGGATCGGGATCCTGCACCTCGAGATCGTCCAGCGGGATACCCAGCGACATCTCGCAATCCAGTTGCACGAGGCGTTTCGAGAGGCGGATCTGCTCGATATTGTCTAGCAGCGCCTCGCGGCGCTTGGGCTGCCTGATCTCGGAGGCGCGTTCGAGGAGGGTGTCGAGATCGCCGTATTCGTTGATCAGCAGGGCGGCGGTCTTGATGCCGATGCCGGGCGCGCCGGGGACGTTGTCGACGCTGTCGCCGGCCAGCGCCTGCACATCGACCACGCGTTCGGGGGCGACGCCGAATTTCTCGATCACGCCGTCGCGGTCGATGCGCTTGTTCTTCATCGGGTCGAGCATCTCGACGCCGTCGCCGACCAACTGCATCAGGTCCTTGTCGGATGACACGATGGTGACCCGGCCGCCGGCCTTGCGGGCCTGACAGGCGAAGGTGGCGATGATGTCGTCGGCCTCATAACCCTCGACCTCGATGCAGGAGACATTGAAGGCGCGGGTGGCGTCGCGGGTCAGCGGGAATTGCGGCCGCAGGTCTTCGGGCGGCGGCGGGCGCTGGGCCTTGTACTTGTCATAGATATCGTTGCGAAAGCTCTTGCCGGAATAGTCGAAGATGACGGCGACATGGGTCGGCGCCTCGTCGCCCTTCGATTCTTCGACGATCTTGAAGAGCATGTTGCAGAATCCCGCGACCGCGCCGATCGGCAGGCCATCGGATTTGCGGGTCAGTGGCGGCAGCGCGTGATAGGCGCGGAAGATGAAGGCCGAGCCGTCGATCAGATGCAGGTGGTGACCCTTGCCGAATGTCATGCCGCGCTCTCCGGTTTCGCCTTGCCGGGCAGTGATGCCATGTTTGCGGATCGGGTTCCAGATGGGCGTGGCCGATCCCGGCACGAAGACCCCATGCGACCGAGACTCTGGCAGCCCGGATCAGGTGGCATGGACGGCCGCAACGCGACCGGTAACAGCCGAATGCCGATGAAACCGAGCGGCGTCCGGCTTGTTGCTCACGTCGCCTTCCCGGCGAACTCCTGATGCACGAACCGCTTGTCGCAGTAGCCGCATTCGACCCAGCCCTTGTCCCGCGGGATCTGCAGCCAGACGCGCGGGTGGCCAAGGCCCGGACCGCTGCCGTCGCAGGCGACTTTCCAGCTGGTCACTACTTCGGTTTCGGGCGCGTCTGTTGTCATCGGCTCTCTCTTGCGGTTGTGGCGGACGGGGCCGCAGTCTAAGTCGGGGCATGATAGCGGATGGCAAGGCACGGGCAAGGCTGGAATGACCGGATATGCGATTGAGATCGAGGCGCTGACTAAGACCTATGCCGGGCGCCGCGGCGCGCCGGCGCAGGAGGCGTTGAAGGGGATCGACCTGAACATCCCGACCGGATCGATCTTCGGCCTGCTGGGGCCGAACGGCGCGGGCAAGTCGACGCTGATCAACATCCTGGCCGGGCTGGTGGTCAAGACCTCGGGCAAGGTGCGGATCTGGGGCTTCGATCAGGATATCAACCCGCGCCAGTCGCGCGCCGCCATCGGGGTGATGCCGCAAGAACTGAACCTCGATCCGTTCTTTTCCCCACGCGGCGCGCTGGAAGTGCAGGCCGGGCTTTACGGCGTGCCGAAGGCGCAGCGGCGCTCGGACGAGATCCTGGCGATGGTGGGGCTGTCGGACAAGGCCGATGCCTATGCCCGGACGCTGTCGGGCGGGATGCGGCGGCGGCTGCTGCTGGCCAAGGCGCTGGTGCATTTCCCGCAGATCCTGGTGCTTGATGAACCGACGGCGGGGGTGGATATCGAGTTGCGCCAGATGCTGTGGGCCAATGTCCGGCGGCTGAACCGCGAGCGGGGCATGACGATCATCCTGACGACGCATTACCTGGAAGAGGCCGAGGAGATGTGCGACGAGATCGCGATCATGCATCAGGGCGAAGTGGTGATCCAGGACACCACCCCGGCGCTGCTGGGCCGGATGGACGCGAAAACGCTGGTGATCCATCCCGAGGCGGAGGCGCCCGAGGGGTTCGCCCTGCCTGAGGGCGTCGAGTTCGACCGCCGCCCGGACGGGTCGGTTGCGCTGAGCTATCGGCGCAGCCAGACCTCGGCCAATGCGATCCTGGAAGCGGTGCGGGACGCCGGCATCCTGATCCGCGACGTCAAGACCGAAGAGCCGGACCTGCAGGATGTGTTCCTCGATCTGACGCGGGACTGAGGGCCGGAATCGCGGTCCCGGATTGTTCGGGAAGAGGCGGCGTCCACATGTGGACGGAGAGCACTATCATTTAAAATCAAATGTTTGCGAAATTCCGTTTGGACTTTGTTAAGAGAGTCGAAGGGGCGTTCGGTGGGGGTTGACACAACGGCTGGGAGCATCGTGCCCGAGCCGGCGGCGGTCAGGATTGCCGATCCCGGGCGCAGGGCGGAGGCGCATGTCTGCTCTGCGGGACGGAGCGGAAGGTCGCTACGGGGGCAACGAGGGCTGACCTGAGCGGCGGCAACGCGCAGGAAACACCCTTTGCAAATTCACCGGGACCGTCGGTTGCCGATGTGAAGAGAGCAAATGTCTGCCGCGATGCCGCGCACGAAACCAGACATGGAACGCAGGTCCAGCATCCTTGCCCGGGCGGTCGCCAGCCGTGCCGACCTTCCGGCTGTTCGCTGCGGGTGCACGGGTCTCGTTCGCAGTTGCGGCACGGCCGGCGCGGAGAGCGGATCGCAAACCCGTACACGTGCAGCATCGCGCTTTTTCAGGTTGCGAACAGCGACCGCTCATTGTCCAGCCCCGGACGATAAAGCCAAGTCTCGACTTCACGGCTGAACTGGTGGCCATACTGGCCGCCAAGATCAGGGCCTGTGTCGGCTGTCATGCACGAAACAAGGGCCAACCTATTGATCACCTGACGAAACCAGATCAAGAGTGCTGGACACGGCCAACATCTGTTGCGCACAATTTGCATGGATCAGTTCCCGAAAATCGACCTCGCCTTCAGTGCAACTGCGCTGGTCTGATCCGAAGCGCAGACCTTGGCGCCCACGATATTCCTTGCGAGTTGATTTTGTGTAGTGGAAGTCTTCGCTTGCGGCGATATTCGAACCAGGGGGACTGATGGACGCCTTGAATCCTGATCTCACAAAACTGTCGCCGTCCAGGCCCAGGCAAATTGGCGACGTGTCACCCGATCGGGTGAACGCGGTTCGCGGCTCTTTGATCGGTGTGGTTCTTGGCGTGGATGCCGTGGGGCATTGCATCGCTCTGGCGACCCTGTGTTTTGCAGGCGGGCTTGTCGGCGGGTTGGGGCTTGCGGCAGCTTTGTTTCTGATATCGACGGCAGCGATGGCACTTACCCTGGTGTTCCGCTCTGCCCTGCCCAATGCGATCGGGATTGCGCAAGACACATCAATCGCAATTCTCGCGCCCGCAGTCGCCATGGCCGCCGCCGCCGCTGGTGGGGAAGAGGGCGCTCGCATTGCCACGGCACTTGCGGTCATCGGCTCTGCCGCCGTGCTGTCCGGGATTACCTTCGTCGTGGTCGGACAACTGGGCCTTGGCAATCTCGTCCGGCTGATGCCCTATCCGGTGGCGGCGGGTTTTCTGGCCAGTTCCGGCTGGTTGCTCGTTCTGGCCGCGATCCTGATCCTGTCCGGGGTGAGCACGGTTGCCGACGTACCTGCGCGGTTGGCCGAAGTGGATGTCTGGGCCCTGCTCCTGCCAGCCGTGGCGCTGGCCGCCATGCTGATGCTGACAATCCGGCACAGGCACGGTGTCTTCCTTTTTGTCGCTGTGGTCCTTGCCGCAATTGCCGTGTTCTACGCGACGATCGCCCTGACTGGCATTGGCGTGGAAAATGCACGCGTCAGGGGGTTCTTGCCGCTGCAATCAACAGCACTCTTGCCAGAGGGCCACGATGCGCTTGGCTTGTATCGGCAGGTCGACTGGGCTGCTGTCGCGCAGACAGCTCCGGTTCTTTTTGCCGTGGTCTTGATCAACCTGATGGGTGTGTTGCTGAACATCTCGGGAATAGAACTGGTTGCGCGAAGGGATGTTGACGTCAATCGTGAATTGCGGCTGACCGGCTGGACCAATCTGGCCATCGGCAGCGTCGGCGGTCTGACAAGCTTCTTGACCAGCGGTTCTACCGCCGTTGCGAACAAGGCCGCCCCCGCCGGACGTGCGGTCGGAATCGCCTTCACTGTGGTCATCATGATCGGGTTCCTGCTGGCGGGGCCGACGGTCGCCTCGGTGCCGGTCTTCGTCGCAGCCGGACTTTTGCTTTTCATCGGTGCGTCGATGCTGGAGGACTGGCTGGTCAAGTCGTACTGGCGCCTTGTTACGGCAGACTGGCTGATCATTCTTGGCATTGTCATCGTGACGATCTTCATTGGCATCTTGCAGGCCATCATCGTCGGTCTTGGGCTGGCCGTTCTGGCCTTTGCCATAGGGTATGCCCGACTTCCGGTGATCCGGCAGGCGACCGACGCCCGCTACCGCCGCAGCACTTTGCAACGCCCCCCGGAAGAGGACGCCGTTCTGACCGAGCATGGCGCCCGGATCCGCATCCTGCAGCTTCAAGGCTATCTGTTCTTCGGCTCGCTGGACCGGATGATCCGCAGCCTTGGTGCCGAGATGGATGCCGTGTGCGCGGGCCATGGGGCCAAGGGGATGGTGATCCTCGATCTTGCAGCCGTGACCGGACTGGATTCGGCCGGATGCGCGGCCCTGAGCAAGCTCGGCGATCAGGCGCGCGCGCGCGGTGTCAGCATGCATCTGGCGGCGATGCCCGATGGCATGCGCCACACCATCGAGCGCTGGGGTCTTGATCTGTCGGCCAGGGCCGGGCTGCAGTCCTGGCTTTCGGTCGATACCGCACTTGAGGCCTGCGAAACCGCTTTGATCGCGGTCGAGCTTGGCAGCGGGCATCGGGTTTCGATCAACGGCCGCCTCAAACTTCTGGGTCATGCGCATCCCCGAATTGCCGATCTGCTGGACATGATGGAAAAGAACCTGCTCGATACGGGCGACACGCTGATCAGGAGCGGCACATGTTCGGGTGATGTCTATTTTCTGGATTCCGGTCGCCTTGCCGTCATGATTGCATCGAAGACAAGCGCGCCGAAACGGGTATCGTCGCTGGCTGCGGGCGCCGTGGTCGGCGAGGTTGCGCGCTACCGCGACAGCTTGCGCACGGCCGATGTCGTGGCCGAAGAGCCCTGTGTAGTCTACCGCCTTCCGGAAGACGTTCTGAACCGGCTTGAGCACGAAGACCGCGATCTGGCGGCGCTTGTCCATGCCATCATGGCCACCGCGCTGGCCGAAAAGGTGGCACAGACAAGCAGGCTGTTCTCGAGCAGTTGAACGGGGGGCGGTCGCGTCGATCCGTTCGGGCCTCGTGTTCGGGCCATGCAGACCCTGTCCACCAGGCGCAGGCTTTCCGACCGCAACCAAGGCGGCCAGATTCGCGATACAGGTCAGGAGATGCGCCGTCTGATCCAGACCGACCCAATGCCAAGCCGGACCACGATCTGCGCTTTGGCCCAGTCGAAATGCTGGTGGAAATCGGCAGCGTGTTGCTTCAGCTGAAACAGGGTCAGCGCGACCACAAGACCGAACGTGTTCATTGCAGCGCTGCCTGCGCCGACAAACGTGCATTCGCACGCATCAGCTTGCGTCCGGTGTCAAGGCTCATGGCGTTTTCCAACAGGATCCGGAAATCGGGATCGCGTGCGGTCAGCCGTCTGAGGGAGTTGCCAGAGATCAGGAATAGCCGCGATGGGGATGCGATTTGCACTGTGGCCGAGGCTTCTCCGGCCGAGAGCACATTCATCTCTCCTACCAGCCCGGAGGCGATCGCCCCAATCATCTGGGCGCCCGATGTTACCTGGGCTTGACCATCCGCCAGATAGTAAAGGTTCGTCACCGGTGCTCCCTCTTCGGTCAGTTTTGCCCCTTCCTCGGCATCGACCCAGTTGCCCTTGTTCAGAAAACGCCGGGCAATGGGTGCCGGGAAGTCGGGAAAGACCTGGCGCAACATGGCCTGTTCCTCGGTTGAAAACCGGACACGGCTATTCATCCACGCAAGACGCGCGATGCCCATCAGGCTGATGACGATCCACGATATCTGAATGATCGCTGAAGACAGGTTGAACGCGACCATCAAGCTGATCAGAACCAGGCTGGAAGCACACAGGTTCAGGAGCGCATAGGTATAACCACTGCCGCGCAGAATGCCGAACTGAAGCAGCGCGTAGGAGCCCAGGTAGAGCACCACGCCCGCAAGACCGGCGGCGTTGAACGCCTCTTTTGTCGAGAACTGTTCCAAGTTTGGGACTCCACGAGAATTTTCCACCCCTGCAAGAGGGAACTGGACTGCCTGGACCAACAGGTTTCGCTTTCCTCAGAGATGCTGCAGGTCGTTCAATACCGAGCGGGACGCACGGAAGGTGAGGGCCGCGATTGTCAGGGTCGGATTTCCGGTGGTGATCGTCGGGAATGTTCCGCTTCCCAACAGGTAGAGGTTCTTGTGCTCCCAGCATCTGGAATTGGAGTCCACCACGGAATCATGCCCGGTGAAGCCCATGCGATACGTGCCGGCGATGTGGCCTGCGCCGTATAGGTTCACCTTGTAGTTCTTTCCATCCATCGTGAACTCGATGCCCGGGTAACCGCTGTCATTGATGAAATGTGAGTAGTTCTGTCGATGATCCGGGAAATGCCGGTTCGCGCCAATCTTGTCGAAAATCAGGTCGGTGGCCTGCTGGGCGGCCACGATACCGCGAAGCGTATACTCGCTTCCGGTCACGGAGTAATTGATTTCCGGGCGCGGCAGGCGGAGCCCGTCGAAGAGGTTTTTCGACAGCGTGATCCTGTTGGATTGCTGCGGCTCCTGCTCGACCAGATAACAAAGCCTCAGCATGCGAGTGTTGGCCATGTTGAGACGCTCGGCAAGCGCCTTTCCGAACAGCTTTTCTTGACCCGGATTGAGGCACGACTTGTTTTCGCCGGAAATGAAATCATGCGTCGATCTCGTGGGATCGTCATCGGCCCATTGCCAGCCGACATTTCCCACATCCACGCGCCAGGCTGAACGCCGCTTGCGGAACGGACCGTCGCGCAGGCTTTCGATGCCCGAGCCACTGCGCGGACCGCGATAGGGGAACCCCTGCTGGTTGCTCAGCCCGTAGCCCAGGTAACACAGATGATCCATCAGGTTGCAGCCCAGCTGGCCAGAGGCGTTGGCGATCCCTCGCCGACCATTGGACATGAGAAGGATCTTGACGGTCTCGACCGCATGGGCGGCCAGAATGACAATCTTGCCTGACGCCGTTTTCCGTTGTGCCTGGTAGTTTCCGACGTCGCCGGAGTATTGAAGAAAGTTGACGCCGGTGATGAGGCCATTCGGACCGACCTCCAGATCGGTTACCACGGCCTTGGTGAGTGTGGTCACCAGATTGGTGCTTTCGGCGTCCCGCAAGGTGACGGTAGCATCGTATTTCGCCTGGATCGGGCAGATCGGGATGCAACTGGAATTGCCCTGGCATGCCGGTCGGCCATCGCGGTATTCCGAATTTCGGCCCTGTGGCGTGCAGGTCATTTCGAGGTCTTGCCTGTCAAACTGCAAGCCCTTGATCGTATCGCCCAGCAAATTGTCGGAAACGCTCATGGGAATACGCTTCATGGGGTATTCGTACCCCTCGGGAAACTGTGCCCCAAGATAAGGTTCCAGCGCCCTCTGATCGCCCACGTCCGCAGAAACGCCGATCATCTCCTCCGCGCTGGCATAATCGTCGTAGAGCTCGGGAAGGGTGATTGGCCAGTCCACCAGTTGCCCGTATTTGGACCGCATGCGGAAATCGCTTTCGGTGAAGCGAAGCGCGGTTCCAAGCCAGTGCCACGTCGTGCCGCCTGCCAGCCTCTCGTAGGTCGAAAGAAAGGGAAGTTCGGTGGTCGCGGTGTAGGTCAGGTAACTTTGCTTGTTGAACGCGTCGAACTTGGCCTGCGAGCCATTCCATTTCTTGAACTCCTCCAGCCCCGGCCACGCGAAGGTCATCGCGGTCATCGGGCGCGGCACGGCTTCCTTGTTAGGTTCGTGCTTGGGGTCGTTGCCATGCCAGTAGGGTGGATAGGGCGAATTCGGCAATTTCGCCATCGCGGTAAGGTAAGAGTCATGAAAAGACTTGCGATCTTCCCTGTCTCGCGGACCCGATTCCAGGATCAGAACACGCGCCCCCTTCCCGGCCAGTTCCTTGGCCATGATGGCCCCTGCTATGCCTGCGCCAACGATCACGACATCGTATTGGGGGGAAGCGGCCATGATCAAATCCTAAAGGTAATCGTCGAACGGGGCGGGTGGGATGGCCCAGTATCCGAACCGGAGAGTGCTTACTCCGGTCGGGTGGGCCTGGATTGCGCGCCACACCAGTGCTTGCGCGTAGTGATTGGCGGAAGGAATGCGTAAATCGCGGCTATCGTCATGCGGTGCGATCTGGCCCAGATACCAGAAGACCATGAGTGCACGAGCGGTTTCGGCAACCGGGCTGGCATCTGCCAGTATCGCCTTGCCGATGTCCTCCGGTGCGCTGCCTGCTTGCACACGGGCCACATAGAAACCCATGAGATCCTTCAGCCACGCGCCGCCATAAACATCGTCGAACACGCCGTAGAAATCCGCGTCCTGCTGCGCCAGACGCAGGGTGCGCACCGTGAAACCCGTCAGGATCGAGGACATGTCGAAGAAGTCTGATGGCGGTTCGATGGTCATGGTCTTGCTCAATATTTCGCCGTCACGCGTGAAAGGATGTAGGTGAAATCGGAGAACTTCGCGCTTGTGGTTGCTGTTGCACGGTTGTGGCAGCCTATGCAGTTGGAGCTGACGGTCGGGACGCGCCCCTGAAGGAAGGTCTCGATCGTGGTGTTGGCCAGATATTGGGGAAAGGGGCGGCCTTGCGGGTCCGTCGGGTCATCGGGCAATTGAGGAAACTGGGTGCCCACCAGCATGTAGTTCGCCCAGACAGAATGCGCGTTCACGCCGCGCAACAACTGCTGGAATTTGGTGTTGAGCGCTGCTGTCGTCGCGTCGATGCGCGTGACGCGTTCCACCTGCACCGGTTTCTGGTTTGGCAATTGCGGATTCCAGGGCGTCGGGGGCAGCGCATTCGGGGCACAGTCTGGTCCGGGCCGCTTTGTCGCGCATTGGGGATCGAAGAAACTGTAATGCGCGCCGGTCCCTGGCGCATCTGCATCGGGGGCATTGCCTTGATGTTCGAAGGTCGACCATATCCATTGCGGCGCAGAGACCGTCTTGGTCGAGATATGGAATCCAACCAGGCCAAGCGTCTCTACTGCGCATGTATTTGCCTGCTGGTTGAACACATGGGCCCGCGAAACATGAAAGCGGGACGGATCATCCCCGGCGCCCATGACCTTCCAGGCCGCCTTGACCATGATGGCACCGACCGTGCTGGTGTCGAGCGAACCTGAAGGGAAGTCGATTTGGCCGAACGCGTTCAGCCCCGCCTGATTGTAAAGCCGGTTGTCGCGGATGTAGGTGTACATCGGTTCATTGATCAGAATCTCGTAGCGTACATAGCTGCCGTTCTGGTCAATCAGCGGGCCGGCCTGTGCCTGATCAAAGAGACCGACGACACCGTCCACCTTGGAGGCGTGGGTCAGGATGCGGGTGATCCCATCCCCGTCAGTCAGGGTTTTGCAGGCGGTGGGCAACCTGAGCGGCGCGCCCCAAGGGGCAGGCGTTTGACCGTCAGAGACGAGGACCTGAAAATCTTCCATCCAAGTGGACCACAAGGTTTCGTTGTCACCATTCTCGCCGGGCATCCCGCCATCGGTTGGCGAATTCAGCGCGATAAAGCTCTGCCAGGAAAACACGTCATAGGCCGATCTGGCGCCGGGGCCGGTGTCACCGGCGCCCACGCCGCCGGGAACATCGATGGGGTATCCGCCGCTCAGGGTGAAGGCCGTCTCGTCACTCCGGGGGGATGCCTGCGCATAGATCCCCGCGACCACGACTATGGCCACGATGGTTGCTGCGAGTGTGAGAAGGACTGCGCGGCCCGATCCGCCAACGCTGTGGGCGACTGTGCGCTTGTGGTCAGATGTCTGCATAGTAGAGCGAACTTTCGGCGACGACCGGCGCGGATTGGTAGGTCATGATGCCTGCTGGCCGGAACTGGCCGGAGCCGCCGAGCATGGCATCCAGATCGGCGACCATCTGATGGGACGAATTACCGAGTTTCACGGTGCAATCGGGAAATGCCCTACCTGCTGCGGCAGCGCTTTCGAGGGTCATGCATCTGAACTGGCCAAAAATATTGCGGCGCGAGGCGACAAGCCTTTGAGACGTCGGGTTCGTCGCCGCGTGCGGATGGAGACTGAAGTCGATGATTTCCGACTGGTTGGAGCCGACCACCCCCGGTGCGCCCACCAGGTCATCCATCTGCAGACGAAACAACGTATTGGTCGCGGGTTCCGCCATGGGGGCAGGTATGGTGAAATCCCAGATTGCCCGGTCGGGATTGTTCGGGGCGGGATTGTTGTAGGTGAAGGGATAGGTCATCACCTTGTTCTCACCGAAATTGTGCATGCCCCAATAGACCGCGATCCGGTCGTCACAGGGAACCCACAAACGATAATTGCCAATCGTCTTTGTGTGGTCGCGGCCTTGCACGAACTGCGAACTGGTCAGGCCGGTCGGCGTCTGAGCCTCCCTTGCGGTGGAAAAGGAGACGATGTTGATCTCGCATTCATGGGTCGGCTCTATGCCCATGCTGGCAGGCGGCTTGTCGCCATAGGCGATCGGCTTGGTGATATCGGCATAGGATTGCGGGACGTTCACCCCGGAGTCTGAAGAATAGGTCATGAAGTTGATGTTCATGAGGCCATATTCATGGCCATTTTCGGCCAGGTCATCGAAGGGAAAGGCCTCCAAGGCGGAGGATTGTTTCGCCAGTAAATTGTTGAGGGTCGCTATCGGAACCCTGAAATAAACCCAAAGGGCCGAAAACGAGCCATACCAGAATGGGGGGCTGCCGACGGACGGCATCGTGTTGCTCACAGTGTTGTTCTTGACCATGCGTTTCTCCTGAAATGCGTGTATCGGGCATCGAAACGGCGCTGCCCCTGGAATAAGAAACTCGCCTTCGGTCGATCAGTTATCCTTCCCGCCAGACCCGTGCTGGATCGATTCGAGCAGTTGTCTGGCCTCTTCCTGATCAGATGTTAATCCACCTTCCTGCAGTCGAGGCAGGATATTTTTCAGTTCTTCAATCCCGACAGACGAGCCATGGGCTGCATGCTGCAGGCGTGTCCGGCTTGTAATCGCCCTTAACTCAAGCGCAATCATCCCCCTCTCTGAAGCAATTGAGGCTGCCGATTTGAAGAGCCGTTCGCTTTCCTCAGCGTTTGCTGGCGACTTGGCGAAAAGGATCTCGCCGCGCAGACGCAACAATTCAGGCCACCAGAACCGCTCTTCGGTCTGATCGCAAAATCGTGTGGCGTCTTCCAGAATTCCGAGTGCCTTGTCATGCTCGCCGTTATGCGTCAGCAGGTCGGCCTGAAGATAAAGGAAGTAACTCAGCCCCAGACGCGAACGAGTGTCTTTCCAGTCGGCGATACCGGCACTCACCTGTTCGATTCCGGCGTCATACTTTCCGCTGAGATGCGCTTGTGACCAGCCCGACAACACTTCTGTCCATCCGATCCAGAACTGAAACCCGTGTCGCTTCGACAGCGCGAAGGCTTCTTCGGACAATTTGAGCGAGCGCTCCATGTCGCCGCAGAAAGCATGGGTCCACGAGGCGAAGCAGATCGAAAACGCGATTGAAAACGGGTGCTCGATCTGCTTGGCGATGGCCATCCCCTCGTCCGACATTCGTCGGGCTTCATCTGCGTTGCCCAACTGCCAATGCGCCCAGCTTGCATAGCCAAGGGACGCAACCTTGATGTCCACCACATCGAACTTGAGGGCTTCGGCGCGTTCATCGTTGCTCAGGTCCGTGTCGATGACGCCGGACAGCTCTTCCTGCGCGAGGTGCGGTTTTCCGCAATAGAAATTGGCCGATCCCAAGGCGCGATGGCTGGCTGCCATCATCAGGCGATTGCCGGTCTCCTTGGCCATTTCCGAGAGGGTTTCACCATGCTCGAAAGCCTTGGGGTAGCGCGCGCCCAGAAGGTGATAGCGCATCAGCCCGTAAGTTACGGGGAAGATAGCGAAATTATCCTGCTTCTTGCGCGCCAGTTCACGGGCGCGTTCATAGGAACGGTTGACGTTCTCATGGGAATAACCCAGCGCTGCGGCCTGGGGAACGGCCAGCATGACCAGCAATTCGAATTCCTGCGCATCGCGGGCATCGCTGTGCGGGGTCTTGGCAAGGGCCGCCAACGCGTTTTCCAGATGGTTGATCGCTTCGAGGCTTGCCGAAGACGCCATCGCGCGCTCGGCCGCGGTCACGAAATACGCGAAGGCTTTCTGGTGTTCGCCACCGGCAGCGTAGTGGTAACCCAAGCTCTCGGGCTCATTGCTGCACACCTTGGGCATATGTTCTTCCAGCGCATGGGCGATGCGTCGATGGCACTCGTGCTGTGCTGTCTTGAGCAGCGATTGATACGCAGCGTCCTGAACAAGGGCATGCTTGAACTCGTAGCTGATCTCCGTCGCGGTGCCCTGTCGGTAGATGAGTTCCGCGTCGAGCAGCTGTTCCAAGGCGCCGCGTAATTGCTGATCGCGATACCCTGATACGTAGCCCAGCAATTTGTGGGAGAACCGCCGGCCGATCGTGGCGGCGATCTGTGCAACTTCCTTCGCAGAGGGTGACCTGTCGAGACGCGCCATCAGTGAATCCTGCAAGGAGGCGGGAATGGCATGCTCCACAGTCGAGCCGCTCATCTGATACCGGCCATCGATATCCTGTACCCACCCCGACTCGAGAACCATTTGGGTCAGTTCCTCGGCATAGAGGGGAATGCCATCCGCCCGCTCGACAATCTGGTCCATCAGGCGCTTGGGCAGTTGCTTGCCGCCCGTCATGGAATTGATCAGAAGAACGATGTCGGACTTCCTGAATCGGTTGAGTGAAAGCGACGTGACGTAGGAGAGATTCCGAAAGGGTGGCTTGTAGTCGGGACGGAAGGAAAGCAGCAACAGCCAACGCTTGTTCTTGAGCTGCTCGATGAATTGCGAAATGATTTCCAGAGTCGTCGGATCGCACCAGTGAACATCCTCGAACTCCATCAGGAGCGGTTTTTCCTCTGCCATGGAGGCATAGAATTCGAGCACAGCGGCGAAGGTCGCCGTCTTGAGTTTCTCGGGCGCGAGGGCAAGCAGTTCGGCTGTCGCGGGTGTATCGATGCTGAGCAGATAACACAGGGCAGGCAGGTGGAACCGCAGCTCCAGACTCAGGCTCTCCTTGAGCTTCAACAGCTTGTCGGCTGCCGAGGCTTCCTTGTGCAGGCCGAGGCGCCCCTGCAACTCTGCCACGATGGGATGCATTGTCGAGTGCAAGTGAAATGCCGAGCCGAAAAACCGGACGATGTTCACATTCTCATTGGCAAGCTGCCGGTTGAAACTGCGAAGGATGCATGACTTTCCGATGCCAGCCTCTCCGCTTAGCATAAGCACCTGGCCGTCACCGCTTTCGGCGGAGGACCAGTGCTGGTGTATCAATCCGATCTCTGCCTTGCGCGCGATCAGCGCTCTGGCATTCTCCCGCCGGGTGATGGAAATGGTGGAGTCATCCAATATATCGCCATTGACGGCGAAGCAGGTTACCGGCTTTGAAAATCCCTTGAGCGAATGGGCGCCAAGGTCGGTGAATTCGAAATGGTCCTTCGTGAGCCCGAATGTGAACTTGCTGACGACAATCTGTCCAGGCTGGGCCAAGCCCTGCAGGCGGGCAGCCAGGTTGGGGACATCGCCGATGACGGAGAGTTTTTCACCCGACGCTCCCGCACCGTCACTGCCTACCACGACCTGACCTGTGTTGATGCCGATACGCAAGTTCAGTTTCACGTTCAGGGCAGACAGTTCCGGGTGGCCGCCGTTGATCGCCTCCAACATCGCGATCGCCGCGCGGATTGCGTTGCTGGTGGAATGCTCATAGGCAACAGGGTAGCCGAACATTACATTGATGCCGTCGCCCAGAAATTGCATCACCGTCCCGTCATGGCGCGCAACGATCTCGCTGCAGATCGAGCGATAGGTGGCAAGGATGCGGCGCAAGTCCTCGGGATCGAGTTCTTCGGCAAGCTGGGTGGAGCCGACGAGATCGCAAAAGAGAACGGTCAACTGGCGGCGTTCAGCGGCCCCCAACTTGAGGTCAGCGGCCAGCCGCGCGTCCTCGTCACACGAGGCCATGCGATTGCGGATGCCGCCTGGCGGGTCAGGTTCGGCCGTTGGTTTTGCACCTTTCGCTGAACCTGTGCCGGTACTGGTGCCGCATTCCGGACAAAAGCGATGGTTCGGCTCCAGCCGAACGCCGCATTCACGGCAAGTCACGACGACAGGCAGTCCGTTCCCGCACTGGTCACAGAACTTGGCGCTGTCATCACACGCGTTATTGCAAACTCCGCATAGCAAATGAACTTGAATCTCCAGTCAGGTTTACACTTGGGAAACCGTGCACTCCGGTTGTGCGATGATCAAGCCGAGAATGCGCCCATCAGGGTCAGCGCCTGATCATCTTGAAATGAGATGCTGGAAAACAGAGCGATGACATGAGCGATCTTTTCTGGCCGAGCTTACGCGGAAGCGGTGCGGCGAGTGTCCACTTCGAGTGAGGCTGTCACGATATTTCACATCTGCCGCAACCTTGGCCCAGGCCCTGTTCGATCGTCCAGATTGGGCTGCCTGCAGCCGCCTTCTCAAGCGCCCGCCGCTGGATTTGATGTTGCAGGGGAACGATCGGCATGCCGCGCCGCCGCACGGCCGCTTCGAGCCGTTCTGTTGAAAAAGCCTGCCGCCCAATATTCACCGCAAAAACTCGGAACATGCTTCCCTCAAAACGCCGCTCGTCAAATGGGTGCTTCCCAAAGGGCGCCTTGGCGGGAAGATGGTCTGCTGATCAGCTGGTCCTGGACCAGGCAGCGGGTTTTTCAACACGATCAGTCCGAAGCGGACGGCAAGTGTGCCAGAAGTGCGGCACCGTCGGGGCTGTCAATCACGTATTTCCAGAGACCGTCAGGTTGCCTGCGGGCGATTTCAACAGTTGTCCCCGTAACCTCGTCGCCAGCGGCGGTTGTCAGCTTCCAGCCATTTTGCACGAGGGCAAGATCCCCGGTTTCGAATGCAACTTGACCCTCGAATTTCAGCGTGGCTCCTGAATCGACATAGCCCTGCAAAACCGCTCGGATCTGATCGGTGCCTTGAGCAGTTGTGTGATGATTTGGGAATACGGCGTTTTCTTCGTAGAGCTCCAGGAGGGCGTCGGTGTCACCTGCCGCAAATCGCTCTGAGAACAACCCGATGAGGTCCTTCGGGCTGTTCGCAACCATGATCCATCCTCCCATTTGTATGAACGAAGCTTACCTGGATCTGGCAACGGATCAAGCGACGGGTGCTTCGCGCTCCAGATCCGTGATGCAGGGAACGTCTGCGCTCTCTGCTGGTCCGACAGCAATGCACCGCGCGGCGAAAGTCGCCTTGGGTCGCAACACCGTCAGTCCGGCTTGGGACCGTTTGCCGCGGTCGAGGGCGGCTGAATGTCCCGCGAAAGAGCGTTCCGCATGTGGGCGAGGATCAGGTTCAGACCTTGTTCACCAAGCTCGCGAGTCGCCGCGGACGCGCTTGCCGTGTACCAGTTGTCACCCGACAGATTTTCCATATGGACCGCTTCGGGGCAAAGCGCCATCAACAGTGACGTCTCACCCAGGCCGGCGTGGTCAAAGGGGTATTGGGCTATTATCTCTGGTGTCATCAAGGGGTGACCCTTGATCCAGTTGAAGGGATCTTCGCCAGTTGATTGTCGATCATAGTAGTCCGCCATCTGGCCTTTGCCCCACCAACCCTCGCCGCGTTCGGATTCAAGAAAGGCGAATATGGCCTGGCGCGCGCCCAACTTGAACGCGAGATCAGTCGGCATTCCGGCCGTGAAATTCTCGGTCTGGTGGTGAACAAAGAAATGAATATTGCGAAAGCCGATGCGCAGAAGGCCTGTAAACATCTCCTGTGCAAGCGGGTACAGGGTGTTTGCCCCGACCTGAAGCGTTCCGCTTCGTTCTGGCCCCTCGACCGCGTAGCTGGCCGCGCCGTAATAGAACGGGGGCAACAGGACGAGATCCATTTCCTGATGCACCCTCTCGAGGGTCTTGATCACAACAAGCGTGTCGAGGCCGACCGGCAGGTGTTCACCGTGGTATTCAAGAACACCCAGGGGCAGAACGACCGGCCAGTTCGCGTCGATTGCGGTTCGGATCTGGTGGGGGAGCATCAACTCGTATCGCATGGCGGGATCCTTTTGGTCGGGGTAACCGCACCTGGCAGCGCGGCGCGTTCAGTCACTCGTCAAAGCGCGGTCGAGATGGCTGTACCCGCCATCGACCACAAGGGACTGCCCGGTGATATGACCGGACCAGTTCGACAGGAGAAAGGCAACGGAGGTCGCGATTTCCTCGGGTCTGGTCATTCTGGCGCAGAGCGGGACGTTTCTGACGATCTTCTGAAGTTTCTCTTCCGGGTTCTCAAAGCCGGCGAGCCAGGTCCGATACATTGGCGTCATGGTCTCACCCGGGATGACGGCATTCACTCGAACCCCGGCACTCGCCAGTTCAGCGGCCCATTCGCGGGTCAAGCCAAGAACACCGCCCTTGGCGGCGGCATAGGCGGACGTTCCGCCTTGTCCGGTAAGTGCGACTTTCGACGAGATGTTCACGATCGATCCGCGCTGCTTCTTGATTTCCGGCACACAGAGATGCGCCATCGTATAGTAGTGGACCAGGTTGCGTTCGAGGGACTTGCGGAATTCCACCGGCCCGGCCCCCAACCCCACCGCATCGTTGATCCCGGCGTTGTTGACCAGCGCATCGATCTTGCCGAGTTTGGTCAATGCCTCTGAAACTGCCGCGCGGCACTGGTTGTCGTCGGTCAGATCCACGGTGATCCATTCCGTGGCGGGCGAGCCTTTTCGCAGACGCGCCAGATCGTCTTCGTTCGGGCCGATCTTGTCCAGGATAACCGGGATAGCATTTTGCGAAACAAGCGCTTCGACAATTGCCGCGCCGATCCCTGACGCCCCGCCCGTGATGATGACGACCTTGCCCGTCAACCCTAACTCCACCGGTCACCCCCTGCTTTCGTTTCTGCACGACTGATCATGTAGATAGTCCATCATGACGGTCGAAGTCCCCCGCGGACTCCGCCCCGCAGAACCGCAACGTCAGACCGATCCGCCCCGCGGCGGCCATCCAGCCCTACAATGCCGAAGCCGACGCGGCACGCCTCGTGTGGCGGATCATTGGCCGCGCCGGATTTGCCGGCGGCGCCAACCTTGTTCGGCTGGATAAAGGCATCTTGTCGAAAACCGAGACTGGCTGGAATCGGTCTGTCTGCTTCGGTCGATGCCGTCTTCTGGATCGCCGACACTATCGCCCCCCGGTTCTGCATATCTGCGCAAAATCATGCGCAGTCGATCACGTGTCAACTTTGGCGAAATCGCTGTAATATCCGGAATGTTCCCGGCTGCCGTCCACAAGACGCTGGGCGATCAGTCGGATCACGTAGAGCCCAAATTCAGGATTGAGATGAAACAGCCGCATGAAATCCGTTTCATTGATCGAGAGGATTCGGCACTGGGTCCGGCAAATCGCTGACGTCGTGCGCGTCCTGGCGATGGAGAAATAGGCCATCTCTCCGAACAGCGTGCCTGGGCCGATGGACTGTCCGAGTTCGGGCAGTTCGACTTCTCCCTCCTCGAGAAAATAGATATGGTCGGGCGCGTTCCCGCGGCGGAACAGAACGCTGCCCTCGTCCATGGTGACAGGTTTTACGAATGGTCTCAGTACGTCGATCGGCATGCCATCGTCGCGGCGTTGCCGCAAGCGCTTCGCCACCGCAAGAATTTCAGAGAGACGGTAGAGGTTCAAAGGAAGAAGGAAGAGGTGAAGGGCAAGCATCGGCCAGATCGCCGCGGCGAAGCCGTAGGTGATGAAGGAGAGATTGGACGCCACGGCGACGGTTCGCAGGAGCTTCATGTCACGCATCGAATATGCGCCTGCGGTGAACAAGGCTCCCAGCCAGCCTGCGATCTCAATCCAGCCCATGCGCACCGTCCTCTCTTCCTGTTGATCGCGGGGAAGTTACCCTGAACGTACACATTAGAATGCGAAGGTCACTCGATTTCGGATCAACCGCCAAGGCCGTTGCACCGGGACGAGCGGCAGCGGGTGCAGGCCGAAGCGGAAATGAAACTCTTTGGCGATGCCGCTGCCGTCCCAGAACAGAACCTTGGTCCTGTCGCCACGCCTGGAGCGGAACACCACCATCACCCCCGCCTTTGGCGCAAAGCCCAACTCTGCACGCGCCACGGCGGCAAGTCGGTCGTGCCCCTTGCGGAAGTCCACCGGGTTGGTCGCGATCACGATCCGCGCCTTCGGCTTATCCGGCAGTAACCCCCGAACCCGTTGTCAGACGAAGGTGTTATGGCGCCTTTCAAGCAAGGGATCGAACCCGGCTCGGCTGCTGCAGCAAGTTCACACCGGCGCGGCGTCACCCTCCCGCGTGCAGCAAGTCATCAGGAACAGCGCAGCGATGATAACGAGGTTGACCGCGCCCGCGACCGCAGCGGCCAAGAAGGTCAAGTCATAAGTCCCCGTCAGGTCGAAAAGGAGCCCGCCGATATAACCGCCGAGCCCGTGTCCAGCCCACGCGAAGGCAAGGATCAGCCCCGTCGCGCTTGCGCGGGTTCCGGCAGGTGTCATGGCACGGATCGTGGTCAGCACACCCGTCATGACCCCGGCATAGCCGAAACCGTAGATCGGCGCGAAGATATAGAGCAGCGTCAAGTCCCCGATCCGCGTGAACAGAAACACCAGCGCGGTTTGCCAGAGCGAGGCGGCGAAATAGGCGGGAACAGCGCCGATCATGTCCGCAAGCTTGCCGAACGCGACCCGCCCCGCGATGGCCGCGATCATCATGATGAAAACGACGCTGCCCGCCTCTGGCGCAGGGATGCCGCAGCCCTGAAGCAGGGGCACGAGATGCATCAATGGCACGGACATCAGGCTGCAGCAGAGAAGGACCGCGCCGCTCATCATGACGATCACGGTTGAAAGCGGCAATGGCGCGGCTGTCTCAGATCCGGCCGCCTGGTCCAAATGCGGCGCTGGCACGGGCATGCGCATCAGGAGCGCAAGTGGCAGAAGTGCCGCCAAGGCGAAAAGCCCGTAGATGAGGAACGCATCGCGCCAACCAAACGTGTCGATCAGCAGCGTGTTGGCGAAGGGCACACCGCCTTGCCCGATCGCCTGACCGGCTGAGGCGATCCCGATGGCAAGCCCGGCGCCGGTTCGAAACCAACTGCCCACGAGCGCGAAAAGTGGCGCAAATGTTGCCCCACCGCCGAACGCACCGGTCACGAACGATATCGCGTAGAGCTGCCAGAGCGTCTCGGCGCGCGACGCCGCGACAAATCCGAGGCCGGTCACGGCGGCACCCATCAGGATTACCGCGCGCATGTTGAAGCGGTCGGCGGCGAAGCCCATGACGATGCCGCCGAGCCCGATCCCGATCAGCCCGGCCGTGTTGATAAGCGCGATGTCGCCCCGTTTCCAACCGAACTCGACTTCGAGCGGAGCGAAAAAGGCCGACAGACCGTTGACGAGCTGCCCCATCACGATGGCGAGCATCGCCGAGGCGGCAGCGACGACCACCCACCGATAGTCCAGACGAATGTGAAAGTTGCGGCCCATGATCATACTTGCCTTTCCGTTCAGGCGGCGGTCGGCTTGCGCGGGTGCAGCCAGGCGGGAAGAAAATCGTAGGCGTTTTCCACGACCCCGGTGTCGATGTCTCGCCCGACATCAGCCAACATCTGCCGCAGTGAACCGTCGTTGAAGGCGTCGAACGTCTCGGTCGCGCCACCGACATGGCGGCCCGCGACGAAGACTTGCGGGATAGTGACCGCGCCGGTCTTCCAGGCCAGCGCGCGCCGCGTCGCGCCGCCCCGGTCGTTCTCGCGATACTGCGGGCCGTCGAGATCGACCGAGCGATAGGCGATACCCGCCGCCGCAAAGAGATTGCGGACGGACCAGCTGAATTCGCACCATTCGAGCCCAAACATCACCACCGGCTGATCCGGATCGGAGATCAGTTCCTCGAGATGGGAGGCGGCTTCTTCGGAGGGTTGGGGCAGCGCAGGTTGCGCGGCCGGCACCGCAGCTGCATCGAAGCGGAAACGCGGGGTCGACGCGGCGATGGCGGTCTCGTCCTCGTCCATCGCCTCGCCGATACCGGCGAACAACGGCGTGGACAGGTAGCGCTCTCCGGTATCGGGCAGCATGGCGAGGATGCGCACGCCTTTCGCTGCATGTCGTGCAATGTCCAGTGCCGCGGCGAAGGTGGCGCCTCCCGAAGGGCCGCAGAGGATACCCTCGAACCGCGCGAGGTCCTGCGCGCATTTCAGTGCGTCGTCACCCGAAACGGGCTGGATCTTGTCGATGTGGCGGGCCATCATCGCGTCGTTCGCAAGCTTGGGGATGAAATCCGGGGTCCAGCCCTGCATCAGGTGTGGACGAAAGGCCGGGTGGCTCGCCGCCGGGCTGCCGTCCTCTGCGTAGCTCTGCGGAATCCCAGAGGCGAGGATCGGCGCGTTGTCGGGTTCCGCGGCAATGATCTGCGTGATCGGGCTTTCTGCCTTCAGGACGCGCGCGACACCCTTCATCGTGCCGCCGGTGCCGAGACCGGACACGAAATAATCGAGCGGTTCGTCGCCGAAGTCGCGCAGGATCTCCTCGGCGGTCGTGCGGGAATGGATATCCGGCCCGGCCTCGTTCTCGAACTGGCGGCAAAGGAACCAACCGTGCTTCTCTGCCAGTTCGCGCGCCTTGGCGACCATGCCCGACCCCTTTTCGGAGGCGGGCGTCAGGATGACTTTCACGCCGAGAAAGCGCATCAGCTTGCGCCGTTCGATCGAAAAGCTCTCTGCCATGGTGACGACCAGGGGATAGCCTTTCGCCGCGCAGACCATGGCCAGACCGATGCCGGTGTTGCCCGATGTGGCCTCGATCACGGTCTGTCCGGGCTTCAACGACCCGTCGCGCTCGGCGGCCTCGATGATGCCGAGCGCGAGGCGGTCCTTTACGGAACCCATCGGGTTGAAGGCCTCGAGCTTGACATAGAGCTCGACGCCTTCGGGCGCGAGACGATTGATCCGGACGACTGGCGTGTCGCCGATGGTGTGGAGAATGCTGGAATGGCGATTGATCATGTCAATTCCTCAATGAAGCGGGAGAATGCAATGGGCGAAGACGGCAGCCGTGGCGAAACCTGCGCCTGCGGCGAGGTGACGGCGCCACGGCTTGAGGCGGCGACGGCGCGGCCAGGGACTGAAGGGTCCGACGACATCGCGGCCGGGATCTGCGGGTTCGGGGAAATGAATCATGTGGGGCATCCATTGCTAAGTTGATGCCGCCAACCTGAACTACCCGCGTTTCAGCCCGTTTTCATGCGATCCTTCGCGATGCTTCAATTGTTTCAATACCCAAGGCGCAAGCGCCAACAGGCGTTCAGGACAGAGCGTGCGCAAGGCGCGGGTGCGCCATGTTTCAAATGCTTCAAGCGGCGACGCAGAACCGAAGCAAATGAAACCAGCTTCGTGTTTGCGCGACATCAGTCAGAAAATTCAGCTGGTTAAATGGGTTTCATTGAAACGGTCAAGGAGCCAACAGATGAAAGCCATTAACGACCTCTACCATGCGCTGACACGACTGCGCGAAGAGCGGCGCAACTATCGCATGATCGGCGACCTGCCGCCCCATATCGCAAGCGACATCGGCATGCGCGTCGATCACGATGCGCGCCGTGCCTATCGTCTCTGACGATCCCAAAACCTCGCAAGCCTGTCCCTGACTGACCCGCTCATTTTCGGCGGGTCTTTTTTTTTGCTTTCGGTGTGAAAGAAAATCCCGCCTGAAGGCGGGTCTTCATCGTCGAGCGCCGATCATGCTGCAATCGGCAAATCCCGATTGGTACCCGCAACCCAGCGCTGGTTCGCCTTCATTGCACGGTTGAGGGCATGGTGGATGTTCTGCACCTCCCCCATGGTCCAGTCGAGCCCGGCCAGCCTATCGGTCAGCGCGAAGAACTTGGACGACAGCGAATCGCGAAGCGCCGGGTAGTCGGCCACCGTGCCTGCAATGACCGCATCCGCCAGGATTTCCGCGTCGCGAAGCGCGTCGGTGATGCCATGCGCGGTGATCGGATCGCGAAAATGGCCGGCATCGCCGACGAGCGCCCAGCCCGGTCCTGCCGACTGACGAAAAAAGCCGGGAAGGCCGGGAAAAAGCACGGGAACGCTTGCCGCCTCGGCGCCCGCAAGATCGTCGTTCAGCGCAGGGACGAAGCGATTGGCGATCTTGTCCAGTTTCAGGGGGCCGGCCTTTCGCAAGTCGGCTTGCACCTCTGGCGGAACCGCGACGAAGACACAGGACT
The DNA here is from genome assembly GCA_024637315.1 of Brevirhabdus sp. Lineage (GTDB taxonomy): Bacteria > Pseudomonadota > Alphaproteobacteria > Rhodobacterales > Rhodobacteraceae > JAHEAO01. The sequence continues at coordinate 43,625 of JAGXFH010000050.1, forward strand.
GCCCGTCATTCGTCGGGATCACGCCGCCCGCGGCGCCGGGTGCGAAATGCCACCTGTAGCCGCGATTGGGCAGCCCGCCCACATACTGGTAGAGGCAGGAGATGGAATTCTGCGCTGCCCGCGTGACCTGTGCCCCGGCCGCCCGCGCGACTGCGGACCGCCGACCATCCGCCCCGATCACAAGGGGTGCGCGCACCTGCTCGATGGCGCCTGTCGGCGTCCGGACCTTCGCGCCGATCACCCGACCCTCGTCGTCGGTGACGAATCCCGAGAATCCGGTGCCGTACCGAAGCTCGGCCCCAGCGATCGCGGCCGCATTGGCAAGCGTGGCGTCCAAAAGCGTTCGGCGCGGCGCATAAAGGGCGGCGATCCCGTCCTCGTCCTTCAGGTCGATGTCGAGCGCCTCGCCGTCATAGATGAAGCTTGTCCGCCGCACTGCAGGCGTCTGCGCACCAATAATGGCGTGTAGAAGTCCCCATTTGCGCAGCTGGAACACGCCGGCGCGCATCAGCGCGTGGGTCGAAATCGTGTCGGTCCCCGGTTGGTCGTGATCAACCACGAGAACCTTGACGCCCTTTCGTGCCAGAAGCATCGCGGTTGAAGCGCCTGCGCAGCGGGCACCGACGACGATGACATCGTAGGAATTATCTCTGAAATTGCCGATCATATCTTCCTCTCATGCTGCAACGCCTGGTGAAATGCTCAGATGCGCGGCGACGCCGGCCGCAATTGCTTCGGCATCTCGGTCGACGCCGTAGATGAAGGCAGAACTCCGGTGACGCATGAATGGCAGGCCGAGCGTGAACAGCCCCGGTTCCGGCGTAAAGCCGTCCGTCTGAAGGATTTCCCCCTCGGGGCTGAGAACGGGCAGCCGCAGCCAGGGATAGGAGCGGCGGAAACCTGTGGCCCAGATCACGGTCCTGATGCCGGCGGCCTCAAGATCGAGTTCGGTCGGACCGCTCGCTAATTCTGCCGGCCGCTCCCAAGCGCCCGGATCTTGTGGAGCGGGAAAGCCCATTTCCGAAATGTACTGGTCTATCATCGACAAGAGACGCTGCAGGCGCCCCTCCGCAGCATCCACGGCTTGCTGGATGGAACCGGCAAGATGTACCCGCCCCGCTGAGACGCCAAGCGCGCGACCGGTGAGGCGCACGCCGAGGGATTTGAGCCGCGCGAGACCAATCGCCTGCCCGCCCTCGCTGCCGGTCAACTGGAACGACGGCAACGCCACGATCCGCCTGTTCGTGACCGTCGGATCGCGCGGCTCATAGAGGAACCCGGTGCGGTCAAGCCAGTAGAAGAAATCCCGACCGCGGTAGCGGCGAGGAGATCGGGCGTGGCGACCGACCGCGATCGTGACCTGCCGGCCGGACGCGCGGATTTCCCTTGCGAATTGCACCCCAGAGGCGGACGCACCGACCACCAGAACGCCGCCATCGTCGAGCGCGTCGGGGCCGGAATACTGATTTGCGGTCACTTGGCGGATGCTCTTGGGCAGCGCTTTCGCCCAGGCTGGGATCGCCGGCTGATCGCAGGCGCCGGTCGCGACGACGACGGCGCGGGCCGCAAAGTCTCCTCCGGTTGTGCGCACGACGAAGCGGCCGCCTTCCCGCGTAACCGACCTTACCGCGCACGCCGTGCGGATCGGCGCGGCGAAAGCGCGCCCATAGCTGTTCAGAAGTCCGGCAAACGCGTCCGACTGCATGAATCCGTCTGCATCCGTCTGCGTGGCAAGACCGGGGAGGCGGATCATGAAGTTCGGCGACAGGAGCGTCAGGCCGGGCCAGCGTTCCGACAGCCAGCGTTCACCAACGCGGCCGCGTTCGAGCACGACATGGTCGATGCGTTTTTCTGTCAGGCAATGGCTCAGCGCCAATCCGGCTTGCCCTGCACCTATTATGATTGTGTCCACGTTTAGCGGCATGTCATCTATCCGTTGTTCGGCGGGCGCTACCTGACGTGCGCGTGTTTCAGCCCGACTGCGCGCCGCGGACGAAAGGGTTTCATTTGTTTCGACGGCGCGGTTCACGGGCGGATCAAACGAAAACGCCCGCAGGAAAGACCTGCGGGCGTTCGCGCGAGTGGGGTTGTTCAAAACTCAGGCGGCCATCTTGTGGGGCGTCGGCTCTGCGACGTCCTGGCCGTTATCGCACGGAAAGACGCTCTTTTCATTCCACCAGGTCATGAAGGCGCGGATCGTTTCCTTGCTCTGCATGTGATCGAAGCCGTTTCCATAGCTCTTCTTCTTGCGCATCTTCTGCATCGTTCATGTCTTTCAGTTGGGCAGGGGATGGGAGGCCGACACATCAGGTGCTGGCCAACCCGTTTCAGTTCGCGATTGCGGCAACCGTGACTGGAACGCCGTTCGTCATCACGTCGAAGACGGCCGAGCGGGCCACCGACTGGTGTACGATCTGCTCCAGCACCTCGTCGGATGCGTCACCCTTGATCTTGAAGCTGGCGCGGATGCCCGAGAAGCCGTTGCGAACCGTTTTGTCGAGGCCAAGGATTCCATTCAGGTTGATGTCGCCCTCGATCGAGGTCTCGACGGAGTGAAGCTTGACCTGACGGATCGACGCGATGTTGCCGATCCCCGCCGCGATGCAGGCCGAAAGCCCGGCCAGCAACATCTCGATCGGCGTTACGCCATTGTCGGTGCCGCAAAGCACCTGCGGGTGATCGCCGTCGATGCTGTAGGACTCCTTGTGCTCCATTTCGGACATCGCGCCAAAGAAACCTGCGAAGCTGGTGCGGGAATGCGTACCCGAAAGCCATTCGCCATTGGCGCGGAAGGTGAACTTCGCGATGTCGGGCGTCTGGCCGACGGCACCGAGCGTGGCGACGAAGTTCGGCACGTCGACGCCGTTGATTGCGACCTTGGCGGGCTTTTCGGTGGTTGCAGTGGTCATTCATGATCTCCTGTCATTCGTCTGGGGGTTGCGCGGACGAACCGTTCGCCCGATGGACAGAAGATCTAGGGTCGCCATGTTTCAGGCGAATTGCGGGGCGTGTTTCAATGGTTTCGGATGAATGGCCCTTGCCGACCTCCGGGCCGGGCGGATCGCCAATACGGGCGGGCGTCGCGGCGGCAAGGCGTGCAGTTATGCTTTCGCCGCGCCTGCGCCCTGCCTGGAGAAGAAGTCCAGATAATGTTTCTCCAGCCGCTCGATGACATGTGAACGCTTCGCGTAGGATCGCTCGAGCCGGATGTTCAGATGTTTCAACACCGGAAAGCCGTCTTCCTCCAAGTATGCCCGTTCGCCCTCGACCATGCTGCCCTCGACCAGGACGGCGACGCAGAGATTTGCGGTGACCGCCTGATGCTGGGCATGGACGCTTCGGCATACGCAGACCGACCGATAGCGCCGGTTCATCGCGTCAAGTGCCGCGACAAGCGGCAACTCGTCCTGATTGCGCTCGTCCCAGACCGCGACCGGAAGCGGGTCAACCTTGCTCAGATTGACCTCGGACGGCCCCACCACGACGAGACGGTCGGTGAAGGCGACGGGCCCACGGGTGGGGCAGTTGCCCTCGGTCACGAAGGCCAGATCAATCGACCCGTTGGCGATCCGTCGCGAAAGACCGAGGGAATCGTCGATCACGATGCTGATGGTGCCCTGCGGCAGGAGATTCGTGAACTCCGTCAGGACGTCCTTCAGAATCCGGTTCACATAGGCGTCCGCCACCCCGACGACGACGATTCCCTCGAACGTCTTTCGCCGGAACATGGCTATCGCGTCGTCGTGCATGTCCACGATCCCGCGCGCGGGGCGCAACAGCGATTTGCCGTATTCCGTGAGAGTGACAGGAGTCGCGGTCCGATCGAACAGGGGCTGGCCAAGTGCATCTTCGAGCCGCTTGACCTGCTGGCTCACGGCAGACTGGGTTCGGCCGACGATTTGCGCCGCGGTGGTGAAACCGCCGGAATCGGCGATCGCGAGGAACGTGCGATACAGATCTATGTCCATTAGCGCTCCTTATAGGGTGCATACGAACAATTCGTTTGATGTTGACACGCCGTTCAATCAAAACCTGCTCACGTTCCGACCGGACGGCAGTCACGTCGAATGAATTTCGACAACTGGCAGTCCGGTCGGGGCATGGCGACTGAAGCAACCAAGGACGTTTAAACCCAAGCTATAGCACGAAAGAACTTTTTACTTCCAAGTGATTCTTTGTCACTTGCGTCGTGAACTGGCGCATTTTTCCAGCTTCACGGCTGCGCGGTGGCGCGCGAGATTTGTCTCATGCCGATTGCGGTCGGCCGCGCCACCAATCACTCCCCGGATGTCGGACCGACCGGATCAGGTCGGTACCGCGCTCAAACGACGGTCACGTTGCCCGTGACCGGACGAAAGGAAACGGCATGCATAACGTTAATGCAAACGCAGCGATTTCGCGGCATGACACTCCGTCCTCGACCGTGACGGCGCCCCAAACGGTGGTCACACCCGCAAACTGGACCCGTCGGCCGCTTATTCTCATCAAGGGCTGCGCATCGATCCGCTTGCCGGACGCATCGCCCGATACCCCCTCTGTGACCGGTAGCCGCAGCGGACCTGTCGCCGCCTGTCTCAACATGATGCAGGCCGCCATGACGACGGTCAGGATGAAACGGAAGGCGTACAAGGATGCCCGAATACGACGGATGGCCCGCTACGAGATGGGCTATCTCAGCGACCACATGCTGAGAGACATCGGGCTGTCGCGCAGTCGGACTACCGTCGCCCTGCGCGACGCCTCTCTTCCCGGTTCGAGACTCTGATCAACGGATACCCAACAGACGCCGTTCGCACACGCGTCTGCAAGAACGAAAAGGAATGGAACATGTCTGCCGCCTCCTTGGCATATGAACAGCCAAATGCCGGCCCGGCGCCGGTTGTCCAGATCGATGTAGGTTCGTTCATCGCGCTTATGAGCATGGTCGCCAAGCATGTCGACCTCTCGTCCTTCCAGGGGCAACTTGCGACGGCAAACGCCCCGATCCAGGGAAACGTGACCGCGTTCAAGGGCGCGCACGCCGGTGATCGGCCGCATCAGCGAGCCGCAAATACCGGGACCGAAGACCCTGGCAACGGGCCACAGGCCTCGCTGGTGAACATGCTGATCGATGCATTCGCACCAGCGGCCGTCAAGGACATCGCGGAAGTGGTGCCGCTTGCTCCGCCGGCGGGTTCCCGAGCCTATCCCTTCGGCAAGACCTGGCTGCATGTCGATTCGGCAAAGCTGATCGACGCTGAAGGGCGAGCGATCCCATTGACGGCGATGGAGTTCCGGCTACTCAAGCTCTTCGCCGAGAATCGTGGCCGTGTCCTGAACCGCGACCAGATCCTCGAAGGTGCGCACGACCGGTCTTGGGATCCTTTCGACAGGTCGATCGACATCCGCATCTCGCGCATTCGCAAGAAGATCGAGCACAACCCGCAGAAGCCCGAGGTCATCCGCACAGTGCGCGGCATCGGGTACATCTACGATCCCGCGTGACGTGCTTGCCTCGACAAGCGGTTCGCCGGAACACGATAACGAATGACCGCTTTCCCGGACTATGATGCGTCGCTTCGCAGATGCGGCGAATTCACACGTCCCAGCCCTTCGTGCCAGTCACCTGGCGCCCTGCCAACGTCGCGGCACCGTCGGCAAGGGGCTGGGAGCGGTCGGCTGCGCTGCAGTGTCTGAGGGAACCAGCAAAGGCAGCAGTGGGCTGCGGACCACCCCCCTACCCCGCCTTCGGCAGCATCCTGCCCAGCACCCGGCCGCCGAGGATATGCACATGCAGGTGCGGCACGTCCTGCACCCCGTTCGCGCCGGTATTGGCGATGATCCGGTAGCCCGCGCCACCGTCGCCGGGGCTGACGCCCAGCATGTCGCAGATCCGGCCGACGGTGCGGGCGAAATCGAGGATCTCGGCGTCGCTCGCCTCGGTCGCGAAGTGGTCGTAGGTCACATAGGCGCCCTTCGGGATCACCAGAACATGATCGGGCGCTTGCGGCGCGATATCGCGGAACGCCAGGCAATGCCCAGTCTCCAGAACGGTGTCGTTCGGGATCTCGCCGCGCAGGATCTTGGCGAAAATGTTCTGATCGTCGTAGGCATAGGCCATGGCAGTCCTCAATCGGCAAAGAGATGGTCGGCGGCCACGATTTCGCGGGCCTTGTCGAGCGTGATGTCCAGAAACCGCGACAGGGGCAAGGCGTTTTCTTCCGGCCCATTGCGTTCGCGGATCCGGTGGAAGTTGGTGAAATTGGCATCGCGGATGCGATCGGCCTCGAAATAGACATCGCTGCGGATCGTCGGCAGCAGCCGGTCGATGGTTTCCTGACTCGTCCGCTCGCCGGCCAGCCCGACGCGCTTGGCGTGGCCAAGCAGATAAGCGTCGGTGAAATCGCATTCGATCTCCAGCAGGCTGGTCTTCGAGCGGTCGGCATAGAAATCCTGCAACAGATCCATGTTGTTGGGATCGAGGCAGATGATCAGCCGGTCGGTTTCGTAATAGTCGAACAGCATCCGCATCAGCGCCCGCCGGTGCCGGGTGCGCTTACCGAGGGTGTGCTGGATCCCCCCCAGATCGGGCAGGACGGTGCTTTCCTCGTCAAACAGGTATTCCATCGCCGGCACGTTCGTCACCTTGCGGATTCGGCCCAGAAGCCGCTTTGCGACATGCCATTTCTTGCAGGTGATGATCATCAGCTCGCGTTCGCGGCCAAGCGTCGATTCGGTCTCCCAGAACCGCGGCGAGAACCGCCGCCCCTCGCGGCCCCGGCCGGTCAGGAACTTGAACAGGCTCTGGCCCTCGTTCGAGATCTGAAAGCTCACCCCCTCGGCTGCAAAGAGATCGCCCAGCCGCCGCTTCAACTCGGTCGCTTCGGGCGAGATCTTGCGGGCGAACAGGAAGTCCTGGCCCAGCAGCAGATCGAAATGATCGTTGTAGAACGTGACCGGCATCCCGTAATCGGAGAACATCAGGAAGGTCAGCGTGCGGGTGCGGATCTCGCGCTCTGGAATCAGGTGGCGCACGAGGGTCTGGAAAAAGGTTTCATCCGGAATCCAGGTGGTGCGGAAAAACCGCATCACATCGGGGCGGTCGCGGGTGAGATCGAGGATCTTCTCGACCGTCTGACGCCGCAGGCACCACCACTGACTGCCGATCATGATCTGCAGATCGGCAGGGATCGGCCGCGTCAGGCCCAGCCGCTTCTGCAGGGTCATCGAGGCGTAGAACCACCGCTTGCGGGTGCGTTCGTTGAAGAAATGCCGGTAGATCAGCCGTTCTTCCTTGATCCCGGTCTTGATCCAGTCGCTTTCGAGGAAGTCGAAGCTCTCGATGAAATCGGCGTCGTTCTCGTCAAGGAAGTCATGGATGTATTCGGCGGATTTGATCGCCATGCAATCGCCCGAGAGCATGTAGAAATGCGTGGCCCGCGGAAACGCCGCCTCGGCCGCCTCGATCGCCAGAAGGGTCGCGCGTACCAGCGACCATTCCCCCCAGCCGCACTTGATCCGCTTGCGGGCAAAGGTGACGTTGGGATTGTCTTTCAACGCGACGGCAATCCGGTTGAAATGCTCGCGCCTGGCGCGGGCGTCGAAATGGATCGCCATGCAGTCGCCCGCCGCCGTCAACCGACGGGCCTGGTCGATAATCGCGTCGGGATCCTTGTGACACAGCAAAATAAAGGCGATTTTTGCCATTCGTGGAAACCAAACCCTTTCAACCAGAGGAATTGTTCGCATAGATAACGTCAACAACCATTGAAAAAACAGAGCTTCTTTGTTTTTTCGGCTTAATTGTGCCCCCGATGCGTATGACAGTGTCCGGGATCAGAAGGATGAACGAGCATGGGTTTTCCCGGAACCTGGATGACGACGAGCGAAAGCGTGGTCTACCGCGTGGTGCCGAAATGCGCCTGTTCCACGATCGGCCAGGTGATGTATTATTCCGATCACGGCGAATTCTTCGACGGCGACATCCATGACGCGATGGCCGGGTTGCACAAATGGGCGATCCCCGAAAGCCAGCCGCTGATCGAGGCGGCAGTGAAGAACCACACAAGCTACGCCTTCACCGCGGTCCGCAACCCCTATGGCCGCATCCTGTCGTCCTTTTTCGACAAGATCTGCGGCATCCAGCGCAACGGCAAGCGCTATCGCGGCAACATGGTGCCGCTCCTGATCCAGAAATACGGCATCGAGGTCGAGGGCGATTTCGACCAGGTCGCCAGCTTCCGCCGCTTTCTGCTGTTCGCCCGCGACACCATCCGCTGGCGCCGCCCGATGGATCCTGACATCCACTGGTCGGCCATGTCGGGCCATATCTCGACTTACATCGTCAATCGCGGCACCTACGACCACATCTTCTTCACCGAGAAGTTCAACGAAGGGATGCAGACCGTCCTCGACAATATCGAGGCGGCGCATCCGGTCGATCTGGCCACGATTCCGCGGTTCAACGAATCCGAGGGCCATGGCCCGAAGCGGGCGCATCCGATCGAGGATTACTTCGACGACCTGTCGATCCATCTGGTGCGCGAGATGTACAAGAAGGATTTCGACCTGTTCAAATACGACATCGACAATCCCGGCAACAAGCTGCCCATCGCAGAGATCGACCTCGCCGAGGTTCACGCCAAGCTCGGCGACTGATCCGCAGCACTGAGAGGGCGGCCATGCCAATTCCTTCTGCCCGTCTTTGGCTTCGGCGCAATCTGGAAGCCGGCTCGGTTCTGATCCTGCTGGCGCTGATCGCGGCGCTCTGGGTGTTCTTTTCCGTCGCCAGCGAGGTTCTGGAGGGTGACGCCAAGGCCATCGACCAGACCATCCTGCTGGCGATGCGCACGCCCGGCGACCTGGCCGACCCGATCGGGCCGCATTGGCTGGAGGTGCTGGGTCGCGATGTCTCGGCGCTTGGCGGCACCGCGGTTCTGGGCCTGCTGACGCTTGTCGTGGCGGGCTATCTGGCAATGCAGCGTCATCTGCGGACCATGCTCTTCCTGTTGATCTCGGTGATCGGCGGGCTGATGGTGTCGAGCTTTGCCAAGCAGTTCTTCGAGCGGCCGCGGCCAGAACTGGTGCCGTATGACAGCATCGTCTTCTCCGCCAGCTTTCCGAGCGGACATTCGATGATGTCGGCGGTGACCTATCTGACGCTGGCGGCACTGCTGGCGCGGCTGGAGCCGCGCCGCCGGATCAAGCTGTATCTACTGTCGGTGGCGGTTTTGCTGACCGTCGGCGTCGGGATCAGCCGGGTCTATCTTGGGGTCCACTGGCCCAGCGACGTGATCGCGGGATGGGCGGCGGGGGCGGGCTGGGCGCTGATCTGTCTTGGCACCGCGCGCTGGCTGGAACGGCGCGGCAGGATCGCGCCGGCCGAGGGTGAAGGCTGACGGGCTCTGCGCACGCCGTCCGGGCAGGCGCGCGCCAGGGCGACCTTTCGCGCGACGGAACGGCGTTCATCTTTCGTTAACCGATTGCCTGCAGGCTGGTCCTGCGGCAGGGGAAAGACGACCTCCGGCCGCCTGAGAAGAAGCAGGCACTCCGCCTCCGGGCAAGTCACGGGCGGGGTGCCTCACGCTATTCTGATCGCATTCAATCGACGATATCCACCTTGTCCGCCAACTCGCCCAGTCGATGCGTCACATTGGCGACGTTCAGCACGCGAACGATGTCCTGGGCGAATTCCGGGAAGTGGTCGACGAACCCGAAGCCGCGCTGATTGCTTCCGATGAACAGGAGGGTTCCGACGACTTCACCGACATCCACGTTGACGTGACAGTTCAAGTGGCCCCCCTCGTCAAGCCGCCCCCAACCGATGCAAGTCACCCAATGCGCAGGTACATCGACCGCACTATTTTCGTCAACGATGTACATGTACGTACCCCGACTTGGCTTTCCATTTGAACCGAGGACATCGGTTTCGTGGCTTTGGTATTGGATGCCGCCAAACATCCTTGTGCCCTTGACGGGTGTCATTCGTAGCGAACTTACCATGCGATCAATACCATCGACATTTTCATAGACCGTCAGGTTGCTTGGGGAGTAGGGGGAAAAGAGGTCCGGGACCAGATCGGGGTTCATATCCAGTCTAAACTGGCGCCAAAGACCGTCATCACTCCAAAGCCCGCAGGTGCGATAGTATTCGGTTCCCATCCGAAGGACGACTCCGTTCGGGGCAAGCGGTTCCGTGTAAACGCAATAGGGGCGGTCATCCGCGCTCGCGTTCGTCGGCGCGGCAAGCGTCAGGAGCAGGGCAATTGCCGCAAACCATATTACCCTTCCGGTACGGGGCGGGACGCCATGACCAAAGCGCATGTTCGAATCCATCGGCCTTCTCCGCCGTCAGAGAAGCCCGTGCCGGGCAAAGAGCGTCCGCAGTTCCGCCTCTGGTCGGGCGCCGATATGGCTGATCACCTCGGAGGCCGCGAGGCAGGCCATCCGGCCGCAGGTTTGCAATTCATGGCCGTTGGTCAGCCCCCAAAGGAACGCGCCGGCAAAGAGATCTCCGGCGCCGGTGGCGTCGACCACCCGGGTCGGCACGGCGGGGACATGCCAGCGGTCGCCGCCCTTGATGATGTAGGCGCCATTCTCCGAATCGGTGCAGACGACCAGTTCGACTTCCGCCGCGGCAGCTGCAATCGCCGCGTCGAAATCCTCGGTCTTGTACATCGCCTTGATCTCGGCGCGGTTGGCGAACAGCAGATCGACATCCTCGCGCAGCATCCTGGCGAACGCGTCGCGGTGGCGGTCGATGCAGAACGGATCGGACAGCGTGACCGACACCCGGCCTCCGGCCCCCCTGGTGGCGGCAATCGCCTTGGCGAAGGCGGCGTGGCTGTCGGGGCCGTCGAAACGGTAGCCTTCCAAAAAGATCCATTCCGTCTCGGCCATCATCTCGGTGTCGATATCGTCCGGGCCAAGGTGTTCCGACCAGCCCAGATAGGTGTTCATCGAGCGCTCGCCATCGGGGGTGACCAGCACGATGCAGCGCCCGGTTTCGGCCGCCGACGCCTTGTCGGCGAGCGTGGTTTCATAGACCGCGCCCTGCGCCCGCAGGTCATGCGCGAAGATCGCGCCAAGCTGGTCGTCCTTGACCTTGCCGACATAGGCGGTGCGGCCCCCGAGATGCGCGATGCCGGCGATGGTGTTGGCCGCCGAACCGCCGCTGATTTCCTTCGACGGGCCGACGCGGGCATAAAGATCGACCGCGCGGGTCATGTCGATCAGCTGCATGATGCCCTTCTCGACACCGTTCGCGGCGAGGAACGCATCCTCGCAATGCGACAGCACGTCGACCATCGCATTGCCGATGCCGACGACCTGAAAGCGTTTCGTCATTGGGTCTTGTCCTCGTATTGGCAGAGATCACGGATCAGGCAGGCGCCGCATTTGGGCTTGCGGGCGACGCAGATGTAGCGGCCATGCAGGATCAGCCAGTGATGCGCATGCTGCTGGAATTCGGCGGGCACGTTGTCTTCGATGGCGCGCTCGACGGCATCGACATCCTTGCCGACGGCAATGCCCGAGCGGTTTCCGACCCGGAAGATGTGGGTGTCGACCGCCTGGGCGGGCTGCTTGAACCACATGTTCAGCACCACGTTGGCGGTCTTGCGCCCGACGCCGGGCAGCGATTGCAGCGCCGCGCGCGAGGACGGCACCTCGCCGCCATACTCCTCGACCAAGATCCGGCTGAGCCTGATGACGTTCTTCGCCTTCTGGCGGAAAAGCCCGATGGTCTTGATGTGGTCGGTCAGCCCGTCTTCGCCCAGTTCAAGCATCTTTTCCGGCGTGTCGGCGACCTTGAACAGCGTCCGGGTGGCCTTGTTCACGCCGACATCGGTGGCCTGCGCCGACAGGGCGACGGCGACGACCAGGGTGAAGGCATTGAAGTGATCGAGCTCGCCCAAAGGCTCCGGCTCGGCCTTGCGGAACCGGGAAAAGACCTCGTGGATCGTATGATAGCCCATCTGCTTTGCCATTCCGGGCGGTATGCCCGGTGAAACTGCACTCGGCAAGGGCTGTCCGCGCGCAATCCAGCGCCCGGGGGGCGCTGTCCCCGGCAGTTCCAGAAGCCGCAAGATACGGGTCGAAAATCGCCTGACGGACGCCTAGTCTTGTCGGCAGGCAAACAGAGGCTGAACCCGTGAACCAGATCGCGACTTCCGAAGGTTATCACTACAACGTCATGCGCCGGGCGATTTCAGAGATCGACGCCGCAGGCACCGCGCCGTTGTCGCTGGACGATCTGGCCGGACGGCTGAAGATGAGCCCGGCGCATTTCCAGCGGGTCTTCTCGCGCTGGGTCGGGGTCTCGCCGAAGCGCTATCAGCAATATCTGACGCTGGATCATGCCCGCACCCTGCTGGCGGAACGGTTCACGATGCTCGACGCCGCGAACGAGCTTGGCCTGTCCGGCACCGGCCGGCTGCACGACCTGTTCCTGACATGGGAGGCGATGAGTCCCGGCGAACATGCCCGCAAGGGCGCCGGGCTGACGATCCGCTACGGCTGGTTCGAAAGCCCGTTCGGGCGGCTTCTGGCGATGGCCACCGATCGCGGGCTGTGCGGCATGGCCTTTGCCGAGGAGACCGGCGACGCGGCGGCCTATGCCGACATGGCCGCGCGCTGGCCCGAGGCGCGGCTGGTCGAGGCGCCCGAGAAGATCCGCCCTTGGGTCGAGGCGGCCCTTGGTGGTGGCGGGCAGGCACGGCTGCACATGATCGGCGCGCCGTTCCAGGTCAAGGTCTGGGAGGCGCTGCTGGCCATCCCCACGGGCCATGTCACCACCTATTCCGAGATCGCCAGCGCCATCGGCAATCCCCGCGCCGCGCGGGCCGTGGGCACCGCGGTGGGGCGCAATCCGGTCAGCTGGCTGATCCCCTGTCACCGTGCGCTGCGCAAATCCGGAGGGTTGGGCGGCTATCGCTGGGGACTGCCGGTCAAGCGCGCGATGCTGGCCTGGGAAAGCGCCCGCGCCGACAGCCGGGCCTGAGGCCGGCAAGGCAAAAACCTGCCGATTGCGCCCGCAAGCCATCGTTCCCGGCGTTGATATTGAATAACAACGGGAACCGAACCATGTTGACCGAGTTGTCCCACGATGGACTGTATGAATGAGGCTTGCATGACACTTCTGAAATTTCCGGCAATCGTCGCCGCGACCGCCCTTATCGCGGTCACGGCGTGTACCGATGTGAACACCCAGACCACGAACCCCAAACAGCGGACCGCGGAAGGGGTCGGCATCGGCGCGCTCAGCGGTGCGGTGATCGGCGGCATCGCCGCGGACAACCGCAAGGAGCGGCAGCGCAATATCGTGATCGGCGCGATTGCCGGCGGGGCGCTTGGCGGCGCCATCGGCAACAGCCTTGACAGGCAGGCTGCGGATCTGCAGGCCGCGATCGGCAACAACCGGGTGTCGATCGTCAATACCGGCAATTCGCTGATCGTGACGATGCCGCAGGATATCCTGTTCAACGTCGACAGCGCCGAGTTGCGCCCCGACCTGCGCGCCGATCTGCAGGCGCTGGCGAACAACCTGCAGCAGTATCCGAATTCCGTCGTGCAGGTGATCGGACACACCGATTCGGACGGTGCGGCCGCGTACAACCAGAACCTCTCGGCCCGCCGCGCCAATGCGGTGGCTGGGGTGCTGATCAACCGCGGCGTCAATCCCGGCCGCGTCGTGGCCATCGGGCGCGGCGAATCGCAGCCGATCGCCAGCAACCAGACGGCGGCCGGCAAGGCGCAGAACCGCCGGGTCGAGATCGTCATCCGCCCGAACTGATCGGTTCGGGCACAGCAAACGAAAGGCCGGGCAGTTGCCCGGCCTTTTTCTTTATTGTCCTGATCTGCCGCCGCGCCTAGGCTGCGCCGCAAATCGGGAAATGTGATGCCGTTCCAGAAGGTCCAGTCCGAGAAGCTCTCGCAAACCGTAGTCCGGCAGATCGAATTGCTGATCCTGCGCGGCATCCTGCGCCCCGGCGAACGCCTGCCGTCAGAGCGGGAACTGTCCGAACGCCTCGACGTGTCGCGCCCCTCTTTGCGCGACGCGGTGGCGGAATTGCAGTCGCGCGGCCTGCTGATCAGCCGCGCCGGGTCCGGCATCTTTGTCGCCGAGGTGCTGGGCTCGGCCTTCTCGCCGGCTTTGGTGCAGCTTTTCGGCAGCCACCCCGAAGCTGTCTTCGACTACATCGCCTTCCGCCGCGACATGGAAGGGCTGGCGGCGGAGCGCGCCGCGCGGCTGGCCTCGGCGACCGATCTGCAGGTCGTCGATGCGGTGTTCCGGAAGATGGAGGCGGCGCATTCCAAGCGCAATCCGGCGGACGAGGCCCGGCTGGATGCCGACTTCCACATGGCGATCATCGAAGCCAGCCACAACGTGATCATGCTGCACATGATGCGCTCGATGTATGACCTGCTGCGCGAGGGGGTGTTCTACAATCGTTCGGTCATGTTCAAGCAGCGAACCACCCGCCGCGCACTGCTTGACCAGCACCGCGCGATCAACGCGGCACTTCAGGACGGCGATCCCGCCGCCGCCCGGGCCGCGGTCGAGGCGCATCTGACCTATGTCGAGGCGGCGCTGACCGACCAACAGAAATCGGAGAAGAACGAAGCCATCGCGCGGCTGCGCTTCCAACATGAGAAAAGTCGCTGACACACGATAGAAAGGGGGACGGATTGCTCCGCCCCCCAAGGTGCAGTTGGGACACCTGAGGTTTGTTTCAGCTTAGAAGCCGTAGACGACGGCAGCGCTGAGCTTGTTGTCGTTCTTGTCGAGGCCAGGCAGCGGGTCGCTGTTGTACTCGGTGCGGTAGCTGAACCGGGTCGAGAACGAGTCCGACAGTTTGTAGTTCAGTGCCAAGTCGTTCGTCGCAACGGTGTTGACGTCCGAAAAGAGAACGTCGGTATCGTTGGTCAGGAAGACCAGTTCCGAGTACTTGTAGTAGAACCGCGACGACGCGATCCCGGCCGTTTCGGTATCGTCGTTGCCGGCCTGATCTTCGACATAGCGAATGCCCGGACCCGCCTGGACACGCCAGCTGACGTCATCCGAGTTCAGGATGCGGTAGCCGGGGCCGACGCCGAGGAACGCATCGTACTTGTTCGAAGCGAACTTGTCGTACTGCAGGCTGCCTAGACCGAAGACATAGAAGCTGTCGTTGACGTAGCGGTTGACGTCGTAGACGACGAACGCGTTCTCTTCGTCGACAACATCATTGGCTTGACCGTATTCGTAGCCCAGACCGAAGGTGTGGTTCCACGGGCCGTTGCCATAGCGAAAGCGGGCGCCGATGGCCGCATCACCGGTATCGGTGTTGCCGTCGGTGGCCGCGAGGCTTGCGGACAGCGAACCGGTCCAGCCTTGTGCGTACTGGTTCATACCACGGCGCTGTTCGTCTTCGCTGTCAGCGAATGCGTCCGCGACATCTTCCTGGATGTCGTCAATGCGGTCGTCCAGAGCTTCGGTGCCCACGAGAGCGCCCTGAGCGAAAACCGTTGTGGCGGACATGACAAGCGCCAGCGCCGAAACGGAGGCAAGTTTCGAAGTGAATTTCATGGGTTTTTTCCTTTCCCAAAAGGTGACCCGGACCACGAACACGATCCGGGGGCATTGCTACCGAGTCGGGATATAGGAAGGGTCGTACCATAACGACAATTAATAATAATTGTTCTTCAGTTAATTATTGCTCATGTTATTCGTGACCTTCAGAACCACCCTCAAGCCCTTGTTTTGGCGGGTGATTCAAAAGCTCCAGACGGTCCATGACCGAATGCTGCTCTGCATCGGCGAATTCGGTGACCTTGATAAGGGATTTGTGTGCTGCTTCAGCAACAGTTTTGTCGATGTCCTCGCGCCAGACCAGCCAGATCGGGTAGGGAAATCGCGGCGCATCGGAAACAAGATGCAATCGCCCCTCATCCAGATAACGGCGCACGTATCGCGCCGGCAGGTAGGCGGCAAAGTTGCGCTTGAAGATGAACTGGGCGGTCAGCGCGCCCAATGAGAAGGTGAGTCCGGGATTGGTGAGGTCGGGCAGCAGAAGCGAATGCTTGTGAACGAATTCCGTCCCCCAATCGACGAACAGATAGCGACCCTGCAGATCCAGCGTCGGATTCTCCCACGGCGCGACAAGGACCAGTTCCTCGTTCATCACCTTGGTGGCGACCAATCCCGGCCGCAGTTGCGGCATGTACAGGAAGGCCATCTGCACGACGCCCTCGACCAGCAACCGGGTCAGCCGGTCCGGCATTCCCAGTTCCGCGCGGATGTTCAGTTCCGGCATCGCCTCTCGCATCCTGTCGATCATCCGAAAGCCGAGCCGTGGCCAAAGGGAATACTGTGCGCCGATGCTCAGGCTTTTGGTGAATCCCTTCGGGATCGCGACCTGCTGGCGGGCCTCTTCCCAGATCTTGATGATGCTCAGCGCATAACGCTCGAATTCGCGTCCAGCGGCGGTCAGTTCCGCGCCCGCCTTGGACCGGACGAAGACCGGCTTCCCAAGCTCGGTCTCAAGCCGCTGGATCCGCAGCGACACCGCCGATTGGGTGACAAAGAGCCGCTCTGACGCGGCGACGAAGGAACCGGTCGCGGAGACTTCCAGAAAGGTTTTGAGAAGCGAGATATCCATGCGTCTATTATTGGTAAAATTTATTTCAAGCGCAATTATTATTCATTTTCGGCATGGATCTCGATCATATAGGACCGCGTCGCGGAGGCGGTGCATCCGGTAGAGTCCCCCCGACTTGAGGGCGGGCGTGCGGGCGTTTCGATGCCCGGGCGTCCGGCATCGTCTCTGCAACCCCTGGCCGGATCGCGGCGAGGCGGACATCCAACCAAAAAAAATGGCCCCGATCTTGCGATCGAGGCCATCTTCAGTTCGGTTGGGATCACCGTCAATGCAGCTTTTCACTGACGGTGCCGATTGCATCCTCGACCAGCGCGTTGCCCTCGGCGGCCGTCATCTTGGATGCGATCACGTCACCGGCTGCCGCCACGGCGATCTGCACCGCGCGGTCGCGCACATCCTTGATTGCGGCGGACCGGGCCGAGGCGATCTGATCCTCGGCGGCGGCCAGACGACGCTTGATCGACTCCTTCAGGTCGGCCTTCGCCTGTTCGGCCGCCATCGCGGCCTCGGACTTGGCGTGCTCGATGATCCGTTCGGCCTGATCCTTGACCTCTTTCTGCTTGCGCTCGTAAGAGGCCAGGACGGTCTGCGCTTCTTCGCGCAGGGCCTTGGCTTCGCTCAGATCCGACTGGATCCCGGCGGCGCGGTCATCAAGCAATCCCGCCAGTTTGCGCGGCACCTTGTAGTAAACCAGCACCCCGATGAACAACAGGAAGGACAGCACCACCACGAAGTCGGTGTTGTAGAGCGAGAAGAACGGAATGCCCTCTGCCGCGACAGCGGGCGTGGCCAGGACTGTGGCAAGGAGAGAAAGTTTCTTCATGCCTTATCCTTTCAGACGTGTGGTGACGGCCGAGGTGATCGCCTTGGCATCCGCCTTGCCCCCGAGGGCTGCGACGATCTCCTTGGCGGTATCCTTGGCGACGACCTTGATGCTGTCCATCGCACTGGCGCGGATCTCGGCGATCGCCTTTTCGGATTCCGCGGATTTCGCGGCGATCTGGGCGTCGGCCTTGGCAATGGCGACGTCGAGATCGGCTTTGATCTCGACCTTGGCATCGGCGACGATGCGGTTGGCTTCCGCGCGGGCTTCGGCGAGCGCCTGGTTATAGGCTTCCTCGGCCTTCACGGCCTGCAGCTTGAGCTCTTCGGCAGCGGCCAGATCATTGGTGATCGTCCCCTGCCGTTCAGCCAGAACCGCGGCGATCCGGGGAAGTGCGACACGGCTGAGCACGATGTAGATCGCGACCAGCGTGACGACCAGCCAGAAGATCTGGTTGCCGAAGGTCGAGAAATCGAGCTGCGGCATGCCGACCGCTTCGCCGCCGTTCCCGGCAGCCTCGGCGGCGCCCTGTGCGCCTTCAGTGGCGGCTGTGGTCTCTGTTGCCATCGTGTCCTCCTGGAACCTCGGTCTACACCGGGCGGGCGACGCCTGTCACCCACCCGGCCGTAAGGATGGTCCGAAGGGTCTTAGACGGCGAACATCAGCAGAAGCGCGACGAGGAACGAGAAGATCCCCAGCGCTTCGGCAAACGCGATACCGATGAACATCGTCGCCACCTGACCGCCAGCGGCCGACGGATTGCGCAGTGCGCCCGAAATGTAGTTGCCAACGACGTGGCCCACACCGACCGCAGCGCCGCCCATGCCCGTACAGGCCAGACCGGCACCGATATAAGCGCCCATTTGTACGATATCGCCTTCCATAGCAGTCTCCTTACGACTTGAATTGGTTAGATTTCCCGTGACCGGCTTAGTGATGTGGATGCAGCGCATCCTTGAGGTAGACACAGGTGAGAATGGCAAACACATAGGCCTGGATGAAGGACACGAGGACCTCCAGCGCATAGACCGCGGTGATTGCCGCGACGGGTGCGATCGCTCCGACACCCAGCACGCCCGCGAAGCCGGCGAACACTTTGATCACGGCATGGCCTGCCATCATGTTCCCCGCAAGACGGATGGAATGGCTGACCGGCCGCACGAAATAGGAAATGACCTCGATGATCGCCAGGATCGGCCGCAAGACCAGCGGCGCCGCCGAAATCCAGAACAGCGACAGAAAACCGAAGCCGTTCTTCACGATCCCCAGGATCGTGACGAAGAAGAACACCGCCAGCGCCATCGTCGCGGTGACCGCGATGTGGCTGGTGGTGGTGAAGGCCATCGGGATAAGCCCGAGGAAGTTCGCGAAGACGATGAAGATGAACAGTGTCATGATATAGGGGAAGTATTTCAGGCCGTCCTTGCCCGCCACGTCCTCGACCATCTTGTAGACGAAACCGTAGGCGAGTTCGGCGATCGACTGGATCCGGTTCGGCACGATCGCGCGGCCGCGCGTGCCGATGACCAGAAGGCCGATCACGCACAACACCGAAAGCGCCATCCAGAACGTGACGTTGGTGGGCGTGTAGAAGTTGATCGCGTCGCCGCCGAACAGGGGCTTGACCAAGAACTGATCCATCGGATGGATCTGCAGGCCGCTTGGTGCTTCGGTCTCTGTTGCCACGTCTAGTCCCCTTCGTCCGCACCGGAGGTTCCGGTCGTCTTCTTGACGGCCGTTTCGGCCATCTTGTCCTTCTGCACTTCGGTGGCCGTGCGCAGCATCACCCGCACCCCGGCCGCGAAGCCCAGCAATATGAACAGCACCAGAAAGAGCGGCAGCGTGCCAAACAGCACATCCAGCCCGTATCCGATACCGAAACCGATCAGCAGACCGGTCACCAGCTCGACCACCATCCGCCAGGCCAGATGCGCCTGAGAGTGGTGATCTTCCATCTTCGAGGTCGGCTTTTCCGCCTTTTTCGCCGCTTCGATCCGCTGTTCCAGCCTTGACAGCCGGTCCTTGTCAGCCTGATCGATCATGCGAAAGCCCCCTTCGGACAGTCGGGCGGAACCTAGAAACCGGCAGGTCCAGAGTCAAGCACGGAAACCGCGCCGACGTTCTAATTTAGTATGTTGTTATCGTTGGATATTTTCAGACAAGTGATGGATGGTCACTGCGCCCGCGCAATGCGGTCGGGGCGCTGCTGTCCGGTTTGGCATATTCAACCTTTCGGTTGACGATTATCGCCGGCTGATCCTATGAGGCGCGATGGACAACCGCCTTGACGCCCTTTTCGCCGCTCTCGCCGATCCGACCCGGCGGGCGATCCTGACCATGCTTCTGGAAGACGACATGGCGGTGACCGACGTCGCCGAGCCGTTTCAGATGTCGCTGGCGGCGATTTCCAAGCATCTGACGATCCTGACCCGCGCCGGGCTGATCAGCCAGGAAAAGCGCGGCCGGGTGAAATGGTGCAAGCTGGAGCCCGACACGATGCGCGATGTCACCGTCTGGGTGCAGGGGTTCGGCCAGTTCGAGCCGGTCCATCTGGACGCGTTCGAGCGGTTTCTGGCGGCAGAATTCGCCGAGCCGGGCGAGACCGGCTGACCAGACCCGTTCGCCGCCATGACCTGCGCTTCAGCTTCGTCGGGACAGCTCTGCCAGCGCCCCGTCAGAGGGTCGGCCCGGCGATCTCATCGAACGACAAACACCGATATCTTCGCGTGCGAGGCCAGATATCCGGCATTGGACGAAAACACGTATTCGGCCATTCCCGGAACATGCGAGGCCATCACCACAAGATCGGCACCGACATCGTCGCAGGCCGTCATGAGCCGGCTTTCCAGGTCAATCTTGAGGTCATGCGATGTGGCCGGATAGGGATGCATCGTGATCCCCGTCTCGTCGCTCAATTCTTCGGCAAAGCCGCGCAGCTTGGCCTCGTATTCCTGTGGCGTATGGGCGACAGCGCTTGGCGTCTCGGTGGTCACGCCGACCAGATAGAGCTTCGCGGAATAGGTGCGGGCAAGGTCCCGGGCCACGGTCAGCGCCTTTGACAGCGCCTCTTTGTGCAAAAGGTCCACAGGCACCACGATTGTCTTGAACATCCCTCTTCCTTTCTTGGCGCGCGAATGCGCCATGCGGGAAAAGGGATACAGGTACGCCGAACGCGCCGCTTTGCGACAGATCAAACGGCGTCGCCCTTCAGCAGCATCGCCAGCGCCACCACCGTCAGCGCCACACCGGCCAGAACCGCCACGCGCGGCGCGCCGTTGCCAAGCGCGATTTCCCACAGGATCACCCAGCTTGGGGTCAGGTAGGTATAGGCCATCACCTTGGAGGCCGGGATCCGCAATACGGCATATTGCAGGAGGACAAAGGTCGTCGATCCGGCAAAGACCGAGGTGTAGCCGATGGTGATCCAGACCAGCCAGGGCAGCGCCGCCCAGTCGGTCGCGAGGATATCCGCCCAGCCATAGACGGTGAGGATCACGAAGCCGGCCACGAGCATCCCGAACGTGTAGGCCACCGGGCTTTCACCGCGATTGAGCCGGCGCGAGACCGGCGTGTAGATCGCATGCGCGACTACGCCCCAGAAGAAGATCATCTCGCCCTTGCCGATGCGAAACGACAAGAGCGCGTCGAGGTCGGCGCGAAAGATCACCCAAAGCGCGCCCGCACCGCCGATCAGCAGCGCAAGCGCGATCCTCGGCGTCGTGACCTGCCGCAACAGGATCCAGCCGACCAGCGCCGCGATCGCCGGGGTCAGCGTGAAGACCGCGGCCGAGGACACCGGCGGCGCGGTTTTCAACCCTTCGAACATCAGCACAAAATAAATGGCGAAGAGCCCGCCGAGGATAAGGTAGCGCCACGGCGCATGCGCCACGTTCCGGTTCAGCACGCCGGTCGACCAGGCCAGCCCGCCGATCAGCACCGCCGCGATCAGGAACCGCACCGCGTTCAGCGCGGCAGGGGCGATGTCATTGGCCACCAGCGCGCCCAGGCTGAACGATCCCGCGACCAGCGCGGAAAACGCCAGCATCGCCAGATGGCCGCGCAGTTCCTGACGACGAAACTCGGTTCGCGTCACTGCCACGCTTTCGACTCTTCCTTCAGGAACCGCACGAAGGCCTGCACCTTGGCGGTGCGGTGCAGATCGACATGCGTGACCAGCCAGAGTTTCGACCGCCAGGCCGGATCGGACGGCATCAGCTCGACCAGATCGGGCCATGCATCGAGGTTGTGCGCCGTGACGAAACCGATGCCGACGCCGTTCAGAACCGCCGCCGTCATCGCGGCAGGCTCGGAGGCCCGGAACACCACCGCGTCCTCGGGCACATGATCGGCCAGCCAGCGATGATGCGGCGCACGGACCTGATCGCCAGCGGCGCTGACCCAGCGGTGCCGTTTCAGGTCGGCAAGATCCTTCGGCAGACCGAAGCGCCGGGTATAGGCGGTCGAGGCGACCAGCCGCGGCAGAATGCCCTGCAAGGGCTGCACCACGTTGTCCGGCTCTTCCGGGATGTTCCCGGCGCGGATCGCCACATGCGCCTCGCCATATTCCAGCCGGAACATCCGCGAATCCGTCAGGTATCGCACCGCCAGCCCGTCATGCGCGGCCTGAAACCGCGCCAGGACCGGAACCAGGATGCTGGAGAACCCGACCACGCTGGTCACCACAAGCTCTCCGGAAACCCCGCCGTCCTGACCCTTGATGCGGCCCATGAGCTGTGAGAACTGGTCGTCGGTCGCCGCCGCCACCTTGAGCAGATCGGCCCCCGCCTCGGTTGCAGTATAGCCACGCGCGTGGCGCTGAAAAAGCTTCACGCCCAGCCGTCCTTCAAGCGCGTCGATATGCCGGATCACGGTCGCATGGTGCACGCCCAGCACCTCTGCCGCACCACTGACGGTGCCCAGCCGCGCCACCTGGTAGGCGGTGCGGATCTCGTCCCAGTTGGATAGACTCATTTCGGATCCTTCACGCTGACCACACGCGATCGTCTTGTGCCATGCTGAACACGGCACCGGTCAAGGGTGATGAATTTCAGCCGGATGTTCCAGCCCTATCTCCGGCCTCGAGCCGGAAGAGCTTCACGCCGACGGCGGGCCGCCCGACGGGAACACCCGATTTGCCGGTCCCGCGCCCGGTCGCATGTGATCACTGGCGGCCCCGCTCTGTCCTGCCCCTTACCGGGCGAACCAGCTTGCCCTGGACGGTGCTGCCACCGCTTGCCATTCCTCGGCCAGCGACAGCCGCTCGGCCAGCATCAGCGAGGCGAGGTCGGTGATCCTCGGGGCGCCCTGGTACCGCAGATGATCCATCAGACGGTGTGAATGGATGATCTTGACCTCGGCATCCAGCGGCTCCCAGGCGTCGAGCACGGTGACCCGGCGCAGGTTGAATTCGGGTGGCAGCACGTAGAAGCGCATATCGGATTGCCAGAGCACATCCTTCAGCACGATCTGGTCGCGCGACAGGCCGGAGGCATGGAACCGGCTCAGCCAGTCGGCAAGGAACCTGGCCATCGCCGCAGACCGGCGGTACAGGACCACGCCGGAATTCAGCTGCGGAAATGCGTAAGGCGTCGTGACCATCAGTCCCTCTCGGATCAATTCCGAGGCGCGGCGCACGTCATGGGCCATCGCCAGATCGAACCGGTCGAGAATGCCCCAAAGATCCCCCAGATCCCCGGCAACCAGCGTATCGGCGTCCAGAAACAGGGTCCTGTCGAACCGGCTGAGCGCCATGCATTCGATCTTGGCGCGGGGATGCACGACCGGCACGCGGTGAACCCGGTCGAACAACTCCAGCCCGGTCGCATCCGGGTTGTCGGTAAACAGATCGGCCGCGATGCCCGGATTTGTCAGTCGCAGCGACCGCGCCGATTGCACCGCCAGATCGACGTAGCCTGCGCCCGTCGCCACGTAGATCACCCCTGCCGACATGACGCCCTTCCCTGCAACAGCAAATGTTGTAGCGCGATACAGGCTTTTGTCTAAGATCGCGCAGTGGCAAAAAAGCGGTCGATCCGGCCGCGGCCAGTCGCAGGACGACAGCATCCGGCTGTTTCCGTCGAGGCGCTGGCCGTCACCGCGAAGTGCCACTGACTTGACTCGTCCGCCGCGCGCGCGTATCTGCCGCCAAAATCCGGAAGTCATCATAGCTTCCGGTCCCCTTGTGCAAAGGGGATCGCCGTCAGTCAGCGCGTCGCGCCCACTGGCGCGCTTGTCGTTTGTGCTGCGCCTTCGGCGCGCGTGTTGTCTGAACTGCGCCAGATGGTGCGGTTTGCGTTTGAACCGTTCTTTCCTATCTGGAAAGGACACCCTGAAACCGGCGAAAGGAGCCGCGGCGATGTTTGAAAGTCTCTCAGAACGCCTGTCCGGCGTCTTCGACCGGCTCACCAAACAGGGCGCGCTGTCGGAGGATGACGTCAAGACCGCGCTGCGCGAGGTGCGCGTGGCGCTTCTGGAGGCTGACGTCTCGCTGTCGGTCGCCCGCGATTTCGTCAAGGCGGTGCAGGAAAAGGCCACCGGCCAGGCGGTCACCAAATCCGTCACCCCCGGCCAGCAGGTCGTCAAGATCGTGCATGACGAGCTTGTGCATGTGCTCTCTGCGGGCGACGAACCCGGCGCGCTGAAGATCGACAGCCCGCCGGCGCCGATCCTGATGGTGGGCTTGCAGGGCGGCGGCAAGACCACCACCACCGGCAAGCTGGCGAAACGGCTGAAGGACCGGAACGGCAAGCGCGTTCTGATGGCCTCGCTTGACGTCAACCGCCCGGCGGCGATGGAACAGCTGGCGATCCTTGGCACCCAGATCGGCGTCGACACGCTGCCGATCGTGCCGGGGCAGAAGCCGGTCGATATCGCCCGGCGCGCCAAGCAGCAGGCGACGATGGGCGGCTATGACGTCTACATGCTCGACACCGCCGGCCGGTTGCAGATCGATCAGGTGCTGATGGACGAGGTCGCGCAGGTCCGCGATGTCACCAACCCGCGCGAGACGCTGCTGGTCGTCGACGGGCTGACCGGCCAGGTCGCCGTCGAGGTGGCCGAGGAGTTCGAGGCCAAGGTCGGCATCACCGGCGTCGTGCTGACCCGGATGGACGGCGACGGGCGCGGCGGCGCCGCGCTGTCGATGCGCGCGGTCACCGGCAAGCCGATCAAGTTCGTCGGCCTCGGCGAAAAGATGGATGCGCTCGGGGAATTCCACCCCGAGCGGATCGCCGGCCGCATCCTTGGCATGGGTGACATCGTCAGCCTGGTCGAGAAGGCGCAGGAGACCATCGAGGCCGAACAGGCCGAACGGATGATGCGCCGTTTCCAGAAGGGTCAGTTCAACATGAACGACCTGAAGATGCAGCTGGAACAGATGCAGAAGATGGGCGGCATGGAAGGCGTCATGGGCATGATGCCCGGCATGGGCAAGATGTCCAAGCAGATCGAAAAATCGGGCTTTGACGACTCGATCTTCCGCCGCCAGATCGCGCTGGTCCAGTCGATGACCAAGAAGGAACGCGCCAATCCGCAGATCCTGCAGGCCAGCCGCAAGAAACGCATCGCGGCGGGCGCGGGGCTGGAGGTGTCCGAGCTGAACCAGCTTCTGAAGATGCACCGGCAGATGGCCGACATGATGAAGAAGATGGGCAAGATGGGCAAAGGCGGGATGCTGAAACAGGCGATGAAAGGCATGTTCGGCAAGGGCGGGATGCCCGGTGGGATGCCGGACATGAACGACCCCGCAGCGATGGAACAGGCGGCCAAGGCGCTTGGCGGCAAGCTGCCCGGAATGGGCGGCGGCGGGATGCAGCTGCCGCCGGGTCTTTCGGGCTTCGGGAAAAAGAAGTGACCGCGCAGGCGACATATCCCCATGAGGTGCCGCCCGCCAGCGCCGCTGCCGCCCTTTCGGCGAGCCTGCAGGCGATGCTGCCCCGGCTGGAAACGGCGCGGCTGGCGCTGCGGGCGATCACGCTGGCGGATTTCCCCACCTTCCACGAGATTTTCACCGACCCTCTCCGCGCCCGCGGGCTGGGCGGTCCGTTCGATCGTTCCGGCGTCTGGGACGAGTTCACCGAATGCGTCTCGGGCTGGCTGCTGCGCGGCCACGGCGCGTGGGCTATCGAGGAAAAGGCCAGCGGGGCGCTGGCGGGCTTCACCCTCGTGCACATGGAGTTCGGCGACCGCGAGCCGGAACTGGGCTGGTTCCTGGCTGCCCGGGCCGAGGGCAATGGCATCGCCTTCGAAGCGGCGGCGGCCGCGCGTGATCACGCGCTTGAAGAATTGAAACTCGACAGCCTGGTGAGCTACATCGGCCCGTTCAATACCCGCTCTGCCGCGCTTGCGGCCCGACTTGGCGCCACACGCGATCCTGTGGAAGAGGCCGCGCTTGAAACCTTCCGGGGCGAGCCGGTGCAGGTCTGGCGCCACTGGCCGCCGCTGGACGAAGACGGCGGCATCGAGGCCTGCGCATGATGACGATCCCGATCCTCGAGACCGAGCGGATGATCCTGCGCGGCCCCAGGCCCGAGGATTTCGAGCCGTTCGCCACGTTCCTGACCACCGAGCGCAGCAAGAGCATCGGCGGCCCCGCCAACCGGGCCGACGCGTGGCGCGACATGGCAATGATGATCGGGCATTGGGAACTGCGTGGCTATGGCATGTGGTGGCTTGAGGAAAAGACGACCGGCAACGCGGCAGGCAGTGTCGGGCTGTGGCAGCCCGAGGGCTGGCCGGGGCTGGAGCTTGGCTGGATCGTCTATGACGGTTTCGAAGGCCGCGGCTTCGCCTGCGAGGCGGCGATGGCCAGCCGCCGCTACGCCCATGCCGCGCTTGCCGATATGCCACTGATCAGCCTGATCGCGCCCGACAATGCCCGCTCGATCGCGCTGGCCGAACGTATGGGTGCCAGCCGCAATGGCACCTGGACCTCGCCCGCGGGAAAAGCGGCGCTGATCTACAGCCACCCCGAACCGGAGGCCGCCGCATGAGTGACCCCACAGCCCGCGCCGCCGCACTTCTGAAAGATCACCGTGACAGCATCGACCGGCTGGACGCGATCCTGGTCTTCACCCTGGCAGAGCGGTTCAAGCACACCCGCGCCGTCGGCAAGCTGAAGGCCGAACACAATTTGCCGCCGTCCGACCCGGCGCGCGAAGACCAGCAGATCGCGCGTCTGCAAGGGTTGGCGAAAGAGGCCGATCTCGACCCCGATTTCGCCCGCGAATTCCTGAACTTCATCATCGAGGAAGTCATCAGGCACCACAAGAAGCACAGCGAACCGTCTGGTTCGAAGAAGCACAGCGAACCGTCCGGTTCGACCGACACGAAGGAATGACAGGGGCTTTTCCCCGTCTCGAATAGCTAGCAAACAGGAGAAACAACCAATGGCTATGAAAATCCGTCTCGCCCGCGGTGGCTCGAAAAAGCGCCCGCATTACTCGATCGTCGCCGCCGATTCGCGGATGCCCCGCGATGGCCGCTTCATCGAGAAGCTGGGCACCTACAATCCGCTGCTGCCCAAAGACAGCGAAGACCGCGTGAGGATGGACGCCGAGCGCATCCAGCACTGGCTGGGCCAGGGCGCACAGCCCACCGACCGGATTTCCCGGATGCTGGAAGCTGCCGGAATTGTGGAAAAGAAGGCTCGCAACAACCCCAACAAGGGTAAGCCGGGCAAGGCTGCGGAAGAGCGCGCTCAGTCTAAGCTGGACAAGGCCGCCGCAGCCGCGGAAGCCGCAGCCGCGCCGAAGGAAGAGCCGGTCGCGGAAGAAGCCGTAGCCGAAGAGGCTGTCGCCGACGACGCCGCAACCGTCGAATCCGCAGCCGTCGAAGCCGCAGCCGAAACCCCTGCGGAAGAGACCAAGGAAGAGACCAAGGCAGAAGCGAAAACCGCTGAATAATCCCCGGCCCTCGCCGGTGGATGGAGACAGGTCGTGAAAATCATCGCGATACTGATGCTGGGCGCGGGCATCTGGCTGGGCGTCAAGGCGGAACGGTTCATGTATATGGACAGCTGTCTTGACGCTGGCGGCCGGATCGACCAGCGTGGCTTTTGCGAGGGAGCGCGGTCCGAATGACGACTGAGCGTATCTGCGTCGGTGCCATCGCCGGTTCCTTCGGCGTGAACGGAGAGGTGCGGCTGAAGAGCTTCTGCGCCGAGCCCGAAGCGATTGCCGATTATGCCCCGCTTTACAGCGAGGATGGCACCCGCAGCTTCTCTCCCGCAATCACCCAGACCACCAAGAACGGTTTCGTCGCCCAGATCCCCGGCATCACCAGCAAGGAAGACGCCGACGCGCTGCGCGGCATCAGCCTGTTCGCGGACCGCGACAAGCTGCCGGGTCTGCCGGATGATGAATTCTACCACGCCGACCTGATCGGGCTGGAGGTCGTGGATACCGGCGGCACGGTTCTGGGGCAGGTCCGCGCGGTCCTGAACCACGGTGCCGGCGATCTGCTTGAGGTGCACGGACCGGGCCTGAAGGCTTCGGTCCTGCTGCCCTTCACACGGGCCATCGTTCCGACGGTCGATCTGACAGCCGGGCGTATCGTCGCCGACCCGCCAGAAGGGCTGATCGAGTGATCCAGGGCCAAGGCGCCAGGACCGTCCGGGAACAAATCCACCGCCGCCGGGTTCAGCCTCTGTCGAAATTCACACAGGACAGGTGCCATGCTGAAACTCATTCTCATTCTCCTTGTCATCGCCGCCGTCGCCGCGCTTCTCGGATTCGGCCGGTTGTCGGGGGCCGCGCTGACGGGGGCACGTTTCCTGATCGGCATTGTCCTGGTGCTGTTTCTGCTTGTCATCCTCGGGTTTGTCGCCGTCGCCTGACCTGCGCTGACCGCCACCCGCCCGCAGTTCGCACCGGATGACCCGGGTCATCGTTCATGCCGGGTTTCACAAGACCGGCAGCACCAGCCTGCAGGACTATCTGAAACAAAACCGCACGGCGCTTCAGCCCTGCCTGACCTATTACGGCAAGGCCGATTTCCGTCAGGCCGGCGCCCATGCCCGGATCTACGGCCAGCGCCGGTTCTGGTGGCGGCGGCTGATGTTCCGCCGGGCGTTCCGGCGGTTCCTTGCGGCGATACCGGAGGCCCCCGTCATCGTGCTGTCGCGCGAGACGTTTTCCGGGGCGATGCCCGGCCACCGAACCCTGGGCGGGCGACGGGTCAAGGATTACGCCGGTGCCGCGGTCCCGCTGGCGCGCGAAATCCTGCGCGGCCTTCGCGAACGGTTCGGTCCGGAGGTCGAGGTCGAGTTCCTTTACACGCTGCGCGACCGTGAGGACTGGCTGGCCAGCGTGCATGGCCATTTGCTGCGGTCGATCCATTTGACCGAAGATCTGGCAGCTTTCGCGGCCGGTTTCCCGTCGCCGCCCGATCCCGAGGCCGAGGCCGCCCGGATCGCCCGGGCGCTTGCGCCGGTGCCGGTTCATGTCGCCTGGCTGGAAGATCTCGGGCGCCGCCCGGACGGCCCGGCGGCAGCGGTGCTCGACCTTGCCGGAGTGCCGGACGCCCTGCGTGCCGGGCTACCGCTGGCCGACCGTCGCAACAGCGGACAGACGGCGGCGCTGCGCGCGGAATTCCTGCGGCTCAACCGGGCCGGTGGCAGCCGTGCCGCGTTGAAGGCCGCGAAAGAGGCCCTGCTTGCCGCTGACCGGCAAAAGCCGTAACCAGCGGCGCATGAGCGACAAGCCAAGATCCCATGGTCGCCTCTCGATCGCCGCGACAGCGAAACCCCGAGAGCTGGTGACCGACACGCCCGAACTTGCCGGCGCCTGGAAGGCGCGGGTGATCACGCTGTTGCCGACGGCCTTTCCCGGCATTCTGGGCGAATCCCTTACCGGCAAGGCGCTGCAAGACGGCCTGTGGCAGTTGCAAACCTTCGATCTTCGCGCGTTCGGCGAGGGGCGGCACCGCAATGTCGACGACACCCCCGCGGGCGGCGGCGCCGGGATGGTGTTGCGCGCGGATGTGGTGGCGAATGCCCTGACCGCCGCCGCCGATGGCACGCCGAGGGACCGCGCCCGCTGGCCGGTCATCTACCTCAGCCCGCGCGGCAAACCCTTTACGCAAGCCATGGCGCAGCGTTTCGCCAGCACCGAGGGCATCACCCTGCTTTGCGGCCGCTTCGAGGGGGTGGACGAGCGCGTGATCGAGCATTTCGGCATCGAGGAGGTCTCGCTTGGTGATTTTGTCCTGACCGGAGGCGAGATCGCCGCACAGGCCTTGATTGATGCGACTGTCCGGCTTATACCCCGCGTGCTTGGGAATCAGGCTTCAACCGAGGAGGAATCCTTCTCGGATTTTTTGCTTGAACATCCCCAGTACACGAAGCCCGCCGTCTGGGAAGGCCGTGAGATACCCGACGTTCTTCTGTCGGGGCATCACGGGAAGATCGCTGACTGGCGCCGGGTGATGGCCGAGAGGCTGACAAAGCAACGACGACCTGACCTCTGGCGGGCTTACTGTGCCAAGCACGATAGGGACCCGGATGAAGACCGAGAGCTCTGAGGACGCGCCAAACACTTCGCGGAAAGAACCGTGAGCAAATAGGAGTACCCGCGATGAATCTTATCGCACAGCTGGAAGCCGAGCAGATTGCCGAGCTCGGACATGAAATTCCGGATTTCAAGGCGGGTGACACCATCCGCGTCGGCTATAAGGTGACCGAGGGCACCCGCAGCCGCGTTCAGAACTACGAAGGCGTCTGCATCAGCCGCAAGAACGGCAAGGGCATCGCCGGCTCGTTCACCGTCCGCAAGATTTCCTTTGGCGAGGGCGTGGAGCGGGTGTTCCCGCTGCACTCGACCAATATCGACAACATCACCGTTGTGCGTCGTGGCAAGGTGCGCCGCGCCAAGCTGTATTACCTGCGCGCGCGTCGCGGCAAGTCCGCGCGTATCGCGGAAGTTTCCAACTACAAAGCGCTTGACGGCGCCAAGGCATAAGGACCAGCCGAGATGAAAGCAGATACCCATCCCGACTATCACATGATCGACGTCAAGCTGGTTGACGGCACCGTCGTGCAGATGAAATCGACCTGGGGCAAGGAAGGCGACCAGCTGTCGCTGGACGTCGACCCCTCGGTGCATCCGGCCTGGACCGGTGGCGGCACCCGCCTGATGGACACCGGCGGCCGCGTTTCGAAGTTCAAGAACAAGTACGCAGGCCTGGGCTTCTAAGCGCCCCGCCATCGCCAGATCGCAGGCGCCGCCCCTCGGGGCGGCGTTTTGCGTTGTCGACCCGCTGATCTTCCAGGGATCCCCGCGCCATAACAAAACAGTGATCTCGAATCCGCAGGCCGGCCGGAACGCCTTTGCTTGTCCTCCGTTGAGTCATCAGATGAGCGTCCAAGGTAGGGGAACGAGAATTCCTCCGCTTCCCCCTTGGGGCGCTCTTCCTGGGGCGAGGCCCCCTTCTTGGGATGTCATCCCAAGAGGATTGAAAATGAGAATAGGAGTAACCCATGAAACGCTTTCTGCTTACAACAGCATTGGTTCTGACCACCGCTGGCGCCGGCTTCGCGCAGGACAATTCGCAGATCCGCGCCCAGGTTGACGACGCGCTGACCAAGTTGAACATCAATGTCGATGCCAGCACACTGACCGACGCGCAACTGAGCGAGATCTTTCTGCTGACCAACAGCGCTGATTCCGGCAACAAGGCCCGGGTTGAAGCGGCGCTGAGCGACATGATGGGTCCGATGGCCTCGATGGAAGCGTCGAGCAGCCAGTTGCGCACCAGTGTTCAGAATTCACTGGACAGGATGGGCATCGAAGGCGATGTCAGCACGCTCAGCAACGCGGACGTGACCAAGCTCTATCTGATGTTGAACAGCGCCGAGATGGGCACCGCGACCGAGGCACAGATTCAGGAAACCTTTGCCACGATGCAACCCGGATCGAGCGATGCGGAGACCGACACGATGTTGGTGATCAACATGCCGGAAAGTCAGTTGCGGACCTCAGTGGGGAACCGGCTGCAGACGATGGGTCTGGACATTGACGTCGATGCGCTCTCGCAAGCGCAGCTGGGCCAGATCCACCTGCTGACGACCAGCGCGACGGACAGCAGCGTTGCGGCAGAGATCGAAGCGATCGTCAACTGACGCTTGACGAAGCGCTCGCTTCACTGACGCTTGACGAAGCGCTCGCTTCAAGAACCAGCAAGGCCCCGCCGGATCCAACCGGCGGGGCCTTTTCTTTTGTCACCACCACCTTTTTCAGTTTCCTTAATCAATTCTTCACCAACACCGGATAGCGTCCGGACCATCTCCAATTAGAGCAAAAACCATGTCGCACCCGCGGATCCCGCGGGTCCGCCGCGCTGTCGAACCATATCAGCCAGGAGCCTTGTCTTGACCAACCCATTCGAGAATCGAACCAGTTCACTGTCCGGTCCCGCGACCGATATCCTGCCCGTCACCCCGAATGACAGCACCGACCTGTCGGAAGTCGCCATCGCGCTTTATGTCGAAACCGGCGGTACGCTGTCGCTGGTCACGGTCCGCGGCGGCGCGCGCACGATCGCCGTCGCGGACCGCTCGATCCTGCCCGTCGGGGTTCGCAAGGTGAACGCGACCGGCACCAGCGCCAGCGGCATTCACGCCATGGTGATCGCATGAAAATCTGTTGCGATCTCTCGGTGACATCCGCCCCATATCACATGCGTTCGGCCCCCCAGGCCCCCTGGCACACGCCCTGGGCCTCGCCGGTCACTGCGTTGTCGGCCGGGCTGGTGCTCGATTTCGCCGCCGGGGCTTACGGCGCGGATGGCGTACAGGGCACCCTCCCTGGTCTGATGGGGTTCAGCCGCGCCTCTGCCGCCTCGGTGATTGACGGCGCGGGGATGCTGGTCGGCTCTCCGGCCAACACCGCGCGCCTCACCCACGATCCGCTGACCCTGGCTCGGCTGGGGTTGCTGCTTGAAAGCGCGCGCAGCAACCTCTTCGCCAACAGCGGCGCCCCGGTCACCCAGACCGTCACGGTCACCGCCGCCAGCCATGTGCTGTCTTTCTACGGCACAGGCAGCATCACGCTTTCGGGCGCGCATGTGCTTGAGGTCACGGGCAGCGATGCCTATCCGTCGCGCCGGCAGGTTGCCTTCACTCCGGCGGCGGGCACCCTGACGCTGACCCTCGCGGGCCAGATTCAGGCGCCGCAGCTAGAGGTCGGCAGCATCGCCTCGTCCTATATCCCCACAACGACCGCGCTGGGTCTGCGGGCCGATGACAACGCCACCGTCGCGCTGGGGCCGTGGTATTCGGCCAGTGCCGGGACGCTGGTCTTTTCGGGCTATGTACAAAGCGCAGCCGCGAACGACCGGATCCTCGAGATCGACGACGGTTCCGCCACAACCCGGCTGTCGCTTCTGTGGAACACCGTCCTTGGCAAGCCGCAATTCCAGGTCTGGAACGGCGGGGCGCTGCAGGCGGCCATCGCGCCGCCGGGCAATGCGGTGGCCTTCGGAACAGAGTTCCGCGTGGCGATCGCCTATGGGCCCAATGCCTTCGGCATATCGCTGAACGGCGGCGCCGTGGCCGCCGACGACGCCGGCACCGTCCCGACCGGGGTCAACGTGCTGCGCCTTGGCCGGGCCGCTGGCGGTGCTCAGGGTCTCATGGTCACCGAATCGCTTGTCTATTATCCCGAGCGTCTCTCGGATGCCGAACTTCAGGCGATGTCCGCCTGATCCGACCAAAACCGCCCCGCGCCGCCCGGCGACGGGGCGGTTTGCCATTGCCCCACACGTCAACCCGGCTATGACTGACCCTCGGGACAAGGGACAGAACCATGCCAACCGCACTCGTCACTGGCTCAGCCGGTTTTATCGGTTACTTCCTTTGCCAGCGCCTGCTGGCAGAGGGCTGGACCGTGACTGGCTTCGACGCGCTGACCGACTACTACGACGTGGCGTTGAAGCAGCGCCGCCACGCGATGCTGTCGCAGCATCCCGGCTTCACCCCGGTGATCGAGCGGCTGGAAGCCGATGGCGTGCTGGAAACGCTCGTCGCACAACTCCGCCCCGATGCGGTGATCCACCTCGCCGCCCAGGCTGGCGTGCGCTACTCCATCGACGCGCCGCGCTCTTACGTGGACGCCAACCTGATCGGCACGTTCAACCTGCTGGAAGCGGTCCGGAACACGCCGACGGCACACCTTCTGATCGCCTCGACCTCCAGCGTATACGGCGCCAACACGAAGATGCCCTATGCCGAGACCGACAAGGCCGACAGCCAGATGTCGTTCTACGCCGCGACCAAGAAGGCGACCGAGGCGATGGCGCATTCCTACGCCCATCTCTACGGCCAACCCACGACGATGTTCCGCTTCTTCACCGTCTACGGGCCCTGGGGCCGGCCCGACATGGCGCTTTTCAAATTCACCAGGGCGATCCTCGTCGGCGCACCGATCGAGGTCTACAACCACGGCAAGATGCTCCGCGATTTCACCTATATCGACGATCTGACCGAGGGGCTGTTCCGGCTGATCGAGGTCGTTCCGGCCCGACCCGAAACCCGCGAAGACATCGCCGATCATGACAGCCTGTCGGCCGTGGCACCGTTCCGCATCGTCAACATCGGCAATGGCCGGCCGGTGCAACTGATGGATTTCATCACCGCGATCGAATCCGCCACCGGCTGCGAAGCGATCAAGGACTTCAAGGAGATGCAGCCGGGCGACGTTCCCGCCACCTGGGCGGACACGACATTGCTCCGCAGCCTTACCGGCCATGAGCCAAAGACCGAAATCGACGAGGGCGTCGCCCGCTTCGTCGCATGGTACCGCGACTACTACCGGACCTGACCGGGCAGCATCATTCGTCCGCAAATATCCCGGGGTGTGGGGCAGCGCCCCACGACCCTTTATGCCGCCGTCGCCAGCAGTTCGGCATTGCCGCCGGTCGCGGTGGTGTCGATGCAGATATGCCGCTCCAGATGACAGCGCGGACCGAAATCGGCCTCGCTCACCAACTGCACCAGCGCGCCCTTGCGCCCCGCAAGCGCCAGCCGCGCCGCGCGCAGATCCTCGGTCTCCGACCACATCACCACCAGATCGAACCCGGCAAGCCGCGCCAGTTCTGACCGGTCCAGCACGCCATCGACATCGCCGTCCGGCACCACCGTGACGGCCGCGCAGCCATTGGCCCGCGCGATCCGTGCCTGCTCTTCGGCGTCGGCCAGACTTGGCCCGAGGCACAGCACCGTGCCGCGTCCAAAGGTCATCAGCCGGTTCGATTCACCCGTCGGCCCCGGCAGCGACTCGGCCGCCAGCATCTCGCCCTCGCGCTTCGCCCGGTCCAGGGCCGCCTGCACCGCGCCCGCATCGGCCGCCTTGCCCGCAACAACCGCGCCCTCGCGCACCTCGCCCTTGACGAACCGCGCGACATAGTCCGGCCCGCCCGCCTTCGGTCCGGTGCCCGACAGCCCCTCTCCACCGAAGGGTTGCGAGCCAACGACGGCGCCGATCTGGTTGCGGTTGATATAGATGTTGCCCGCCCGGATCCGCGCCGCTGTCATGTCGACCCGGTTGTCGATCCGCGAATGCATGCCGAAGGTCAGCCCGTATCCGGTTGCGTTGATTGCCTCGATCACCTGCCCGATCCGGTCTGCCTTGTAGGTCGCGACATGCAGCACGGGGCCGAAGATCTCGCGGTCGAGATCGCCGATCCCCGAGACTTTCAGCACTGCCGGACCCACGAACGTACCCGCCTCCGGTGCGGTTAGCTGCTTCATCAGTCGGCCCTCGGCCCGCGCTGCTTCGATATGCGCCACGATCCCGGCCCGCGCGTCCTCGTCGATCACCGGTCCGACATCGGTGGCCAGCGTCCAGGGATCGCCCAGTGCAAGTTCATCCATCGCGCCGAAAAGCATCTCGAGGAACGGCGTCGCCACATCCTCTTGCAAATAGAGAACCCGGAGCGCCGAACAGCGCTGCCCGGCCGACTGGAACGCCGAGGCGACGATATCGCGCACCGCCTGTTCTGGCATCGCGGTGGAATCCACGATCATCGCATTCAGCCCGCCGGTCTCGGCGATCAGCGGCGCATGCGGGTCAACGACACCGGCCATGCCGCGATTGATCGCCTGCGCCGTCTCGGTCGAGCCGGTAAAGACGACGCCGCCGACCCGCTCATCCGCAGTCAGCGCCGCACCAACGACACCGCCCTCGCCCGGCAGCAGTTGCAGCGCGCTGATGGGAACCCCCGCCTCATGCATCAGCCGAACCGCGATCGCCGCGGTGATGCCGGTCTGCTCGGCCGGTTTCGCCAGCACCGCGTTGCCAGCCGCCAGCGCCGCCGCGATCTGCCCAGTAAAGATCGCCAGCGGGAAATTCCATGGCGACACGCAGGTCACGACGCCGCGCGCCGCACCCTGCACCTCTTCGCCGCGATCGGCATAGTAGCGAAGGAAGTCCACGGCTTCACGCAACTCTGATATCGAATCGGCGGCGGACTTGCCGGCCTCGCGGGCCAGCACCGCGAAGAACTCGCCGAAATGCTCCTCGTAGAGGTCGGCGGCCTTCCGCAGCGCCCTGGCCCGCTCGCCCGCAGGCGCTTGCCAGACCGTCGCGGCCTTCAAGGCCGCCGCCGCATCCTCCTTCGACGCCCAAAGAACCTCACCCACCACATCCTTGGGCCGCGCCGGATTGCGGATTTCTTGCGGTTCTGCGCCCTTGACCTTGCCCGCGATGATCGGTCCCACCGACCAGCGCTTGCCGGCAAACGCATCCCGCGCCGTCTCGAATTCCGCCAGATCGCGCGGATCGCGGATATCCCAACCCCTGGAATTCCGCCGCGCCCCGAAAATCTCTGCGGGCATCGGCAGCGGCGACCCCTTGTCCTGCACCGCCTGCAAGGCCGCGAACGGATCGGCGGCAATCACCGCAGGCGGCACGTCCTCGTTGACGATCTGGTTGACGAACGAAGAGTTCGCGCCGTTCTCCAGCATCCGCCGCACCAGATAGGCCAACAGGTCCCGATGCGCACCGACCGGCGCATAGATCCGGCACCGCGTACCCTCGGCCTTCAGCACGGCGGAATGCATCACCTCGCCCATGCCGTGAAGACGCTGGAACTCGAACGCATCGCGATCCGTGGCCGTTTCAAGCACCGCCGCCACCGTATGCGCGTTGTGCGTGGCAAATTGCGGATAGATCCGGTCGGTCATCCCAAGCAGCTTCCTGGCGCAGCAAAGATAAGCCGCGTCGGTTGCCACTTTCCGGGTGTAGACCGGATATCCGTCCAGCCCAAAAACCTGTGCCTTCTTGATCTCACTGTCCCAATAGGCACCTTTTACAAGTCTTATCATGATCTTTCGGTCAAGGCTCTCGGCCAGCGCATACAGCCAGTCCAGCATGTAGGGCGCGCGCTTGCCATAAGCCTGCACCACCACCCCGAAGCCGTCCCACCCCGCCAGCTCGGGGCGCGAAAGAACCGCCTCGATGATATCGAGCGACAGGTCCAGCCGGTCAGCCTCCTCGGCGTCGATGTTCAGCCCCATCCCGGCCTTGCGCGCCATCAGCGCCAATTCGAACGTCCGTTCGACCAGTTCGCTCATCACACGGTCGCGCTGCTGCACCTCATAGCGCGGATGCAGTGCCGACAGCTTGATCGAGATTCCCGGATTGTTGCGGATATCGTCGGACTTACAATGCGACGCCAGCTTCGCGATCGCGTCGGAATAGGCATCGTAGTGATGCTGCGCATCCTTCGCCGTCAAGGCCGCCTCGCCGAGCATGTCGAATGAATAGCTGTAACCCTGCGCCACCATCTTCGAGCCGCGCTTCAGCGCTTCGCCAATGGTCTGGCCCAGCACGAACTGATGCCCCAGTTCCTTGATCGCGCGGCCCACAGCGGTGCGGATCATCGGCTCGCCCAGCCGCTTGACCGCGGAATGCAGGGTCGCCGCGATCCCCGGCTGATGATCCTCTCGCAGCACCCGGCCGGTCAGCATCAGGGCCCAGGTCGAGGCATTGACCAGCGATGACGACGAGTGCCCCAGATGCTCGTCCCACGAGGAACTGGCGATCTTGTCCTCGATCAGCTCGTCGATCGTATGCTTGTCGGGCACCCGCAACAACGCCTCGGCCAGACACATCAGCGCGATGCCCTCATCGGTCGACAGCCCGTATTCCGACAGGAACACCTCCATCAACCCCGGAGAGGCATGGCCGCGCACGCCCTCGATCATCTTGACCGCCCGCGCCGTCGCCCGCTCGCGCACCGCCTGCTCGACCGGCTGCGCTTCGATCAGATCGGCCAGCAACCCCGCCTCGGCCCGGTGATGCGCATCGCGGATTGTCTCTCTCAGGTGCTGCAGATCGGCCATGGAATCATCCTCTTGAAACGGTTTGGAGCAATCTACACCGTCGCGATTGGGCAAATTGCCTGTCTTTCGCGAATTTCTCGGCATATAGACTGTATTTTACACCCAGGTCAGCCGGAAAGACTGAAAAAATGCCCACTTACGATGCGCTCGACCAGATCGACCGCAAGATCCTCAGAATCCTCAGCCGTGACGGCCGCCTGCCGGTGACAGAACTTGCCGCCGAGGTCGGGCTTTCGAAGACCCCCTGCCAGTCGCGGCTCAAACGGTTGCAGGCGCAGGGCTACATCCAGGGCTTCCGCGCCATCCTGAACCCGGCCAAACTGAACCTCACCCATGTCGCCTTCGCCGAGGTCAAGCTGCGCGACACCTCCGAAAAGGCGCTCTCGGCGTTCAACGCCGCCGTCCTGAAAGTTCCCGAGATCGAGCAATGCCACATGATCGCCGGCTCTTTCGACTACCTGCTGAAAATCCGCACGAAGGACATCCAGGCCTATCGCCAGGTCCTGGGCGAAACCATCTCGACCCTGCCACATGTCGGCAGCACCTCGACCCATGTCTCGATGCAATCGGTCAAGGACACCGCCTTCGACCGCGCCTGACCCTTCCCATCATTCGTCCGCAAATATCCCCGCGCGGAGCGCATCGCCTGTCCGCAGGACAGGCAAACCCTCACCTGGCCCGGCACGGGCCGCAGTCCGGAACCCCGGTCAGCCCGCGCGACGACCCGGCAAGGACAGCGCAAAGATCGCCGCCGCCACCACCACGATGCTCGGACCGGTGGGCGTGTCGGCCAGGAACGAGGCCCAGACACCGCCAAGACTGGCCGCCATGCCGAACAGCACCGCCAGCGCCGCCATGCCCTCGGGTGTGCGCGCAAAGCCGCGCGCCGCCGCTGCCGGCACGATCAACAGCGCTGCGATCAACAATGCGCCGACCACTTTCAGCGCCAGCGCCACCACCACCGCCAGCGCCAGCGTCAACACCATCCGCTCGCGCCGCGGGTCGATCCCTGCGCTGGCCGCCAGCTCCTCGTTCAGCGTCGCGGTCAAAAGCGGCGCCCAGCGCCAGACCAGCAAGGCCAACACAGCGCCCGAACCGCCCCAGATCACTGCCAGATCCGCCTTTGTCACGGTCAGGATATCGCCGAACAGGAACGCCGTCAGGTCGATCCGCACCCCCTCGACAAAGGAAATCGCTACCAGGCCAAGCGCCAGCGCCGAATGCGCCAACACCCCCAGCACCGCATCCATGCCGTGGCCGCGCCCGACCAGGGCCGTCACCGACATTCCCATCGCCAGCGCCACCGCCAGCGTCCCGACCGTCACCGACAATGAAAACGCCAGCGCCAGAGCCACGCCCAGAACCGCCGCATGCGCCATTGCATCGCCGAAATAGGCCATCCGCCGCCAGACGACGAAGGCCCCCAGCGGCCCTGTCGCCAGGGACAATCCGACCCCTGCCAGCACCGCCCGGATCAGGAAGTCGTCCAGGATCATCGCCGCCCCCCGGCATGATCACCATGCACGTGGCCTTCGGCACCCAGCGCGCCATCGGCAGGGTCATGGTCAGGCACGTCATGCACATGATCGTGGTCATGGTCATGCTCGTGCCGGTAAAGCGCCAGGGCCCCGCCGGTTCCGACGCCGAAAAGCGCCCGGTATTCCGGCGCTTCGGACACCACTTCGGGGCTGCCCTCGCAGCAGATGTGACCGTTGAGGCAGATCACCCGGTCAGAGGCGCGCATCACCACATGCAGATCGTGGCTGACCAACAGGATCGCCGCGCCGGTCTCCTGGCGCACCTCCTCGACCAGCCTGTAGAACGACTCGACGCCCGGATGGTCCAGCCCCTGCGTCGGCTCGTCGAGGATCAGGATGTCGGGCTCGGCCAACAGCGCCCGCGCCAACAGCACGCGCTGGAACTGCCCGCCGGACAAAGCCGTCATCTGCCGCGTCTCCAGCCCCTCGACCCCGACCCGCGCCATCACCACGCTGACGGTTTCGGCACTTTGCCGCTGCGGCAGCGACAGGAACCGCGCGACGGTGATCGGCAGGCTCGCATCTATCGCCAGCCGCTGCGGCACATAGCCGATCCGCAGGCCGGGCTTGCGCATCACCGATCCGCGCGTCGGTTTCAAGACGCCCAGCAGCGCGCGGATCAGCGTCGATTTTCCGGATCCGTTCGGCCCGACCACGGTCACGATTTCGCCTTTCGAGATGCTGAAATCCACATGGCTCAACACCGGCGCGCCGCTGTAGCGCAGGCTCAGGTCGCGGGTCTCGATCAGGTTCATGCGGGCTCTGCCGCGCAGGTCGGACAGGTACCCAGCACCTCGACATTGACCCGCGCGATCCGAAAGCCCAGCCGCCCCGCAGCGGCGTCGAGCGCCCCGCGCACCTCTTCTTCGGGGGCCTCTGCCACCGTGCCGCAGGTATCGCAGATAAAGAAGGCCGGAGCATGCGCCTCGCCGGGCTGCATGCAGGCGGTAAAGGCGTTCAGCCGCCGGATCCGGTGCGCGAATCCATTCTCGACCAGAAAATCCAGCGCCCGGTAGGCCACAGGCGGCTGGCTGCCGAAACCGTCCCTGGCCAGCCGCTCCAGCACCTCGTAGGCGCCAAGCGCGCGGTGTTCCTCGAGCAAGATCTCCAGCGTCCGGCGGCGGACCGGGGTCATCCTGATCCCCGCCTTGGCCGACAGGGCCTCGGCGCGGTCAAGCACCGGGCCGGAACAGTTTTCGTGATCGTGCCGCTGGAATGCGGCGGCGGGGTTGGTGATCGACATCACTTTGCCTCTTGTTATCTTATAACACGTTATGTTATTTCATCACGACACCAGATACAAGGACCGCCGATGCGCCCGACCCTCGCCGCTCTTCTTCTCGTCGTCGCCGGCCCGGCCACTGCCGAACCGAAGGTCGTCACCGACATCGCCCCGGTGCATTCGCTGGTCGCGGCGGTGATGGGTGAACTCGGCCAGCCAGACGTTCTGCTCGACGCCGCCGCCGACCCGCATCACATCACGCTCCGCCCGTCGCAGGCCCGCGCGCTTGCCGGGGCGGATGCGGTGTTCTGGATCGGTCCGGCGTTGACGCCCTGGCTTGCCAAGTCGCTCGCCTCGCGGCCCGAAACGATCGCGCTGACCGAGTTTC
Organism: Brevirhabdus sp.; assembly: GCA_024637315.1. Classification (GTDB taxonomy): domain Bacteria; phylum Pseudomonadota; class Alphaproteobacteria; order Rhodobacterales; family Rhodobacteraceae; genus JAHEAO01. The sequence goes on from JAGXFH010000050.1 coordinate 84,553, forward strand.
CCGGAACCGCCCTGATCACGGGCCACGACGATCACGGCGACAGCGACCACGGCCCCTTCGACCCCCATGCCTGGCTCGATCCCGCAAATGCGGTGCTCTGGCTGCGCGTCATCGGCGAAACGCTCGGCCGGATCGACCCGGAGAATGCCGCCGCCTACGCCGCCAATGCCCAAAAAGCCGCGGCGGACCTGCAAGCGCTGAGCGCCGAGCTGGCCGCGGAACTCGCGCCGCTTACCGGCAATCGCTACCTCGTCGCCCATGACGCCTATGCCTATTTCGCCGGCCATTTCGGCCTGAACCTGTCCGAGGCGATCTCGGACAGCGATGCCGAGGCCGCTTCGGCAGCGCGACTGGCCGAACTGCGCGACAGCCTGGCCGCCCAGCCCGTCACCTGCGCCTTTCACGAACCGCAGCAAAGTCCCGCAGGCCTCGAAACACTGCTGGCCGGCACCGACACACCGCAGGCCACGCTCGACCCGCTGGGATCCGCACTTGCCCCCGGCCCCGCGCTTTATCCCGATCTCTTGCGGGCGATGGCTGGCAGCATCGCCCACTGCGCCGACTGACCCCCCTTGATCCCGACCCCAAAGGCGCGGACACTCCGGCACGCCGCAGAAGGGGACCACAATGACCAGCACGATCTTCGACCCCACGCCCTGCGACCTTGGCGAAGGCCCGTTCTGGCACCCCGAACGGCAGCAGTTCTTCTGGTGCGACATTTTGGGCCGGAAACTTCTGACCCGCGCCGACGACAAGACCCATTGCTGGGAGTTCCCCGGTCATGTCTCGGCGCTTGGCTGGACCGACCGTGATCATTTGCTGATCGCCAGCGAAACTGCGCTTCACCTGTTCGACCTGACGACCGGCAAGAACGAAGTCGTCGTCGCGCTGGAGGCCGACAACCCCGCGACCCGGTCCAACGATGGCCGCGCCGACCCGCAGGGCGGCTTCTGGATCGGCACGATGGGCAAGAAGGCCGAGACAAGGGCGGGCGCCATCTACCGCTACTACCGCGGCGAGGTCCGGACCCTCTATCCCGGCATCACGGTCCCGAATTCCATCGCTTTCGCGCCCGATGGCACCACCGCCTATTTCACCGACACGCGGACGCAGGTGATCCGCCGCCAAAACCTTGACGCGCAAGGGTGGCCCAAGGGCGACCCGGAACCCTTCGTCGACTGCACCGACCTGCCCGGCTCGCCCGACGGCTCTGTCGTCGATGCTGGGGGCTACCTCTGGAACGCGCAATGGGGCGGCTGGCGGGTGGCGTGTTATTCCCCCGAGGGCGAGTACCTGCGCGAGGTCACCTTCAACGCCGCCCACACCTCTTGCCCAGCTTTCGGAGGGCCGGATCTGACGACCCTTTTCTGCACCTCGGCGCAGGAAAACCTGACCGATTCGGACCGCAACCGCAGCAGTGACCACGGCAAGACCTTCGCCGCAGAAAACGTCGCCAAGGGGCAGCCCGAACACCGGGTCATCCTGTGACCCGCACAGCGTTCGGAAAAACCCCCGCCGGAACCGAGGTCGAGCGGCTGACGCTTGGTGACGGCACGCTGACCGCGCAGATTCTGACCCTCGGCGCGATCCTGCAAGACCTGCGGCTCGCCGACAGGCCATATACGCTGACCCTGGGCGGCACCGACCTTGCCGCCTATCTGGGGCCGATGAAGTACTACGGCGCGGTTGTAGGGCCCGTCGCCAACCGGATCGCCCATGCCAGCGCGGTGCTGGATGGCCAACGCTACCACTTCGCCGCCAACGAGGACGAAACGACCCTGCATGGCGGCCCGTTCGGCACCCATGCCCTGATCTGGGAAGTGCACGAACAGACCCAGACCAGCGCCACGCTGCGGCTGTCGCTGCCCGACGGGCTTGGCGGCTTTCCCGGCCGTCGCATCCTGATGGCGACCTTCAGCATCTTCCCCGGCGCGGTGCTGGAACTGATGCTGACCGCCACGACCGACACGCCGACCTGGATCAACCTCGCCAATCACAGCTACTGGAATCTCGATGGCACGGAAACGACCGAGGGGCACGAGCTGACGATCGACGCCGAAAGCTACCTGCCGGTCGATGCCGCGATGATCCCCACATCGCCAGCCCCGGTTGAGGGAACGGAGTTCGACTTCCGCTCTCCGCGCCGCATCGGCGCCGGGCAGCCGGACCGCTACGACCACAATTTCTGCCTGTCCGACAGCCGCCAACCGCTGCGCCAGGTCGCCCGGCTCCGGGGTCGCTCCGGCCTTGAGATGACGCTGGAAACCACCGAACCCGGCCTGCAGATCTACGACGCCGCTCACAATGACACCGCGCCGCATCAGGGACATCACGGGCAACCCTACGGTCCCTTTTCCGGCATTGCGATCGAGGCGCAGGGCTGGCCCGACGCCCCGAACCGCCCCGATTTTCCGGGCACGAGGCTTGATCCCGGCGAGACCTACGAACAAGTCACCCGCTGGCATTTCAGGGACGCGCCATGACGATCCCTGCGAAGATGTCCGGCTTCGTGCTGACCGGGCATGGCGGCCCTGACAAGCTGGAATGGCGGACCGATCTCGACGTTCCGCAGCCCGGTGCCGATGAGGTGCTGATCCGCGTCCACGCCTCTTCGGTCAACAACACCGATATCAACACCCGGATCGGCTGGTATTCCAAATCGGTGACCGGCAGCACCTCGGACGCGACCGGCGCCACGCTGGCTGACGGTGCGGTTGGCGGCTGGTCGGGCACGCCGCTGGCACTGCCGCGCATCCAGGGCGCGGATTGCTGCGGCCGGATCGTCGCGGTCGGTCGGGACGTGCCGCAATCGCGGATTGGCGAGCGTGTGCTGGTCCGCTCGATGCAATCGGCCGAGGCGACCGACGGACCCTTCTCGATCGTCACCTTCGGCACGGAATGTGATGGCGGCTTCGCGGAATTTGCCCGCACCGGTACGGCCCAGGCACTGCCCGTCACGTCCGACTGGACCGATACAGAGCTTGCCTCGATCCCCTGCGCCTATTCGACCGCCGAGGGGATGCTGCAACGCATCGGACTTGCGGCAGAGCGTGTGCTGATCACCGGCGCCTCGGGCGGTGTCGGCTCTGCCGCCCTCCAGCTGGCCAAGCGCCGCGGCGCGCATGTGACAGCACTCACCAGCGCCGAAAAGGCCGCGGAACTGCGCGCGCTCGGCGCCGATGACACGCTGGACCGCCCTGACGCGCTGCCGCCCGGCAGCTTCGACGCCATTGTCGATCTGGTTGGAGGTCCGCGCTGGCCCGACATGATCGACGCACTGCAGCGCGGTGGCCGATACATCGCCTCGGGCGCCATCGCCGGGCCGCTGGTGCAGCTTGACCTGCGTACGCTCTACCTGCGCGATCTCACGCTATACGGCTCGACCTTCCAGCGCGACGGCATCCTGGCTGACGTGATCGGTTACGTCGAGCGCGGCGAGCTTCGCCCGATGATCGCCGCTGAATTCGCGCTGAAAGACCTCAAGGCCGCGCAAGAGGCCTTTCTGGCCAAGTCGCATATCGGCAAGATCGTCATCCGCAACCTCTAGCAGCCCCGCCCCGGCTCAGGCCGCGCCCCATCCGCCGCCACCCGGCGTCCGCAATTCGAACAGCCCGCCTTCCGGCAGGTCGATCTCGTCATTTCCCTGCAACCGCTGGCGGCTTCCATCGGGCAGTTCGGCCCAATTCTCGCCCACCGCCCCCGGCGCGCCGCCTTGCACCCCGAAGGGCGGCACCTTGCGGTGCGAACACAGCGTCGTCACCGTCACCGGCACCTGAAACCGCAGCCGCCTTACAACGCCGTTGCCCCCGGTCCACTTGCCCTTTCCACCCGATCCCGCGCGAATGCGGAACTCTTCCAGCCGCACCGGAAAGCGCTTTTCCAGAACCTCCGGATCGGTCATCCGGGTGTTGGTCATATGACTCTGCACCGCGTCGCAGCCATCAAAGCCGGGTCCCGCACCGGTGCCGCCGGCGATCGTTTCGTAATTCTGGAAATCGTTGTTTCCCCAAACGAAATTGTTCATCGTCCCCTGGGATCCGGCGATCACGCCCAGCGCACCATAGAGCGCATTGCAGGCGGCTTGACTGACTTCAGTATTGCCCGCAATGACAGCAGCAGGATAGGCGGGGTTCAGCATCGATCCCTCTGGAACGACAATTTCCAGCGGTTTCAGGCAGCCCTCGTTCAGCGGAATATCCGCGCCGACCATCGTGCGGAAAACGTACAGAACCACCGCCCGGCAGATCGAGAACGGCGCATTGTAATTGCCCGAATGCTGCGGCGAGGTTCCGGTGAAGTCGATCACCGCCTGCCGGTTTTCGCGGTCGACCCTGACCTCGACCTCGATCACTGCGCCATGATCCATCGGATAGGAAAATCTGCCATCCTTCAGCCGGTCGATCACCTGACGAACGCTCTCCTCGGCATTGTCCTGCACATGCTGCATGTAGGCTTGCACGACATCCAGCCCGTAGTTCCGCACCACCCGCAGCAGCTCGTGCCGGCCGGTCTCGTTCGCGGCAACCTGCGCCTTCAGGTCGGCCATGTTCTGCGGGATGTTGCGGCAAGGATATTGCCCGGATCCCAGCGTTTCCTCGGCCAGTTCTTCCTGAAACGTCCCTTGCGACACCAGCCGCACATTGTCGATCAGCACGCCCTCTTCGTCGATATGGCGGCTGTCGGGCGGCGCAGACCCCGGTGTGCGCCCGCCGATATCGGCGTGATGCCCGCGCGACCCCAGCCAGAACGCCACGCGATCCTCGACGAAAACCGGGGTCACCACGGTCACGTCGGGCAGGTGCGTTCCGCCGTTGTAAGGCGAGTTCAACATGAACGCATCGCCCGGATGAATGTCGCCCGCATTCTCTCGCATCACGGTTCGGATTGAGTCCGACATCGAGCCGAGATGTACCGGCACATGCGGCGCATTCGCCACCAGATCGCCGTCCTGATCGAAGATCGCACAGGAAAAATCCAGTCTTTCCTTGATGTTGACCGACCAAGAGGTGTTGGCGAGCGTCGCCCCCATCTGATCGGCCACCGACATCAGCAGGTTGTTGAACACTTCCAGCAACACCGGATCGGCCTCGGTTCCCGCCGCCGCCGGCCGGGCCGCCTTGCCGGATCGCTCGAGGATCAGATTGCCAAGATCGTCCAGTTGGGCCGCCCAGCCCGGCTCTACCACGTTGGTGCCGGTGGCTTCCTTTATGATGGCCGGACCCTCTATCCGGTTTGCCGGATCGAGAGAATTCCGGTCGTAGATCGGAACCGATCGGTTCTTTCCGCCGATATGTATGCGAATTTGAACTTCCGGCATGCCGCTTCCCGATTTCCTGATCGCCTCCGGCGCCTCTCCGGTGCCGCCAATGGCCTCGACACTGACCATTTCGAACAGCAGCGCGCGATTGGGCGAGATGAAGCCAAACCGCGCCTGATGCGCCGCTTCGAACGCGGCCTGCATGGCCTCTGCCTCGCTGAACGGCACTTCGAGCGCCTGATGGCTGCCATCATAGCGTAGATAGGCGCGCGCCTCGGTGGTGACTTCGGCAATCCCCTGATCCTGCACTTCGGCAATCGCCTCGGCTTCGATCCTGTCCAACGCCGTTCGCGCCGCGCCGATATCCGACAGCGCGGTATCGAGCTGCATTTCCCGCATCGCCCGGATCTGCGCAAGCCCCATGCCATAGGCCGAAAGCACGCCGGCAAACGGGTGCAGGAACACCCGCCGCATCCCCAAGGCATCGGCAACGAGACAGGCGTGTTGACCACCTGCCCCACCAAAACATTGCAGCGTGTATCCGGTCACATCGTGGCCCCGCTGAACGCTGATCTTCTTGATCGCATTGGCCATGTTATCAACGGCAATCCGCAGGAATCCCTCGGCCAGATCCTCGGGCATTCTGGGTTCGGCACCGGTGGCCCTTGCAACCTCGTCGGACAATTCAAGGAACAACTGCTGAACCATGTCCCGGTCCAGCGGCTGGTCGCCTTCAGGCCCGAAAACATGTGGAAAGTGGTCGGCGTTCAGCTTGCCCAGCATCACGTTGCAATCGGTCACCGTCAGCGGACCGCCGCGGCGGTAACAGGCTGGACCCGGATCGGCGCCGGCGCTTTCTGGACCGACCTGAAACCGGCCATCACGGAAGGTGCAGATCGACCCGCCACCCGCAGCGACGGTGTGGATATCCATCATCGGCGCGCGCATCCGCACGCCCGCCACCTCGGTCTCGAACGAGCGCTCGAAGTCGCCCGCATAGTGGCTGACATCGGTCGAGGTGCCGCCCATGTCGAACCCGATCAGCTTGTCGAACCCTGCCGCCCGACCGGTCTCGACCATCCCGACGATTCCGCCTGCCGGACCCGACAGGATGGCGTCCTTGCCCTGAAACAGACCGGCATCGGTCAGCCCGCCATTGGACTGCATGAACAACAGCTTGCCACAGGCGCGACCAACATCGAGCGCATCCGCGACCTGGTCGACATAGCGCCGCAGAATCGGCGAAAGATACGCATCGACCACTGTCGTATCCCCCCGCCCGACGAGCTTGGCCAACCGCGAGACCTCGTGACTTGCTGAAACCTGGGTGAAACCGATCTCGCGGGCGATCCTGGCGACCCGCGCCTCGTGTTCGGGGTTGAGATAGGCGTGCAGAAACGCAATCGCGACCGACCTGATCCCCTCATCGAAAGCGCCTTGCAAAAGCGTCCGTGCCCCCGCTTCGTCGAGGTCGCGCAGCACCTCTCCGTCAGCATCCAGCCGTTCGGACACCTCGCCAACCTGTTCATAAAGCAGGTCGGGGCGTTTGATATGCAGGTCGAAAAGCCGGGGGCGGGTCTGGTAGCCGATCCGCAAGAGATCGCCGAAACCCTCTGTGATCAGCAGTAGCGTGCGTTCTCCCTTGCGCTCCAGCAGTGCGTTGGTGGCTACGGTCGTGCCCATCTTGACCGCCCTGATCGCCGCATCCGGTATCGGCTGGCCCTCTGCCAGTTCCAGGATTTCCCGGATACCGTGGACCGCGGCATCACGGTAGCGCTCGGGATTTTCTGACAGCAGTTTGTGGCTCAGCAGCTCGCCGTCGGGGCGCCGCGCGACAACGTCGGTAAAGGTTCCGCCCCGGTCGATCCAGAATTCCCATGCAGTCGTCATCATGTTCTCCGATGGCTGAACAACCGGTCCGACAGTCGGCTTGGGATGTCAACGGCCTTGCGATCGAAAGGTTCTGTTAACCAATCTTGCACCATCCTGAGCGCAAATCGATAGGAGCAGGACTTGATCGCCCAACTTGACCGGAAACTTGTCGCCGCCCGACCCTGGAAATTGTGGTCGCGGCTCGTCGCTTACGTGATGTTCGAGGGGCGGCCGCTCACCACTCGCGGAAGCTGGATCAACCCCATCGTTCTTGCCGGATACCGGCTTTGCTCGATGCTGCCCTGGCGATCGTGCGACGTCAGCCCGATCTTCATCCTTGGCGTTGGACGTAGTGGCACCACCGTGCTTGGTTCGATCCTGTCTCTGCATCCCGATATCGGATACCTGAACGAGCCGAAAGCGCTCTGGCACGCCGCCTTGGGCGATGACGACCTGATCGGATCCTACAGCAGGACGCCCGGACGCTACCGCATGGACCGGTCCGATGTCACCCCGATCAAGCGGCATCGGCTGCAGCGGTTTTACCGGATGTTTCTCAGCCTGACGGGCAGTCGGCGGATCGTCGACAAATACCCCGAACTTCTGTTTCGCAGCGACTTCCTCGATGATGTATTTCCGACCGCGCGAAAGATCATTCTGGTTCGACATGGCGCCGATTTCTGCGACTCGGTCCGGTCGTGGTCCGAGCGCAACGGGAGCCTCGACCATGCCGGAAAGATGGATTGGTGGGGTCGTAACGACCGTAAATGGCACTCGCTGATCGGCGATATCGTGATGAGCGATCCGACCCTCGCCGATCTTCGGCCGATACTGGGTGATTTGCAGGCCCCCGTCGACAAGGCCGCCGTCGAGTGGATTGCGTCGATGCAAGAGGCTTTGAGGCTGCAAGGCGCGGCTGCGCCGGGAATACTGATGGTGCGTTACGAAGATCTTGTTTCGAGACCCGAAGAGACCGTCGCGGGCATCTGTGATTTCTGTGATCTCGATCAGGATGGAACCATGCTCGCCTACGCGAAAACGACCCTCGAACCACGATCAAGAAAGCCACCGCCCGATCTTCATCCGGCGCTTCGGCCGCATTTCGAACGGACCATCCGGGCTCTCGGATACTGACTGGATCTTAGGAATGCGCGTCCTGCATGTCAGTCACAATCATCATATCGTCGGAGGGTCAGACCGTGTCTTTTTCGAAACCTCGGCGCTGCTTGAAAAAGGCGGGGCACGAAATCTTTCCGTTCTGCCTGAGTGGCGCGAATGATCTGCCATCGGCCTGGTCGGAGTTTTTCCCAAGAGGTGCCGATACATCGCATCCACGGCTGTCCGATACCGGCCGATATTTCTACAACAGCGATGCCCGCCGGCGCCTCTCGCGAATGCTCGACGTCGTCGGGCCGATCGACGTCGCGCACCTGCATATCTATCATGGCAAGCTGACGCCGGCGATCCTGCCGGTCCTGAAGGCGCGCGGCATTCCGATCGTCCACACGCTGCACGAATACAAGCTTGCCTGTCCGGTCTACACGATGCAGCGCCACGGCACCAACTGCGACCGCTGCGTCGGTGCCAGCGTTCTGTCCAGCATCCGGCACCGTTGCAAGGATGGCTCGATCCTGAAATCCGCCGTGATGGCCGCCGAGATGACCGTCTCGAGGATGCTCGGCGACGTTCGGTTGATCGACCGCTTCATCTGCGTCAGCACATTTCAACGAGAGATCATGCTGCGCGCGGGCCTGCCCGCGTCCAAACTCGTCACGCTGCCTAATTTCATGAAGGCAATGCCCAGGGACACGATGCCCGGACACGATGGTTACCTGCTTTATGCCGGACGGATCGAAGCCCTCAAGGGGTTGCCGACGCTTGTGAACGCGATCGTCGGAACGGGCCGCCGACTGGTCATTGCGGGGGGCGGTTCCTGGGTACCTGAATTGCGTGAACGCATCAGCAACTACCCGAACATTACCTATCTGGGGTTCCAAGCCGGTCGCGACCTTCAAGACCTGATAGGGCGGTCGCAAGCGGTCATCGTGCCGTCGGAGTGGTACGAAAACTGCCCGATGACGGTTCTGGAGGCCAAGGCAAGCGGTCGTCCCGCCGTCGCCTCAAGGATCGGCGGCATACCGGAGCTTGTTCGGGACGGCATCGATGGATTTCTTTTCGACCCGGGCGATGTCGCGGACTTGCGCCAAGCGTTGGACCGGCTCGACGCGGCCGATTACACCAAGGTGTCGGAGAACGCGCAGACAGATGTCAGGCATAGATTTTCAGCCAGGATGCACCTTGCCGGTTTGCTGCGTGTCTACGCCGCGGCGGGTGCGGGTGGCGAGTGCGACCGACACCGTTTGCTTGCGGCGTCATCAGACGTCGATCCACAGCCCTTCGCACAGAACTGAAACAGGGCGGGTGCAACGGATCAGCGTGTAGGTGATGATCGTCTCGGGCACCCGCATGACACTCGGACGACCAAGGGCATCGGCCGCCCGCGCCACCGAACGCCCGGAAATGGCCTGACGCGAACTGATCGCCTGAAACGGTGCCAGCAGGACATCTTGGGCCGGAAGGTTGCGCCCAAATGCACCGGCCCTGATACGGATTGGCAGTGCTTCGGGGTGATAACGAAGAAACTCCTCATCCAGCACGATCCGGTCGACGCGTTCGATCTTCACGAAGCCGCCCGACCTGGTGCGCACCATGTCACGCTCTCGAAGGGCCTGCGCGTGCATATCGCCGAACGAGGTGGAGACTCGGGTCAAGGGGCCAAGCCCCTTGAGGTTGCCCAGGGACTCGGCCGAGCGAGGGGCGGCTTTCGACTGCAAACGCTCATCGGCATTCGGCAGGATAGCCGAACGGGGCCGGCTGACGGGGACATTAGGGTGTTCTGTGGTCATGAAATCAATTCTATTTGCAACATATTGGCATCCGGCGCCACGAACGGCAGCTGGCCTACGATCGAGGTAACATCGGCGCAATGCTGTTGGGAGTTGGCTAAAAAGACGGTCTGGTCGCGAATACAACCGCAGAGCAGCGCAAGACGAGGCCAGCGGTCGGATTGCATCGTATCTATCTCATCAGTCTCGATAAGGCTGGACACATTGGCGCGAAAGATTTTTCTATTTAACAACAAACGCTTAACGATTTATTGGGCGGGATAACACCGCATCGCCTCGTTTCGGGCCACGATCCGATCGCAAAGATCGGTGTTGAATTATACCCGCAAGAGATGTGTTGCCGTTTGGGGGTTGGCTTGATCGCCAACCGCGAACAGATTGTTTCCGGTCAAATCTGACGCCTGAGCAGAAACGATCATATACCTTGTACGAAATAGTTTCCCGATCAGCGGCAAACAGCCACTTGGTTCAGTTCAAATCCTAGCGCAGATGCTCGGCTACTTTCGCAAGGACGCCTTCGATCGCATATTTCGGCGAGGTGCCGACCTGATTGACCAATATCAATGGCGAATTCTTTGGGGTGTCGGCAGCACGGTCCGCCACTAGCAACCGAAGCGACCTCGCCAGCGTCTCTTCTGCTTCGCGCAACCGTTCCAGTTCGCTCAGTATTTCAGAGACTTGCGCCTTCCGGCCCTTTGCGCTGATCTCGGTTCCGCCGCTAAGCGCTGCAACCGCCTGACGAATGTCCAGCGCGCACGGAGCCAGTTCCTCGATGCAGAAACGATCGAATTCGGGCTCTGAAAGAACCCTTTTTACCTTTGCCAAGCCCCGACCCCCAGACAATATCGTCTGCTCACCGCCTACCGGATGATGACGCCGACGACAAATATTCTTGGTTGCCTGGCAGTCGACGGCGCGTTTCCGCCGATCTCGTGTTCGCAATCAGACGGTCGGTGTCCCTAGCGGATCCGCTGGTTTGTCTTTTCTTCGAAGACCATGCACCGGGCAGGATCAAAGCGGACGCCCACCTTCGACCCGATCTCGGACCGCTCGTCACCGCGTTCCTCAACCACCAGCTTCTCCCCATTCTCCGCGACCAGGTAGGAATAGGACACACCCCCCAATGCCTCGGTCAGATCTACGGTATGGGTCGCGCCCTTCGGGTCGATCTGCAGATGTTCGGGCCGGATACCCAGGCTGACCGCGACACCCATGGATGGCGTCGTGATCGGGGCTGGCACATCCTGCTTCAGCGATGGCACGCCGATGCCGGTGCCGGTGCTTGACCCCGCCAGGAAATTCATCGCCGGTGACCCGATGAAACCGGCCACGAACTTGTTGTCGGGGTCGCGATAAAGGTCGAGCGGCGCGCCGACCTGCTCTATATATCCCGCCCGCAGCACCACGATCTTGTCGGCCAGCGTCATCGCCTCGACCTGATCATGCGTCACGTAGATCATCGTGGCGCCGATCTCGTTGTGCAGGCGCGAGATTTCGACCCGCATCTCGACCCGCAATTCGGCATCGAGGTTCGAGAGAGGCTCGTCGAACAGGAACACTTCCGGACCGCGGACAATCGCGCGGCCAATGGCAACACGCTGGCGCTGGCCGCCGGACAGCGCCTTTGGCTTGCGCTGCAGGTAGTCGTCAAGCTTCAGAATGCGCGACGCTTCGGCGACCTTGGCGGCGATTTCCGCCTTGGGATGACGGTTCATCTTCAGACCAAAGCCCATGTTCTCGGCAACCGTCATATGCGGGTACAGGGCGTAGGTCTGGAACACCATCGCGACGCCGCGCTCCACGGGATCCAGACGGGTCACATCACGGTCACCGATCTCGATCGCGCCGGCTGTCGTCTCTTCCAGCCCCGCCACCATTCGCAACAGGGTCGACTTGCCGCAGCCTGACGGGCCGACGAACACGCAGAATTCCCCGTCACCGATTTCCAGGTCAACCCCGTGGATCACCTGTGTCTGGCCGTAGCGCTTTGTGACATTCCGAAGTTTCACGCCTGACATTGGTTATCTCTCCGCTGTTTGCATGGTTTTCTGTTCCATCGGAAACCGCCAGAACTCGGCCTCTGCCGCAATCTTCCGGGTCGCGTCGCGCATGTCGGGGACAAGCGTCTCCAACTGCTTCAGGCTTGTCCTCTCGGTCGAGCTCGTCACCGAAATCGCGCCATGCATGCGGTTCTTGCCGGTCAGGATCGGTACCGCCACACAGATGATCCTCGGCTCGTGTTCCTCACGATCGAAGGCGTAGCCGCGCAACCGGATCGCTTCCAGCTCTGCGACCAGTTCTGCCTGAGAGCCGCAGGTCGAGGCGGTAAAGCGGTGATAGGATTGCTGCGGCAGAATGCGGGCCAGATCGGCATCCGTCAGGAATGCCAGCATCGCCTTGCCAACGCCGGTGCAATAGGCCGGTCCGACCTTGCCTGCCTGAGAGAACATCTCGATCGGGCGCCTGGCATTCCGCTTGTCGACATAAAGCACATGCGCATTGTCGAGTTGCGCGAGATGAATCGTTTCGCCGATGCGATGGCTTAGTGCGTCGAGATAAGGCCGCGCGACCGGGGCCAGCGAGGATTGGGCCCAAGCCGCATGCGCCAGCCGCACCAACCGGACCCCCAACGAATAGGTCTGCCGGTCAGGGTCATAGGCCAGAAGTCCCTCGGTCGTGAGGGTTTGAAGGAACCGGTACAGGGTCGCCTTGGGAAATTCGCTGTCGGAAAGCAAGTCGCTGAACCGCACCGGTCGGCCATAGGCAGCAATCTGGTCCAGAACGCCCAGCGCCTTGCCGACCGTCCCGCTGCCTTTTGACTCTGCTTTCATCTATCGCCCTCCCTGTTTCCGCAAACCACCGGCTCGGAGGAAATTGTTGACAAGTCTTACCGAGTCGGTGTTCTCTTTTCAATATGTAAAACTAGGTTTCAAATAATGGAACAGCCAAGGGAGAGAAAAATGCAGTTCAGATATCTTGCGCCCCTCATGGCGCTGGCGACGACCACGGTCGTCGCGACATCGGCGTTGGCGCAGCAGCGCACGCTGGTCATCAACACCGACACGTCGGATCCGGCCCCGAAAGCGGCGTTCGAACAGTTGATCGCCGACTTCGAAGCCGCCAATCCCGATATCAAGGTCGAATGGAACCTGTTCGACCATGAAGGCTACAAGACGGCGATCCGCAACTTCCTGTCTGCCGACGCGCCGGATCTGGCCAACTGGTATGCCGGCAACCGGATGGCTCCCTTCGTGAATGCCGGCCAGTTCGAGGATATCTCGGATGTCTGGGCCGAAAACAATCTGGGCGAAACGCTGGCTTCTGCTGAAGCGTCGATGACCATCGACGGCAAGCAGTGGGGCATACCCTACACCTACTATCAGTGGGGCATTTACTATAACAAAGACGTCTACGAACAAGTCGGAGTCGAGGTGCCCGGCAACTGGGACGAATTCGTCGCCAATTGCGCCAGGTTCGAAGAGGCGGGCATCGACTGCCTGACCACGGGAACCAAAGCCTTGTGGCCGGGGGCCGGCATTTTCGACTACATCAACCTGCGCACCAACGGCTATGAATTCCATATGGATCTGGCCAACGGCAAGATCGAATGGACCGACCCGCGGGTGCGTGAAGCCTTCGCGCAATGGGCCAGGATCGTCGAGCCGGGCTACATCACCGACAACCACGCGGCAATCGACTGGCAGGATGCCGCAGCGCTTCTGGTGCAGGGCAAGGCCGCCAATTACGTCATGGGCAACTTCGCCGTGGCCACGTTCAAGGATGGCGGCATGACCGACGACACCCTCGGCTTCATGCCGTTCCCCGAAATCACTCCCGGCGTCCCACGCGCCGAGGATGCGCCGACGGATACGATCCACATCCCGGCCGGCGCGAAGAACAAGGAAGACGCCAAGAAGTTCCTGGCCTTCCTGGCGCAACCGGACACCCAGACCAGGATCAACGAAATTCTTGGCCAGCTGCCGGTGAACAACCAGTCTTCGGTAGGGGATGATCCGTTCCTTCAGCAGGGGTTCGCCATGCTGTCGGACGCCTACGCGCTCGCCCAGTTCTTTGACCGCGACGCCCCGGCTGAAATGGCAAAACTGGGGATGGAGGGTTTCCAGGAATTCATGGTTCGCCCGGAGAATCTGGACCAGATCCTCGACCGGCTCGAAAAGGCGCGCCTGCGGATCTACCAGTGACAGGACAGGGCGGCCGAGTCATCGGTCGCCCGCCTTCCGCCGACAGCCGTTGACCGCCGCTCCAGCGCCAACACAAGCAAAGCCACGGGGAAGATGATGCCCACAGCCGTCGTACCGCCACGTTCCTCAAACCGCAGCTGGTGGCGCCAGAACCAGCAATGGCTGACGCCGTGGCTGTTCCTCGCGCCGGGCATCGCGATGTTCGTCCTCTACGTCATCAGCCCGATCTTCCAGAGTTTCTGGCTGTCCTTCTACGACTGGGACGGGCTGGGCGAGGCGACTTGGGTCGGCACCGGCAACTATATCGAACTCTTCGACGATGGCGCTTTCTACACGTCGCTCTGGAACAACGTCCTGTGGCTGGTTCTCTACATGCTGGCAGTGCCCGCCGGGCTTGGCATCGCCATCTTTCTCAACCAGACGGTGCGCGGCATCCGTCTTTACAAGTCGCTCTTCTTCTTTCCCTTCGTGATCAGCCAGGTCGTGGTCGGCCTGATGTTTTCTTGGTTCTACGCCCCGAATTTCGGCCTTTTCTACAAGCTCATCGAATGGATGACGGGCACCGGCGTGGCCATTCTTGCCGATCCCGATCTGGTGACCTACGGCATCATCGCCGCCGGCCTCTGGCCGCAGATCGCCTATTGCATGATCCTCTATCTCACCGGCCTCAACAACGTCTCGCCCGACCAGATCGAGGCGGCCCGGCTTGACGGCGCCAGGGGGTTCCGGATGCTTTGGTACATCATCCTGCCGCAACTGCGCCCCGCCACCTTCATCGCGGTGGTCGTGACCGTCATCGGCGCGCTGCGGTCGTTCGACCTGGTGTCGATCATGACCGATGGCGGTCCCTTCGGTTCCAGCCGCGTGCTGTCGTTCTACATGTACGAACAGGCGCTGTCGGAATACGGCTACCGGATGGGTTATGGCGCGGCGATCGCCGTCATCCTATTCATGATCATGATGGTCTTCATCTCGGGTTTCATCTGGAAGATGGTCCGCGACGAGAAAGAGGGGTACTGAAATGTTCCCGCGCCCAATCGAACAGGCCTCGGCGCCGTCGCGCATTGCCTACCAGGTCGCGCTGCCGATCGTGTTGATCCTGTGGCTTCTGCCGCTGATCGGCGTGGCGATCACCTCGGTCAGACCATCGAGCGACCTTGCGGCGGGCAACTATTTCGGCGTTCCGTCCTACCTCGCCTTCGAAAACTATCTGGATGTGTTCCGCAACTCGCCCATTGCCAGCTACATCCTGAACTCTTTCAAGGTGACGATACCGACGATGATCGGAGCCGTTGCGCTGTCCTGTCTGACCGGTTTCGCGCTGGGGATTTACAAGTTCCGGGCCAATATCTTCGTCTTTTTCCTGTTCGTCGCCGGCAACTTCGTGCCGTTCCAGATCCTGATGGTGCCGGTCCGCGACTTGACGGTGAACATGGGGCTCTATAACACCTCGCTTGGCCTGATCCTGTTCCATGTCGCGTTCCAGACCGGGTTCTGCACGCTTTTCATGCGCAACTTCATCCGCGCCCTGCCGTTCGAACTGATCGAGGCTGCCAGGGTCGAGGGTGTCGCGGAATGGCGCATTTTCTGGTTCGTGGTGTTGCCGATCATGCGGCCTGCCATCGCGGCGCTCAGCGTGCTGATCTTCACCTTCATCTGGAACGATTATTTCTGGGCCACAGTGCTGACGACAGGGGCCTCGACGCAGCCTGTCACGGCCGGCCTCTACTCGCTGAACGGCCAGTGGGTCGCCGCCTGGCATCTGGTCTCGGCCGGGTCGATCGTGGCGGCGCTGCCGCCGGTGATGATGTTCTTTCTGATGCAGAAACACTTCATCGCCGGTCTCACCCTCGGCGCCGTCAAGTAACCACTGTCCTGAAGGAATGCGCCCCATGACGAAAACCGCGACCTACCCGGACCTCAAGGATGCCTCTGTCTTCATCACCGGGGGTGGGTCCGGCATCGGTGCCGTCCTGACCCGAGGTTTTCTGGAACAGGGTGCGAAGGTGGCCTTCGTGCAACGGTCCGACAGTTCCGAATTCGTCGCGCAGATGGCGACGGAAACCGGTAACCGCCCGCTGTTCATCCCATGCGACATCACCGACATCGCCGCGCTGAGATCGGCGTTGGGTCAGGCGGCGAAGGCGCATGGCCCGGTAACGGTGCTGGTCAACAATGCCGCCAACGACAAGCGCCACACGACCGAAGACGTGACGGAAGAGTTCTGGGACTCGTCGATGGCGATCAACCTGAAATCCTATTTCTTCGCCTGCCAGGCGGCGGTTGCCGGCATGAAGAAGGCCGGCGGCGGCTCGATCATCAACTTCTCGTCGATCAGCTACATGATGGGAAATGCCGGATACCCGGCCTATACGACCGCCAATTCGGGGATCAATGGCCTGACCCGATCTTTGGCGCGGGAATTCGGGGCGGACCGGATACGCGTGAACGCGCTGGCGCCCGGCTGGGTCATGACCCGCAAGCAAAAGGACCTGTGGGTGACGCCCGAGGGGCTGGCTGCACATCTGGAACGGCAATGCCTGAAGGATGCGCTGGACCCCGCCGACATCGTCGGCGGCGTGCTGTTTCTCGCCTCGAACGCATCGAGGATGATGACCGGGCAGGCGCTGGTCATCGACGGCGGCGTGGTGGTCACCGGATGATGCAGGGCCAGCCCGAACCAGACTGGATCGGCGTCGACTGGGGCACCACCCATCTGCGCGCCTGGGCGATGACGGCGGACGGCGTCGAGCTGGCCGGCGCCGACTCGGGCATGGGCATGGCCAGCCTGACCCGCGACGGCTTTGAACCTGCGCTGCTGGACCTGATCGATCCCTGGCTCTCGGGCGCGCCGATGACCGTCATCGCCTGCGGCATGGTCGGCTCGCGTCAGGGCTGGGTCGAGGCGCCCTATTCCGCGGTTCCCTGCCCCGCCATCGCCGCCGCGATGGTCGCGGCACCCATCACCGATCCGCGCCTTGAGGTCCATGTCATCCCCGGCATCAAACAGCTGGACCCACCCGACGTGATGCGCGGCGAGGAAACCCAGATCGCCGGCTTCCTGCACCTTGATCCCGGATACAACGGCATCCTCTGCCTGCCCGGCACGCATACCAAATGGGTCCGGATCAGCGACGGTCAGGTCAGCGCCTTCCGCACGGCGATGACCGGAGAGGTCTTTGCCTGCCTCAGCCAGCACTCCGTTCTGCGCCATACCGTTGCGCCAGACGGGAGGGATGGCGGGTGGGACGACGACGCCTTCGCCGAAGCCCTGAATGACACCCTGTCGCGGCCAGAACATCTGGCGACCCGGCTTTTCGCGCTGCGTGCCGACCATCTGCTGAACGGCACCCCGCCCGGAATTTCCACCGCTCGCCTCTCGGGTCTGCTGATCGGCATCGAACTGGCCGCAAGCCGCGGCTATTGGCTGGGCCAGAACGTGACCCTGATCGGAGCGACGAGGCTGGCGAGGATCTACGCGCAGGCGCTGGCCGCCCAAGGCGTCCCCGCGATACTTGCCGACGACAGCGCCGTGACGCAGACTGGCCTTTTCACCGCCTACCAGGCCCTGAAGGAGCCCGTGACATGAGCCGCCCGCTGATCGCCATCCTGCGCGGCATCACGCCGCCCGAAGCCGCCGACATGGCCGCGACCCTGATCGAGGCCGGCATCGACCGGATCGAGGTGCCGCTGAACTCTCCGCAGCCGTTCGACAGTATCGCGGCGATGGTCCAGGCGCATGGCGGCCGCGCCCTGATCGGCGCTGGAACCGTGCTGACGACTGAGGATGTGCAGAAGGTCGGCGATGTCGGCGGCAAGCTGATCGTCTCGCCCGACATGAACCCAGAGGTGATCGCCAAAACCAAGGCGCTTGGGCTGCAAAGCTTCCCCGGCGTCCTGACCCCCAGCGAATGTTTCGCGGCCCTCAAGGCCGGGGCCGACGGCCTCAAGGTGTTCCCGGCATTTCAGATGGGCCCCGAGGGGCTGAAGGCGATTCGCGCCGTGCTGCCGGCCTTGACACAGGTCTACATGGTCGGCGGTGTCGGCCCTGAAACCTTCAGGCAATGGCTGACCGCCGGGGCCAATGGCTTCGGACTCGGCAGCTCGCTCTACCGTCCGGGCGAGGCGGTCGCGGATGTCGCGGCCAAGGCGCGCGACGCGGTTGCCGCTTACGACGCCGCCACTGCCTGACGGGATCAATTCGATGAAACGTGCGCTTGGAGTCTGCTACTATCCCGAACACTGGCCCGAAGATCAGTGGCCTGACGACGCCGCCCGGATGGCCGAAACCGGCCTGACCTGGGTGCGGATCGGCGAGTTTGCCTGGTCGCGCCTGGAACCGCAGCCGGACAGGCTCGATTTCGGCTGGCTGGACCGGGCGATCGAGGTTCTGGGCGCGGCTGGCCTAAAGGTCGTGCTTGGCACCCCCACCGCGACGCCGCCGCGCTGGATGCTGGACCGGCACCCCGACATGCTGGCGCAGGACGCCCAAGGTCGGCCGCGCAAGTTCGGCTCGCGGCGGCATTATTGTTTCAGCCATCCCGGTTACCGGACGGAATGCGCCCGCATCGTGGCGGCGCTGGCCGAACGCTACGGCCAGAACAGCCATGTCGCGGCCTGGCAGACCGATAACGAATATGGCTGCCACGACACCACCCTGTCCTACTCGGCCGCCGCCCGCGACGGCTTTCGCCACTGGCTTGCCCAACGCTATCAGTCGGTCGAGGCGCTGAACCGCGCCTGGGGCAACGTGTTCTGGTCGATGGAATACCGCAGCATCGACGATATCGATCTGCCGAACCAGACGGTGACGGAACCGAACCCGGCGCATCTGATGGCCTTCCGCCGCTACGCGTCCGATCAGGTCGTCGCGTTCAACCGGCTGCAATCGCAGATCATCCGCCGCCAAAGCGCGGCACCGATCCTGCACAACTACATGGGCCGGATCACCGACTTCGACCATTTCGCGGTCGGCGCTGATCTCGATATCGCCAGTTGGGACAGCTATCCAATCGGTTTTCTGTCCGACCGCCTGGAAGCGAGCGAGGATCACAAGACCGCGTTCCTGCATCAGGGCGATCCGGACTTTCAGGCCTTCCACCACGATCTTTACCGTGCTGTCGGGCGCGGACGCTGGTGGATCATGGAACAGCAGCCCGGCCCGGTGAACTGGGCACCGTGGAACCCCGCGCCGCTGACCGGCATGGCCCGCCTCTGGGCCTGGGAAGCCTTCGCGCACGGGGCAGAGGCGGTCTGTTATTTCCGCTGGCGACAGGCGCCCTTCGCACAAGAGCAGATGCATGCGGGCCTTCTGCGCCCCGACAGCGCAGCCGCGCCCGCTCTGGACGAGGTGGCCGAGGTCGCCCGCGAACTGGCCGAGATGCCGGAAGCCGGAACAGTCAGGGCGGACATCGCGATCATCTTCGACTATGCCTCGGCCTGGGCGTGGGAGGTCCAGCCACAGGGCAAGGATTTCGACTATTTCCGTTTGGTCTTCGCATTTTATCGCGCACTTCGCCGCGCGGGGGTGTCGGTCGACTTCCTGCCTTCGGACAGCGCCAGCCTGAAATCCCACAAACTGGTTTTCGCCCCCGGCCTGATGACGATTCCACCCCCCCTGATGACGGCGATGGCTGCGCATGAGGGCACACTGATCCTCGGCCCCCGGACCAATTCCAAGACGCCGGACTTCGCGACCCCGGTGCCGCTACCGCCGGCGCTGGATTTCCTCGACGCGCGGATCAGCCTGGTCGAAAGCCTGCCCCCCGCCATCGCGATCTCTCTGCAGGGCGGCGGCGCGGTCCGGCACTGGCTGGAACGGCTTGAGGGCAATTTCAAAGTGACCCTGAAAACCACGGACGGCGCACCGATCATGGCCTCGACCGGATCGAAACACTACCTTGCCGGCTGGCCCGACGATACGGCGCTTGACCGAATCGTGGCAGATGCGTGCAAGGCCGAGGGCATCGCCCGCACCCCTGTCACCGGCGGCTTGCGCATCCGGGACACGGCGACGCATCGCTTCGTATTCAACTACGGCAAGGATCCGGCAGATTTCGCGGGCCAGACCGTGTCCGCCGCGGGGGTCCTCTGGCGGCCATTGGCTTAACCGCCAGCGTTGCCTGCACCGCACCGTTTCCACGCGGCGTATCTGCATCGTGGCCGTCAACTTCGATCACTTCCGTGTGGTCAACCTGCACGTCGACGATGTCCGACAGGACCTGCGACGCCCAGTCCGAGCCTGGCGTGGCGCCATCTCATTTTGCATGTCAAACTGAGGTCGTCCCCAAGAGTGTCGCCAACGGAACCGTTGATTAATATTTTAAACACGTGTATTGATATTCTTGACTTACCACTCTTGCTGGTCGCTGTACTCCTAGTGACGATCAGCCATCGAATGGGGAAAAAATTTGCAATCCAGACGACTGCGAAGATACCAATGACAGGCCACTTTCGAGCCTGAGCATGAGTCCGTGACAAATGCAGAGGTAGTGCTAGGCTTTAGGAAAGGAACGACAAGATTTGCGGAGCGCGGTCGCCGGACCGACCCGCAATAAACCAACTTCAGGTGGAAAGCCCGGCCGGAAGAGCCGGGGAGTCATTGAGCAGAAGAACAGTTAAAAGGGAGAAGACATGATGAAGCATTGGAAACAAATCGCACTGGCCGGAGCCGTCTCGCTGTCAACGACAGCCGCGGGCGCTCAGGAACGGTTCATCACCATCGGCACCGGCGGTCAGACCGGCGTTTACTTCGTGGTCGGGCAATCGATCTGCCGTCTCATCAATCGCGGCACGGCCGACCACAACCTGAAATGCACCGCTCCATCGACCGGCGGCTCGATCGCCAACATCAACGCGATTGCGGCCGGCGACATGGATATGGGTGTCGCGCAGTCGGATTGGCAGTACCACGCCTATAACGGCACGTCCGAGTTTGAAGGCAACAAGTTCGACAACCTGCGCGCGGTGTTCTCGGTTCACGGCGAACCCTTCAACGTCATCGCCCGCAACGATTCCGGTATCGAGTCTTTCCAGGACCTGGTGGGCAAGCGCGTCAATATCGGCAACCCCGGTTCCGGCCAGCGCGCCACGATGGAAGTGGTGATGAACGAGATGGGCTGGACCCTGGATGATTTCGCCCTCGCCTCCGAGCTCAAGCCCGCCGAACAGGCTGCAGCCCTTGGCGACAACAAGGTCGACGCCATCATCTACACGGTCGGCCACCCGAACGGCTCGATCCAGGAAGCGGTGTCGACCGTCGATGCCCATCTGGTGCCGGTTGAAGGCCCGGAGATCGACAAGCTGGTCGACGAAAACCCGTTCTACGCCAAGGCCACGATTCCGGGCGGCATGTACCAGGGTACGGACAGCGACGTGAACACGTTCGGCGTCAAAGCCACGTTCGTCACCTCGGCCGACGTGCCCGATGACGTTGTTTACGAGGTCGTCAAGGCGGTCTTCGACAATTTCGACCGCTTCAAGAAACTCCACCCGGCCTTCGAGAACCTGACCGAAGAACAGATGATCCTGGACGGTCTTTCCGCGCCGCTGCATCCGGGGGCCGAGAAGTACTATGCAGAACGCGGCTGGATGTAATCCTGCCCAAGCTGCCTGAACTCGGAGTGGGGGCGCACGCCGCGCCCTCCTCACCCGACCGGACGATACGATCACCAACAGGGACGCCCGGATCACGCGGGCGCATGGGGACAAAATGGCGAACAAGGACCAACAACAGGCCGCTGCTGTCGAAAGTGCAGCTGCCGGTCGCGGCGGACTGAGCCAGGCCGAACTCGACGAACTGGTCGCGTCTTCAGATACCGGCGGACGCGCCGCTGCGGGGCCGGTCGGCTTATTCCTGATGCTGGTCGCGCTGGCCTGGTCCCTGTTCCAGCTTTACATCGCGTCGCCCATCGGGCTTTTCAATGATACCTGGGCGCGTTCGATCCACCTTGCCTTCGCAATATTCCTGGCCTTTGCCGCCTTTCCCGCCGCCCGAACCAAGTTTCAGATCGGCCTCGGCATTGCTGTGCCCTTGATCCTCGGCGCGCTTTTCATGTTCTCGGCCAAGGGCGGCACCAGCGTCTGGTGGATACCTGTCATTTCGATCGCCGTGATGGCCGCAGTTGCGCTGGGATCGCCGAAAGACCGTATTCCAGTCTGGGAATGGGCCTTGGCCATCGTCGGCGCCGCGACAGCACTTTACCTCTACGTCTTCTACAGGGAGATTTCGGGCCGCGTCGGCGCGCCGATCACGCAGGATTTCGTGGTCTCCGTCATCGGTCTGATCGTCCTGCTGGAGGCGACCCGCCGCGCGCTTGGCCCTGCCCTGATGATCGTGGCCACGGTGTTCCTGGTCTACACGATCCTTGGGCCACACATGCCCAGCATCATCGCCCACAAGGGCAACAACCTGTCCGAAATCGTGAATCATCAGTGGATCACGACCGAAGGCGTGTTCGGCATCGCGTTGGGCGTGTCCACCTCCTTCGTCTTCCTCTTCGTGCTTTTCGGCTCACTGCTGGACCGGGCCGGAGCGGGCAACTATTTCATCCAGGTCGCGTTCAGCCTGATGGGCCACATGAAGGGCGGACCGGCCAAGGCCGCCGTTGTATCCTCGGCGATGACAGGTCTGATCTCTGGCTCTTCGATCGCCAACGTCGTCACCACCGGCACCTTCACCATCCCGCTGATGAAGAAGGTCGGCTTCAGCTCTGAAAAGGCCGGCGCGGTCGAGGTCGCCTCTTCGGTCAACGGCCAGATCATGCCGCCGGTTATGGGTGCTGCAGCGTTCCTGATGGTGGAATATGTCGGCATCCCCTATTTCGACGTGGTCAAGCACGCCTTCCTGCCTGCCGTGATCAGCTATATCGCGCTGGTCTACATCGTGCATCTCGAAGCGCTGAAGGCCGGGATGGAGGGTCTGGAGCGCGCTTACGTTCCGAAACCCATCGTCCAGCGCCTGATCGGCATCGCCTTCACAATTGCCGCGATCTGCGCGATCTCGTTCGCGGTCTATTACGGCATGGGCTGGATCCGCCCGGCCTTCCCGAACACCGCAGGCTACATCATCTTCGCCTTCATCGGCCTTGTCTATATCGGCCTGCTCTACGTCGCGTCGAAAGAACCGCCGCTCAAGCTCGACGACCCGAACGAACCGGTCACCAACCTGCCGCTGCCGGGCCCAACGATCCGATCCGGCCTGCACTTCATCCTGCCCGTCGTCGTTCTGGTCTGGGCGCTGATGATCGACCGCCTGTCGCCGGGCCTTTCAGCCTTCTGGGCCGCGTCCTACATGATCTTCATCCTGCTGACCCAGCGCCCGCTGATGGCCATGTTCCGCGGCGAAAGCCGGCTGGCCGGCGACATCAAGCACGGCTTCCTGGACCTGATCGACGGTCTTGTGACCGGCGCGCGCAACATGATCGGCATTGGCATCGCCACCGCAACCGCCGGCATCATCGTCGGCTCGGTCAGCCAGACCGGCGTCGGCTCTGCGCTCGCCGACGTGGTCGAGGTGCTGTCGGGCGGCAATATCCTGGCGATCCTGTTCCTGACCGCGATCCTGTCGCTGATCCTCGGCATGGGCCTGCCCACCACGGCGAACTACATCGTGGTCTCGGCATTGCTTGCGCCGGTGATCGTGACGCTCGGCCAGCAGAACGGCCTGATCGTGCCGCTGATCGCCGTTCACCTCTTCGTGTTCTACTTCGGCATCATGGCTGACGTGACGCCCCCTGTGGGCCTTGCCAGTTTCGCCGCCGCCGCGGTGTCCGGCGGTGATCCGATCAAGACCGGCGTGATTGCATTCTTCTACAGCCTGCGCACCGCGGCCCTGCCGTTCCTGTTCATCTTCAACACCGAACTGCTGCTGATCAATGTCGGCTGGGGCCAGGGTATCTTCGTCTTCATTGTCGCGACGATAGCCATGCTGCTTTTTGCGGCAGCCACGCAGGGCTGGTTCCTTGCCAAGAACCGGTTCTACGAAACAATCGCGCTTCTGCTGATCGCGTTCACCCTGTTTCGCCCTGGCTTCTGGATGGACATGGTCTCGGCCCCCTATTCCGAGGAAGCCCCGGCAGAGATTGCCGAAGCCGCCGCTGCGACCCCGCCGGGCCAGGAACTGCGCCTGCGGGTCAGCGGTCTGAACGACCTTGGCGATCCAATCCAGTTCGTCGCGATCCTGCCCATCGGCGAAGGTGCCACGGGCGAAGAGAAGCTGGAAAATGCCGGCCTGGTGTTCCGCAATGAGGGCGATCAGATGTTCATCGACGATGTGTCCTTTGGCAGCCCCGCAGCCAATGCCGGACTCGACTGGGATCAAGAGGTGCTGCGCGTCCTCAAGCCGCTGGACCAGCCCAGCAAGTACTGGATGTTCATTCCTGCACTTCTGGTTCTGGCGCTGATCGTCTTCCTGCAACGCGGCCGCGCGGCTGCGCCACGGAAGACAGCGGCCGCCTGAAGGGAACTGCAATGTATGACAACGTTCTGCTGACGCTCGACCTCAACCACCCGATTTCCTGGCGCAGAGCCTTGCCCGAAGCGGTGGCGCTGGTCCGCGCCTCGAAGGGCAAGCTGCATGTGATAACGGTGGTTCCCGACATGGGAACCCCGCTTGTTTCCGGCTTTTTTCCGGACAATTTCAAGGAAAAGGCGCTGACAAAGGCCGAAGTCGAGTTGCAGAAAATCGTCGATGCCGAGATTCCAAATGATATCGACGTCAAACAGCACCTCGCCTTTGGCGCGATCCACGAAGAGGTGCTGGCGGCGATCACCAAGATCGGTGTCGATCTTGTGGTAATGGCGTCACACGCACCCGACAAAATGCGCGAATTCCTGGTTGGCTCGCATGCTGACAGGATTGTGCGCCGTTCGCCTGTTTCAGTTCTCGTTGTCAGAGCATAAGACATGAGTCCCGCGGCAAATATGATGCGGTCCAAAGCCGGACCAGCCGCTTGGACGGAGAGTTTCTGACATGACCCCTTTCGCAATCGCCGGCATCCAGATGTACGTGAATGCGCTGCAATCGAACGTCGATGGCATGCTGCACCGGCTGGACGTCCTTATGGCCCGCTTCCCCTGGACGCAGATGGTGCTGTTCTCGGAACTGGCGCCGTTCGGCCCGCTGCCGCGCTTCGCGCAGCCTTTCTACAACGAACCCGTGGAACGTTTCTGCGACGCCGCCAAAAAACACAATATCTGGCTGATTCCGGGCTCGATGTTCGAGAAGGCCGAGAATGACGCGATCTACAACACCTCTGTCGTGATCAACCCGCAAGGTGAGATCGTGACGAGCTACCGCAAGATGTTCCCATTCCGTCCCTACGAGGCGGAAGTCGAGGCCGGAACCGAGTTCTGCATCTTCGACGTGCCAGAGGTTGGCCGCTTCGGGCTGTCGATCTGCTATGACATCTGGTTTCCGGAAACCACCCGGCAACTGACCAGCCAGGGCGTCGAGGTTCTGTTGCACCCGGTCCTGACCGGCACAACCGACCGCGACGCGGAACTTGCCATCGCGCGGGCCACAGCGGCGCAGTTCCAATGCTATGTGGTCGACGTCAATGGTCTTGGCGCGGGCGGCAACGGCCGGTCCTGCGTGATCGACCCGGCGGCGACGGTTCTGCACCAGTCCGCCGGCCAGGAGGACATGTTCCCGATCGAGCTTGACCTCAGCCAGGTCCGCCGTCAGCGCGAAACCGGCATGAAGGGCCTCGGCCAGGTGCTGAAAAGCTTCCGCGACCGGTCCGTCGACTTCTCGATCTATGACCGTGCCAGCGGCACCGATGTCTACCTGCATGGTCTGGGCCCGCTCGAGATTCCGAAGCAGGGATCGCGCGCCGGACTGCATGTCGACGTCAAGACCGATACGATTGGTTTCAGGTCTTCACAGACTCAGGCGCTGTCGAATGTAACAGACCTGCATTTAACGCCCGTTCCGGGCAAATCTACTGGCAGTTGATCCGCAATTCGGGCAAGGCCGTCCGCGCCTCGCTCTGTATCTCGGATTTTCCGCCGGTAACACGGGGAATACGCGATGCAATCAATGAGCGATTATTATTCTGCCATTCAGCTGCGCTCTGACCGTTGGAGCAAGCTGCGCGAAACCACTGACGCCTTGGCGCGCGACCCCGACAGTCGTCACGCCAAGGCCACTCGCGCCAAGATCAGCGAGCTTTTCGACTCGCTTTCCCTGATCGAAGCCTATTGGGCCTTTCCCGGCGTGCAGGCTTTCGATCATATCCGCCGCCAGTTCGACCACGGCAATCTTGACGATGTCGCCTTCGCCGTCCACCGCGTGACCCGCGGCCTCACGACCGGGGCCTATCGCCGCCGCCACATCCCGCTTGACCGTGACGCCGCCGAAGCCGACGATCACGAAGACGAGGCGATGCTGTCGCCCGAAGCCCGTGCCCTGACCAAGCCCTATTTCGAAGTGATGATCGTCGACAACGTCAACGAACATCAGGAACGCTGGCTGAAATCCAACATGACGTCGATGCGCCGCGCCGAGGACCCTTTCACCTATGAGGCGGTGGTCGTGCCCAGCCTGCAGGACGCGCTGATCGGCGTCCTTTTCAATCATAATATACAGGCCATCGTCGTGCGCCCCGGCCTGAAGATGGAATCGAAGGTCGATCTGCCGATCCTGAAACGCTACCTGAACCGGGCCGGCGGGATTGAAAACATCGAGGAGCTGGCGCCCGAGGATTACGGCCCCGAACTCTGCCGCCTGATCGCCAAGGTCCGGCCCGAACTTGACGCCTATCTCGTGACCGAGCGCTCGGTCGAGGATATCGCCGGTCTCGATCTCGGCATCTGCCGCCGGGTCTTCTACAATCAGGAAGACTTCGTCGAACTGCACCTCAATATCCTGCGCGGTGTGCAGGCCCGGTTCAAGACGCCGTTCTTCACCGCGCTCAAGGAGTATTCCAAGCAGCCCACCGGCGTTTTCCACGCCATGCCGATCAGCCGCGGCAAGTCGATCAGCCGCAGCCACTGGATCCAGGACATGGGCGCGTTTTACGGTCCCAACATCTTCATGGCCGAAACCTCTGCCACGTCAGGCGGGCTCGACAGCCTGCTGGAACCGCACGGACCGATCAAGGAAGCCCAGGAACTCGCCAGCCGCGCCTTCGGATCGAAACAGACCTTCTTCGCCACCAACGGCACCTCGACCTGTAACAAGATCGTGGTGCAGGCACTGGTGCGCCCGGATGACATCGTCCTCGTGGACCGTGACTGCCACAAGTCGCACCATTACGGCATGGTGCTGGCCGGGGCCAACGTGGTCTATCTCGACAGCTATCCGCTCAATGAATATTCGATGTATGGCGCGGTGCCATTGACTGAGATCAAGCACTCCTTGCTCAAGCTCAAAGCCGCCGGCAAGCTCGACAGGGTAAGGATGCTGTTGCTGACAAACTGCACCTTCGACGGCATCGTCTACAATGTCGAACGAGTGATGGAGGAATGCCTCGCCATCAAACCCGACCTCGTTTTCCTCTGGGACGAGGCGTGGTTCGCCTTCGCCCGCTTCGGCCCCACCTACCGCCAGCGGACCGGGATGAACGCCGCCAACAACATGCGGGTAAGCCTGCGTACACCGGAACATGCCAAGGCCTATGAAAAGCAGCAGGAAAAACTGAAGGACGCGGACGAGAAAACCCTGCTGAAGACCCGGCTGATCCCGCCGCCGAATGCCCGCGTCCGGGTCTATGCCACGCAATCAACCCACAAGACGCTGACCTCTCTGCGTCAGGGCTCGATGATCCATGTCAACGATCAGGACTTCAAGGGCGAGGTCGAGCAGAGCTTCCACGAAGCCTACATGACCCATACCTCGACCAGCCCGAACTACCAGATCATCGCCTCGCTCGATGTCGGTCGCCGGCAGGTGGAACTGGAAGGCTTCGAATTCGTCCAGCGCCAGGTCGAAGCCGCGATGTCGATGCGCCGCGCCATTTCGACCCATCCGCTGTTGCAGAAGTACTTCAAGGTTCTCACCGCCGGAGACATGATCCCCGACACGCACCGCGAAAGCGGGGTCGAAAGCTACTACGACCCCGATCAAGGCTGGACCGATATCTGGGATTGTTGGGAAAAGGACGAATTCGTGCTGGACGCAACCCGTGTCACGCTTTCCGTTGGCGGCACCGGCTGGGACGGGGATACGTTCAAGACTGATATCCTGATGGACAAGTACGGCATCCAGATCAACAAGACCTCGCGCAACACGGTCCTCTTCATGACCAATATCGGCACCACGCGGTCCTCGGTCGCCTATCTCATCGAGGTGCTGGTCGAGATCGCCAAAAGCCTCGATGAACTGCTCGACGACGCCTCGAAGATGGAACGCCTGGCCTTCGACCGCCGGGTCAAGAACCTGATGGAGGATCTGCCGCCGCTGCCGGATTTCAGCCGCTTTCACGATGCGTTCCGCACCGATCAGGTGACCCCCGAGGGCGATATCCGCAGCGCGTTTTTCCTCAGCTATGACGCGAACAATTGCGACTACCTCGAACTGGACGGGTCGCTGAAAAAGGCAATGGATGCCGGACAAGAGGTCGTCTCGGCGTCGTTCATCATCCCTTATCCGCCCGGTTTCCCGATCCTGGTGCCGGGGCAGGTTGTCAGCAAAGAGATCCTGGCCTTCATGCGGGCACTCGATGTCAATGAGATCCATGGTTACCGCGCTGATCTGGGCCTGCGCGTCTTTACGCAGGATGCCTTGGAGCGGCATGCCAAAAAGATGAAAACCGCACTCGCAGCTAAATAAAACAGGGAGGCCCAAATGGCCAAGAAAATGCTGAACAACATCTCGGAAATCCGCCGCTATTTCCATCGCAACGAAGACCCGATCTACTTCATCTCGGCCACCAACTTCAATCTGCTCGGGATCGATGAGTGGTGCAAGAACTTCAAGTATATCTGCTACATAGACTGCTATGACGGCCGCCATCCGAACGTCTTCTGCCCGTCAGAGCAGCCCCATGCAGAGTTTCAGTCGATCGAGGATATCAACAACTACCTGCTGCAGCATAAGGAGGTCATCGACCTTATCAAACGCCGCGGCGGCAAGCCGAAATTTGTATTCCTGATGTTCGACGAGGAAACCGAGCGGCTGTCGAAAGAGCTTGGCGCTGATGTCTGGTTCCCGAAGGCGAAACTTCGCACCAACATGGACAACAAGATCGAGACCGTCCGCATCGGCAACAAGGCCGGAGTGCCGTCGGTGCCGAACGTGCTGGCAGAAGTCAAATCATATGAGGACCTGAAGAAGACCTGCGAAAGGGCCGGTATCGGCCACGACCTTGTGCTGCAATCGGCCTTCGGCGATAGCGGCCACACCACCTTCTTCATCAAGTCAGAGGCCGATTTCCGCCGCCATGAACACGAGATCATCGGCGAAGGCGAAATCAAGATCATGAAGCGCATCGACTGCCGCGGCTCGGCCATCGAGGCCTGCGCGACCTCGGAAGGCACGATCGTCGGCCCCTTGATGACCGAACTCGTCGGCTTCAAGGAACTGACCCCCTATCGCGGCGGCTGGTGCGGCAACGAGATCCTCTCGACCGCGTTCCCGCCCAAGGTCCGCGACAAGGCCCGCGACCTGACCTTCAAATTCGGCGAGCAACTGCGGAAAGAAGGCTATCGCGGATATTTCGAGCTGGACTTCCTGATCGACAAGAAGACCGGCGACCTCTGGCTGGGCGAGTTGAATCCGCGGATCACCGGCGCATCCTCGATGACCAACCACGCCGCCTTCGCCCATGCAGACGCGCCGCTCTTCCTGTTCCACTTGCTGGAATTCTCGAAGGCCAAGTTCAAGCTGGACGTGGACGAGTTGAACGACCGCTGGGCCGATCCCGACATGATCGACAGCTGGTCGCAGATGGTCATCAAGCATACCGAGGACACTGTGGACATCGTGACCCACGCGCCGCAATCGGGCATCTACAAGATGCTGGAGGATGGTCGCGTGGTCTTTGATCGCTTCGACTATCACCGCCGCGCGGTGGAATCAGAGAACGAGGCGTTCTTCCTGCGGATCACCAAGCCCGGCGATTACCGCTATGAAGGCGCCGATCTGGGCATTCTTGTTACCCGTGGCCGCTCGATGACGTCGGGGTTCCAGTTGAACGAGCGCGCGAAACGGTGGATACACGGCATCAAGCAAAGCTTCGCCGCCCAACCCTTGCCGGTGGCAGAGGCTGGACCGGATCTTGCGGATCCGGCCTTCAAGATCATGTAACCCACCGGGCAAGTGCCCAAGGCGACCGATATGGAAATGCTCTGGCGCGCTATCGACCTTCCGGATCCCGGCCCGAAATGGGCCGGGCTCTTTCACGAATTCTGGCCCGCCTATCACACCTGGTGGCAGCGCGAAGGCGTCCATGCCCGCCCCACCTACCGCGACAGTCACCGCGCGCTGCGTCAGCATATGCCGGAACTGATGCCGATCTACGAAACGCTCTGCGAACTGGCAGGCGGCGGCGATAACGCGGCGCGGTTTCTCAGCTTCTACGGACCGCCCGCCTACCTTTCCGGCTGCAGCCAGGCGATCTGGCCGGGGGCCGAACCCGTGCTGGTCCGCAACTACGACTACAACCCGCATGCCTTCGACCGGCTGGTGATGCGCACCAACTGGCAAGGCCGCAAGGTGATCGGCACCAGCGACGGGCTGTGGGGACTGGTGGACGGCATGAACGATGCCGGGCTTGCCGTATCGCTGACCTTTGGCGGCCGCCGTGTCGTCGGCGAAGGCTTTGGCGTGCCGCTGATCCTGCGCTACGTCCTGCAAACCTGCGAAACTGCGGAAGAGGCCGGCAAGGCGCTGTCTCGCGTACCGACACATATGAGCTACAACGTCACCGTCGTCGACGCCAAGCGCAACTACCTGACCGCGCTGATGGCCCCCGACCGCAAGACCCGCATCACCCATGCCGCGGTCGCCACCAATCATCAGGACAAGGTGGAATGGGACAGCCATGCCCGCTTCACCGCCACCGTAGAGCGCGAACGCTTTCTGCTGCACCGCCTTACCCTTCATGTCGATCCGGAAGAGAAATTCATCGGGGCGTTCCTGCGCCCGCCGCTTTATTCCTCGGCCTTCGCGCAGGGTTTCGGCACGCTTTACACCGCTGTCTACCGCCCGCGCCTTGGTCAGATGGAGCTGCGCTGGCCCCGCGCGCTCTGGCCGCTGAACCTTCACGATTTCGTCGAGGATCAGCGCATGATCTACACCCCCGAACCAGCAGGACAGGTGCTATGAACCATGTTTTTCCCCGCCACAGCCGCAAGCAGAACCCGGTCGCGACAGGGGGCGAGGGTTGTTATCTGATCGACTCGAACGGCAAACGCTACCTTGACGGGTCAGGCGGCGCCGCGGTGTCCTGCCTTGGCCATGGCGACCCCGAGATTATCGCCGCGATCAAGGCGCAACTCGACAAGATCGCCTTCGCCCATACCGGTTTCTTCACTTCCGAACCCGCCGAAGCGCTTGCCGATCTTCTGATCGAACACGCGCCGCCGGGAATCGAGCGGGTCTATTTCGTCTCTGGCGGATCCGAGGCGACCGAGGCCGCGATCAAGCTCGCGCGGCAGTATTTCGTCGAGAAGGGCGAACCCGAGCGCGGCCGCCTGATCGCGCGAAAGCAAAGCTATCACGGTAACACCATCGGCGCCTTGTCGGCCGGCGGCAACGAATGGCGCCGCGCGCAGTTCGCACCGCTGCTGCTCGATGTCAGCCATATCGACCCCTGCTACGACTACCGTCTGCGCCGCGAAGGCGAGAGCCCTGAAGATTATGGCCTGCGCGCCGCCAATGCTCTGGAAGAGGAACTGCTGCGCGTCGGCCCCGAAACCGTCATGGCGTTCATGGCCGAACCGGTTGTCGGCGCCACCGCCGGTGCCCTGCCGCCCGCGCCGGGCTATTTCCGCCGCATCCGCGAGATCTGCGACAAATACGGGGTGCTCTTGATCCTCGATGAGGTGATGTGCGGCATGGGTCGCACCGGCACACTGTTCGCCTGCGAGCAGGACGGCATCGCCCCGGATATCGCCTGCATCGCCAAGGGTCTCGGGGCGGGATATCAGCCAATCGGCGCGATGTTGTGCACCGCAGAGATTTACGACACGATCCGCGACGGCACCGGGTTCTTCCAGCATGGCCACACCTATATCGGCCACCCCACCGCCACCGCAGCGGGTCTTGCCGTGGTCAGCGCGATCCTGAACCGCAACCTGCTGGACCGAGTCAAGACCCAGGGCGACAAACTCGCCGATGCTCTGCAGGACCGTTTCGGCCAGCACCCGAATGTCGGCGACATCCGCGGCCGCGGCCTGTTCCGTGGCATCGAGATCGTCGAGGACCGTGACACCAAGGCCGCCTTCGACCCCACGAGCGGCATCGCCGCCAAACTGAAGTCCGCGGCCTTCGACGAGGGGCTGATCTGCTACCCGATGTCGGGCACGATCGACGGCCAGACAGGCGACCACATCCTTTTGGCGCCGCCGTTCATCATCGAGGATGCGCAGATCACCGAACTGACCGACAAGATCGACGCGGCGATCAAAAGGGTGCTCTAGACAGCGCCCACCGGTGTCGCCGCCGCGCCTCATTCTGCTGCAATCGCTGCGCGCTCCATTGACCTGTCAGGCTCCGATATGCTCACCAAGGCGCAAAGGAGCCTCCGATGCCCAAACCGATCCATATCCTGAACGGCCCCAACCTGAACCTGCTGGGTCAGCGCCAGCCAGAGGTCTATGGCTCGGAGACGCTGGTAGATGTCGAGAAATGGTGCGCCACGATGGCAAAGGAACTCGGCTTGGCCTGCTCCTGCCTGCAATCAAACCATGAAGGTCAGCTTGTCGACTGGATTCAGGAGGCCAGACAATCCGCCTCTGGCATCATCATCAATCCCGGCGCCTACAGCCACACCTCCGTCGCGATTCTCGACGCGCTGAACGCCTTCGACGGCCCGGTGCTCGAGGTGCATATCTCGAACATCCACAAGCGCGAGGCGTTCCGGCATCACTCCTATGTCTCGCATCGCGCCGATGGCGTCATCGCCGGCTTCGGCACCGAGGGCTACGCACTGGCCCTGCGCCGGATGGCCAGCCTGCTGGGCTGAAGCGTTTCGACAAATACTTGAGGCAGAGGGTATCGGAATTCGCGTTCGGGCGCAGCAAGAGGCAGCGCAATTCCGATTCACTCTTTTCCCGAAACGCTTCGGGCCATACGAGGGCTGCGGCGATCAGTGCGGTTCAGGTGAATTTCCGGAAGCTTCTTGTCTGGTTGAACATCTCTTCCAGCTCTTCCATCCGAGGCCGTGTCTCATCCCAGTTAAGCTCTTGCACGGCCGAGATCATCGTTTCCAGCAGCAGCACTGTCGCCACCGAGGAATCCCAGGCCGACGGCACGACGATCCGGCTGTTGAAGCAATGTCGGGCGAACCGCGCCACCGGCGAGCGCCACTGGTCGGTGAACAGCACGATCGCGGCGCCTCTGGATTGCGCCAGTTCCGCCAGCTTCAGCGTGCTGTTCTCATAGCGCCGCATGTCGAAGACGATCAGAACGTCCCCGTCCTTCATATCAAGAAGGTAGTGCGGCCAGCCGCTGGCGCCGGACTGGAAGTTCACCACTCCACCCCGGATCATCTGCATATGAACGAACAGGTAATCGGCCAGGGACCGCGTCACCCGTCCGCCGACGATGTTGATGACCCGGTCCCGATCCGCCAGCAGCGCACAGGTCGCGTCGAACGTCTCGGTCTCGATATGCGCCAGGGTCTGCCGGATATTGCCAATCACCGCCTCGGTGAAGCGGTTCAGGATATGCCCTTCGGGGGCGCGGCCGGCCCAGATGTCATGCTTGGCAATCGGCCCGGTGATCTTCGCCTCCAGCTCGCGCCGCAACTCCTGCTGAAAATCCGGGAATCCCTTGTAGCCCAGCTTCTGCACCATCCGCGCCACTGTCGGCGTCGATACTTCCGCGGTCAACGCGACGGCGGTGATGGACCTCAGACCCGAGACCGGGTAATTCTGCAGGATCGTATCGGCCAATTGCCGTTCCGCGCGGGTCAGACTGTCCAGCCGCGCATGCAGGCGGTCCGCAATCGTTTCGAATTCCTCGGCCAAGCCCAACCCTTTCCGCGGCGCCCAACCGCAAACCGCTGGCGACAGGTCAAATCCTTACGTAATTTTCTTGACAGCTCAAGCGCGGATGAAGAAATCTGTTCAACAGGTGGGGGAGAGATTGCGGTTGCCGACCAGCACGGACATTGCCAGAGACGCCGATGCAGCGCCCTGCATCCTGACGAATGCCGCCGGCAGTTCGCCGGTTCTACTGGTCTGCGAACATGCCTCGAACCGCATCCCCGCCGAATTCGGCGACCTGGGGCTCAGCGAGGACGCCCTTACCAGCCATATCGCCTGGGATCCGGGCGCATTGGCCGTCGCGGAGAATCTCAGCGCGATCCTTGATGCCAGACTGATTCACAGCACGATCTCGCGGCTGGTATATGACTGTAACCGCCCGCCCGAGGCCGAAGACAGCATCCCGGCGCGCAGCGAACGCTTCGACATCCCCGGCAACCAGCACCTTGATCCCCGCGCCCTCGACCGGCGGGCAGAGGCCGCCTATCGCCCGTTCCAACACCTGATGACCCGCACGCTGAACGAGATGCAGACTGCGGTGCTTGTCACGGTCCACAGCTTCACGCCGGTCTATTTCGGCAAACCCCGCGCCACCGAGATCGGCATCCTGCACGATACCGACAGCCGACTGGCCGATGAAATGCTCACCCTCGCTGGCGATCATCTGCCCGGACTCGTGCAGCGCAACCAACCCTACGGGCCGGCGGACGGCGTGACCCATACCTTGCGGGAACACGCGTTGATCCAGGGGCACCTGAACGTGATGCTGGAACTCCGCAATGACCTGATCGCCACCACCGAACAGCAGCAAGCCATGGCGCTGGCGCTGGCAAGAACGATCGCCGCGGCCCTCGCCAATCTCGGCGTTGCCCACGATCTGAGGGTGAAGGCGTGATGGGCTTCCTGCGCAGCTATGTCCGCGTCGTCGATGCGATCAACTACCGGGTCGGGCGGGTGGTGATGTACGGCATCTTCGTGATGATGGCGATCCTGTTGTGGTCATCGATCTCGAAGACCCTGCCAAACATGCTGCCCTCGCTCTGGACCCTTGAAATGGCGCAATTCGCCATGGTCGCCTATTACATCCTCGGCGGTCCCTACTCGATCCAGCTTGGCTCGAACGTTCGCATGGACCTGTTCTATGGCGCCTGGAGCGACAAGCGAAAGGCATGGTTCGACGGATTTACCGTGCTGCTTCTCTGTTTCTATCTCGGCGTCCTGCTTTACGGCGCCATCGACAGCACCAGCTACGCGATCAGGTACGGCGAACGGAACCCGACCGCCTGGCGGCCGGTTCTGTGGCCGATCAAATCGATCATCTGCGTCGGGCTGTTCCTGATGCTGCTTCAGGCCGTTTCCGAACTCTTCAAGGACATCGCCAAGATCAAGGGTAAGCCGATCTGATGTCGCACGAAATGATCGCACTCCTGATGTTCTCGTCGATGATGCTTATGCTGATGACCGGCCAGCGCGTCTTTGGCGCCATCGGCGGCGTGGCGGTGATCGCCTCGCTTGCGCTCTGGGGCACCGGCGGCTCGCTGATCCCGTTCTCGGCGGCGATGAAGCTGATGAAATGGTATCCGCTGCTGACCTTGCCGATGTTCATCTTCATGGGCTATGTGCTGTCGGAATCGAAGATCGCCGACGACCTCTACAAGATGTTCCATGTCTGGATGGGGCCGGTGCATGGCGGCCTTGCCATCGGCACGATCGGACTGATGGTGCTGATCTCGGCGATGAACGGGCTTTCGGTCGCCGGCATGGCCATCGGCGCCACGATCGCGCTGCCGGAACTCTTGAAACGCAACTACGACAAGAAGATGGTGACCGGCGTGATCCAGGCCGGATCATCGCTTGGCATCCTCGTGCCGCCCTCGGTCGTGCTGGTCCTCTACGC
Organism: Brevirhabdus sp.; assembly: GCA_024637315.1. Taxonomy (GTDB): domain Bacteria; phylum Pseudomonadota; class Alphaproteobacteria; order Rhodobacterales; family Rhodobacteraceae; genus JAHEAO01. The sequence continues at coordinate 120,841 of JAGXFH010000050.1, forward strand.
GATGATTGCCCGCCAGCCGGTCGGCCAGCTTTGGCTGGCTGGGGTCTTTCCGGGCCTGATGATGGCCGGGCTCTTCATCCTTTACATCTACATTCGCTGCCGCATCCAGCCGCACCTGGGCCCGGTCCTGCCACCCGAGGAACGCAACGTCCCGATGGCCGAGAAACTGCGCCTGCTGCGCGCGGGACTGCTGCCGATCATCATTTTCGCCGCGATGATGGTGCCGTTCATCAAGGGCTGGACCAGCCTGGTGGAAAGCTCTGCCATCGGCGCGATCACCGCCTTTCTGGCGGCCGTCATCAAGGGCCGGATGACCAGAGAGGTGTTCGAGGTCTCGGTCCGCCAGACCCTCGCCATCACCTGCATGTTCATGTGGATCATTCTGGCCGCCCTCGGCTTTGGCGCGGTCTTCGACGGGCTTGGCGCGGTCCGGGCGATCGACAACCTCTTTACCGAACAGATGCACCTCGATCCCTGGACGATCCTGATCCTGATGCAGATCTCGTTCCTCTTGATGGGCACGTTTCTTGACGACACCGCCATGCTGGTCATCGTCGCCCCGCTCTACGTGCCGCTGGTGGACGCGCTTGGCTTCGACCTGATCTGGTACGGCGTGCTTTACACGATCACCACCCAGATCGCCTACATGACCCCGCCATTCGGCTACAACCTGTTCCTGATGCGCGCCATGGCGCCGCCGGAAATCAGCCTGCGCGACCTCTACGCCTCGATCATCCCGTTCGTGCTGGTGATGATTCTGGCCCTCAGCCTGATCATGATCTTCCCGCAGATCGCGATGTGGCTGCCCAACTACGTCTACGGAAAGTAACCAGAACTCCAATGCAAAAGGAGCATTCGCAAGACCCTACGAGCGCCAAGAAACCAACAAGGAGAGAACCATGACAACCAGACGCAAGTTCATCGCCGGTGCCGCAGCCGCCCCGGCAGCCCTCGCCGCGCCCGCGCTGGCGCAATCCACCATCACCTGGCGGATGCAGACCTATGCCGGCCCGGCTCTGGCCGAGCACGTCGTCAAGCCGGCCGTCGACATGTTCAACAAGATCGCCGGCGACCGGATGCAGATCGAGCTCTTCTTCGCCGACCAGTTGGTCCCCACGGGAGAGCTGTTTCGCGCCATGCAGTCGGGCACCATCGACGCCGTGCAATCGGATGACGACTCGATGGCCTCGCCGACCGAGGTGACTGTCTTCGGCGGCTACTTCCCCTTCGCCTCGCGCTACTCGCTCGACGTCCCGGTGCTGTTCAATCAGTACGGCCTGAACGAGATCTGGGACGCCGAATATTCGGCCGTCGGGGTCAAGCACATCTCGGCCGGGGCATGGGATCCCTGCCACTTCGCCACCAAGGACCCGATCAACTCGCTGGCCGATCTTCAGGGCAAGCGGGTCTTCACCTTCCCGACCGCAGGCCGCTTCCTGACCCAGTTCGGCGTTGTCCCGGTGACCCTGCCCTGGGAAGATATCGAGGTCGCCGTCCAGACCGGAGAGCTTGACGGGATCGCATGGTCGGGCATCACCGAGGATTATACCGTCGGTTTGGCAGATGTGACCAACTACTTCCTGACCAACAACATATCGGGCGCATGGGCCGGATCGTTCTTTGCCAACATGGACCGCTGGAACGAGCTGCCCGAGGATCTGCAAACCCTCGTCCGGGTCTGCTGCGACCAGTCGCATTACTACCGCCAGTGGTGGTATTGGGGCGGAGAGGCATCGCTGCGTGTCAATGGCGACAAGCTGCAACTGACCACGATCCCCGACGAGGAATGGGAAACGGTCGAACAGGCCGCCGTCAAGTTCTGGGATGAAATCGCGGCGGAATCCGAGACCAAGGCGAAAGTCGTCGAGATCTTCAAGCAGTACAATGCCGATATGGTGAAGGCTGGAAGGCCCTATCGCTACGGATAAGCATTGCTCCGGCATAGCCGAGCATTGAACCACCCACGCGATGCCCCGGATCCGATCCGGGGCATCGGCCCTGATCATAGGACCATACCATGCCCGGCAACCTAACGCTTACCGACCTCAAGAAACGCGTCAAAGACGGCAGCATCGACACCGTCATCGCTTGCGCCCCCGACATGCAGGGCCGGCTGATGGGCAAGCGTTTCCACGCCCAGTATTTCGTCGATGGCGGCTATGAAGAGACCCATTGCTGCAATTACCTGCTGGCCACCGATATCGAGATGGAGACCGTGCAGGGCTATGCCTCGACCAGTTGGGCGGCGGGCTATGGCGACTACGTCATGAAGCCCGATCTGGCGACGCTTCGCCTGATCCCGTGGCTGGAGAAAACCGCGCTGGTGCTGTCGGACCTGCATGACCACCACACCCACGACCTTGTCGCCCACGCCCCCCGGACTATCCTGAAACGCCAGATCGAACGGCTGGAGGGACTTGGCCTGACCGCCGCCGCGGCGACCGAACTGGAATTCTTCGTGTTCCGCGAGACCTACGACGAAGCCCGAGACAAGCACTATCGCGGCCTGACCACGATCAGCCCCTATAACGAGGATTACCACATCTTCCAAACCACCAAGGAAGAGCACCTGATGCGCGCCATCCGCAACGGCCTCTACGGAGCCGGGGTGACGGTCGAGAACACCAAGGGCGAGGCTGATCCCGGCCAGGCAGAGGTCAACATCAAGTATTCCGACGCGCTCGATACCGCCGACACCCATGTGCTGGTCAAGAACGCCGTCAAGGAAATCGCCTGGGCCACCGGCCATGCCGTCACCTTCATGGCCAAGCCGCATCACGACATGGCCGGATCGTCGAGCCACATCCACCAGTCGCTCTGGAAGGCGAAGAAGAACGCCTTCCACGATCCCAAGGGCAAACACGGCATGTCGGCGCTGATGCAGCACTACCTGGCCGGGCTTCTCGCCCATGCCGATGAACTGACCTATTTCCTTGCGCCCTACATCAACTCCTACAAACGCTTCTCCGCCGGCACCTTCGCGCCCACCAAGGCGATCTGGTCCGCCGACAACCGCACCGCCGGTTACCGGATCTGCGGCACCAACACCAAGGCGGTCCGCGTCGAGTGCCGGGTTGGCGGCTCCGACCTCAACCCTTACCTGGCGCTGGCCGCGCAGATCGCGGCGGGCATCGCCGGGATCGAGGGCAAGATGAAGCTGGAGCCCGAGTTTTCCGGCGACGCCTACGCCGCCGAAAAGGCCCGCGACATCCCTCGCAGCCTCAGCGCCGCCACCAAGGCTCTTGACGGATCGAAGATGCTGCGCAAAGCCTTCGGCGACGCGGTGATCGACCACTACGTCCACGCCGCCCGCTGGGAACAGGAAGACTTCGACCGCAAGGTCACCGACTACGAAATCGCCCGCGGGTTCGAGAGGTTCTGACAATGCCGACCACCCTCAAGTGCATCTCTCCGATCGACGGCTCGATCTATGCCGAGCGTCCCACCCTCGGCCTCGATCAGGCCACCGCCGCCGTCACCCGCGCCAGCCGCGCGCAAGCCGCCTGGGCCGACCTGCCGCTGGCCGAACGGATCAGCCGGGTGATGATCGCGCGCGAGAAGATCGGCGAAATGAATGACCAGATCGTCACCGAACTCGCCTGGCAAATGGGCCGTCCGGTCCGCTATGGCGGCGAATTCGGCGGCTTCAGCGAACGCACCACCTATATGGCCGAGATCGCCGAAGACGCGCTGGCCGATGTGACGATCGAGGACAGCGCCAGGTTTCGCCGCTTCATCCGCCGGGTACCGCACGGGCTGGTGCTGGTGATCGCGCCCTGGAACTATCCCTACATGACCGCGATCAATACCGTGGCCCCGGCGCTCATCGCGGGCAATGCAGTGATGCTGAAGCACGCCAGCCAGACCCCCCTGGTCGGCGAACGGCTGGCCGGGGCCTTCGACGCGGCGGGCATCCCCGAAGACGTGTTCCAGAACGTCTTTCTCGACCACGATACGACCTCGCACCTCATCGCCGCCAAGTCCTTTGGCTTTGTCAACTTCACCGGCTCTGTCGGCGGCGGTCGCGCCATCGAACGGGCCGCCGCCGGAACTTTCACCGGTCTCGGGCTGGAACTTGGCGGCAAGGATCCGGGCTATGTCATGGACGATGCCGATCTCGACGCCGCCGCCGAAACCCTGATGGATGGCGCGATGTTCAATTCGGGCCAGTGCTGCTGCGGGATCGAGCGGGTCTATGTCATCGAAAAGCACTTCGACGCCTTCGTCGAAAAATGCGTCGCCATCGTCTCGAAATCGAAACTCGGCAACCCGCTGGACCCGGAAACCACGCTAGGCCCGATGGCCAACATCCGCTTCGCCGAAGAGGTCCGCAAACAGACCGCCGAGGCCGTGGCGGCAGGCGCCAGGCCGCTGATCGACGCCAAGCTCTTTCCCGAAGACGGCGGCACCTACCTGATGCCGCAGATCCTGGTCAACGTCGATCACTCGATGCGCGTCATGCGCGATGAGTCGTTCGGCCCGGTCGTCGGCATCATGCCGGTCAAATCCGACGAGGAAGCGATGCGGTTGATGAATGACAGCGAGTTCGGCCTTACCGCCTCGCTCTGGACCGCCGATGCGGACCGCGCCGAACGCATCGGCAACCAGATCGAGACCGGCACCGTCTTCATGAACCGCTGCGATTATCTGGACCCGGCGCTCTGCTGGACCGGCTGCAAGAATACCGGGCGCGGCGGCGGCCTGTCGGCCATCGGCTACCACAACCTGACGCGCCCGAAATCCTATCACCTCAAGAAAGCCTGACCATGACCCCCACCGCCAACTGGTCCTATCCCACCGCGATCCGCTTTGGCGCGGGCCGCATCGCCGAACTGGCCGACGCGTGCAAGGCCGCGGGCATCGGCAATCCCCTGCTGGTGACCGATCGCGGTCTTGCCGCCTTGCCGATCACCGAGCAGGCGCTTGATTGGCTGGACGCGGCCGGGCTTGGCCGCGCGCTCTTTTCCGAGGTCGATCCGAACCCGAACGAAAAGAACGTCGCGGCAGGCGTCAAGGCGTTCAAGGATGGCGGCCACGATGGAGTGGTGGCCTTCGGCGGCGGCTCCGGCCTCGATCTGGGCAAGGCGGTCGCGTTCATGACCGGCCAGAGCCGACCGATCTGGGATTTCGAGGATGTCGGCGACTGGTGGACCCGCGCCGACGCCGCGGCGATCAAACCCATCGTCGCCGTTCCGACGACCGCGGGCACCGGGTCGGAGGTTGGCCGCGCCAGCGTCATCACCAATTCCGAAACGCACGAGAAGAAGATCATCTTCCACCCCAAATTTCTGCCCAGCGTGGTGATCTGTGATCCCGAACTGACTATCGGCATGCCGCCCGCGATCACCGCAGGCACCGGAATGGACGCCTTCGCGCATTGCCTCGAGGCCTATTCCTCGCCGTTCTATCACCCGATGAGCCAGGGAATCGCGCTGGAAGGCATGCGGCTGGTCAAGGAAAACCTGCCGAGGGCCTATACCGACGGCAAGGATCTGGAAGCCCGCGCCAACATGATGTCCGCCGCCGCGATGGGCGCGGTCGCGTTCCAGAAGGGCCTCGGCGCGATCCATGCCTTAAGCCACCCGATCGGCGCGCATTACAACACCCATCACGGCACCACCAATGCCGTCGTGATGCAGCCGGTGCTGCAGTTCAACCGCAACGCCATCAAGGACCGGATCGAGCATGCCGCCGCCTATCTTGGCATCCAGGGCGGCTTCAACGGCTTTTACGATTTCGTCGGCGCCCTGAATGCCAGCCTCAACATCCCCAAGACCCTGACCGAGCTTGGTGTGAGCGATCCCGATCTCGAAACCCTCGTCGAGGCGGCGCTGCGCGACCCCACGACCGGGGGCAATCCGGTGAAGATGGATCACGACAACACGCTGGCCCTCTTCCGGGCCTGCCTTTGACTTGACCTCGGCCTGACCCCGGCCCTATCTGTCGGGTCCATGCAGTACCTTCGCCGTCTTTTCGTCAAGGGCCATCCGCCCGCCTCCGGTGCACCCTGTCCGGCCGAACCGCTTGCGGTGATCGGCGACATCCACGGCCGTGCCGACCTGTTGGACAAGCTGCTGACCCGGCTCGAAACCACTCAGCCCGATGCGCGCTGTGTCTTCGTCGGCGATTACGTGGATCGCGGCCCGGACAGCCGGGCGGTCCTCGACCGGCTGCAATCTCTGCCGGACGCGCTCTGCTTGCGCGGCAACCACGAAGAGATGCTGCTTGATTTCCTCGACCGCCCCGCCGAGCTGGCTGAACGCTGGCTGCGCAATGGCGGCCGCCAGACCCTTGCCAGCTACGGCATCGACCTGACCGAGGATGTTGCCGCCGCCAATGCCGCCTTCGCGAGCGCCCTGTCCGACGGCACCGCCGACTGGCTGCGCGCCCTGCCGCTTTACTGGCAATCGGGCAATGTCGTTGTCACCCATGCCGGGCCGAACCCCGCCGAACAGGTCGCTGGCCAGCCTGACAGCGTCTTCACCTGGGGGCACAGCCGCTTTCTGCGGCAGCCGCGCGGCGACGGCCTCTGGGTCGCTCACGGCCACTGGGTGCAAGAACGCGCCAATGCCACCGAAGGCCGCATCGCCGTAGATACTGGTGCGGTGTTCACCGGCAGGCTGACCGCCGCAATCATCGCGCCGTCCGGCAGGGTCGAATTCACGACCGTCCGCGGATGACGCCTTGCTCTGCACCATCGCCCCGCACGGCAGGCCTTTCCCCGAGGCTGCTAGGGACGCGGGGTCACAGTTCCGGATTTTTCGCAACTTTATGGCGTAGCCCCAAGGCTTCTGCTTCCAAAAGTCCAGCACACAACATATAGTGCGCATGACCTCCTGAAGGAGGCGTGATCGGTCGGGGCAGTAAGGAAACCGCAGTGGCGCACATCATCGTCGTCGGAAACGAGAAAGGCGGGGCCGGGAAATCCACCGTCTCCATGCATGTTGCAACGGCACTGTCGCGACTGGGTCACAAGGTCGGCGCCCTGGACCTCGATCTGCGTCAGAAGACGTTTGGCCGGTATATCGAGAACCGGTTGGCGTTTTGTGTCCGTCAGGGCCTTGATCTGCCGACGCCCGAATACCGCGACCTGCCCCAGATCGACAAGGCGACCCTGTCCGAGGGAGAGAATGTCTACGACAGCCGCCTCTCCGCGGCGGTCTCGACGCTGGAGCGCGAATCCGATTTCATCCTGATCGACTGTCCCGGCTCGCATACCCGCCTCAGCCAGGTTGCGCATTCTCTGGCCGACACGCTGATCACCCCGATGAATGACAGCTATATCGACTTTGACCTGCTCGCCCATGTCGATCCCGAAACCAACAAGATCCTCGGGCCGTCGGTCTATTCCGAAATGGTCTGGAACGCGCGGCAGTTGCGGTCGCAGGCCGGGCTTCCGCCGATCGACTGGGTCGTGGTGCGCAACCGGCTGGGCGCGCAGCAGATGCACAACAAGAAGAAGATCGGCGATGCCCTTGATGATCTGTCGCGGCGCATCGGCTTCCGAGTCGCGCCGGGTTTCGGCGAAAGAGTGATCTTCCGAGAGTTGTTTCCGCGCGGGCTGACGCTGCTGGACCTCAAGGATGTCGGCGTATTGCAGATGAACATCTCGAATGTCGCGGCGCGCCAGGAACTGCGCGATCTGATGAAATCGCTGGGCCTCCCCGGCGTCGAGATCGACTTTTAGCGGTCAGTTCAAGCGCGACAGGCGCTGCAGGAACGGGTCACGATCCAACGCGCCGCCGCGGAACCGGAAGAACATCGAGCTTTCGCTGACCTTCTGAACCAGCGCCTTGGCTGCCGGCAATCGTTTCGGCGTCTGGATCGCCTGCAGATCGTAGGCCATTGCTGTCGGCATCGACCGCCTGACTGGCTTCGGCCGACTGACCAGGTTAGTCATCAGACCAAGTTCTTCAACGGGCACAGGTGTGTCATCAGACTTCATGGCGCGTCCCTCCTTCCGGTTGTCTTGCAGGCTGGCTATGCAATTCGGCATTAATTGGGCGAATTGCAGGCTGTCCTGAGGTAACCGAAAGCAGATAGAATGGCGAAAGGCATGGAACCCCAGCCGCACGCAAGGGGACCGAAATGATGAAATCCGAGAAGCAGCCGCAAGATGTTGGTACCGCTGCTTGCGTATCCGGTCGAGGTCATCCTCGAGCCACAGTCAATGAAGCTGTTGCGCTACGGGAAAACGATGACCCGGAAATTCGCGGTCTCCCGTCCCGACCCGCGCGGCGCACCTTCCCTGTCTTCCCGAAGCGGATATTGCAGGGCGCGCGATGGCCGGCAAGACCTGTATCGGTTTCAACCTTCCTGCCAGCCGGTCAGGAAGCTGGTCAGGTTCGCCCCCAGATCCGGCTGCAGATAGCCGCCTTCCTGCACGATCAGCGACGGCAGGCCCATCGATGCGATCCGCGCCGCGATTCGCGCGAATCCCGGCGTGGTGACGGCAAAGCCCTTGAACGGGTCGTTCACATGCGCGTCCAGCCCAAGCGCCACTACCACCACATCGGCCCCGAAGTCGGCGATCCTGTTCAGCCCGATGTCCAGCGCCTGCAGGAACGCCGCATCGTCGGTGCCGCGCGGCAGCGGCAGGTTCAGGTTATAGCCCAGCCCCGCGCCCGCGCCGCGTTCCTCGGCATGGCCCCAGAAGAACGGATAGAACCGCAGCGGATCGGCATGGACCGACACCGTCAGCACGTCGCGGCGATGATAGAATATGCCTTGCGTCCCGTTGCCGTGATGGACGTCCACATCCAGAACGGCGGGCCGCTTGCCAGCGCGCAAGAACGCCTCGGCGGCTATGGCGGAATTGTTCAGAAAACAAAAGCCCCCCGCCAGATCGCCAAAGGCATGATGCCCCGGCGGGCGTGACAGCGCATAGGCCGCAGATGCGCCACCCAGCACGGCATCCACCCCGCCCAGCGCGGTCTGCGCCGACCAATAAGCGGCCTCCCACGTGCCTGCGGCAATGGGGCAGGCGGTATCGGCCTGATGAAACCCCGCCTGCCCCACCGCCGAGCGCGGATAGGAGGCGCCGCGCCGGTCGGGGTGGATGTTCGGGATCACCTCGTCACTGGCCCCGTCGATCCGGGACCAGCGGGTGTGGATCGTTCGCAGGAACGTCAGGTATTCCGGCGAATGGATCGCCGCCAGCGGTCCCATGCCGTGATCGGCCGGCGGCGCAAAGCTGCACCCGGCTTCCAGCGCTGCGGCATGAAGCACCTCGATCCGCCGGGGCTGTTCGGGGTTGGGCGACATCGCGCCATTGGCCATGAACATCTTTGGATCATGCGCCCGTTGGCGATCATCGAAGCAGGCTTTCATCGCATCTCTCTCTTCCAAAGTTTCGGCGGGGCGGCGTGCGGCGCTTGCGCGTCAGAAGGCCACCTTGTCCGGACCTTTCAGCCCCAGCATCGCGCGCGCCTCGGCAGGCGTTGCCAGGATGTGGCCCAGCCCCTCAAGCAAGCGGCGCAGATGCTGCACCTGTGCGGCATTTGATTGCGCCAGAACGCCTTTCGACAGGTAAAGATTGTCCTCGAGCCCGACGCGCACATGCCCCCCCAGACTGGCCGAGATCAGCGCCATCGGCATTTGCTGGCGTCCCGCCGCAAGGGTCGAGAACAGGTAATCCGCGCCAAACAACCGGTCGGCGGTGGTTTTCAGATGCACCAGATGCTCGGGCTCGGCCGCCACGCCGCCCAGAACACCCATCACGAACTGGATGAACAGAGGCCCCGTGGCCAGGCCGCGGTCGCGGAAATGGGCCAGCATGTAGAGATGCCCCAGATCGTAGCATTCAAACTCGAACCGCGCGCCACGCTCGGTGCCCATCAGGCGCAGGACGCCATCGATATCGCGGGGCGTGTTCTTGAAGACCAGATCGTCGGAATTGCGCAGGAACGGCTCTTCCCAGTCATGCAGCCACTCGGTGCGCCTGCCCAGCATCGGGTAGAGCGCGAAATTCATCGTGCCCATGTTCAGGCTGCACATTTCTGGCTCTGCCGCCATCGGCCCCGCGATCCGCTCGTGCAGCGGCATCACGGCGCTGCCGCCGGTGGACAGGTTGATGATCGCGTCGCACTCCGTCTTGATGCGCGGCAGGAAGGCCATGAAATCATCGGGCTTGGCAGAGGGTTTGCCGGTTCTGGGATCACGCGCGTGAAGATGCAGGATCGCTGCCCCCGCCTCGGCGGCACCGATGGACTGGTCCACGATCTGATCGGGCGTCACCGGCAGATGCGGCGACATTGACGGGGTATGGATCGAACCGGTGATCGCGCAGGACAGGATGATCTTTGCCATGCGCTACCCCCTTTGCGTCATCGCGCGCAGCGCTTGCGGGGCAAATGCACTCAGCGCTGCGGTCAGTTTCTGGATGATCTCGTCCACATGGGCCTCGCTCGCGGTCATCGGTGGGCAGACCAGGAAATGATCGCCGGCGCGCCCGTTGCGGGTACGGCGCGCATAGATGATCAACCCCTCGGCATAGGCCAGTTCGACCAGCTCCAGATAGGCGTTCAGATCGGCGGGAAGCGGCTCCATCGTCTGGCGATCGGCGACCAGTTCGAAGGCCAGAAGCAAGCCCTTTCCGCGCACATCCCCGATGAAGGGAAAGCGATCCTGCAGGCCTTCAAGCCGCGTCTTCAGAAGTGCGCCGATGCGGGCGGCGTTGGGAATCAGGTTCTCGGTCTCGATCACCTCAAGCACGGCCAGACCGGCGGCGCAGGCCAGCGGATTTCCCGCATAGGTGAAGCCATGCGCAAAGCCGCCCTGATCCAGCACCGGATCGACGATCCTGTCATGGGCGATCATCGCCCCCAGCGGCGCATATCCGGCGCCGAAACCTTTCGACAGGACAAGGATATCAGGCTCGACCCCCCAGTGATCGGCACCCAGGAACCGGCCCGTCCTGCCGCCGCCGCACATCACCTCGTCATGGATCAGCAGCACGCCGTGGCGGGTGCAGATGTCACGGATCGCCTGCATATACCCCTCGGGCGGAACCAGCGCGCCGGTCGAGGCGCCGCCGATGGGTTCGACGATGAAGGCCAGCACGGTGTCCGGCCCCTGCGCGATGATCTCGGCCTCCAGCATCGCGGCGTAATGCGCGCCGGTGGCGGGATCGGCGGCATCAAGCCTGTCCAGATAGGCGCGCGGCGCGGGGATCTTCGGCATCATCTGCATCATCGGCGCGAAGGGATCGGCCAGCGGGCCATACCCGGTGATCGCAAGTGCGCCCAGCGTGCAACCGTGATAGCTGGGCTGGCGCGAGATCACCTTCCAGCGGCTGCCCTGCCCCACCGCCAGCGCATACTGCCGCGCGATCTTGAGGCCACTTTCCACCGCCTCGGACCCGCCCGAGACGAAGAATACCTTGTTCATTCCCTCGGGCATCAACGACGCGGTTCTCGCCGCCAGACGCTCGGACGGATCGGTTTCGAAATGCAGCCGGTAACCGAAGGTCGATTTCTCCATCTGGGCGCGCATCGCGGCCAGAACATGAGGGTGCGAATGGCCGATATTGCTGACCATCGCGCCGCTGGATCCATCCAGATACCGCTTGCCCTCGATGTCCCACATATATACATCGCGCGCCTCGGCCAGCACGGGGCGGCGGTCACGGGTCTGGTAGAAGAGATGGCTTTCCGGCCGTGAGTTCAGCAACGACTCGGGTGTGTTCAAGGTCATGTCAGGCGTCTTTCAAGTGACGGGAAGCGCCGCGCAATCGCGGGCAAGCAGGCGCAGGGAAACCGCATCGCCCGCTGCAAAGGGAGCCACATCGATCAGGTTGAGCGCCTGCAGCGCGTGATCGCCCACCCGCAGGAAATAACGCGCGGCCTGCCCCTGATAATCCACCGCCTCGACCGTGGCGGGGATCATCATCGCACCGTCGTCGCGGCTGTCCGCAGGCATCAGTTTCAACTTCTCGGCGCGGATCACCAGACGGGCCTTGCGTGCATCGCCAAGCTCGGGCGCGCGGGTCCGCGGGATCACTACGCGGGCAAAACCGGGCACATCGAGCGCCACCTCGTCACCCTGCGCATCAGCAACGCTGGCCTCAAGGATGTTGGCCGCCCCCAGGAACCGCGCCACGAATTCGCTGGCGGGGGTGTTGTACACGTCCTCCGGCGGGCCAACCTGTTCGATGCGGCCCTCGGACATCACGATGATCTGGTCCGACATCGCCAGCGCCTCGGACTGGTCATGGGTCACGAAGATCGAGGTGACGCCAAGCCGTTTCTGGATGTTCTTCAGCTCGACCCGCATATCCTCGCGCAGGTTGGCATCCAGCGCCGACAGCGGTTCGTCCAGCAGCAGCACGTCCGGCTCGATCACCACCGCGCGGGCCAGGGCGATGCGCTGTTGCTGCCCTCCCGACAGTTCCGACGGATAGCGATGCGCCAGTTGCGGAAGCTGCACCAGGTCCAGCGCCTGCATCACGCGCCGCTCGGCGTCGGCGCGGGACACGTCGCGGTATTTCAGGCCGAAGCCCACATTTTCCGCCACGGTGCGATGCGGGAAAAGCGCGTAGTTCTGGAACACGATCCCCAGATTGCGCTTGTGGATCGGGATATCGTTGACCCGCCGCCCGGCGATGGAGATATCGCCTTCCGTCGGGTCCAGCAGGCCCGCGACCATCCGCAGGGTCGTGGTCTTGCCGCAGCCCGATGGCCCGAGCAAGGTGCAGAAACTGCCCTCCGGAATATCCAGCGACATCTTCTGCACCGCCGTGAACGTCCCGAAACGCTTGACGATGTTGCTGAGTGTAACGGTGGCCATAAGCGGTCCCTTTTGCGTCAGATGCGGGTGCCCCGCGAGGGGACACCCGAAGTTTCCGGCAGCGGATCAGAACCCGCGCTGCACGCGGCTGAAGGTTTCGGACCATTCCGCCTCGTTGCCGTTCCAGTAGCCCGGATCGGCGAATGTAAGCGCATCGAGCGTGCCGGTCGGATCATAGGCCGGCAACGTCGGGATCTTGCTGCCCAGATCGACCTTGGTGCCATCCAGCGCGGGCGGATAATTCTGCCCTTCCGCCACCGCGATCGAGGTTTCGGGGGCCAGCATGAAGTTCAGCAGTTCCTCGCAGGCCTCCACCGGCGAACCCTTGATCACGAACAGGCATTCCTGCCAGCCAAAACCGTTGGGCGGATCGTAATAGCCGATATCGTGGCCCTGTTCCTGCAAGGCGGCGATGCGGCCCGACCAGCCTTCGGTGACGTAGATCTCTTCCTCGGCCAGCAGGCTCATCAGCTCGGCCCCGGAGCCCCAGTATTTCAGCGCCAGATCGCGGTGGCTGCGGATCGCGTCCCAGACCGCCTCCATGTCGGTGATGTTGTTGGGGTCCTGGTCGGTCTGCAAGGCGCCGTACCAGATACGGGTGCGCCAATCGGACCAGCCGCCAATCTTGCCCTTGTAGCCCTCGTCGATCAGGATGCTGGCGCCTTTTTCCTTCATCTCTTCGTCAGAGATGAACTTGCGGTTATAGGCCAGACCCGTGGTGCCATAGTTATAGGGCACCGCCGACAGGTAGTCGGGCGTCACGCGGCGATAGGCGTCGGTCAGCGCATCCATCACCAGTTCCATGTTCGGAATATTCGCGGTGTTCAGCTCTACCGTCAGACCGAAATTCACGTAGCGGGCATAGTCGAAGACGCCGGACAGATGGGCGATGTTGTACTCGCCCTCCTGGCTAGAACGGACCTGCGCCAGATATTCATCCCCGCCCGAGAAGGTGCCGTCGACCACATCGATGCCGGTGGCCGCGGTATAGGGATCGAAGGCGTGCTTGCGAAACGCCTCGGACACGACACCGCCCCACCCGTCAAAGCGGACCTGCGACACGCTTTGTGCATTGGCGTATCCGGCAAAGGGTGTCTGAAGTCCGTATGCGGCCCCCGCCGCGCCGATCAGGCCCAGAAAGCTGCGCCGGTTCAGATCGCCATTGCGGTACCGCTCCAGCAGGCGGTCGTATCTTTTGGTGTTATCCATCGTGAAGTCTCCTTGGTTGATGTGAATGCGGTTCTATCTGCCGCGTTTTGTGGAAAGGCTGCGGGCCAGCCCGGCCCCCAGAAGCGGAAGGCCAACGGTCAGCAGGATCATCACCGTGCCCAGCGCGTTGATTTCCGGACTGATCGAGTTGCGCAACATCGAGAATATCTGCGTCGGCACCGTCTCGACCCCGCCGGGTTTCCAGAACAGCGTGCCGGTGATGTCGTCAAAACTGATGGTGAAGGCGAACAGCGCCCCCGCCGCCACCGCTGGTGTCAGAAGCGGCAGGGTGACGGAAAAGAACGTCTGCACCGGGGATGCGCCAAGGCTCAGCGCCGCCTCTTCGACATCGCGGCGGATGCTGACCAGCCGCGCCTGCACCACAAGGATCACGAAGGGCAGCGTGAAGATCACATGCCCCGCCAGCAGCAGGGCAAAGCTCTTGCCGATACCCAGCCAGTTCAGGAACAGCAGCAGCGCCACTGCCAGCACCACCTCGGGCACCAGAATCGGCGCGATCAGGGCGGTCGTGATCAGGTTCTTGCCCGGCACATCATAGCGCACCAGCGCAAGGCTGGCGAGGATGCCCAGCGTGGTCGAGATGACCGCCGTCATCAACCCCAGCACCAGCGAGGTGCGAAAGGCGCGCATCACCGCGTCATTGTTCCACAGCGCCTCGAACCAGCGCAGCGACAGGCCGGTCATCGGAAAACTGCCGAACTGGTTGGCGTTGAACGACAGCAGCACCACCACCGCGACCGGCAGGAACATGAATGCGTAAACCGCGATGGCGTATAGTCGGATCAGACCCCAGCCCATCAGCCCAGCCCCTTGGCAAGCTGCGACATGCCCAGATAGCGATTGTAAATGGCCACCAGCACGCCCAGCACCATCAGCAAAAGCAGCGACAGCGCCGATCCCAGCGGCCAGTTCAACTGCGTGATGATCGCCTCGAACACCAGATTGGCGAACATCGCATCCCGCGGCCCGCCCAGCACCAGCGGCGTGATATAGGTTCCGGCCCCAAGCACGAAACACAGAAGGCCCCCCGCCGCCAGACCGGGCAGCGACAGCGGCAACGTCACCTGCAGGAACGACTGCCAGCGCGTCGCCCCCAGCGATGTGGCGGCGTCCTCAAGGTTGGTGTCGATCCCCTCAAGGCTGACATAGACGTTCAGCACCATGAACGGCAGCAGGAAGTGGACCAGGCCAAGGATCACCGCCGCCTCATTATACAGCATCTGGATCGGGGAAGCGATGATGCCCAGCGACATCAGCGCCGTGTTCACGGCCCCCGACGCCCCCAGAATGTTGATCCAGCTCATCGTCCGGATGATGTAGCTGATCCAGAACGGCAGCATCAAAAGCAGCAGCAGGATCATCTTGTTGCCCCTGGAGCGGGCGATGAAATACGCCGCAGGATAGCCCAGCGCCGCACACAGAACCGTGGTGATCGCGGCAATCTTCAGCGTGTTCAGCAGGATATAGCGGTAGAACGGATCACTCAGCGCCTTTTGCCAGTTGTCCAGATGGAAGCCCGCCGTATCCGCCCCCACCGCAGAGCGCAGCCAGAACGAATAGACCACGATGAACATGAGCGGCACGAAAAGCAGCAACGCCACCGCCGCAAGGGCCGGGGACAGCAAAATCCATGGCTGACGCGCTTCGCGCCGTTCGATGCTCATGCGGGTTGCTCCGTTGATCAGGTAAAGATTGACAGAGTGGTATGCATTGATCCAATAGATACCCAAGATATCGAATATAGACTGCATCAATGGACAGAACCCCCGAGAAACTCGCACGCGATCTGGACTGGAACCTGCTGCGCACCTTCGTGGTGCTCGCCGACGCCGGATCGATCACCCGCGCGGCCGAGGCTCTGGGCCTTCAACAGCCCAGTGTCTCGAGCGCCCTGAAACGGCTGGAGGGGCATCTGGGCCGGCAACTGATCGACCGCAAACCGGGGCGGTTTGCCCTGACCGATGCCGGGCGGCTGCTGTATGACGAGGCGGTGGATATCAACGGCGCGATCCTGCGGATCGGCACCCTGATCCGCGAGGTTCAGGAAGAGGTGCAGGGCCATGTGACCATCGCCATCGCCAGCCATGTGGTCTGCCCGCTGCTGAACGAAGCGCTGCGCGAATTTCACGCCCGCCACCCGGCGGCGACCTTGTCGATCGACGTCAGCGCCAGCCGGGAAGCGCTTGAAAAGGTGCTGTTGCGGCGGGTCTCCTTCGCCGTCTGTCTGGTCAGGGACCGCAACCCGAAACTGGAATACCGGCGCCTGTTTCGCGAGTTCTTCGGGTTGTTCTGTGGTCCGTCGCATCCGCTGTTCGGCTGCAAGGGCCTGCCCACCACGGACCTGGCCGGTCAGCCTTCGGTCAGCTTCGTCACCGATCAGATGAACGACGCGCTGCGCCCGGTGACGCTGATGCGGGCGGCGGCGGGGCTGGAGGATCGGGTGGTCGGTTCCTCCTCGAACCTCGAAGAGGTGCGGCGGATGATCGTTGCAGGTCTCGGCATCGGCCCCCTGCCCCTGCATGTGGTGCGCGAAGATGTGGCGATGGGGCGGCTGTGGCGCTTGCCGCCCTATGTCGATCCGCCGGCCATCGACGTGCATGTGGTCTGGAACCCCCGCGCACGGCTGAACCGTGCCGAGACATCGCTGCTGGAAGGCTTGCTGGTCAAGATCGACCAGACCCCCGAAGCGGATCGGATCTATACCTGACCCCGCACCTGGCGGACCGGCAACGACAGCGTCCTTGCAGCGGTGAATCGCTGGGCGCAGGCTGGCATCTGGGGGCAAGAGCTTTGTCGAACCGCCACCCCTATCAGTCTCCCCGGCTCGGGACTGCGGCCGGCGTGTGGTATGATGTCAGAAAGCTTGGAAATGTCTGACTGAACGCCAAATGTGTTTCAGGTTGATCGAGGCGCCCCGAAGCCCGAGTTGCTCAAGAAAACACTTTGGCGACTCTATCCGCGTCTTCTATACAAATTTGGACGAACAGAACCGGGACTGGATATGAGCCGTCAAATAATTCTTCATGTGGGTCACCCAAAGACGGGCTCGACCTCTATTCAGAAAAATTTGGCTGCTGAACGAAAGCAGTTGGAACAGCTCGGTTTTTTATATCCGAAAACCAGTATCATTGCTCATAATCAACGTGTCTTGCTGGTGGACATTTTTGGACGGGAAGAAAAGAACCTGTCTATCCGAATGGATGCGGAAAGTGGTGACGCCATGAAAATGGCGGGCAGCGAATGGACATCCATTTATCATCAGGTGGCAAACTCTGATGCGAGAAAGGTGATTCTAAGCGCTGAAGGCTTCTTCCCACGCAAATTGGACAGAGTTTCGGGAAACCGTCTGAATCAGCGTCTGGAAGCAATGCAATGCAATGAACTGCGTGTCCTTTGTTACCTGCGAAGCCCGGCGAAATATTTTCTGTCAAACGCTCAGCAAGAGCTGAAGGGCGGCTTCGGGTTGACCCGGCCTGCGCCTCTCAATCGTGTCGAGAGAATCAAAGCGTATAAAGAGTATCTGGGCGTTGACATGGAAGCACGCGTCTTCGAGCGCGAAAAACTGGTCAGCGGAGACGCGGTTCGAGATTTCCTGGAGTGGATTTCGTGTTCGCGATTGAAGCTGACCCACGAAATCATAGAGGCGAACACATCGGTTTCTGCCGAAGCGATGGATGTTCTGCAGCAGCTCTCTGTGTCCCTCGATATTCAGAACGAAACTGACATCAAAGCGCAGCGCAGTTTAATGAAGATCTTGAAGAAACTGGATGCTGCTATCGAAAATCCTACCAAGCCCAAGCTCCATCCGGAAATCGAAGAGCATATAATTGCAATCAATACCGATATTGCGGAGCTGCGAGACAGCTATGAAATCGAGTTTGCAGATATTGATTACGCCCGACTGGGGACTTTTCGTAGCAGAGGGGAACCCAGGATAGAGTCTGTACGCGACATCTGCCAACTTGATCCGGCACGATCGGATGAGTTGAAGCACCAACTTGAGAGCTCGTTGTTCCAGCAAGGGCTCAGAGGACGGCCCATAGAGGCCTGATTTGGGCTGCGCGGACCGTTGGGCCAAATTGTTATTGGCCACCAGCGGCCCGCATGACGATCGGCGAGGAAGGCAGCGCCGAGGAAATCGGCAAGCTGATGGAGGCGTTGGGCCTTGTCGATGCGGACATGCTGGGCGGGTTTATGCCTCAGGTCAGCAACTCGGTCTCAAAAACCAGGAACGAACTTGACCAGATGAACGCGAACTTTGCCCTTGGATTGGTGAAAGCGGTCGAGCCTCAAAGCGAAGTTGAGGCTGTTCTCGGCGCCCGGATGGCGGAAACCCATGTCTGCCTGATGGATGCGTCCCGCAGGTATCTCTGTTCTGACACGACACCCGTCAAGGAGAGCGCAGAGCGGTCAATGATGGCGGCCAGGCGATTGTCGGTCATGTCGAGCGTGGGGGTGGCCCTCTTCCCGAAACCGTAGAAGCAGCAACGCCTAGCGGTGGCCGCCACCTCTATTTCCGGCTTCCGAAGGTTACGCTCATCAAGAACTCGGTCGGCAAACTCGGAAAGGGGATCGATGTGCGTGCCGAAGGCGGGATGATTATCGCTCCCCCGAGCATCAGTCTGAAGAACGGAAAAACCTATGAGTGGGTACGACCGCCATGGGATCATGAAATCGCGAACTGCCCCGACTGGTTAGTCGATCTTTGCATGAGTGGCGATCCC
>JAGXFH010000051.1 GCA_024637315.1 Brevirhabdus sp.
ACAGATTTGAGGTTTTCGTAACGGAGGATTTCTGGTTCATCGCAGCCACCAAGGAGCGAAGATGAACAAGAAATCCGGAACATCGAAGGACGCGGCCGACAAGCTGGTCAAAGGGATCAAGCGCAAGACGCGCAAGCATTATTCGGCGGAAGAGAAGATCAGGATCGTTCTGGCGGGCCTGCGCGGCGAGGAGAGCATTGCCGCACTATGGCGTCGCGAGGGCATCAGCGAGAGCCTGTATTACACGTGGTCGAAGGAATTTCTTGAAGCTGGCAAGCAACGCCTGGCCGGGGATACCGCCCGCCAGGCGACATCGCCCGAGGTCAAGGAGCTGCGCTCGGAATCAGCCGCGCTCAAGGAAGTCGTCGCCGACCTGACTCTGGAAAACCGCCTGCTCAAAAAAAGCATGATCGGGGATGGGGAGTGCGAGGCATGAGGTATCCCGCATCGGAAAAGCTGGAGATTATCCGCACCGTCGAAGCCTCGCATCTGCCCGCCCGTCAGACGCTGGCCATGCTCGGCATCCCACACACGACCTATTACCGTTGGTATGATCGATGGTCCGCGGGTGGGTTTGACGCGCTCGAAGACACGGCGCCCCATCCGGGGTCTGTGTGGAACCGCCTCCCGGATGAGACCCGGGCGGACATCATCGAGTTCGCGCTCGAGCATGAGGAACTGACCCCGCGTGAGCTGGCGGTGAAATATACGGACGAGAAGCAGTATTTTGTCTCGGAATCATCGGTTTACCGCATCCTGAAGGCGGAAGACCTGGTCACGGCACCGGCGCATATCGTCATGAAGGCAGCCAATGAGTTCCAGGATAAAACCACGCGCCCCAACGAACTGTGGCAGACCGACTTCACCTATCTCAAGGTCGTGGGGTGGGGCTGGTTCTACCTGTCTACCATTCTGGACGATTACAGCCGCTATATCATCGCCTGGAAGCTCTGCACGACGATGAAGGCCGAGGACGTGACCGCCACGCTCGACCTGGCGCTGGAAGCCTCGGGATGTGACAGCGCAACCGTGGTCGCCAAACCCAGGCTGCTCAGCGACAACGGCGCGTCTTATATCGCGGGGGACCTGGCGGATTACCTCGACGAAAAGGGCATGGATCATGTCCGAGGCGCACCATACCACCCGCAGACCCAGGGCAAGATCGAGCGCTGGCACCAGACCATGAAGAACCGTGTCCTGCTCGAGCACTACTTCCTGCCCGGAGATCTCGAACGGCAGATCAGGAACTTCGTCGAATACTACAACATCCGCCGCTACCACGAGAGCCTGGGCAACCTGACGCCTGCTGATGTCTACTTCGGCAGGGGTGAGCAGATCCTGAAACAGCGAGAGGAGATCAAACGAAAAACCATGCTCACGCGGCGCTTGCGCCACGAAACTGAAACCGCATAAACTTAATCGAGGATGGGCCAGAGCCTCCAATCCGAAAATCGCTCACGCGTCCCAAATTATCTGACGACGGACAGTTGCGATCGTCATCGCTGTACTGTTCTGACCAATCTCCTCTCGATCCAGGTCCTCTATCAATATCTTAAGGGGAGGCTGACCATGCCCCAACCAACACAAGCCGAAATATTCATCAAGACACTCGCAAAAAATGCAGGATGACGAACGCGAACGTCGAAGGGCCCGATTGCGTGTTCAGCACAAGGCCGATACAAGGCGGCTCATGCAGGCGTTCAGTCCCGGCTTCGAGGATCGCGGATGTCCTGCATATCACCGAGGAGGTTGGCCTCGACATCGCGCAGCTACGCCGAGATATGGAGGCACTCAAAGTGGTGGAACACATCCAGACTGCCATGAGCCTCACGCAGGCGCAGGGCTTCAATGGCACACTGTCCTTCGTCATCGGGGACGCCGCCCGCCCTCGTGCCGGGTGTCGTGGATGTCGAACAGTTGCAGACGCTCGCCGCCAGGGCGCGGGGGGCTAAGCAATGACCCATCGCCAGAAAACACGGCTGACGAGGCGCCATTTCGTCGTGTCTGCCGCCGCGCTGTTCTCGTCGCCCATTTCGGGGCCGCTTCTGGCCGATAGCTGGCCAGGCGAGGCGCAGAAAACGGCGTGGGACGCCGAGGTAACACCCCCCGATTTCGACCCGGCCACCTCCAACCCATGGGGCCTGCATACGCGCTTCTTGCCGCAACGCGTGGAAGCGCGGGCGAGGCTCGTGCCAGGCGACATCCATGTGGATGCGATCGCGCGGTATCTCTACCACATCCACGGCGACGGAACCGCCATGCGCTACGGCGTCGCCATCGCACGCGGTAATCTCTACGAGCCAGGCACCTATACGATCCGTCGCAAGGTTCGGTGGCCGCACTGGACACCGACCCAGAACATGATTCGGCGCGACCCGGATCTTTATGCCGGGCTCGAGGACGGGATGGAGCCAGGCCCCACAAATCCGCTGGGCTCGCGCGCGTTCTATCTCTACGTCGGCACGCGCGATACATATCTGCGCATTCACGGCTCGCCGCATCCGCAGTCGATAGGCGGGCGGGCAAGCTCAGGCTGCGTGCGCATGGTCATGGCCCATATCAATGCGCTCTATCCGCAGGTGGAAACCGGCGCGACGGCCTTCCTTCACCCACCCGAAGATTTCGTCACGCCCCGCAGTTGAGCGCGACGGGTGCGCGGCAAGGTTGGGCGCGGCATCCAGAAAATGCGAGAGGAATTGACTTGCAACGGAAATTCATCATCGCCTTCGCCATGTCCGTCCTTGTCGGCGGGTGCACTGCGGTCGGTGGAGCAGATGGTGTTGCATCGCAGCAGCCTGAAGCCGTCCCCGAGGCGGTGGTCGAAATGGCGGCACCGTATCAGGACGTGTCCACCGCGCGCGTCCTGCCTGAAGACGGTTGCTACTGGTACAGTCATTCTGGGCCGGTCGAGACGACGCTGCTTCCCCTGAGAACCGTCGACGGACGGCCAATCTGCACGGCGCGTGAATGATCCCGGCATCGCTTCGGCATCCCGGCGGCCGGTCGGGTCCGGGCAACATGCGCATCATGGTTTCACACGGCGCCGTGCCAACTCGCGATAGAGCGCTTCCCTCGTGACGCCCAGTTCCGCGGCCGCCTCCTGCCAACGGCCCCGTTCAGGCAGTGCGTTGCCTTCTCCGAGCCATGCGTCGAGACGGTCTGCAACCCTTGGCATCGATCGGATCTCCGACCTGAGCCGCGCAGCCTGAACACTGCGCGCCAGCAGCGCGGACCAGCTTTCCGCCAGCGCCGGCTCGTCGGCGAGCGCGGACAGAAAGCGCTCCTTCGGCATTCCCGCGACCACGCTTTCCTCAGCGGCGACAGCATCGCAGTGATACCGCGACGAATAGGCTGAGGCCTCGGCGACTACCACGCCAGGCCCCGCGTTTTGCAGAACCATGTGCGCTCCATGCGTCGTGTGGCGCTGCAGATGCACCCTGCCGGAGCGCACCATGAAGATGCCCGTCACCTCGTCGCCCGCCACGAACAATGTCTCACCGGGGGCCAGTCCGGTATCGCGTGCATCCTGAAAAAGCTTCGAAATCGACATGTGCATGATAGTGATCATATGGCGGGCTGCGATTGCCTGCAACAAAGGGGCGATTGTCGACCGGAGGCCCCATGACCCGATTTGCGTTCCCATTCGCCCTTCTTGCCGCGCCTGGCCTCGTTTTTGCGCAGGATGCGACCGGTCAACACGGTGGGATGCAGCATGTGCCCGGGGTCGTGTCCCACGAGGGCCACGGGATGAACGCAGGCGCCGTTTCCGAAGGGAACCTGGAAGGGGGGCAGTCTGCCTTCGCAGCCATCCAGGAGATCGTCTCGCAGTTGATGGCGGACCCTGAGACGGACTGGAACCGCGTCGATATCGAAGCGCTGCGTCAGCACCTGATCGACATGGACAACGTGACGCTCCACGCCCGCGTCCGCGTCGAGGAGATCAAAGGCGGTGCCCGCTTCGAAGCGGCTTCGGAGGACGAGGGCGTCACCAGCTCGATCCGCACCATGGTCATGGCCCATGCGGCGACAATGGATGGTGTAGAGGGCTGGACGATGCAGGCAGCGGAGTTGCCGGGCGGCGCGGCATTGATCGTGACCGGCGCCGATCCTGTTCGCATCAGGGCGCTGGGGTTCATTGGCGTGATGACGGTTGGCATGCATCACCAAGCACATCACCTCGCGCTGGCGACCGGGGAAAACCCTCACGCGCACTGAGACCGACCAGGCGACCTTGCGCTCAGATATCTTTGCGACCGGATGCGACTTGGCCGAGCGGCGCGATCATTGATGTGCGGAGCGCGATGTATAATTTCGGCTTCAATAAAAACCATAACTTACAGGTAGAGGGAGCGGAGAGAGGCTTCGCGCAAGTGCGGCATCGCCTGAGTATCGAACTTGACCCGACATTTGCATCGTCCTTTGCTTCCAGAATTTCCAAGCAAAGCATCGACAAATCCGGGGACACCTCAGACGGCCTTTCTGCATCACCGCCACAGGATGCAGCGACAGGGTCGCGAATTTTCTTGATGTTGTTGATTTCACAGCGACCAACCCCGATTGTCGTGCGAACACCGAGGTGTGCTTGCACGATCTCACCCAGCAAGCCCCGTCGGAAAAGAAAGGGTGCCCACCATGCTGGCCGGTTGGTCGATCCCGCTGTTGCTTACCGGCTTTGTGCTGGCGGCTGGCGTTGTCTTTCTAAGCGGCTTGCGGATCACCACCTTGGTGGATCGGCTGGCGGATCGGACCGGGATCGGCGAGGCCATTGCGGGGGCCGTCCTGCTTGGCGCAGCGACATCGCTGAGCGGTACGATTGTGTCTATGACGGTCGCGTTCGATGGCTATGCGTCGCTCGCCTACGCAAACAGCATCGGCGGTATCGCCGCGCAGACAGCCTTTCTGGCGATCGCGGACATTGTGTATCGCAAGGCCAATCTGGAACATGCCGCGGCTGAACTGGCGAACATCTTTCAGGCTGTCGTCCTGATTATGCTTCTGACCTTGCCGCTTCTGGCGGGCACCCAGCCCGAGGTCACCGTTTTCGCCATTCATCCCGTTTCGCTGGCGATCCCGGCACTTTATGTCGGGGCCCTGTTCGCCACGCGTGCGCTACGTGACACACCCATGTGGAACCCGGTTACGACCGACGACACCCGCGAGGACACGCCCGAGCACGAGAGCGAAGCTGCGCGCAAGATTAGCACCATGCGGCTTTTCGTGATGTTCTTTTTGCTGATGCTGGTCATGGGGGTTGCCGGTTGGGTGATCGCCAAGTCGGCCGGCGAGATCACCAGCCGGATGGCGCTTTCGGAAACACTGGTTGGGGCGCTGGCGACGGCCGTGGTGACATCAATGCCCGAACTGGTCACCACCGTCGCGGCAGTGCGCCGCGGCGCGCTGCAACTGGCCGTGGGCGGGATCATCGGGGGCAACACCTTCGACACCTTGTTCCTGACCGTGGCCGATGTGTCGTATCGCGACGGCTCTCTCTATCATGCCGCAACGGCGAGCGATCAGTTTTGGACACTCATGGCCATCCTGATGACCGGTATCCTTCTAAGCGGTCTGGTGTTTCGGCAGCGCGCTGGCCCGGGCCGTATCGGCGTGGAGAGCACTGCGATCCTCGCTGCCTACGCGGGTGCGGTTGCGCTCCAGGTTATGAACAGCGCAGGTGGATGATCGCGGCCGGATCGCGCTTGCCAACCGCGCTGTTTCACGGAAAATGACCCGAGTTTCCGTCGAAAGCCACCACATGGGGACTGCATTCTGATGGCTCAGATATGCTTGATCGCTGCTGTCGGTGGTTGCGACATAGCGGCGTTTACGCTTTAGATTCAGATCATTCTCACGCATGAGCTGCCGCACTTTCTTCGAGTTCACGACAAAGCCACGGTGGCGTAACTCGGCAGTGACACGGCGATGCCCATAGCTGCGGCAGGCTTCCGTGATCAACCGGATCTCGCCGATGAGCGGATATTCCGCGACCGGATCGGAAGCGGCATAGAAACTGGAACGGGGCAGATCCATCAGCTCGCACCCCCGTCTGACCGAGAGGCCGTCGGGCCGGTGATCACGGATGTAGATCCGTTTCTCTGCGGCCGTGTGCGCGCCCGCGCCGTTTCTAAAAACTCGATCTCGAGCGCCTGGCGGCCGACAAGCCGTTCGAGCGCCGCGATCCGCGTTTCGTATTCTGGAAGCAATTCCTCTTCGATGGCGTCATCGTCGAACTCGCCGCGCTCATACTTGTCGATCCAGATCGGGATCAGCGTGCGGCAGATATCGTGCTTCTGGCTGAGCGCGCGCAGCGACTCGCCGTTGAAATAGGCTTCGATGACTTCGCGTTTCTTGGACGTGCTGTGACGACGGTGCTTCCTGGTCATGCGGTTCTCCGTATCAGAACCACGACCCAGTCAATATCTTCAGCTCAAACTGTCCAGCACGAGGGGCGCACTCCACCAATCGCTGGATTTTACTCCGCTGATGGCTTGGACGCCCCCTCACGGCATCACGATGTGCCAATGTGGGGTGGTTGTCGCTGAACCAAGAGGAGAGGACGTCCATGGAAAAGATTAGCATCATCGGCATCGACATTGCCAAGAATACGTTCCAGTTGCACGGCGCGGGATCTGACGGGGCAACAGTGTTCAGGAAGTCCCTGCCGCGAACTCGAGTCATTGAATTCTTGTCGCGATTGCCTTCTTGTGTCGTCGCGATGGAAGCCTGTTCGGGCGCACATCATTGGGGGCGGGAAATCTCCGCTCTCGGCCATGAGGTTCGGCTGATCGCCCCTCGCTACGTCAAGCCCTATGTAAAGCGACAGAAAAACGATGCCGCCGATGCCGAAGCGATTGCCGAGGCGGCGTCTCGCCCTTCAATGCGTTTCGTGGCCGTGAAGGGCGAAGATCAACAGGCTCAGGCAATGCTGCTGAAAACCCGGGATCTGCTCACGGGGCAACGGACGCAGACGGTCAATGCCTTGCGCGGTCATTTGGCGGAACATGGGCTCGTCGTGCCGAAGGGAATGCAGAACCTGCAGCGGCTGCAAGATGCCGTCGCCGAGCACGAAGCGCGTTTGCCTGCTATTGTCGTATCACTCTGCCAGCTCCTGACCGATGAGATCCAGAGACTGACGGCCAGCATTGATGATTTGACGCTCCGGATCCGACGAGAGGTTCAGACCAATGAAACGGCACAGCGTCTGAGCGCGATGCCTGGGATTGGGCCGATCACCGCCATGACACTGGCCACCCTGGCGCCACCAACCGACATGTTCTGCAAGGGCAGGGATTTTGCCGCATGGGTGGGGCTGACCCCGCGACAACATTCGACTGGCGGTAAAACGCGATTGGGCAAGACGTCGAAGATGGGACAGAAAGACATTCGGCGCCTGCTGATCATCGGGGCTATGGCGGTCATTCAGGCTGCCGGCCGGACCGGGGGACCAAAACCCGGCTCCTGGCTGGCACGCATGTTGAGCCGCAAACCCAAAATGCTCGTAGCGGTTGCTTTAGCAAACAAGATGGCCCGAGTTGCATGGGCGCTGATCTCACGGGGTGAAGCCTACAGGGTTCCGGCATGAGGTTGTAAACCTCGCCGGATTGGCGGAGCGGACGTTCTGACAGGAGGTCATGGGAAAGCGGGATAGTAACGGAACGGGAAAACCAGGTGTCA
>JAGXFH010000052.1 GCA_024637315.1 Brevirhabdus sp.
CCACAAAATGGGTGTTTTTCCGCTTGGAATGCACACAAATTGTTGTGTCTCCCCTCTATATTCCGCTAGATTCTGCGAATAAGCCCCAACTTTAGGGGAAGGACGAGGAGACCATACATGGCGAAACCAATGACAAAGACCCAGCTTGTTGCCGCGATGGCCGACGAAATGGGAACCGACAAGAAAACCGGCGCGGCTGCGCTGGATGCGATCATCAACATCATCACCCGCGAAGTGTCCGCAGGTGGTGCCGTGACGCTTCCGGGTGTCGGCAAGATCATGTGCCGCGCGCGCCCGGCCCGCATGGTGCGCAACCCCGCGACCGGCGAGCAGATCCAGAAAGAGGCCGACAAGGTGGTCAAGATGACCATTGCGAAGGCTCTTAAGGACAGCGTCAACGACTGACGTTGCCTTCGGCTCTGATTTGAGAAAGGGTCGCCCGGCGGGCGACCCTTTTTCGTTGAGGCAGCTATGGATTTTCGCGCAATCGGCATGGGGCTGGCCTTTGCCTTCATGTGGTCCTCGGCCTTCACCTCGGCCCGGATCATCGTGGTCGATGCGCCGCCCGTGACAGCGCTGGCGATCCGGTTTCTGATCTCGGGGCTATTGGCTGTCGGGATCGCGCTGGCGATGGGGCAAAGTTGGCGGCTGAGCCGGTCGCAGCGAAAATCGACCCTGATCTTCGGCGTTTGCCAGAATGCAATCTACCTGGGCGCCTATTTCGTGGCGATACAGACGGTCGAGGCGTCGCTGGCAGCGATCATCGCGTCGACCATGCCGCTTCTGGTGGCGCTGTTGGGCTGGATCGCCTTTGGCGACCGGGTTCGCCCGCTGGGCCTGGCGGGGCTGATCGCGGGTCTGGTTGGTGTCGCGATCATAATGGGCACGCGGTTGGGCGGCGGCACCGATCCTTACGGCGTAGCCTTGTGTCTGATCGGTGTGGCGGCACTGTCCATTGCGACGCTTTCGGTGCGCGGTGCCTCTTCGGGCGGCAATGTGATGATGATCGTCGGATTGCAGATGCTGGTCGGCTGCGCGGTGCTTGCAGTTGTCGCGCTGCTGACTGAAAGTTGGCAAGTCAACTGGACCTGGCAACTGATCGCCGCGTTTGCCTATACAACGTTTGTTCCCGGACTCGCCGCCACATGGGTCTGGTTCACATTGGTCAACCGGATCGGCGCGGTGCGGGCGGCGACGTTCCATTTCCTCAATCCGTTTTTCGGTGTCGCCATCGCCGCGCTACTGCTGGGCGAGTCGCTGGGCCCGCTCGATATCTTGGGCGTCGTGATCATCGCGGCGGGCATTCTTGCGGTACAGATCGCAAAACGCGACCCTTCGCTGACGGGCATTTGATCGTTTGTAATCCGACTTTGCGTGACAGCCCGCCCCGCCGCAGCCTATCCCTGAGGCGATGGATCTGGTTCTTGCATATGCGGCGGGGCTTCTGACGCTCATCAATCCCTGCGTCTTGCCGATTCTGCCGATCGTTCTGGCTGCTTCGCTGCACTCCAGTCGGCATGGCCCGCTGGCCGTCGCCGCGGGGATGAGCGTGTCTTTCGTGGCGCTGGGCATGTTCGTAACTGTGCTTGGCCGAAGTTTCGGGATCACCGCGCAGGCCGTCGCCGATGCCGGGGCCGTGCTGATGGTGGGTTTCGGCTTGATCCTGGTGGCGCCCCAATTTTCGGCGCGCTTCGCGACTGCGACTGCCGGGGTGTCTGCCCGCGCTGATGCCGGTGTCGACGGGATCGACCGGCAGGGGCTTGGCGGGCAGTTTTTGGGTGGCATGCTTCTGGGGGCGGTCTGGAGCCCCTGCATTGGCCCGACTCTCGGCGGGGCGATCGGACTTGCCAGCCAGGGCGAGAGCCTGCTTCTGGGCCTTGGGATCATGATGCTCTTTGCCCTTGGTGTCTCAACGATCATTGTAACGCTGGGGTATGGTGCCCGATCGGCCATCCAGAAGCGTCAGGCCCTGATGCGCCGCGTCGCCGAGAAATCTCGCCCGATCCTTGGCGGGGTCTTCGTTGCCGTGGGGCTTGGCCTCTTGTTCCGCGTCCATCACATCATCGAGGCCTGGGCGCTTGACCGCATGCCGGGTTGGCTGATCGACTTCTCGGTCAGCATTTAGGCTCTAACAAGGAGAGATAAGATGAACCGCCGCGATTTCATGATCATGACTGCCGCCGCCAGCGCCGCCACCGCCATGCCCGCCCTAGCCGGCATAAAGGGCGCAATCGACTATGTGCCCGGCTTGGTAACGGAACGTCTTGCTGCCGGAGAGACCGTGTTTCTGGATTTCTCGGCGAGTTGGTGTTCGACCTGCAAGGCGCAAGAGCGGGTAATTGATGCGCTGATTGACGAGAATCCGGCCTATATGCAGGCAGTCACCTTCATCGTCGTCGATTGGGATATCTACGCTATTGACCCGCTTACTCAGAGCCTGAATATCCCGCGCCGTTCGACGCTGGTGGTTCTGAAAGGAAACAAGGAACTTGGCCGTATCGTTGCCGGCACGTCGCGCAAGGATATTCAGGGACTGATGGATACCGCGCTGGGCGCGGCGACGTCGTAGACGCCTAAATCCAGCCCGCGGCGGGGCTGTCCTTCAGACGATGATGGCCATGTCAGCCGATCCGGCCGCGGATGCCGCCGGTTTGCGCGCGGTCCAGAAGGATGTGATCCAGGATCACGCAAGCCATCATCGCCTCGCCCACAGGCACCGCGCGAATGCCGACGCAGGGATCGTGACGGCCTTTCGTGACGATCTCGGTCGCCTCGCCTGCGATTGTGATCGTCTTGCGCGGTGTCAGGATCGACGAGGTCGGTTTGACTGCAAAACGGCAGACGATGTCCTGCCCTGTCGAGATGCCACCGAGGATGCCGCCGGCATGATTGCTGCTGAATTCAGGGCCATCGGGCCCCATCCTGATCTCGTCGGCATTGGCCTCTCCGGTCAGGCAGGCGGCGGCCATGCCTTCGCCGATCTCGACGCCCTTGACGGCATTGATCGACATCATCGCTGCGGCGATATCAGTGTCCAACTTGCCATAGACCGGGGCGCCGAGCCCGGCTGGCGCCCCCTTCGCGACAACCTCTATGACCGCACCGACCGAACTGCCGGATTTCCGCAGACCGTCAAGATATACCGCCCATTCCGCAGCCGCCGTCGCATCAGGGGTCCAGAACGGATTGGCGTCGATCTGGTCCCAGTCAAAGCGGGCGCGCTCTATCTGTCGCGGACCCATCTGGACCATGTAGCCCTTGATCTGCATGCCCGGCAGCAACGCCCGGATCACTTCGCGAGCCACGCCTCCCGCGGCAACCCGCGCTGCCGTCTCTCGGGCAGAGGATCGACCGCCGCCACGCGGGTCGCGGATGCCGTATTTCTGCCAATAGGTGATATCGGCGTGGCCAGGCCGGAACTTTTGCGCGATGTCTCCGTAATCCTTCGACCTCTGGTCGGTATTGCGGATCATCAACTGGATCGGGGTCCCGGTGGTGTGGCCCTCGTAGATGCCCGACAGGATCTCGACCTCGTCCGGTTCTCGCCTTTGTGTGGTGAACCTGTTCTGACCGGGCTTGCGCCGATCCAGCCAGTGTTGAAGCATTGCAGCGTCCAGCGATACGCCGGGAGGGCAGCCATCTATCGTTGCCCCCAGCGCGGGACCATGCGACTCGCCCCAGGTGGTGACGCGGAAGAGGTGGCCGAAGGTATTCAGGCTCATGGTTTAACTCCCTTTGGCAGGGGTCTAGCGGGGGCGATGGTTTGTCTCAAGAGGTTTCACCTTGCGCCGGCGAGCTGCGCGGCCTAGTTTTGATCCTACCTCGGGGTGCACCGATCCGGTGCTGAGATGCGAAAGCGGACCCGTTGAACCTGAACCGGCTAACACCGGCGGAGGGAAGGTGAGTTTATCTCCACCCGAACCCCGCCCGTTCGCAAATGGAGAGAAAGATGAAATCCACTTTGATAGCGACGGGACTTCTGGCCTTGGCAAGCACTGCCCAGGCGCAGGAGAAGCCCGTGCTGACCGTCTACACTTATGACAGCTTTGTCGCCGAATGGGGCCCGGGACCGCAGATAGAGGCGGCGTTCGAGGCTGGCTGTGGCTGCGACCTGCAACTTGTCAGCGCCGGCGACGGGGCGGCGCTCTTGGCGCGAGTTCGCCTGGAAGGCGCGCGAACTGACGCCGATGTCGTGCTGGGTCTGGATACCAACCTGACGGCCGCCGCCGCCGAGACCGGCATATTCGCGCCGCATGGACTTGACCTGGCAGAGTTCGATATGCCGGTCGACTATCAGGACAACATTTTCCTACCCTATGACTGGGGGTATTTCGCCTTTGTCTATGACCAGAAAACAGTTCCTAACCCACCGGAATCGTTCGAGGAGCTTGCGGCGAGCGACCTGAAGGTAGTCATTCAGGACCCGCGATCCTCGACCCCCGGTCTGGGACTCTTGTTGTGGATCAAGGCGGCTTATGGAGACCGCGCGCCCGAGATATGGGAGGCGCTGTCGGACAATATCCTGACCGTCACAAAGGGTTGGTCGGAATCCTATGGCATGTTCCTGGCTGGCGAGGCGGATATGGTTTTGTCCTACACGACATCGCCCGCCTATCATCTGATCGCCGAGGACGATGCCAGCAAGGCGGCGGCCAAGTTCAACGAAGGGCATTATTTGCAGATCGAGGTCGCAGCCAAGGTTGCCTCGAGCGATCAGTCGGATCTGGCGGATCAGTTCATGGAGTTCGTCCTGACGGAGGAATTTCAGAAGACCATCCCCGAAACGAACTGGATGTATCCGGCGGTCATGCCCTCGACCGGACTGCCGGAAGGGTTCGAAACGCTGATCACGCCGGAAACTGCGTTGCTGTATTCCGCAGGTGAAGCGGCAGAGATCCGCGAGGAGGCTCTGCAGGAATGGCTGACCGCGCTCAGCCGCTGATCCGGTTCTGGCCGGGCTTTGGCGCCGCGGCACTGGTGGCGGCGCTGACGCTTGGCACTGTGCTGGCGGTGGCGCTGCGTGCCGAGGGCTGGGCCGGACTGACGCCCTCGGATTGGGCGGCGGTTCGGTTTACTCTGTTGCAGGCGCTGCTCTCTGCTGCGATCAGCGTGGCGCTTGCAGTGCCGGTCGCACGCGCCTTGGCGCGGCGGCGGTTTCGCGGCAGGAGCTTGCTGGTGACGCTGCTGGGGGCACCCTTCATCTTGCCCGTGATCGTGGCGATTCTGGGGTTGCTGGCGGTGTTCGGTCGAAATGGCCTGTTTAGTTACCTGTTCGGCACGATTGGTTTGCCGGCGATCGACATCTACGGGTTGCATGGTGTGGTTTTGGCGCATGTGTTTTTCAATTTGCCGCTTGCGACGCGGTTGATCCTGCAGGGTTGGCTGGCGATCCCGGCAGAGCGGTTTCGGCTGGCGGCCTCTTTGGGGTTTGCCTCGGACGATATTGCGCGGGTCCTTGAACGGCCAATGCTGCGCAACGTGCTGCCGGGTGCCTTCATGGTGATCTTCGTGATCTGCACCACCAGCTTTGCCGTGGCTCTGGCGTTGGGTGGCGGGCCAAAGGCGACCACTGTGGAACTGGCGATCTACCAGGCATTCCGGTTCGAATTCGATCTGGGCAAGGCTGCCCTTCTGGCGTTGGTGCAATTCACGATTTGCACGGTCGCCGCCGGCTTGGCCCTATGGGCGCATGTGCCCGAAGCAGGCGCGCCGGGGCTGGACCGGGCGGTCGAGCGTTGGGATGCACGAGGTTCCGGATCGCGCTGGCTGGACGCCGCCCTGATCACGCTGGCGGCCTTGTTCTTGCTTCTGCCATTGGCCATGGTCACGGTTCACGGCGTACCGGGAATGGCGGGGTTGGGAAACTCAGTGGCGCTTGCGGCGGGACGGTCGGTTCTGGTGGCGCTGGCCGCAGCGCTTGTCACGGTGGTCCTGGCCCTGGCCCTGGCATTCGCGGTTCAGGCTGTGCGCGGCACGATTGGCAAAGGGGTGTTGGAGGGGATCGGATATCTGGCGATCGCGGCATCGCCTCTGGTCATTGGCACCGGGTTGTTCATTGTGCTTTTCCCCTTATTAGACCCTGTTTCTGTCGCGCTGCCCATCACGGCATTGGTCAATGCGCTGATGAGCCTGCCGTTTGCCCTGCGTGCGCTGGTTCCCGCAGTGGCGCAGGTCGAGCATCAATTCGGTCAGCTTGCCGACAGTCTGTCGCTGCATGGCTGGGCGCGTCTGCGGCACCTTTATCTGCCGCGATTGCGCAGGCCGGTGGGATTCGCCGCCGGGCTCGCCGCGGCGTTGAGCATGGGCGACCTTGGAGTGATCGCGTTGTTCGCCGATCCCGAGGCTGCGACTTTGCCGTTGCAGATGTATCGTCTGATGGCCGCCTACCGTATGGACGAGGCGGCGGGTGCCGGGTTGCTATTGCTCGTTCTGTCGCTGTCGCTGTTCTGGCTGTTCGATCGCGGGGGGCGCATTGATGCTGACACTTGAACGGATCGACATCCGGCAGGACGAGTTCCGCCTTACTGCCGAGTTCAAGGTCGACGATAGGGCGCTTGTGGCTGTCGTCGGGCCGTCGGGAGCTGGAAAATCGACCCTGCTCAACGTTATTTCAGGGTTCTTTGCGCCGGTTGGCGGGCGGGTCTTGTGGGATGGCGCCGACATCACCGATGCGGCCCCTGGCAAGCGCCCGTTGTCGGTAGTGTTCCAGGACAACAACCTGTTTCCGCACCTGACCGCGTTTCAGAACGTGGCGTTGGGTATCAAACCGTCCCTGAAGCTGGACAAGGCCGAGGCGGTGCGCGTGAACGATGCGCTGGAGCGTGTCGGATTGGTGGGGATGGAGCTGCGCAAACCCGGGGCCCTTTCCGGCGGCCAGCAAAGCCGGGTGACGCTGGCGCGGCTTCTGGTACGGGGCAGGCCGCTGATCCTTCTGGACGAACCGTTCGCGGCGCTTGGTCCCGCCTTGCGGGTCGAGATGCTGGATCTGGTGGCGGAGCTTGTACGGGCCGAGGGTGCGACGCTGCTGATGGTCACGCACCATCCGGCGGATGCGCTCCGGATCGCGGATCAGACCATCGTTGTGGCAAATGGTGTGGCAGCCGCGCCGGTGCCCACACAGGCGCTGTTCGATGATCCGCCAAAGGTTCTGCGCGACTATCTGGGGTAGACCGGTCAACAACGAAAAACGCGCCCCGAAGGGCGCGTTCTGCTGTGTTCGGGCCCGAAAAGGTCAGACTTCCTTGCGGTTCTTGACCGGCGCCCAGATGCGCTTGTTCGTCAGGTAAAGCAGCACGGCGAGGATGCCGAGGAAGAGCACACCCACGAAACCCACCTGCTTGCGCGCCATCATCTTGGGTTCCGCTGCCCACATCAGGAAAGCAGAGACATCTTCTGCCAGATGATGCGCGTCGTTGGCATGGCCATCGGCATATTCGACAATCTCGTCCGAAAGCGGCGGCGTCATCGAGATCAATCCGCCGGGAAAGACCGTGTTTTCATAAAGCACGGCGCCAGCCTGTTCCACCTCTTCGCCGGTATAGCTGGTCAGCAGGGCGGTGATGTATTCCGGTCCGCCGATACCCTTGAAAAACTGGTTGATCCCGAGCCCGTACGGCCCGTGAAAGCCGGCGCGGGCCTTGGCCATCATCGACAGGTCGGGCGCGTTCGCCAGCCCGGATTTCGGGAAATGATCGGTCGGCGTGGCTGGTCGGAAATCGTCCAGTTCTGAGTCGAACACCTCGAACTGGGCGGCGTAGGCCCGGACTTGCTCATCGTCGTAGCCAAGGTCCGTCAGATCACGCAGCGGTACGTATTGTAGGCCGTGGCAGGCCGAGCAGACCTCGGTGTAGACCTGAAGACCGCGCTGAAGCTGTGCCTGATCGTATTTGCCGAACGGGCCATCGAACGAGAAGGCGATGTTCTCGATATGCCCGTCTTCAGCGCCAGCGGCCATGACGCCGCCGGTTGTAACGGCAAAGGCGGCGAGCGCGGAAAGGGTAAGGTTCCTGATCATGGGTCTTGATCCTTTCTTACTCGGCCGGGGACGCGTCATGCGCGTAGTGATCATTGAAGTCTTCCTCGATCGTCGCCGGCTGCGGCAGCGGTTTCTCGATCACGCCGAGGATCGGCAGGATGACCAGGAAATAGGCGAACCAATAAGCCGAGCCGATCAGAGAGATGGTCGAATAGGGTGGTTCCGCGGGCATCGCGCCGCACCACATCAGAACGATGAAGTCGATGATCAGCAGGTAGAACCACCAGCGGAACATCGGCCGGTAACGGCCCGACCGCACGCTGGAAGTGTCCAGCCAAGGCGCAAGAACCATCACGAAGATCGCGCCGAACATCGCCAGTACACCAAAGAACTTGGCGTCGATTATGCCGCCGGTCACGAAGCTGGCGATCTGCACCACCCAGACGTCAGAGGTGAAAGCCCGCAGGATCGCGTAGAACGGCAGGTAGTACCATTCCGGCACGATATGGGCAGGCGTCGACAGCGGGTTCGCCTCGATGTAATTGTCGGGGTGACCGAAGTAGTTCGGCATGAAGCCGACGACGGCGAAGAACACCACCAGGATCAAGACCAGCGCGAAGAGGTCCTTGATGACGAAATAGGGCCAGAACGGCAGCGTGTCTTTCTCAGCCTCGGCTTTCGAGCCGCGCCGCACCTCAACCCCCGTCGGGTTGTTGTTGCCGGTCGTGTGGAAGGCCCAGATATGGACGATCACAAGGCCCGCGATGACGAACGGCAAGAGGTAGTGAAGCGAGAAGAAGCGGTTCAGCGTTGCGTTGCCCACCGCGGGCCCGCCCAAAAGCCAGGTCTGCAGCGGTTCACCGATGAACGGGA
Source organism: Brevirhabdus sp. (assembly GCA_024637315.1). Taxonomy (GTDB): domain Bacteria; phylum Pseudomonadota; class Alphaproteobacteria; order Rhodobacterales; family Rhodobacteraceae; genus JAHEAO01. The sequence continues at coordinate 8,849 of JAGXFH010000052.1, forward strand.
TGGCGCCGAACAGGCCCGTAATCACCGTGGCGCCCCAGAACGACATCTGACCCCACGGCAGAACGTAGCCAAGGAATCCGGTCGCCATCATCGCCAGGTAAATCAGCATGCCGATGATCCAGGTGACTTCGCGCGGCGCCTTGTAGGAACCGTAGAAGAGGCCGCGGAACATGTGGATGTAGACCGCCAGGAAGAACAGCGATGCACCGTTCATATGGACGTAACGCAGCAGCGCGCCGCCGTTCACATTACGCATGATATGCTCGATCGACGCAAAGGCCATGTCGACATGCGGCGTGTAATGCATTGCCAGAACGATCCCGGTGACGATCTGCAGCACCAGGCAAAAGGCCAGCACGATGCCCCAGATCCACCACCAGTTCAGGTTCTTCGGTGTGGGAATGAACAGCGTATCATACATCAGGCCCACAATCGGAAGCCGAGTGTGAAGCCATTTTTCGAAACCGGACTTGGGTTCGTAATGGTCGTGTGGAATACCAGCCATCTTGCGCTCCGTTATCCGAGGATGAGAGTGGATTCATCGTCGAAGACAGCGACGGGAATCGGAAGGTTTTCAGGCGCGGGTCCTTTGCGGATTCGGCCAGACGTATCGTAATGCGAACCGTGGCAGGGGCAGAACCAGCCGCCAAACTCACCAGCATTGCCCAAGGGGACGCAGCCCAGATGCGTGCAGACGCCCATCATCACCAGCCATTCGCCGCCTTCATCCATCGAGCGGTTTTCGTCGGTGGCGGGCGCCTCGCCCGAATCGTTGGCGTTGCGTGCCAGCGGGTCTGGCAGTTCGTCGAGATCAACTGCGCGGGCCGCTTCGATCTCTTCGGGGGTGCGGCGGCGGATAAATACCGGCTTGCCCAGCCACTTTACTGTCAATTGCGTACCCGGTTCGACGCCGGATATGTCGACGCGGATCGAGGACAGCGCCTGTACGTCGGCAGACGGGTTCATCTGGTTGATCAGCGGCCAGACGGCAGCGCCGGTGGCGACAACACCTGCACCAGCCGTGGCATAGTACAGAAAGTCGCGGCGGGTGCCTTCGTGTTCTTCAACGTGGGACACGAGCATTTCTCCATTTCCCGGCCGGTTGACCCGGCGCAATAGTTCGGCGGCTGCGGTTTCCCACAGCCTTCGCATGGCGCTTTTAGCGAGCCATCCGGCCCGCGTCCAGCGGACAATCGGGCGCAGAGGCGGCAGACTGTCGCGGTGAGTCCACACTCTGGCCGTGCTAACGATATGTTTACAATTTTGAATTGAACTCGGTCATCATCCGATTATGTGCTAATCGTGGGGATGTAGACGAAAGGATTTGGGTCCGATGCGCAGGTTGCTGCCAACCACGCTGGCTTTGATGGTGATCGCCGGTCTCGCTCAGGCCGAGGATCAATTGAGTTTCTATGGCGGCGTCCAGGGGTCACCGCACAGCGGCGTGACCGGAAACGATCCGGGCGGCGTCGGCGCCATCGATTTCACTGCGGGCTGGGAAGGTCGCTCGACCGACATGCCGCCCTATTGGGGTCTGCGCTGGACCCGCTGGCAGAACGAAACCTTCGGCTGGGGCGTCGATATTAATCACGCCAAGGTCTATGCCGATGACGAGACGCTTGCCGAAAGCGGGTTTTCGCATTTCGAGTTCACGGATGGCCTGAACATCGTCACGTTGAACGCCTGGCGGCGCTTTCCTGGCAATGACCTGCCCGTAACGCCTTACGTCGGTGCCGGGATCGGGCTGTCGATCCCGCATGTCGAGGTGACGACGCCGGGGGGCAAGGTTGCCGAGTACCAGATCACCGGACCCGCCGTGCAATGGGTGGCCGGTGCCAGCTACTCGATCAACGACCGTTGGTCGGTCTTTGGCGAGTACAAGGGCACCTACTCGATGAACGAGGCCGACCTGGGCAGCGGCGGCACACTGGAAACCGACATCATCACCAACGCATTCAACGTCGGGGTCAGCCTAGGTTTCTAACCCCTTGGTGGAACAGTTGCCGCGAAACTTTCGCGTTTGGCAAAGATCATGAACCAATCTGCCAAAGCCTTATTGCCATTGCGCCAATCGCGGTCGGCGTGCCGGAAGTCGATATAGCCAAGCGCGCAAGCCACCGCGACCTGACCCATGTCGAGGGGACCGTTCAGGTGGCTCATCCAGCGCGAATTGATCGCCTCGACGGCGCGGGTGATCTTGGCCCACTGGCCGTCGACCCATTCGGGCAGACGTTTGTCCTCGGGCCGCACGCGCACCTCGTAGACCATAAGGATCGCCGCATCGAGAATGCCGTCCGCCGTCGCCTCGAGCGTCAGCGTGTCCCATAGCCGGTTGCCCTGGGGATAAAGCCTGCCACCGACACGAGCGTCCAGATAGCGGCAGATCACCCGGCTATCGTAAATCGCAGGACCATCGCCGCGTTCCAGCGCCGGCAGCTTGCCCAGCGGGTTCTGCGCCAAAGGCATGTTCTGCGGATCAAGCGGGGTGCCGTGGGCGGCAACGATCTCGACATCGTCCAGTTGACCGGTTTCATGAAGTAGCATCCTCACCTTGCGTGCATAGGGTGACGTTTCGGCGGAATAGAGCCTCATTTCAGACCTTTCGAAAGCGGATACGGCCAAGCGCCGTGATGTCAATCTCAACGCCGGGTCCGTCCGCGCCAAAGCGCACGACGCGGCGAAACCGGGTGGTTCCGTTGACCTGCTCGGGGTGTCGGCGGACCGTGATGCCATCGGTCACGTCATCCATCGCCTCTTCGCCGCGCTGGTCGTAATGGCCCTTCTGAATGCTGATCCTGCGAGTCAGGGCATAAGTCGCAACTGCCACGGCACCGTAGCGAATCGCAATTCCGGCAATCGGCGCAAGCGGCAGGGGCATCGTGACCTCCAAGGCTGAACTGTCCTTAATGTAGGAAGCCGCGAGCCCCAAGTCCACTAAGACGAAGGCGGATCGGCCATCAGAGCGGCGATTACCTGCGCCTCCAGCCCGAACCCGTGCCGTGCGACATGGCCCGAGGCTGCGATCCGCGCTGCATCAGGCTTGTTCTGTGCCAGTTTCCAGGTGCCGTCGACCGATTGCACCTGCATCCGGAACGGTACCACCATTCGCATCAAGCGGTCGATCAGCTCGCCCGGCATCTTGTCGGCCCGCCAAGGTGGTTTCGGGGCCAGCCGCGCCTCGAAGAACTCGGTGAGGTGATCCAGAACCGCGCGCATCTCTTCCTGCGGTCGCATTTCCAGAAGACCGCGCAGATGCACCGCGACATAGTTCCATGTCGGCACCTGATCGGGCATCTCATACCAATCCGGTGAAACGTAGCTGTCAGCCCCGGAAACAGCCACAACCGCCTGTTTAGGCTCTGATACGATCCGCACGATCGGATTCGAGCGCACAAGGTGCAGCGTCAGCGTGCCGCCGTCGTCGGACAACCGATAGGGGATATGCGAGATCAGTGGCGCGGGGTCGGCATTGACCGAAAGAACGCCAAAGGCCCGATCGCGGGCGAACGCGAGATTATCGCGGTCACTTGCGGTACGAAAGGCCGGGTTCGGATGCACGGCCTAATGCCGCCGCAGGGTGTCGCCGAACTGGATTTGCGGGCTCAGCACGATCTTTTCGCCGGGGGCGGTATCGGGCTTTGCCACCCGCGTGGCGATGATTTGTGCGGCGGCGCGTCCAATCTCGGCCCGGCAGGCATCCATCGTTGCCAACCTGCGTGGCAGTCCTTTGAGCAACTCGACCCCGTTGAACCCGGCAAGCCCGATTTGCCCCGGCACATCAATGCCCTTGTCCAGGCAGTAAAGCAGCCCGCCTGCACCGATCATATCGTTGGAATAATAAAGGAAATCCAGATCCGGTGTTCGCGACAGAATGGCCTCGGTCATTTCCCGGCCCTTGGCCAAAGCCGATCCGCCGGAATAGAATTCCTGATCCGCCACTTCCAGACCGGCCTTGGCGAGCGCATCGGTGAAGCCCTCGAACCGTTTGCGTGCCCTGTGATCCAGCGGCATCTTGGTGCCAAGAAAGCCGATCCGTTCATAGCCAGCCTCGACAATGGCCTGCGCCATCTCGCGCCCCGCGCGGCGATGCGAGATACCGACTACAGAATCGACCGGCTCGCCATCGACGTCCATTATTTCGACAATCGGGATGCCGGAGGCCTTCAGCATCGCCCTTGATGCATCGGAATGCTCCAGCCCCGCGATGATCACGCCCGAGGGTCGCCAGGACAGCATTTCGTAAAGCACTTTTTCTTCGCGCTCGGGCTGGTAGTTGGTGACACCGAAGACCGGCTGCAACGGTGTACCGTCCAGCACTTCGGAAATGCCGGTTAGCACCTCTGGAAACACCATGTTGGACAGGGAAGGGACCATCACGGCGATCAGATTCACCCGCTGCGAGGCCAGCGCCCCCGCGATCTTGTTCGGCACATAGCCAAGCTCTTTCGCCGCTTCCAGCACTTTGACCCGGGTCGTTTCCGAAACGTCACCGCGATTGCGAAGCACCCGGCTGACGGTCATTTCGCTGACGCCGGAAGCCTCTGAGACATCGCGCAGCGTCAGTGTGCGCGGCGGCGGGCTGACGGGAGAGTTTGCTGGCATTTCAGGACCCCTGATCGTTCCCCATTATCCCCTTGTTAGCGACAAACATGACACTTGTCCAAGCTAACCGGCGGTATGATGTTAACGCTAACAAATGCCTCTGGATCGCGTGGGGTGCTTTCTTCTCCTGGCGATCCAGATCATGAGAGGGGGAGTGGTGTGCAAGAGTTCACCCTCGCTTTTCAGGGCCAGCAGACCCAATAGCCCGAGTCGGCAGACCTTCGATCTCCGGAACTCCTTTTCTGTCATCGAAGTCGCGATCATCAGGCGCGAGGTTCGGTATGTGTCCGCAAGCCACCCGGTCGAGCTTATGCAGGACGCCCATCATGCCGACGCCGAAAACACGCTGGATCGGATTGCCCGGATCAAGAAGACCGGAGGGATCAGCAAATATTGAAACCGGAAGCTGACGCTACGGTAGACAAAGAGCCATGTGCTGGTAACATGATGGCGTAGGTTTTGTATCGCCGGTCGCGTTGAAAGCCCAAGTGCTAAGAGTCGAAAACAAGGAGAGTTTCCAATGCAGACCAAGACGATTTGCAAGCTTGGTGCCGCAATCGCCCTGATCATGTCGGTCGCCGCCTGCGAGGTGCCCGCGCCGCAGCCCACTGCCAGGGTGGTCACACCAGAGGCTGTGCCCGCACCCAGGCGGGTTGCACCTACACCTGCACCTGCACCTACCCCTGCACCCGCGCCTGTCGTGACGCCATCTGTTCCGACGCCGCCGCCCTTTGGCGGATTCAACGATGGTGGAGGCGGCGGTGGTGGCAGTGGTGGCGGTGGCGGCGGCGGTGGTGGAGGAGGCTGGAGCTGATGGCCAGACCGTTCCCGGTATCGCGATTTGCCGCCTGCCTTCTGTCGGTCTCGGCGCTGGCCGCAGGGTCCGCAATGGCGCAGAGCGCTTCTGTTATTGATCGCCTGATCCAGAATTCGACAACGAACGCGCCGCTGCGGAGCATCGACACCAGCACACGGGCCTCGAACCGCTATGCGATAGTGATCGGGAATTCCGACTACACCGCGGTTCCCGATCTCAAGAACGCCATTGCCGACGCCCGAGTGATGGCTGAATTCTTCAAGGCGCAGGGCTATGACGTCCGCTATCACGAAGACATCTCGAAGCGCGGCTTTGAAGGCGTGCTGCGGAGAGTCTTGTTCGATGTGGATGAAGACACCGAAGTCGTCGTTTTCTTTGCGGGCCACGGCTTTCAGATCGGGTCAGAGAACTATCTGGTTCCTGTCGATGCCGATCTTGACACCATCTATGACGTCCCGTTCGAGGCTGTTTCGCTGGGCAGTCTCGTCGGCATCGTCGGCGCCCGCGCGCGGCTTCAGGTGGTGATGCTTGACAGCTGCCGCGACAATCCATTTGCCGGCAAGGCCGTACTGACCCAGATCGGCAATGAACTGCGCGAAACCCGCACGGGCTTTTCCTCGCAGGCAGCGCCGCTGAACTCGATGCTGATCTTCTCGACTGCCCCCGGTACGGTCGCTTATGACGGTGACGGCGACAACAGCCCGTTCACCGCCTCGTTCATCGAAGAGGTCAGCACGCGTCCGGATGATCTGGTCAAGGACGTGTTCGAAGGCGTGCGTCGCCTGGTCTACGAAAAGACCAATGGCCGGCAGGTGCCGTGGGACAGTTCGACCCTTATCGAACCTGCCAGCTTCGGCATTGGCGCGGCACTTTCGCGCCCGATCCTCGTCGATGGTCAGGGCGGCGGCGAATCCCGCGGCCTGGCGCGGATCGCGGAAAACCAGCCGCAATCCTCGTCGCCCACACGAACCGTGGCGGATGGCAATCTGGTCATCGACGCCGATTTCGTGCCAGAGGTCGAGATCGGAACTGCGCTGGGCGACGCGCTTGACCTGACGCCAGCCGATCAGGTGACAATCGTGGAAGGCCCCGAAACCGGGCGGCTGATCCTGACCGACGATACAGGCTTTCGCCGCAACGTCGCCGGAGAGACCCTTTCCAGCGCCGATATCGACAAGCTGCTGCTGGTGAACGAATCCATCCAGATCCCCGCCCGGTCAATGAAAGGGCCGTCGATCTTGGACGCGGTGACAGTTTCGGTGAACGGAGAGCAACAGCGGATCGCGGTGAACCTGATCCCGGATCCCTGCGATTACGAGGCTGGCGATCATCTTGATCCCGACGGCATGGGCATCACCCGGTATGCCAACGAGTTGGAGCCGGAAAAGGCGCTGGCCGCGTGCGAAGCCGCAGTTGCCCGCGACCCCGAAGCTGGCCGCTTCCACTATCAGCTTGGCCGGGCTCTGACCGCTTTGCGCCGCACCGACGAGGCCAAGGTGGCCTTCGACCGTGCCCGCGAACTTGGCCATTCCCGCGCTTGGAACGCGCTTGGCAATGCCGCGCTGAACGAGGCGCGTGTAACCGGCGGTCTTGCCACGCCGAAAGCCAGCGACGAGGTCCTGCAGCTGTTTGCACGTGGCGTCGAGGAAGGCGATCCCTATGCCTATTATGCGCTCGGTCGTCAGTTCATGCGCTTCGGCGGCACCGATCAGATCGAGATCGAAGGTTACGATCTGATGATGCGTTCGCTGGAGGTTGGTCATACGTTCGCGATGAACGAGCTTGGGTATTTCTACCTCGACGAAGATGCCGACTACTACGACCCCGAACGCGGCCTTCGTTACCTGCGAGAAAGCGCCGCCCGCGACGATATTTACGGCTTCAACAATATGGGTCTGGTCTATCTGCGCGGCCTTGGAGGCACCGAGGTCGATTATCCCGCAGCGTTCGAGATGTTCACCAAGGCGGCAGAAGGCGGTCAGCCCGATGCGCCCTTCAACCTCGGTGTGATGTATCGCGACGGGCTGGTCAGCACCGGCACGGATTTGAAGAAATCCGTCGAATGGTTCCTGAAGGGCCTCGAGCGGGGCGACTCGCTGGCTGGGGGCAATGCCGCCTACCTGATCTCGTCCGCAGGGGTGTCAGGATACGACATGTTCGACGCCGCGATGATCGGCGCCAAGGCCGCCGCGTTGCGCAACCGCGATGCGGCGCAAAGATCGCGCGACCTGATCGCCTCCTATCCGCGCAACGTGCTTGATGGGGGCGCGCAGAAGCTGATCGTCGAGCTTGGCGGCACGATCGAGGTGGATGGCGCTTTCGGTCCCGGCAACCAGACCGCGATGGATGAGGTTCTGGCCCGTAATGGCGCCGGCCCGGCTGAAACCGATCCGGTCGAGCGGATCATCCAGCTTGCCTCCGTCGTCTGGAAAGCCTCGCCGTTCCGCGTCGACCTCTACTGACCCGACCGCAGCGAGAACCTTGTCGCATCCGCCCGCCGACGGATACGACAGGCGATCTTGAACAGCGTAGGCGCAGCGACTAAAGAGGGCAGGCGTTTCCGTACCGGGACACGCGCAAGGCCTCGTAGCTCAGGGGATAGAGCAACCGCCTCCTAAGCGGTAGGTCTCAGGTTCGAATCCTGACGGGGCCGCCAATCACGACCATCAAGTGATTGATAAATAAATATTAAGGCGTCAAGATTTCGGATCGTTCCCCTGGTGTTCACCCAAGACATAAGTTTGCTGGCTTGTGTCGGAAGTGGTGGTTCACTTGATTCATCGACGTGCCGCGCCAACCTTTGCGGTTTCATTCTGACGCTGCGAAAGTTTGGCGGCCACCGCCGTCTCGATTCCGTTTGATCCAGAGAACCCAGCCGCCGGCTTTTGGGCATGGCAAGGGCGCTGACCATCGCGTGCCGCAGGTCGTGGAACCGGCTGCGATATCGGGCGGGGGTCTTGCCTCACATCCCGCGATCCGCGATTGCAGCGCCGTCCTTCAGCGTTGAGGGCGGGAACAGCACCACGCGCGCGCCTTGCTCAAGCCCGTCCAGAACCTCGGCCCGGCCGTCGCTCTGCCGCCCGATGCCTACAGGGGTCAGCCGCGCGCGGCCGTTCTCCATCACGAACACCGCCCAGCCCTCGCCCTGCCGGAACAGCGCGGGCTGCGGCAGGTGCAGTACATCGTCGGCTTGCCACACGATCAGGCTGACATGAACGCGAAACCCGTCGCCAAGGCCCGGGCGGGCCGCGGGCGGGTCGAGCAGATCCAGGCGCAGCCGGACCCGCTGCTCTTCGATGCCCAGGGCGGACACGCGGGTGAAGGCGGCTGGGTCGATCCGGCGCACCCGTGCCTCGAGAACCCCTTCGCCGCCCCAGCGATCGACAAGCGCGCTCGCTCCGGGCTGGACCTGCACCGCGTCGCTTGACAGAAGGTCCAGCTCTATATCCAGATCATTGAGATCGCCGATGGTCAGAAGCGGGCTGCCCGCCTGGACGACCCGCGCGTTCTGATCCGCGACCGACAGGACAAGCCCGCTATGCGGCGCCATGATGCGCAGGCAGCATTCGCCGGGATCTGCCGATACGTCGATGATCGCACGAGGACCGATCAGCTGAGTCCGCGCCCGCACCAGCGCGGCGCGGTTGAGGTCCAGTTCTGATTGCGCGGCTCTGAGTGTCTGGTGCGCGGTTTCATGCGCCGCCACGACATCCTCTAGAACCCGGCTGGGAATCACGCCACGCTCGGCCAGCGCCCTGTTGCGGTCGAGTTGCGCCCTGGCATGGGCCAGACCGGTTTCGGCGCTTTGCAGGTTGGCCTCTGCCAGCGCCACGGCGGCCTCGGCCTCGGCCACAGTGGCCTCGGCCTGGGCGCGGCTGCGCATGTCCATGAGGGCGGGATCGGCTGGGCGGATAACCGCCACCTCGGTTTCGCCGGCGATGACCCGGTCACCCACCTCGACTGGCGCGCGCGTCGTGGTGCCCGCAAGCGGGGCGGTGACGGCGAAGGGTTCGCGCACACGGGTCACGCCCTGCGCGGTGATCACGCCCTGCATCTGCCCGCGCGCGACCGGGGCGAGGTCAACCGCCAGAGGCTGCGGCCGGAGCGCCCAGACCAGCGCCACCGCCAGCAACAGCCCTATCCCCCCGAGTGTTCCCCTGCGTATCCAAGCCATCATGATCGTCCTCATTCGCGTTCCTTCAGGGCGCTGGCAAGATCGACCCGGTCCAGCCGCCGCCGCACCAGCAGGACAGAGCCGAACGCCGCCAAGGATACCGCCACCGCCGCCAGAGCAAAAGTGCGCCGGGTGATGTGAAAGGGTATCTGGACCACATCTGTCGACATAACGCTGACCAACCCCATCGACAGCCAGTAGCCGACAGCCCATCCAAGCGGGATGGCAAGCAGCGTCAGCAACATCGTCTCGCCGACGATCACGAAGGCGACCTCGCCGCGGCTAAAGCCCAGAACCCTGAGGCTTGCCAGTTCGTAGCTGCGTTCCGAAAGCTGGATGCGAGCGGCATTGTACACGACACCGACGGCGATCAGCGCGCCGATCAGCGTGTAGATCACCACCATGGTCAGCAGGTTTTCGCGGAGCGTCGCGTCGAACTGCTTGCGCACATTGGACCAGTCCGACAGGCTGGCAACGGCGGGGGTCTGCTTGACCGCGGCATTGAGATCATCCATCCGGTCGGCATCGACCGCGAGATAGATCATGTTCACTTGCGGCGCGCTGTCCATCGCGGCAAAAAGGGCAGGGGCCGCGATATGCGCCTCTTGCCCCAGGCCCTGATCGATGACCGCCGTCACCGGCAGGATCAGCGTCTTGCGCGGGGCGGCCAGCATTTCGACCCGCAGCATCGAGCCTGGCCGGATGTGCAGCGCACGCGCCAGAATAGCCGGCAGCACCAGACCCTCGGTCGGGGGCTGCATCACCTGGCCCGCGTCGTCGATCAGCCGCGCAAGTTCGGCCCCGGCGAAATGCGCCTGCACCGCGCTCAGGCGGCTGCGGTGGCCATGAGTCAGCCGCACCGGCATGGCATAGCCACCCTCGGCACGGCGCACGCCCGGCAGCGCGCCGGCATCCAGAACCGCCTGTTCGCTCCGGGCCTGCGACAGTGCAAGGGTCACCTGCTGGCGGTTGGCCTGATCGAAGATGCTGCCGCCCAACCGCTCGACCGCGTCGAACATGCTGTAGGACATCACCAACACCCCGACCGAGGCGGCGACGCCGAAGACCGTGATCATGGCCCGCCCCGGCCAGCGGAGGATGGAGCGGAAGATCATCATCGAGGTCTGGCGCAGAGGCATCAGAGCCAGCAGGCGGTCGGCCGGGCCGCGGGCATAGCTTGGCGGCGCGGGCGGCTGCATCGACTCGGCGGGCGGCAGTCTCAGCGACGACCAGACCGCCCGTAGCCCCCCCAGCAGAACCGCGGCAAGCCCCAGAACGCCCGAGACCACCAGCGCCTGGGTGCCGAAGTCGCGCAGAATGAAGGGAAAGCGGAAGAAATCGCCATAAAGCCCGATCATCGCATCTGCGATCCACCAGCCGAAGGCCCATCCCACCGCGATTCCGATCGCCCCGATCAGCAGCGCAAGCGTCAGGTAATGCGCCGCGATCCGGCCCCTCCCGTACCCGATCGCCTTGAGCAACCCGATCTGCGCGCGCTCGAGGGCGATCAGCCGGCCCAGAACCATGTTCACCAGAAACGCCGCCACGATCAGAAAAACCGGCGGCAGCCAAGCCGCCATCGCGCCAAGCTGCTGCAATTCGCTGTTGAGAAACGCGTGGGAGCTCTGGCGGTCACGCCCATGGGCTCCGGTGCCGCCGTAAGGGTCCAGCAGTCGGTCCAGCGCAAGGATCACCGCCCGCACGTCGGCCTCGCGGGTGAGCCTGAGCGCGATGTTGTTGACCGCGCCCGACATGTCCATTACCGCCGCCGCCGCCTGCTCGGGCATCCACAGGATGCCGAAACGACTGTCATCGGGCATGATCGCGCCGGGGGGCATGGCATAGACGAATTCGGGGCTTAGCACCCAGCCGGTGACCTGCAGGTCCTGCAAGCGCCCGTTCAGAACACCGCGCAGGCGGCTTCCCGGAACCAGCCCGTGGTGTTCTGCGAACGGTTCGTTCAACGCCACTTCCTGCGGTTGGTCGGGCAACGGCAACCGGCCCCGGCGCAACATCGGAAGGTTCAGCGTGGCCCCGTCACGCGGCAGCGAGAGGACGCGCCCGGTCGCGGCCTCGGTCATTCCGTCGATGTCGAGGATGACGTCGAAGGCGATCCGCCCCTCGGCCCGGGCCACCCCGTCGATCAGCGCGGCGCTCTCGATCACGAAGTCAGGCACTCGTGTGGCCCCGGCGAACACATCGGCAAACCGCTGGCGCTCATAATAGGCGGCCTGGGTCTGGGTGAGTGTCGCCTGCGTGGCATTCGCGCCGACCATGACCATGACGCCACAACCCAGCACCAGCGCGATGGCCAGCGTCTGCGCCCAGATGCGCCGGAGATCGCGTAGCATCTTGGTGTCAAGCGCTCTCACCAGCTGATCTCCCGTGGCAGCGCGCGTTCGCGGTTGACCTCGTCATTGGTTACCTTCCCGTCGGCGAGGATGACTACACGGTGCGCGATGCGTCGGATCGCGGCATTGTGGGTGATCAGCACCGTCGCCGTTCCCAAATCGCGGTTGACCTCGTTCAGTGCCTCCAGCACCTGAATGCCGGTCTTGCTGTCAAGTGCGCCGGTCGGTTCGTCGCAGAGCAGGACATCGGGTCGCTTGGCGATGGCGCGGGCGATTGCCACACGCTGCTGTTCGCCGCCCGAAAGCTCTGACGGGAAATGATCCATCCGCGGCCCGAGGCCGACGCGATCAAGCGCCTCTTCCGGGGTCATCGGATTCTGCGCAATCTCGGTCACCAGCGCGACATTCTCGCGCGCGGTCAGGCTGGGCACCAGATTGTAGTGCTGAAAGACGAAGCCGACATGATCGCGCCGGAACGCGGTCAGGTCCCGGTCGCTGGCATGGGTCAACTCTTGCTCGCGGAAGAAGACGCGCCCCCCGGTCGGCAGATCAAGCCCTCCCAGGATGTTCAGCAACGTCGACTTTCCAGACCCCGAGGCCCCAAGAAGCACGACCATCTCGCCTTCGGCCAGCGTAAGATCGACACCGCGCAGCGCCCAGACCTCGACCGCACCGGTCCGGTAGACCCGGGTCACGCCTTCAGCCCGAAAAACCGGACGACTGGTGTTCTGTTTCGCCATGCTCCACCATAGATAGCCGATCATCGCGGTGATTTGATCGAAATCTGGAGCAGAGCCAAGGGTGCGGGCGAAACTGCGAGTCGCCGGGGCTGCCGGACTGCGCCCCATTACCAAGCGATCGACATGGACTTGCCCGGGCGGCCCGACCCGCCCTGCCGCCAGGCCTGCGCAGATCGGACGGAAACGCCATGGACAAGAAACAGCAAATCCATATCTGGTATTTCGTGGCTGCCTTGATGCTATTGCTGCTGGCGCAATCGTGCTTCTCGCAGGCATCGGTCACCGAGCGCATCCCCCAAGGCACCTTTCTGCAATATCTCGAGTCGGACCGAATCGCATCGGTCGCGGTGCCCGCCGAACAGGTCGAGGGGCGATACCGCGATGCGATCGACGGCAGAACCCATTTCTTTACCAATATCGTGCCTCCGGACCTGACCGAGCGTCTGGAGCGCTCCGGCGCAGAACGCTTTCCTGAGCATGTTTCTGTCCTGGGTGGTTCCGATCCTGCTGATCTTCGCGCTCTGGAGTTTCCTGTTGCGTGGGATGGTCGAGAAACAGGGCATGGGCGGAATGATGAATGTCGGCAAGTCCCGCGCCAAGGTCTATGTCGAGCGCGACACCGACGTGACCTTCGACGATGTGGACGGCGTGGACGAAGCCAAATCCGAACTCAAGGAGATCGTCGATTTTCTGAAAGAACCCGAGAAATACGGTCGTCTGGGCGCGCGTAATCCCAAGGGCATCCTGCTGACCGACCCGCCCGGCACCGGCAAGACGCTGTTTGCGCGCGCCATCGCGGGCGAGGCCGGGGTGCCGTTCTTCTCGATCTCGGGCAGCGAGCCCGTCGAGATGTTCGTTGGCGTCGGCGCGGCGCGAATACGCGATCTTTTCAATCAGGCGCGCAAGGCCGCACCGATCTTCGTCGTGGGCGCCGAAACCGACCACATCGCGCCGTGGCGCACGGTCTGCAAGACAGCGCTCTTTACCGATTGCGACATGCATTTTCTGCTGACCAAGGGCGGCTAAAACGGCGGTATCCTGTCAGAGCCGGGCCACAAGCGCCGCCATTGCCGGATCGGTCACCGGCCCGGCGGGGGCGCATTACCGCGTCCCCGAGGCCGGGCTGGCGGCGCATGATCCGTTGCCGGGGTCATGGTGGCCGGAATGTGCGCGTTGGCTGGAGGTTCACAACACCGGCAGGGTAGCCGCGCGCATGCCCGGCAGCCATGCGGCCTATCCCGCCCAGGATGATGAGCCGGGGCGATACATTCACCAGATCTGAAAACGGGCCACCTGGTAGACGACAATGGTCCTTAGCAATCATGGAAATGACTGTGGCAAGTGGGGCCTGCTCGTTTCGGAATGTCGCGGCAGGCATCCCGTTGCCAAGCCAGCGAGCCGAAGGCGATTCTTTGGAACAGGGTCGCGACAAGCGAGAACTGCCGGATGATCACGGCGGTCAGGTGGCCCGAGGTGCTTGGGCCTCTGCGGTGAGCTTGACTCGACTGCTGTCATTGTTGGGTCCGCAATCCGTCCGGTCGAGTTCGATGGCATTTGCGTCGAACCGCACTGCGACCGCATCATACGACGCTGCGACATTCACCAAGGCGCTGTGGGAAAAGATTGAATCGGGGTTGCCCTGCGTTAACTGGTGAAATCCGTGATCACCGCCACGCCCGGCGCCCCCGGCGCATCAAACGCCTCGAGTTCCTCGGTGGCCTGCGACAGACGCACCTTTCGCGCCACGATTGGCGACAGGTCCACATGCCCGCCCGCAATCATGTTCAGGAGCGCAGGATAGCGATGCGCCGGCATCCCCCGCGTGCCAAAAACCGCCAATTGCCCGGAATAGACCGCATCCATCGGAAGAGCCATGGTCACATGCTCGCCGGCAGGCATGCCCACCTGCACCATGCGCCCCAGTTTGCGCAAGCATCTCAGCGCGTTGACCGTCGTTTCCGCAATCCCCAGCGCCTCGATGGCGACATGCGCCCCGCCGCCCGTGGCCGCCCGCACCGCCTCTGCCGCATTTTCCTTGCGCGCATTGACAACCGCATCCGCCCCCAGCGCCGCCGCATAATCCAGCCGTTCCGGTACCACATCCACCACGACAACCCTTGCGCCCAGCGCGCGCCCTAGCAACAGCGCCGACAACCCCACACCGCCGCCGCCAAACACCGCCAACCATTCCCCCGCCTGCAACGCCGCCCGCCCCGTCAGCGCCTGCCAGGCGGTGGTCGTCCGACAGCCCAGCGCGGCTGCCAGCGCGGGTGCCATGCCGACGGGTAAGGCGGCCAGGTTCACATCCGCAAACGGCACTGCGACCTGCTCGGCAAAGGCGCCTGGACAGGTGAACCCCGGCAAGACCTGATCGGCGCAGATCGTCTGATTCCCTGCCGCGCAGTCGCTGCATTGCCCGCAGGCCAGGATGAACGGTGCGATTACCCGATCACCCACCGACCAGCGCCGTACTCCCTGTCCTACGGCGACAATTTCGCCGCAATATTCATGTCCCGGCACATGTGGTAGCCCTACATCGGGGTCCGCGCCCACCCAGACATGCCAATCCGACCGGCAAATGCCACAGGCCAGAACCCGCAGCACTACGCCCCCTTCCGGCGCCACAGGCGCCTCTCGCTCCACCAGGGCCAGCGGCGTCCGCCAGCCGTGCAGTTCCGCTGCAATCATCCGATACTCCCCCAGTGGCTCGCCATTCAACGCCAACGTTGCCCGAGTTGGCGGACTGATCAAGTGTTCCCTTGCCGGTCGCGCTGGCGGTATTGACGAAAGCTGCTGTCAGGGATTTCGCCGCCGATCCAGTGGCGCGCACCATATAAGTTCCCGCATTCTTTCCCCCAGGATCGCGGAGCGCGCTGGAAAATGCAGGGCCGCACTGGCGCTATGGGTGACAAAGCCACTTCACTCTGATGGCCTTGGGTGCATTACCTGGAATGTTCCGAATTGGGGTTATGCGGTAGACGGTCCCGCCATTCCACAAACAGGTGTTCTCCCGCAGGTGATCTACGGCGCGACCAGCAGACACCGGCTGAACAAGCCTGCGCGCCGGTGCTGAAGGGGTGCCGGATTTCAATCCCCCGCGATCAGGGACACGTCCGTCGACCGCCATTCAAGGCAGCCCGCCCTTGCAACCGCTCTGCCGACCGATCGGGTCTCAGACTCTCAGGCGGCTTCGGCCTTGTTGCCGGCCAGCCTCGTGTCGACGATTTCGACGATCTCGTCGATCACGGGATGTGACTGGCCCATCGCATCGCCCGTCAGCTTGATGAGCTTGTCGACGCGCTCGATGTCGGTCGCACCCGAGAAGACTGCGCGGGCGGCCGAGGAGGGCTTGAGAAGGTTCTTCGCTGCGGTGGCGTATTTCTCGAACGGGACCATGTCGGCGGCATCTGCCCCCAAAGTCACGACAAGATCGGTGACATAGGTATAGATTTCTTCTGATTGGGCGATGTCTGAATGAACGGCATCCCGGATCGATCGCGGACCGCTTGGCGTGATGCAGCGGTAGTTGCCGGTTGCCAGCATGGCCCATTTCGCGAAGGGGACAAAAAGCGAGTCGAAGACCCGTAGCTTGACCGGGACATCCATGCCGTCGAACCGGTAGGCGTCGATGCCGGATTCCAGCGTTTCAAGAATTTTGTCAAGCTTGGGATCGTGGAACTTGGAAACCTTGAAATTGGTGGGCAACCCGACGTGCAGGACATTCGCGGCCTCTTCCGGGGGGCGGAAGGCCTGCGGATCGGGAGAGCAGAGGGTCATCAGTTTAGGATCGAACTCGTCCCAGATCTTCGGGTTCAGAAACGCGGCGCGCAGGCCAGAAGAGTCAAGGGCAGGGATGCGTTTCAGATAAGGCAGGGGCGGCATGTTCATGATCGACATGCAGGGCACCCGAGCTTGTGCAATTCTGGACAGAAGAGCCCTGAGGGTCGGGTGAGAATATTGCGGTTCTTGCATGGCGAGACACACCAGGTCGTATTCCTTCGGCTCGACCTCGTCGGGCGTCATAGCATCCAGCGCGCCGCTCAGCGCGCCTGAGACGAAGCTGCGATGGCTGTCTTCATCCCGAAGCTTGATCCGGACTTCCGTGCCTTTCTCGTTGATCAGGGCAGCAGTCTCGGCACGGCATACAAGTGTCACATCGTGTCCTGACGCAATGAACTTCGTCCCCAGAAGCGATCCGTAGGAGGCTCCGAGAATCAGGATCTTGTAGGCCATATGTCAATTCCTCTCATAGGTTTAATTTACGTATAGCAGTTAATAATGGCGATCTGTTCCAAAAACGTGTTAATCTGTTTGCATAAAGTAATAACAGCACTCAGATTTGTTATATTGTGAACAACGGGATTTCGGATGCGCAAAGCCTTCATTGGTCCGCAATTGCGGCAGCTCCGCCGGGACCGCGAACTGACGCAGTCCGAAATGGCGCAGGCCCTTGGGGTCAGCGCGTCGTACATCAACATGCTGGAAAACAATCAGCGCAGCCTTTCGGTTCAGATGTTGATGGCGATTTCAGAGACCTACGAGGTTGATTGGCGAAACCTGGTCAAGGATCCGCCGCGCAACCTGCTGGTCGATCTGCGGAACATCCTTCAGGATCCCGCATTCGGTTCCGAGGTTCCTGACTTGCAGGAACTGCGCGCCGCGATCGACCATGCGCCGCGCTTTGTCGATTGTTTCGTCAAGCTGCATCGGAACCACAGCACGACGCTTGAAAAGATCATGCGGCAGGACGAGGCCGGTCCCAGCCAGGCACTGGCCGAAGCGTCGCCAGAGGCGCTGATCTATGATTTCTTCCGCGACAACGACAATTACTTCAACCTGCTGGAACGCGAGGCCGAGGCTTTGCGGATGGAAGAGCCCTGCACCAGCGAAGATGTGTATTTCGTCCTGAAGAACCGGTTGAAGGAGAAGCACGGGATCACCGCGCGGACCCGGCCGATGGAAGAGATGCAGGAAGCCCTGCGGCTTTATGACAAGAAGGCGAGGGCGGTGTATCTGTCAGAGGCTCTGGATTTCCAGAATCGGGTCTTTCAACTGGCGCATGTGCTCTGCCTTGTCGAGTTCGATGGCGCGCTGGAAGAGCTGACGGCATCCAGCGGGATCAAGAACGATCGCGGAATTGCCCGCTGCCAGGTCGAGTTGGCCAATTATTTCGCGGCGGCGTTTCTGATGCCTTACCGGGAATTTCGCAAGACCGCCGAGAAAACCCGCTATGACGTTTCGCGGATTGCGGCCAAATTCAACTGTTCGTATGAACAGGTCTGTCATCGGTTGACCACGATGCAGCGCCCCAACGCCAAGGGCGTGCCGTTCTTTTTTCTAAGGATCGACCGGGCCGGGAACGTGTCAAAACGGTTCAACGCGACATCTTTCAATCTGGCTGAATTCGGCGGATCCTGTCCCGTCTGGAATATCCACACGGCGTTCCGCTCTCCGGGAGAGGTGTTGCCGCAATTCGTGGAACTGCCGGACGGAAAACGCTATTTCACGTTGAGCAGGACATCAGACCGGCCATCGTTCAGCAATGACACCAAGGACCATCGTCTGACCGTCGCGATCGGGTGTGAAATGAAATATGCGCATCTGGTGGGCTATGCCAAGGCGTTCAATTTCCAGGTTCCAAACCTGTTCAGTCCAATCGGAATCAACTGTCACGTCTGCCCGCGCCAAGCCTGCGCACAGCGCGCGCATCAGCCGATGTTCATGGAACTTCCCATTGACCTTCGGCGGCGTGGGAATACCCGGTACGAAAGCTGACCCAGCCGTCCAAGCGGGCCGACGACGACAACGCCGCGTCGGCCCGCAAGGTCTTGCTATTTCAACATTTCAACGAGGGTTTCCCCTAGTTTCGCGGGCGAAGGAGATACCTGGATCCCAGCGGATTGCATGGCTTCGATCTTGTCTTCGGCACCGCCCTTGCCGCCCGAGATTACGGCTCCTGCATGGCCCATCGTCCGGCCCGGAGGTGCTGTGCGACCGGCGATGAACCCGACAGTCGGCTTCGACCTGCCGCGCTTGGCCTCGTCCTTGAGGAACTGCGCCGCGTCCTCTTCGGCAGAGCCGCCGATCTCTCCGATCATTATGATCGACTGGGTTTCCGGGTCGGCAAGGAAAAGCTCCAACACGTCGATGAACTCTGTCCCCTTGACCGGGTCGCCGCCAATCCCGACGGCAGTGGTCTGGCCCAGCCCCGCCATGGTGGTCTGAAAAACCGCTTCATAGGTCAGTGTGCCCGACCGTGACAGCACGCCAACCGATCCCTTGCGAAAAATGGACCCCGGCATGATGCCGATCTTGCATTCATCGGGGGTCATCAGGCCGGGGCAGTTGGGGCCGACAAGTCGGCTGGGAGAAGCGTCGAGTTTTTCCTTCACGCGCACCATGTCGAGGACGGGAACGCCCTCGGTGATGCAGGTGATCAGGTCGATGCCGGCGTCGATGGCTTCCTCGATCGCGGCGGCTGCGCCCGCAGGGGGCACGTAGATCACGCTGGCGGTGGCGCCGGTGGCGTCCTTCGCCTCGGCGACGCTGGCATAGATCGGCAGCGTTTCGCCATTCGCGCCGGTCCAGTTGGTGCCGCCCTTCTTGGGATGGGTTCCGGCGACCATCTTGGTGCCGTGATAGGCCAGCGCCTGTTCGGTATGGAACGTGCCGGTCTTGCCGGTCAGACCCTGGACGATGATCTTGGTGTCTTTGTTGATCAGAATGGACATGGGCCTACCCTTTCACGGCTTTGACGATCTTCTGGGCGGCATCGTCCAGATCGTCGGCGGCGATGACGTTGAGGCCGCTTTCATTGATGATCTTCTTGCCTTCTTCGACCTTCGTGCCTTCCAGCCGGACCACAAGCGGTACCTTTAGGCCGACATCCTTGACCGCCTGCACGACGCCCTCGGCGATCACGTCACAACGCATGATACCGCCGAAGATGTTCACCAGAATACCTTTGACGTTCGGATCAGAGGTGATGATCTTGAAGGCTGCGGTAACCTTTTCGGTCGTCGCGCCGCCGCCCACATCCAGGAAGTTGGCGGGTTCGGCCCCGTAGAGCTTGATGATATCCATGGTCGCCATGGCAAGCCCTGCTCCGTTGACCATGCAGCCGATCTCGCCATCGAGGGCGATATAGGCGAGGTCGTATTTCGAGGCTTCGATTTCCTTGGCGTCCTCTTCGGTCTCGTCGCGGTATTCCATGATGTCGGGATGCCGGAAGAGCGCATTGCCGTCGAAGGAGACCTTGGCATCCAGCACCTGAATGTCATTCGACTTGGTGACGATCAGCGGGTTGATCTCCAGCAGGCTCATGTCCTTGCTGGTGAAGGCCTCGTAAAGCGTACGGAACAGCTTGTTGCCCTGCTCGCGGGCAGTTCCGGTCAGGCCATATGCATCGGCCAGCTTTTCGGCATCCGCGTCGGTCACGCCCTTCGAGGCGGTGATGCCAATGGTGTGGATCTTCTCGGGGGTCTCCTCGGCGACCGCCTCGATATCCATCCCGCCCTCGGTCGATGCGACAAAGGACACCTTGCCGGTCTCGCGATCCACAAGGATGGACAGATAGAGTTCGCGGTCGATCTCGGCGCCATCTTCGATGTAGAGGCGGTTCACCTGCTTGCCCGCCGGGCCAGTCTGCTTGGTTACAAGGGTGTTGCCCAGCATCTCCTTGGCGTTGGCCAACGCATCCTCCGCCGAAAACGAGACCCGGACGCCGCCCTTGGCATCGCCTGGCAGTTCCTTGAACTTGCCCTTGCCGCGACCTCCCGCATGGATCTGGCTCTTGACGACCCAGACCGGTCCGGGCATCGAAGCGACGGCGGCCTCTGCCTGATCCAGGCTGGTGATCGCAACGCCATTCGCAACCGGCGCGCCGAAACCCTTGAGGACTTCCTTGGCCTGATGTTCGTGGATGTTCATCTAATTCTCCCTGAAGTTGTGTATCACTTGATCAGTGGCAGCATCTGCCTGAATGCTTCCGTGCCCGCCTGACCCAACCACTCGAATATGACCATTTCCGTGGTGACGATGCTCACACCTGCAGCGCTTAGGCGCGCAAGGCAAGCCATCTCGCTTTCCGCAGTTCGAGAGGCGGTGGCATCGGAGACCACGAAGACCTCGTATCCCTCTTCGACGAGGCTGGCGGCTGTCTGGACGACGCAGATATGCGCCTCCATCCCGGTCAGGATCGCCTGACGTCGACCGAGTTCCCTGAACGCAGCCGAGAAACCCTGATCCTCCATGCAGGAGAAGTGCATCTTTGGTATGACCACGGCATCCCCGGCAGCCTTCCGGATTTCCGGAATGGTGTGCCCAAGACCTTGCGGATACTGTTCTGTCAAGAGTGCGGGAACGCCGGTTTTGGCAGCGGCCTGCAACAGCAGGCGCGCGTTCTTGATGGTGCGCGCGGGGGCGATCATTGCGGGAACCAGCCGTTCCTGCATATCAATCACAACAAGCGCGGAATCATTTGCCCTGATCAGCAATTATTCGGCCCCCCGAAACATGAATTTATAGGCATGTGGTATACCACAACCCAAAATGTCAAATGTTTTCTAGGGAATCTGATAAAAAGAAATCGTTTGACTGATAGAGTCGCAGGTGTAAGGTATACCACACACCGTCCGGAAACGGAGGTGGACAAAATCATGACGCAGCCGGCGTCGGGGGGATGATTTGGTGGCGATTGGCGACAAGCTTAGCCCAATAGCAGAAAGCTTTACATTGAAGGATCACACCTTCACCGTGTTGCGCGCCGCGATCCTGGACATGGATATCTACCAGCCCGATGCGGACCTGCGGCTGGACGAGCGTAAGCTGGCCGAAAGGCTTGGCATATCGCGCACTCCTGTCCGCGAGGCCCTGGCCAGGTTGGCGCAAGAGAATCTGGTGCAGATCGTGCCTCGCAAGGGCGTTTTCGTATGCCGCAAGTCCCGTGAAGAGATTCTGGAAATGGTCGTGACATGGGCTGCGCTGGAAAGTATGGCGGCCCGTCTGGCGACTGAGAATGCGACAGACGCGCAGATCAAGGCGCTGCGGAAATTCGCGATGAAGCACAGCAGCGATGCCGTGCGCGCGGATATCGAGGAATACTCGGACGCTAACGTCGTCTTTCATCAGACCATCCTGGAGCTGTCGGGCTGCTCGCTTCTGCGGACGACGGCGGATGGGCTGTTCACCCATATGCAGGCTGTTCGGCGGCGGGCGATGGGTGAGAGCGACCGCGCGCGGCGCTCGGTTGCCGACCATATGGAAATCATCGACGCTCTTGCGTCGCGCAATGCCGATCTGGCGTCGCGCCGCGTACGAGAGCACACGATGCGGTTGCATGATCACATAAGCAAGACATGGACCCGTCTGGAATCAATCGGTTCGCTGAGACAAGCGGCCAACGAAGCCAACTGAAATTCGCGAGGAAGAGCATGACCCAATCCGCAACGGCGCAAAGCGTGGATGCAACATCAGAGCAGGCACAGTCGGGGGCGTTGACCGATGGCTTCCACCTGCTGATCGACGCGCTCAAGCTGAACGACGTAAAGACAATTTACGGAGTTCCGGGAATTCCGATTACCGATTTCGGCCGCATGGCGCAGGCTTCCGGCATTCGGGTCCTGTCGTTCCGGCATGAACAGAACGCGGGCAACGCCGCCGCCATCGCGGGCTTTCTGACCAAGAAGCCGGGAATATGCCTGACGGTTTCCGCGCCGGGCTTTCTCAACGGTCTCACCGCCCTTGCCCATGCAACGACCAATTGCTGGCCGATGATCCTGATGTCGGGATCGTCCGAGCGCGAAGTCGTCGACCTGATGCAGGGTGATTACGAGGAAATGGACCAGCTGGCAATCGCCAAGCCGCTTTGCAAGGCGGCCTACCGGATCCTGCATGCGGAAGATATCGGCATCGGCGTCGCGCGTGCCATCCGCGCCGCGGTTTCCGGGCGCCCGGGCGGGGTCTATCTCGATATTCCCGGCGCATTGCTGGGGCAGGTGATGGATGAGGTCAAGGGTCAGAAGTCGCTGGTCAAGGTCATTGACCCCGCGCCCGCCCAGATCCCCGCGCCCGACGCCGTTGCCCGCGCGCTGGATGTCATCAAGGGCGCCAAGAAGCCGCTGATCATTCTTGGCAAGGGTGCGGCCTATGCACAGGCCGACGATCTGGTCCGCGAGTTCGTGGAAACCAGCGGTATCCCCTACCTGCCGATGAGCATGGCCAAGGGACTGCTGCCCGATACCCACGACCTGTCTGCCGGTCCCGCGCGGTCGCTGGTTCTGAAAGAGGCCGACGTGGTCATCATGGTAGGCGCGCGGCTGAACTGGCTGTTGAGCCACGGCAAGGGCAAGCAATGGGGCGCGCCCCATTCGACGAAGTTCGTTCAGATCGACATCGAGCCGAAGGAGATGGACAGCAACGTCGAGATCGTCGCACCCCTTGTGGGTGATATCGGGTCGGTCCTGTCCGCGCTGCTGGATGGCATGGGCAAGGACTGGCAGAAGGCGCCTTCCGACTGGACCGAAGCGGTCAAGGCCAAGAAGGACACGAACATCGCGCGGATGGCCGCCAAATTACAGAACAACAACGTGCCGATGGATTACGAAGGCGCGCTTGGCGCGTTGAAGAAGATCATCGCCGAGCGGCCTGATGCGATCCTGGTGAACGAGGGCGCCAATACGCTCGATTTCGCACGATCGATCATCGACATGTACAAGCCCCGCAAACGGCTGGACGTCGGAACCTGGGGTGTCATGGGTGTCGGAATGGGAAGCGCGATTGCCGCTGCGGTCGAAACCGGCCATCCCGTGCTTTGCGTCGAGGGCGACAGCGCCTTCGGCTTCTCGGGCATGGAGGTCGAGACGATCTGCCGCTACAATCTTCCGGTCTGCATTGTGGTCTTCAACAACAACGGCATCTATCGCGGCACCGACAAGAACGAGTCAGGTGGCGAGGATGTGGCGACCACGGTGTTCGTCGAAAACGCTCGCTACGACATGATGATGAAGGCTTTCGGTGGCGAAGGTGTGAATGTCGCCAACCCCGATGAATTGAGCCGCGCGGTCAATGCCGCAATGGACTCGGGCAAGCCGACCCTGATCAACGCCATGATCGACCCCGCTGCCGGCAAGGAAAGCGGCAATATCGGTAGTCTCAACCCGGTCAGCGTCGTCGGGAAGAAGTAAGCCCGACCGCAAAGAACAACTTCTAAAGACAGGAATTCGGAATGAAAGCTCTGGAAGGCGTCAAGATACTCGATTTCACTCACGTTCAGTCGGGTCCGACCTGCACGCAGTTGCTGGCCTGGTTCGGCGCCGACGTGATAAAGGTCGAGCGGCCAGGGGTCGGCGATGCGACGCGCAAGCAGCTTGTGGATGTGCCGGGCGCGGACAGCCTGTATTTCACGATGCTGAACCACAACAAGCGCTCGATCGAGTTGAACCCGAAGACGCCCGAGGGCAAGAAGGTTCTGACCCGCCTGGTCGAGGAATGCGACGTGCTGGTCGAGAACTTCGCCCCAGGCGCGCTGGACCGGATGGGATTCTCCTGGGAGAATATCCAGACGATCAATCCGCGCATCATCATGGCGTCGATCAAGGGCTTCGGACCCGGCAAGTATCAGGATTGCAAGGTCTATGAAAACGTCGCGCAATGCGCGGGCGGCTCTGCGTCGACGACCGGTTTCCGCGATGGCCCACCACTCGTGACCGGTGCCCAGATTGGGGATTCTGGCACCGGTCTTCATCTGGCGCTTGGCATCGTGACCGCCCTTTTCCAGCGCGAGAAATCGGGTCGGGGTCAGAAGGTTTCGGCGGCGATGCAGGATGGCGTGCTGAACCTCGCCCGGGTCAAGCTGCGCGACCAGCAGCGGCTTGCGGCAGGTCCGCTGGAGGAATATTCTCAATTCGGCGAAGGCATCCCGTTTGGCGATGCAGTGCCGCGTGCGGGCAATGACAGTGGGGGTGGACAACCGGGGCGCATCCTCAAATGCAAGGGATGGGAGCAGGATCCCAACGCCTACACCTACTTCATCATTCAGGCCGCGATCTGGGACAAGGTCTGCGACGTGATCGGCGAGCCGGAATGGAAGACCAAGGATGGCTTCGCCAAGCCCAAGGACCGCCTGGACAAGCTGAACCAGATTTTCGACCGGATCGAACAATGGACCATGACCATGACCAAGTTCGAGGTGATGGACACTTGCAATCCGCATGACATTCCCGTCGGCCCGATCCTGTCGATGAAAGAGATCATGGAGGACGAGGGCCTTTACGCGACTGGAACTCTGGTCAAGGTGCCGCATCCCGAGCGCGGCGAATATGTCTCGGTCGGGTGCCCGATCAAGTTGTCGGACAGCGACGTCAAGGTCGAGCGGTCGCCGCTTCTGGGTGAGCATACCAGGCAGATCCTGTCCGATGTGCTGGGATATGCGGGCACTGAGTTGGACGAGATCATCGCCTCGGGTGCGGTCGGGGAGGTCAAGTGATGCGTTTGATCGTGATGGGTCAGCAGGCCTTCGGAAAGGACGTTCTGGCCACGCTTCTGGACGCCGGCATTGACGACGTCGTAGCGGTGTATTGCGAGCCCGACAAAGACGGCAAGCCAGTCGATCCGATCAAGGAGTTCGCGCTGGAAAAGGGCCTGCCTGTCCTGCAGCCTGCGCATTTCAAGGATCAGTCCACCATCGACGAACTGGCCGCGTTCAAGGCCGATCTGATGATCATGGCCTTCGTCAACGTCTTCGTTCCCGAGGTCGCGCGCGACACGCCCAATCATGGCTCGATCTGCTTCCACCCGTCGCTTCTGCCGCTGCACCGCGGGCCGTCGGCCGTCAACTGGCCGATCATCATGGGCAGCACCAAGTCGGGCTATTCGTGGTTCTATCCTTCGGACGGGCTGGATGAAGGCGATATCCTTCTGCAATGGGAATGCGAGATCGGGCCGGACGATACGGTGATCGACCTCTATTTCAAGAAGATCTACCCGTCTGCCGTCGACTCGGCACTGAAGGTCTGCGATCTTTATCGCGACGGCAATCCTCCGCATATCGAACAGGACGAATCCAAGGCAACATACGAACGGCGGTGCACCACAAAGCACTGCCAGATCGACTGGAACAAGCCAGTCAAGCAGGTTTACGACCTGATCCGCGGCACCAATCCGGCGCCGGGGGCTTGGACCACCCACAAGGGCCAAAAGATCAGCATCTACGATAGCGCCCGGGCCGAAGGTGACGGAACTTCGGGCCGGGTCGTGAACGTGTCGGAATCCGGCATCACGGTGCAATGCATCGGTGGTCGTATCCTCGTCAAACGCGTCAAGCCGGACGGTGGTGACAAGCAGGCGGCCTCCGCCTGGGCGGCCTCGGTCGGGTTGAGCGTTGGCGACAACATAGGAAATTAGGAAAACATCATGGCCCACAAGACGGACATCCAGATCGCGCGCGAAGCCAAGAAGAAACCGATTCAGGAGATCGGCGCCAAACTGGACATCCCTTCGGAACACCTGCTGCCTTTCGGTCACGACAAGGCCAAGGTGTCGGAAGAGTTCATCAAATCCCTTGAAGGCAGGAAAAATGGTCACCTGGTCCTTGTGACCGCGATCAACCCGACGCCCGCGGGCGAAGGCAAGACCACGACGACGGTCGGCCTTGGCGACGGACTGAACGCGATCGGCAAGAAGGCCGCGATATGTATTCGCGAAGCCTCGTTGGGGCCAAACTTCGGGATGAAGGGCGGCGCCGCCGGCGGTGGCATGTCGCAGGTCGTTCCGATGGAGGACATGAACCTTCACTTCACCGGCGATTTTCACGCCATTACCAGCGCCCACAACCTGCTGTCCGCGATGCTGGACAACCACATCTACTGGGGCAATGAGCTGGATATCGACATCCGCCGCATCCCCTACCGCCGCGTGATGGACATGAACGACCGCGCGCTGCGCGAGATTGTCTGCAACCTTGGCGGCGTCGCCAACGGCTTCCCGCGCGAAACCGGTTTCGACATCACCGTGGCTTCGGAAGTCATGGCGATCCTGTGCCTTGCCACCGATCTGCGCGATCTGGAACGCCGCCTCGGCGACATCATCGTGGCCTACCGCCGCGACCGTTCGCCGGTCTATGCCCGTGACATCAAGGCAGACGGCGCGATGACCGTTCTCTTGCAACAGGCCATGCAGCCGAACCTGGTGCAGACGCTGGAAAACAACCCGGCCTTTGTTCATGGCGGCCCGTTCGCCAACATCGCGCATGGCTGCAACTCCGTCATCGCCACCACGACGGCGCTGAAACTTGCCGACTACGTGGTGACAGAGGCCGGCTTCGGGGCCGACCTGGGGGCCGAGAAGTTCTTTGACATCAAGTGCCGCAAGGCCGGATTGAAGCCAGAGGCCGTGGTCCTTGTCGCCACCGTCCGCGCGATGAAGATGAACGGCGGCGTCGCCAAGGCCGATCTGGGCAACGAGAATGTCGATGCGGTCAAGAAGGGCTGCGCGAACCTGGGTCAGCACATCGAGAACATCAAGCAGTTCGGTGTTCCGGCCGTCGTCGGCATTAACCATTTTGTCACCGATACCGATGCCGAAGTGCAGGCGATCAAGGACTATGTCGCCTCTCAAGGCTCGGAAGCCGTCCTGTGCAAGCACTGGGCGCAGGGTGGAAAGGGCGCCGAGGAACTGGCCCAAAAAGTCGTCGCCATGGTCGAGAATAAATCCGCGCAGTTCGCGCCGCTCTACCCCGACGACATGGGGCTGTTCGAGAAGATCGAAACCATCGCCAAGCGCATCTATCGCGCCGACGAGGTTCTGGCCGACAAGAAGATCCGTGACCAGTTGAAGCAATGGGAAGAGCAGGGTTACGGAAGCCTGCCGGTCTGCATGGCCAAGACCCAGTACAGCTTCACCACCGACCCCAACCGCCGCGGCGCGCCGCGCGGTCACAGCCTGCCGGTGCGCGAAGTGCGTCTGTCGGCGGGTGCAGGGTTCGTGGTCGTCATCTGCGGTGAGATCATGACCATGCCGGGCCTGCCACGGGTTCCGTCGGCAGAGAACATCCGGATCAACGAGGACGGCCTGATCGACGGCCTGTTCTAGGGAGGGATCGACGTGATACGCAAGATACTGGTTCCAGTTCGGGGCGATGGCAAGGGCGACAACGTCCTTGCTCATGCCTCCGCGCTCGCGCATCGCTACAACGCCCATATCGAGGTCGTGCACTGTCGTGCACGACCAGAAGACCTGATGCCCTACGGGGTCCACATTCCCGAATTCCTGCGAAAACAGATCATCAAGCAGTCCTACGAAGTCGCCGATCAGGAAGAGGCCGGGCTTCGAGGTGAACTCGAGGTGCTTGCGAAATCGTTGAAGCTCGAGCAGTCCGCAGACAGCATCGGCAAGACAGCCACGATTTCCTTCATCGAGGAAGCAGGGCGTCAGGTCGATGTCATCAAGCGGCGCGGGCGACTGTCGGACATGATCGCGGTCGCCAAGCCGGATCGGGACAGAAACCTCGGCCACAACACGCTGAAGGCCGCGCTGTTTCACTCTGGTCGGCCGGTGCTGATGTGCCCGCTGGCGGACCCCGCGCCGACAATGCTTGGCGCCAAGGTCTCACTGGCTTGGAACGGCAGCGCCGAATCCGCCCGTGCGCTTTCGCAGTGCAAAAGCGTTCTGCGCAGCGCGGATACGATCTGGATACTGTCGAACGGCAAGCATTCCGGTGTCGGAACCTCGGCGGAAGATCTGGTGGATTATCTTGCGCTGCACGGCATCACCGCCACGATCGAGGGATTCTCGGCAAAGCGCGACATCGGTGGCGAACTGCTGCGCGCCAGCGCGGCGCTGGGGGCGGACATGATGATCATGGGGGCCTACGGCGACAGCCATGAGCGGGAGACGGTGTTTGGGGGCAATACCCAGACGGTCGTCGACACCGCAACGAAACCGGTGCTTCTGAATCACTGATTCAGAGGCGCTGTGACCTGGTCGAACAAACGACCGATAACATGAAGGCCGCGCCAAGACGGTCAAGACCAGCGGGAATACTTCCCGCGAAACGACGAACCAGCCTTAAGGGAGGACCAAATGGCTACTACATCAACGATCTTCAAAAGAGCGGTCGGCGCAGCTGCGCTTGGCCTGATGACAATGGCGGGCACAGCCCAGGCCTGGGAGCCGAACAAACCGATCGATTTCGTGATCATGGCGGGTGCCGGTGGTGGCGCTGACCAGATCGCGCGGTTCGTTCAGTCCGTGGCCGAGAAGAACGACCTGACCGTTCGTCCGCTGGTGCCCAACAACAAGGGCGGCGGTTCCGGTGCCGAGGCGCTGATTGCGCTTAACGGTGCATCCGATCCGGATCATACGCTTCTGGTGACCCTCAACTCGTTCTTCACCACTCCGATGCGCCAGGAGAACCTGGGTATCGACGTGATGACCTTCACGCCGGTGGCGATGATGGGCGTCGATCCGTTCGTTCTTTGGGTACACAAGGACAGCGGCATCACGTCGTTCGAACAGTGGCTCGAAACGGTGAAATCTGCTGATGAATACATCATGGGCGGCACCGGCACGGGGCAAGAGGACTCGATCGTGATCGCATTCATGGAGTCAGCCTTCGATATCGACGTCAAGTACATCCCCTACAAGGGCGGCGGCGATGTTGCGAAAGATCTTGCCGGCCAGCAGATCATGGCAACCGTGAACAACCCGGCGGAAACCAAGGGCTTCTATGCCAATGGTGACGTCGTGCCGCTTCTGTCCTTTTCGGACGAGCGCATGCCGGCCTTCCCGGATGTCCCGACCGTCAAGGAGCTGGGCCATGACTTCAGCTACTACAACCAGCGTGCCGTTGTTGGCGCACCGGGCATGACGGATGAAGCGGCTGAATACTATCAGAACCTCTTCAAGACGATCTACGAGTCCGAGGAATGGCAGGGCTACATGGAATCCGAAAGCCTGTCGCCGCTCTGGTTGGATGCTGGTGAGCAGAAGGCTTACTGGGAAACCCAGATCGCCAACCACAAGGACCTTCTCGCCGCAATGGGCGAGTAGATCCGAACAGCCGACTCAAGGGTACAAGGGAGGTCGCGATGCGGCGCGGAGAGTTCATTACGGCAGGCATTCTGGCCGTCCTGTCCATCTACATGATGTGGAAAAGTACCGAATTGAACGTCGGCTATGTCAGGGGTGAAGGCCCGGGAGGCGGAGCATGGCCGTTCTGGCTCTCGGGGATCATGCTGCTCTGCACAGCCCTGATTGCATACAACGCGGTAAGGCGGACATCTCCGCCTTCCCAATCCGACGAACCGGTTCTCGACTCTGAAGGGCGCAAGATGATCTTGCAGGTCTTTGGCGGGATCTTCGTGTTTGTCGCACTTGTCGGGATCATCTCGATGTACGGTGCCATGCTGGTGTTCCTGTTCTACTACCTGTGGTTCCTGGGACGTCATTCGCTGCGCCTGTCGCTGACGATTTCGATCCTGACGCCTGTTGTCTTCTTTTTCTTCTTCGAGGCGCTCATGCGCGTCACGTTGCCGAAGGGCTTGCGGTTCACCGATCCGTTCTTCAACTGGCTCTACACACTCATCTACTGACCGAAGCATACCCATGCCTGAATACGGCGACGGAGTGGAATATAAGTCATGGAAATCCTAGGACTTCTCTCATCTGGCCTGATTGAAGCGCTGCAGCCGATCAACCTTCTGTTGATCATCCTCGGCGTGACCCTCGGCCTCTTTATCGGCATGATGCCCGGCTTGGGGTCTGTGAACGGTGTGGCGATCCTGCTGCCGATCACCTTCCTCGTCCCGCCTGCATCGGCCATCATCTTTCTGGCCGCGATCTACTACGGGGCAATGTACGGGGGGGCGATCAGTTCGATCACATTGGGAATTCCCGGCGCCTCAACGGCGGTTGCGACGACCTTTGACGGGCGACCGCTGGCGCTGAAAGGCAAGGCCAGCCTGGCACTGGTGACGGCAGCGATCGCCTCTTTTGTGGGCGGCACGGTCTCGATCATCCTCTTCACGATGTTCGCACCTATGCTTGCCTCGGTCGCCCTCAGCTTTGGCTCGCCCGAAATCTTCGCACTGATGCTTCTGGCCTTTGCAACCTTCGTGGGCCTGGGTGGCGATGACATCCCCAAGACGATCCTGTCGATCTGCCTTGGCCTTGTCTTCGCTTCCGTCGGGTTCGACGAGATTTCCGGTGAACCGCGCCTTGTCTTCTTCGGCATCTCGGGCTTTCTGCATGGCATCAACTTCCTTGTGCTGGCGATCGGCGTCTACGGTATCGGCGAGATGCTTTGGACCATCGACACCACGCGCGGCAAGATCACCCAGACCGAAGCGAAAATCAGCTTCAAGGGCGTGGTCTCGGACACCAAGGAATCGGTCACGAAGGGTTGGAAGGGCATGTCGATTGGGTCCTTTCTGGGCTTCTTCGTCGGCATTCTGCCTGCAGCGGGCGCCACGCCCGGTTCGCTGATGGCCTACGGGGTGACCAAGTTGACCTCGAGGAACCCCGACTCCTACGGCAAAGGCAATCCGGATGGCGTGGCTGCTCCCGAAGCGGCGAACAACTCTGCCTCGACCGGATCGATGCTTCCGATGCTGACACTAGGCATTCCCGGATCACCGACGACCGCCATCCTGCTTGGTGGAATGGTCATCTGGGGCCTGACACCGGGTCCGCGGCTGTTCACCGACCAGCCCGCTTTCGTCTGGGGTCTGATCGGGTCGTTCTACGTGTCGAACTTCTTCGCCCTGGTGATCAACCTTAGCTTCATCCCGCTGTTCATCTGGATGCTGCGAATGCCGTTCACCATTCTGGCTCCGATGATCTTTGTCCTGTCGATCGTGGGCGGCTACGCGGCGACCAATGACATGCACGACGTCTGGCTGATGATCGGCTTCGGTCTCAGCGCATTCTTCCTGCGGAAGTTCGACTATCCGCTTGCCCCAGCGGTTCTGGCCATCGTGCTGGGGCCGATTGCCGAACCAACGCTGCGCCAGTCGCTGCTGTTGTCTTCGGGTGACTTCACGATCTTCCTGACCCGACCCATCGCCGGCCCGATCACGATCATCGCGATCATCCTGATCCTGCTGCCGCTGTTCAAGGTCATCAAGGACCGGATCTGGGGCCGCAACACCCGCGACGCATGACCACGACCGCGCGGGGCGGCGTCAACATCACGTAGCAAGATCGGGACGGCAGCTCTTGCCGTCCCTTTCCCTTTTTTGGACAAGGACACAGGATGACCGCGTCACAAGACCAGTATCACGCCTGGAACCCCGGCCTGACCTCCGAGATTCCGGCGCGGTTGATGTCGCAGGTCACACTTTACGATCCGCGGAACTCGGACACCGACTATGCCACCGCGAAAGAGGCGGCCGGGTTCTGTGGTCTGAAACCGCAAGACATGGTGGCTTTCCGCGTCAGCCGCCTGGTGATGCATGAAATCCTGATCCGGGTGACGGCGGATCTTTTCGTGCCGGACGGACCCAGCTACGAAGAACTGGGACTGAATCTGCGCAGCATGGCCGCGCGCATTCTCAATGGCCATGCGCTGCCCCGGATGCCGCAGTTCGAGGCGGAATTCGCCAAGCTGCGGTCAGAGGCCGAACAGAGGCTTGATGCGATCCTCGACCGCAACATCTTCAAGCGCACGGCCGCGCCTGCCGCGGAGCATGGCCTTCTGTCTCGCCTGTTGGGCCGGTCGAAAGCGGCGACACCAGACGCAGGATTGCCAGAGTTACGGGCTCTGGAAGAGTGGCAGTCGGAACTCGACGGCAGCCCGTCCGACCTAGACGCCGCCTGCCTGAAAGGTCTGCTGACCATCGTCGGCGGCATCGTCGGCCAGCGCGGCCGGCTGCTTGCCGACAAGGCTCTGGTGGTGCGGTTGGCGGCGAACTGGGTCTGCAACAGCTACGGCAGCCACCGGATCGGCGAGCTGCTGACACCGATCATCCAAGAGGCCGCAGAGGCCGAGGGTTACCGGCTGCTTCCGTTTCAGAGCAAGCCCGTGGTGATGAACGTCAAGGGCGCGTCAGGTGCCGGCAAGAGCACGCTGCGCCCATTGCAGCGCGATCTGGCAGAGCGTCTGGGCATCCCGTGGCAGGATTTCGCGCTTGTCAGTCCGGATTACTGGCGGAAATTCCTGCTCGATTACAAAAGCCTCGGCGAAGACTACAAATATGCCGCGATGCTGACCGGGCGGGAGCTCGAGATCATCGACAAAAAGCTCGACCGCTACATGGAAGGCAAGGCCGCGCGGGGAGAGATGCCGCATCTGTTGATCGACCGCTTCCGTTTCGACAGTTTCGCGACCTCGCCGAAACAGCAGGCCGAGGGACGGTTGCTCAGCCGGTTCGGAGACAGAGTATTCATGTTCCTCATGATCACGCCGCCCCCGGAAACTGTCGAACGCGCGTGGAAGCGCGGCATCGAGACCGGCCGCTTCAAGGCGGTGGACGACCTGCTTTACCACAATATCGAGGCCTACACCGGAATGCCGCAATTGTTCTTCAACCTGGTGAACAAGCAGCGGCAGAAGATCCATTTCGAGTTTCTCGACAACAGCGTACCCTATGGCGAACGACCCAGAACCGCGGCATTCGGCTGGAACGGGCGGCTCAACGTACTGGACATCGACTGCATGCGACTGCTGAACCGATATCGCCGGATCAACATCGACGCGCGCCGCCCGGAAGATGTGTTCGAGATTCCGGCGGGTGCCGAAGACGCCGGGCCTGCAGATGACATCCTTGCGGACTGCATCCGAAAGATCCCCGAAGTGGCGTTCATCGACCCGAAGACCCTGAAGGTGCTTGGCCGGACCCAAGGGGGCGTCAAGGTCGAAGAGGATGACGCATTTTTCGAAAAGGCCAAGCTCGCAGCGGCAGTGCGATCAGACGGCGATGGTAACGAGCAGCCGGACACCGCGACCCTGGACGCGGATCACGAGAAGAAGTTCACGGTCGGCGCCTGGGGGGCTTGACGTCCGCGGCTATGGAACCAGCAGAATCTTTCCGCGATGGCTCGCCTCTTCCATCATCTCATGCGCGGCGGTCGCCTCGGCGAAGCCGAATACCTTGTGCGTCTGCGCCTCAAGCCCGCCAGCGGCGAACATCGGCCAGACCTTTTCGCGCAGGTCGGCCGCGACCTCCGACTTGAAAGCCTCGGGGCGTGATCGAAGCGTCGACCCGGTATACACCAGCCGCTTCAACATGATCGGCATCAGGTTGATCTCGACCTTGGATCCGGCGTTGAACGCCAGCTGCACAATCCGCGCGTCGGCGCTGGCAGCCTTGATGTTGCGCGCCACATAGTCGCCGCCGATGATGTCGAGGATCAGGTTCGCACCGCCTGCCTCGCGGACGATCTCGACGAAATCTTCATCGTTGAAATTGATCGCGCGCTCCGCGCCCAGACCTTCGGCATAGGCGCAATCCTCGGCATTGGCGCAGGTGGTGAAGACCCGCATCCCCATCTGACGTCCAAGCTGGATCGCCGTCGATCCGATCCCGCCCGCTCCGCCATGCGCCAGCAGGATCTGTCCCGGCACGATCTTCTGGTGGAAGAAGAGATTGCTCCAGACCGTGAAATAGGTCTCGCACAGCCCCGCCGCGTCGATCTCCGGCACCCCCTTGGGGATCGGCAGGCAATGCGTCGCGTCGATGGCGACATATTCGGCATAGCCGCCGCCATTCGTCAGGGCGCACAACTTGTCTTCTACAGACCAGCCGGACACAGCCGCACCAAGCGCCACGACCTCGCCGGACACTTCCAGTCCCAATAGGTCCGAAGCGCCCTTCGGAGGTGGGTAATGCCCTCGCCGCTGCACCAGGTCCGGGCCGTTCACCCCGGCCGCGATCACCCGCACCATAACCTCGCCCTCGCGCAACTCCGGCAGCGGTCGCTCGCCGATCTCCAGCACCTCGGGTTTGCCGGGTTCACGCATTTCGATCGTCTTCATCTTGGCTGGCAGCATCATTGCCTCCGGGGCGATTTCACTGGTAGGTTTTTCAGGAAAACCTATCCTCAGGCGAAATTATTTGCCGCCGCCCAGAATGGCAAACAGAAAGCCGGGAACGAACGATGGCGGATATCCGCGACCTGCAACTTCTTGTCGCGCTCGCGCGACACAAGCATTTTACCCGCGCCGCGGACGATTGCGGCATTTCGCAACCGGCGTTTTCGGCGCGCATCCGCAAGATGGAGGAGGGCTTTGCCCTGCCACTGGTGCGGCGCGGCAATACCTTCCTCGGATTCACCCGCGAAGGCGAAGTGGTGTTGAAATGGGCGCGCAAGCTTCTGGCCGATGTCGAGGGCATGCGCCAGGAGATCGACGCGCTCAGCAGCAACCTGAACGGCAAGCTTGCGGTCGGGGTGATTCCCACCGCCCTGCCTTTTGCCGCGCGGGCGTCGGCGCAATTGCGCCGGCTTCACCCGAACCTGCTTATCGAGATTCACTCGCTTTCGACGCGGCTGATCGAAATTCGGCTGAACGATTTTTCGCTGGATGCCGGGATCATGTATTACGATGACGCGGATCCCGAAACCACAGACAAGCTTTATGAAGAGACCTATGTGCTGATCATGCCCAAGGCGATGGCACCGCGCAGCACCGGTCAGGCGACATGGTCGGAAGCCGCCAGATTGCCGCTCTGCCTGCTGACCCGGGACATGCGAAACCGTCAGCTGCTGGACGATGTTTTCAAGGGACTCCAGGAGGTTCCGACAATCGACATGGAAGCCAGCGACTTTACCGCCGTGCTGGCCCAGGTCGCCAGCGGCACCGCGGCGACGATTGCACCTTTGGATGTCGCAAAGACCTTTCTTGCGCCCGGAACCACGGTCCAGCTTACGCTCGTCGACCCGGTGGTCAGCCACATGGTCGGCCTCTCGATCAAGGATCAAAGCCCGCCCCTGCCGATGGTGCAGGCGCTGCGCCTGGCGGTGACTGCGTCATTATAACGAAAGCAAATGACATGTTCCAATGGCTCTATTGGAAACTATGATTGATTTCTGCGATAAGAGCCTCGATATTTGGGAGAGGTCGCTATGAACGTACAGAACACGAAGGCCGGGGTCTGGAAATCAGGCAAGGGCAAGGGGCGCCATACGCCCAAGGGCCGCCAGTATGACGATGCGGCACTGGCCGATGTACGTGACCTGCTTGGCGACCGCCCCCTCCGCCGAGATCTGTTGATTGAACATCTGCATCTGATCCAGGATCGATTCGGCCACCTCTCTGCGGCGCACTTGCGGGCGCTTGCCGAAGAGATGCGGCTGTCGCAGGCTGAGGTTTACGAGGTCGCGACCTTCTACGCGCATTTCGACGTTATCAAGGAAGGCGAAACGCCGCCACCCGACCTTACCATCCGCGTCTGTGACAGCCTGTCTTGTGAACTGGCCGGTGCGCAGCAATTGCTTGCCGCCCTGGAAAAAGGGATGGACCCGACCAAGGTGCGTGTCCTCCGCGCGCCTTGCATGGGCCGCTGCGACACCGCGCCGGTTCTCGAGATCGGGCACAACCATATCGACCACGCGACCCCCGAACTGGTCGACAAGGCGATTGCCGCGGGCGACACCCATGCCCATGTTCCGGCTTATGAAACCCTCGCAAGCTACCAGGCGGCGGGCGGCTACAAGGCGCTTGCTGATCTGCGTGGCGGGTCCTCGACACCGGATGCAGTGCAGGACCAGGTCCTTGCCTCAGGGCTACGCGGGCTGGGCGGCGCCGGCTTTCCCTCTGGCCGCAAATGGTCCTTCGTTCGTGCCGAGAAAGGCCCGCGTTATCTGGCTGTGAACGGCGACGAGGGCGAGCCGGGCACCTTCAAGGACCGCTACTACCTTGAACGCACGCCGCATCTGTTCCTGGAAGGCATGCTGATCGCCGCTTGGGCGGTCGAGGCCGAAACCTGCTTCATCTACATGCGCGATGAATACCCGGCGGTGCTGCACATCCTGGCTACCGAAATCACGGCTCTGGAACAGGCCGGCATCGTCGCCCCCGGATATATCGACCTGCGCCGCGGCGCAGGCGCCTATATCTGCGGCGAGGAAAGCGCAATGATCGAATCCATCGAGGGCAAGCGTGGAATGCCGCGGCACCGCCCGCCCTTCGTTGCGCAAGTCGGCGTTTTCGACCGCCCGACGCTGGTTCACAATGTCGAAACGCTTTACTGGGTCGCAAAGGTCTGTCGCGAGGGGCCAGAAGTGCTGTCGGGCACGGAAAAGAACGGCCGCAAGGGGCTGCGCTCCTTCTCGGTGTCGGGTCGGGTGAAAAACCCCGGTGTCCACCTTCTGCCAGCCGGATCGACCATCACGGATATCATCGAAGCAGCTGGTGGAATGCTCGACGGCCACAGCTTCAAGGCCTACCAGCCCGGCGGCCCCTCTGCCGGCCTCTTGCCGGCCTCGATGAACGATATCCCGATGGATTTCGACACGTTGCAGCCGCATGGCAGCTTCATCGGCTCTGCTGCCATTGTGATCCTGTCAGACAAGGACCGCGCACGCGATGCGGCGCTGAACATGCTGCGGTTTTTCGAGGATGAAAGCTGCGGCCAGTGCACACCCTGCCGCGTCGGCTGCGAAAAGGCCGTCAAATTGATGCAGGAGGACACCTGGGACCAGCCGCTTCTGAAAGAGTTGTGCGAGGTCATGGTCGATGCCTCGATCTGCGGCCTCGGGCAGGCGGCGCCGAACCCGATCCTGCTGACGATGAAACACTTTGCGGACGAGGTGTAAGCCATGACGAACCCGATCAAATTCTCGCTGGACGGCAAGGAAGTCACCGCCGACGCTGGTGAAACCATCTGGCAAGTCGCCAAACGCGAAGGCACCACCATTCCGCACCTCTGCCACAAGGATGCGCCGGGCTACCGCTCTGACGGAAACTGTCGCGCCTGCATGGTCGAGATCGACGGCGAACGTGTTCTGGCCGCCTCCTGCGTCCGTACGCCGACCGAAGGCATGGTGGTGAAATCCGACTCTGGCCGCGCCAGAACCGCCCGCAAGCTGGTCATCGAGATGCTGGTCGCCGACCAGCCATCGAAGGAAGAGGCCCATGACCGCGGCTCGCATTTCTGGGACATGGCCGATGTGCAGGGCGTCACCAGCAGCCGTTTCCCGAAAATCGAGTCAGACCGAATTCCGCTGCTCGATGCCTCGCACCTCGCGATGTCGGTCAATCTCGACGCCTGCATCCATTGCAACCTTTGCGTCCGGGCCTGCCGCGAAGTGCAGGTCAACGACGTGATCGGCATGTCGGGCCGCGGTCACGACGCCAAGATCACCTTCGACTTCGACGATCCGATGGGGGACTCGACCTGTGTGGCCTGCGGCGAATGCGTGCAGGCCTGTCCGACCGGCGCATTGATGCCGGCTACCGTGCTTGACGAGGCCGGCCATGGGTCAAGCAAGGAGTTCGACCGCGAAGTGGAAAGCGTCTGCCCGTTCTGCGGTGTCGGCTGCCAGCTGTCGTTCAAGATCAAGGACGACAAGGTCGCCTGGGTCGACGGTGTGGACGGACCTGCGAACGAGAACCGGCTATGCGTCAAGGGCCGCTTCGGCTTCGATTATATCCACCATCCGCACCGGCTGACGAAACCGCTGATCCGGCGCGACGATGCGCCCGCCAAGGGCCTCAATGTCGATCCCGGAAACCTGATGAACCATTTCCGCGAAGCGACATGGGACGAGGCGCTGGACGTTGCTGCCAATGGCATGAAGGGACGTGGCACCGAGATCGCCGGTTTCGGTTCCGCAAAATGCTCGAACGAAGAAGCCTATCTGTTCCAGAAACTCATCCGTCAGGCATTCAAGCACAACAACGTCGACCATTGCACCCGGCTCTGCCATGCATCGTCCGTCGCGGCGCTGCTGGAGAACGTTGGGTCCGGCGCTGTCACGGCAACATTCAACGAGATCGAGAATGCCGACGTCGCCATCGTCATCGGCGCGAACCCGATCGAGAACCACCCCGTCGCCGCGACATATTTCAAGCAGTTCACCAAGCGCGGCGGCAAGCTGATCGTGATGGACCCGCGCGGCGTCGGGCTCAAGCGTTACGCCAGCCACCGGCTGCAGTTCCGCCCCGGTACTGATGTGGCGATGCTGAACGCGATCATGAACGTGATCGTCGAGGAAAAGCTCTACGACGAACAGTATATCGCCGGTTTCACCGAGAACTGGGACGCGATGAAGGAGCATCTGAAGGGGTTCACGCCCGAGAAGATGGAACCGCTCTGCGGCATCAAGGCCGATGTGCTGCGCGATGTCGCCCGCACCTTCGCCGGCGCCAAGGCGGCGATGATCTTCTGGGGCATGGGGATCTCACAGCATATCCATGGCACTGACAATTCGCGCTGCCTGATCAGCCTTGCTCTGATGACGGGCCAGGTCGGCCGCCCCGGTTCCGGCCTGCACCCGCTTCGCGGCCAGAACAATGTACAGGGCGCGTCCGACGCGGGTCTGATCCCGATGTTCCTGCCCGACTACCAGAGCGTCACCGACGATGGGGTGCGCAAGGCGTTCACCGATGTCTGGGGCACCGGCGATTTCTCTGCCGAGAAGGGACTGACAGTCGTCGAGATCATGGATGCAGTCCATACCGGCGATATCAAGGGCATGTATATCCTTGGCGAGAACCCTGCCATGTCCGATCCGGATGTGGAACATGCCCGCGATGCGCTGGCCAAACTGGATCATCTGGTGGTTCAGGACATTTTCCTGACCGAAACCGCGAACTACGCCGATGTGGTGCTGCCGTCGTCGGCCTGGCCGGAAAAGTCCGGCACCGTGACCAACACCAACCGTCAGGTCCAGATGGGTCGCCCTGCCGTGCCGCCTCCGGGCGAGGCCAAGGAAGACTGGTGGATCACCACGGAACTGGCCAAGCGGCTGGGGCTGAAGTGGGATTACACCCATCCCAAACAGGTCTTCAACGAGATGAAGATCAATATGAAGAGCTTCGACAACATTACATGGGAACGGCTCGAAAAGGCGGCCGTCACCTATCCAAGCCTGTCACCGGATGATCCGGGCCAGCCGATCGTGTTTGCCGAAGGCTTTCCGCGTCCGAACGGGCGCGCGCGCTTCACCCCCGCTCAGGTTACCGCCCCGGCAGAGACACCGGATGCGGAGTTTCCGATGATCCTGATCACCGGCCGACAACTGGAACACTGGCATACCGGCTCGATGACCCGCCGCGCCTCGGTGCTGGACTGGGCAGAGCCAGAGGCGAATGCCTCGTTGCATCCCAAAACCCTGCGCAGGCTGGGTGTCGAACCGGGCGGCATGATCACCCTTGAAACCCGCCGCGGAGCGATCCGGATCATGGCTCGCGCCGACCGCGCAGTGGCAGAGGACATGGTGTTCCTTCCCTTCGCCTATGTGGAAGCGGCGGCCAACATCCTGACCAATCCCAGCCTCGATCCTTACGGCAAGATCCCCGAGTTCAAGTTCTCGGCTTGCCGGGTGACGGCGGGCACGGTCGAAGCCGCGCACGCCGCCGAGTAGGGGTGGAGCCACTCCCGGAACCGAAGAAGGCATGCCAGAACTGGCGCGCCTTCGCGTTGGTGCGCCGAACTGGCCTTTTGCAGCTGTAATTGATCAGCAATCCAACGCCGGCACACGAAAGTCCGTTGGTCGCGTCCGACCGAGGTAGAAGCGGATATCGAATGATCCGCGCCGCAGGCTCGGCCTGTATTCCGGCATGTCCCGATTGTGCATCGCGATAGCGTCCCGAAAGACCGACGCGATGCGTTCCTGCGCTACAATCACGATTGCCGGATCGTCCCGCCCGACGCGGTAGGACGGTGCAATGTTTTCGACGACCACTTCATCCTTGTCGGCCAAGCCGCAAAGGCCGATCACATGCGAAAATCCAGTGCGCAGGGATTGCTCTGACAGCGCGCTGATCGGGACCCAATCTAGGATCAGTTCATGGCGGGTCCTCATGATCTTCCAGTTTTCTCCGGGAAGCGGCGAGGATGCGGCCCTAGCGATCCGGCGGCGGCTCCGAGACGTTTTGCCCCGCGGCAGCGCCCCAGCGCCCCGCATCATCGACATGTTGAAGGTCTCAATCCTGGTCACCGTCGAACACCCCACATCACCATCTGGTCAAGCCATTGATCCCAGCAGGTTGGTTTCACGTCGCTGCGCAAACTCGATATCCGCAGGAACGACCTTAGCGTGTTGCCATAAGAGGTGCTTGATAAGGCCCGAATCCGAAAATCAACGTTCAGTTTTGGGAAACAATCATGCTTAATTCTGCCACAATCCTAAAAAGCCGCAATGAATTGGCATTAATTCTGACACATTCCAGCCACAATCACCGGGGGCAGGCCGCAATTCGACATTGAAATACGGGCCTGTAGTGCTGACTTTCATCACACCTGACCTTTTGAACAGCTTTCCGGCGCCAGAAAGCCCGCATCTGCGACTGCATTTTGCGAATCACCAAAATTTATCCGGGACGTATCCCCAGCAGACGGAACAGCAGCGGCGCGCCAAAGATCACCAGGGTGATCCGCGCCACATGGCTTAGCGAGACATAGGCAATCTCCTGCCCCATCGCCAGTGCCAGCAGGCTCATTTCGGTCAAGCCGCCCGGAGAATAAGCCAGGAACGCCTGCCGCGCGTCGACCCCGTTCAGTCGCGCCAGCAGTTCGGCAAAGCCGACGGCGACAAGGATCATGAGGACCGACGACCCTGTGCCCAGCATCAGGTCGCGCCCGATGTCGCGCAGAGCGGAGCCCGCGAATCGGCAGCCGATCACGGTGCCCAGAACGATCTGCGCGGCGATGACCAGAAGCGTCGGGGGTGGAACCTCGACGACGCCCGCGACATGCGCAAGACCTGACAGAAGCATCGGCCCCAGCATCGGCGCAGCAGGAAGCCGCAGGACCCGGCCCAGTGGAATCCCGGCAAGCCCCGCCGCCACCAGCCAGACCATATCGCCCGGTCCAAGCGCGCCGACCCCGACCCATGGCCGCGACTGCTGGTCCGATGCCACGCCCAGCACCAACCCGAAGAACAGCACCACGAAGACGATCACGATCAGGATCCGCACCGCATGAGCCAGCGCGACCCGACGTTCGTCGGCACCAGCGGCGGCGCCCAGGATCACCATGTCGTTCAGCCCGCCCGGCATCGCCGAGAAGAACGCCGTCACGGGGTCGAATCCGCCGACCCGCCTATAGAATTGATAGGATGCGGTTCCGGCAAACACCAGGAACGGAACCAGAAGCAGCATCGAGGGCCACCAGCTCATCGCCTGTGCCAATACCTCGCGGCTGATCGCCGACCCCAGCATCACCCCGATCACCGGGATCACCAGCGGCCGCAGCACAATCGGTGCCGCCACTGGAAGCCGGACCATTGCCGCAACGGTGTTGCCGATCATCGGCCCAAGCATCCAGGGCAAAGGCAAACCGGCCCGGTTGGCCAGGATGCCAGAGCCGATGCCGATGCACAGTGCCAGCAGGGCTTGCGGTCCGCCGATGCGCAGGGATCTGATTGTCATGCTGCCTGATTAACCCGCTCTCGCGGGGGCTGCGACCCGCAAAAAACCCCGCCGCATCATTTGTCCGGAAATATCCCTGCCGGAGGCAAGAAAATCCCGGCGCAGCGGCGACGCCGCGATGCCCTATCAGTCCCGTCGACCGACATGCGCCACGCCCCGCGACCTGGCCAGTGCGATCTGCTTCTGACGTTCGCGGAATCTTGCTTTGTCAGAGTGCGAAGTCGCGTCGATGCAGTGATGGCAGGAAACGCCCGCCTCGAATTCCGGCCGCGCCCTGTCCTCCGGCAATATCGGCCTGCGGCAGGCAAAGCACAACTCATGCGGACCCTCGCGAAGGCCGTGCCCCACCGAAACCCGGCCATCGAACACAAAGCATTCCCCGGTCCAGCGGCTCTCCTCTTGCGCAACGACTTCCAGATACTTCAGGATGCCTCCCTTCAGGTGGTAGACTTCTTCGACACCCTGCCCCAGCAGGTAGTTCGTCGATTTCTCGCAGCGGATGCCGCCGGTGCAGAACATCGCGATCCGCTTGTTGTGGAACCGCGCCTTGTTAGCCTCCCACCAGGCCGGGAATTCGCCGAAGCTGCGGGTGGCCGGGTCGACCGCGCCCTCGAAGCTGCCGATGGCGACCTCATAGTCGTTGCGGGTGTCGATCACCGCGACATCCGGCGCCGAGATCAAGGCGTTCCAGTCCGCCGCCTCGACATAATGTCCAACACCGACCAGCGGATCGACAT
The DNA here is from genome assembly GCA_024637315.1 of Brevirhabdus sp. Classification (GTDB taxonomy): domain Bacteria; phylum Pseudomonadota; class Alphaproteobacteria; order Rhodobacterales; family Rhodobacteraceae; genus JAHEAO01. The sequence continues at coordinate 51,800 of JAGXFH010000052.1, forward strand.
CCGGTTGACCCATCGTCACGATCTCGCGCTTCAACCGCACCTTCATGCGGTGGAACGGCATCGTGGCGGCGGTGCTTTCCTTCCAGTCCAGCCCGGCGCAGCCGGGCAGTCTACGCACATGCGCCATCACCGCGTCGATGCCCGTCCTTGACCCCGCGATGGTTCCATTGATCCCTTCGCGCGCTAGTAGCAGCGTTCCCCGAACGCCCTGTGACAGGCACAGATCCAGCAGCGGTGCGCGCAGCGCGGCGGGATCGGCAAAGCGGGTGAAGTGATACAGGGCGGCGACTGTGAACATGGCCCGCGGCATAAGCCAGATCCGGGGCCCGGGGCAAGACCCGGCGGCAATGGAACCACCCCACTGGCCGATACGTTGACCAAAGGGATAACAGATGCCGCGGCCTGCCATTGACGCCACGTCGTGCCATCCTTACCCATGACAGCACCGGAAAAGGAGATCCTCATGCAACCGGCAACGCACGCGCTTCTCGTCATCGACATGCAGAACGATTTCTGCCCCGGCGGCGCCCTTGCCGTGCAAGAGGGTGACGCCATCGTTCCCGGCGTCAATGCGCTGATGCAGGATTTCACGACTGTCATTCTGACCCAGGACTGGCACCCCGAAGACCATTCCTCATTCGCCAGCCGGCACAAGGACGCAGAGCCATTCAGCCTGACCGAAATGCCCTATGGGCCGCAGGTGCTCTGGCCCGACCATTGTGTGCAGGGCTCGAAAGGCGCCGCGTTTCACAAGGACCTCGAAACCGACCGCGCCCATTTGGTCATCCGCAAAGGCTTCCGCCCGCAGATCGACAGCTACTCGGCCTTCTTCGAGAATGACCACGAGACCCCTACCGGGCTTCACGGTTATTGCCAGGAACGCGGCATCGACCGCCTGACCCTGGTCGGTCTGGCGACCGATTTCTGCGTACAGTATTCCGCTCTCGACGCCGCCCGCCTCGGCTACGCCGTCACGGTGCAACAGGACCTCTGTCGTGCCATCGATCTCGATGGTTCGCTTGAAGACGCTCGGGCGGCGATGCTGTCGGCCAATGTCGTATTGGAGAATTGAATGGCCGACATCGCCGAGCGGGTCTATGCTCACAAATGGAAGATCGACCCGATCATACGGTCGCTGATCGACACTGATTTCTACAAGTTGCTGATGTGCCAGTCGGTGTTTCGCAACAAGCCCGATACGCAAGTCACCTTCTCGCTGATCAACCGGACCAAAAGCATCCGCGTCGCCGATCTGGTCGATGAAGGCGAGCTGCGCGAACAACTCGACCATGCCCGGTCGCTGAAGCTGGCGCGCGGCGAGAGCACATGGCTGCGCGGCAACACCTTCTACGGCAAACGCCAGATGTTTCGCCCCGATTTCATGGAATGGTTCGAGGATCTTCGGCTGCCAGACTATCACCTGGAAAGGCGCGACGGCCAGTATGAACTGACCTTCGAGGGCAAATGGCCCGAAGTCATGATGTGGGAAATCCCGGCGCTGGCGATCCTGATGGAATTGCGCGGCCGCGCCGTGCTGCGCGACATGGGCCGGTTCGAATTGCAGGTGCTCTATGCCCGCGCGATGACAAGGGTCTGGGAAAAGGTCGAAAAGCTGCGCGACCTGCCGGACCTGCGGCTGGCCGATTTCGGTACCCGCCGCCGGCATTCGTTCCTCTGGCAGGACTGGTGCGTGCAGGCGTTGATGGAAGGGCTTGGCGACAAGTTCACCGGCACCTCGAACTGCCTGATCGCGATGCGCCGCGACATCGAGGCGATCGGCACCAATGCGCATGAATTGCCGATGGTCTATGCCGCACTGGCCGACAATGACCAAGACCTCGCCCGCGCGCCCTATGATGTGCTGGCCGACTGGCAGGAGGAACATGACGGTAACCTCAGGATCATCCTGCCCGACACCTTCGGCACCAGGGGATTCCTTGAAAACGCCCCCGACTGGCTGGCCGGCTGGACCGGCATCCGCGTCGACAGCGGCGATCCGGCAGAGGGGGCAGAGATTGCCATCGACTGGTGGAAGAGCCGGGGCGAGGATCCTCGCAAGAAGCTGGTGATCTTCTCGGACGGTCTGGACGTCGACAAGATCACCGCGCTGCAAGATCACTTCGCGGGGCGGGTGCGGGTATCGTTCGGCTGGGGCACGCTCTTGACCAACGACTTCCGCGGCCTTGTGCCGGACGATGCACTGGCGCCGTTCTCGCTGGTGTGCAAGGCAGTCTCGGCCAATGGGCGCCCGACCGTGAAGCTTTCGGACAACCCGAACAAGGCGATGGGACCGGCGGATCAGATAGAACGCTACAAGCGGGTGTTCGGCGTGGGTGAGCAAGAGCGACGCGCGGTGGTCGTCTAGCCGCCGCCAATGCCGCTTTCGATCATCAGGCCATTACCTGGAAAAGAGTTCTTGTCTCGCCGGCCGCGGTTGAACCGTCGACTACAGCGGTTCGGGGAAGAGTTGAGACAGAAAGCATCGGAATTCGCGTTCGAGCCCAGCGAGAGGCAGTGAATTTCCGATTCAAGGTTTTCCCGAAACGCTTTGGTTGCTGATCAAGGGCAATCCCTGCGATCGAAAATGCAAGCCTCACTTGCTGGTCCCGGCTGCACTCAAGATCGCAAAAGGTAACCCCAAGCGCTGCCATCTGACTCTGGGGGATGTTGGTGCGGCAAGGCTCTCTCTATCCGGGGCTTGACCTGTGCGAGGCTCACACTGCCGGCACTCTGGAATTGCCGGGACGGCAATAACCGTCAATGCAGCCGCGCCTGCACCAGATAAACCTCGATGCTTTCCTCGCCCAGCGCGCGTAGTGCTTCCAGCCGGTGCAGTCCCTCGATCAGCACGAAGCCCTCGCCATCCGCCCGCACCCGGATCGGAGTGGTCTGGCCGTTTTCCAGCATGTCTTCGGCGATCGTGCGGACTTTCTCGGCGTCGAGCGTCTTGACCCGCTTCACCGGCACCCGGACATTCGCAATCGGCACTTTCTGCTTTTTCAACATGCGCCGATCCTGCGCCTGTTGTCCGCAGGATGCCAGTGCTGATGTCGTGGAATCTTCAAACTACAATGCCTTGCCAGAATCGTTCTCCGACCGATACGGTCGAACCAGAAATTCAATTCTGGGAGGATACCATGAAGATCAGAGCTTATCTTGGCGCGACCGTGGCCACGTTGGCAATGGCGACAAGCGCATATGCGGCAACGGAAATTCAGTGGTGGCATGCATTCACCGGCCGTCTTGGGGAACTCCTTGACGCACAGGTGGCGGAATTCAACGCCAGCCAGGAAGACTATCAGGTCGTAGCCAGCCACAAGGGCAACTATTCCGAGACGTTGAACGCGGGCATCGCCGCTTTCCGCGCCGGCGAGCAGCCGCACATCATGATGGTATTCGAGGTCGGAACCGCCACCATGATGGCCGCGGAAGGCGCGATCATGCCGGTCTATCAGGTGATGGCGGATACCGGGGTAGAGTTCGACCCGGACGCCTATTTGGGCGCGGTCAAGGGCTATTACACCAACACCGATGGCGAGATGCTGTCGCTTCCCTTCAACTCGTCGACGCCGGTACTTTACGTCAACCGCGATCTCTTCGAACAGGCCGGGCTTGATCCCGACATGGACCTTTCGACCTGGCAAGAGGTCAGCGAGGCGCTGGACGGGTTGAAGGCCGGTGGCGTCACTTGCCCGCTGACGACTGCATGGCAAAGCTGGGTGCATCTCGAAAACCTTTCGACCTGGCACAACGTGCCCTTTGCGACGCAGGAAAACGGCTTTGCGGGCATGGATGCGGAACTGGTCTTCAACGGCCCGGTGCAGGTCCAGCATATCCAGGCGATGGGCGACTGGGCCAAGGACGGCAAGTTCGTCTATGCCGGTCGTCGCAATGAAGGCGGCGCCAATTTCCGCGCCGGCGAATGCGCGCTCTTCACCGAAAGCTCGGCGGGCTATGCCGGGGTCAAGGCAGAGGCAGAGTTCGATTTCGAGATCCGGCAACTGCCGTATTGGGAAGGTGTCGAGGGCGCGCCACAGAACACCATCATCGGCGGTGCGTCGCTTTGGGTGATGGCTGGTCACGAGCCCGAGGAATACAAGGGTGTTGCAGAATTCCTCGCGTTCCTTTCGACCTCTGACATCCAGGCCAAATGGCATCAGGATACCGGCTATCTTCCAATCACCACGGCCGCCGCCGAACAAACCAAGTCCGAAGGCTTCTACGAGGCCAATCCAGGCACCGAGATCGCCGGTATGCAGATGACGATGAACCCGCCGACGGCGAATTCGAAAGGCCTGCGCCTTGGGTCCTTCGACCAGATCCGTACCATCATCGACGAGGAGCTGGAGGCCGTCTGGGCAGGTGACAAGGATGCGCAGGCAGCGCTGGACAGCGCGGTTGTGCGCGGCAACGAATTGCTGCGCCGCTTCGAAGCCGCCAACCGCTAAGCCAGCAGCGGGGGCTGACCGGCCCCCGCGCCCTTCATGGAAAAGCGCGTAACATTCAAAGGCTGGCTACTGCCGCTCTGCCTGCTTCTGCCGCAGGTGGTCATAACGGCCGTGTTCTTTTTTTATCCGGCGGGGCAGGCGATCTATCAGTCGCTGTTCATCCCCGACCCGTTCGGCCTGTCGATGCGCTTCGTCGGGCTCGGCAATTTCGAATACCTGCTGGGCGATCCCTATTACCGCGCGTCCTTCCTGACGACGGCGATCTTCTCGGGGCTGGTCACGGTGGTCTCGATGGGCATGGCGCTTTACCTTGCCGTTCTGGCGGACCGGCTGATCAAGGGTTCTGGCACCTACAGGACGCTGTTGATCTGGCCCTACGCGGTGGCCCCGGCGGTTGCCGGTGTGCTCTGGCTGTTCATGTTCAATACTCGCGTCGGCGTGGTGTCCTGGTATCTCGGCATTCTGGGCTATGACTGGAACCATGTGCTGAACGAGACCGAGGCGATGGGACTTGTCGTCGTCGCCTCCAGCTGGGGGCGGGTCAGCTACAACTTCCTGTTCTTTCTTGCCGGTCTGCAAGCGATCCCGAAATCTGTGATCGAGGCAGCGGCCATCGACGGCGCGCATTTCTGGACCCGGTTTCGCACCATTGTCTTTCCGCTGCTGTCGCCCACCACCTTCTTCCTGCTGGTGGTCAACATCGTCTACGCCTTCTTCGAAACCTTCGGGGTGATCCACACGATCACCTCGGGCGGACCGCAACAGGCGACGACAATCCTTGTCTACAAAGTCTACTCGGACGGGTTCGTCGGTCAGGACCTTGGATCCTCGGCCGCGCAATCAGTCATCCTGCTGATCGTCGTCGGCATCCTGACCATCGTGCAGTTCAAGTTCATCGAGCGAAGGGTGCACTACTGATGGCAGACGGCATGGTCGAAAAACGTGGCGTCGGGCTCTGGTTCACCCATCTGGGGCTGATCATCGGCGTGCTGATCATCTTCTTCCCGATCTGGCTGGCCTTCGTCGCCTCGACCGTCACCCAGCCCGAGATCGTGCGGCCGCCGATGCCGCTGTGGCCCGGCGACCAGTTCTTCGAGAACTACCGCAAGGCGCTGGTTTCCGGCATCAATGCGCCGGTGGCGAAGATGCTTTTCAACTCGTTCGTCATGGCGATGGGGATTGCGCTTGGAAAGATCGTGATTTCGCTTCTGTCCGCTTTCGCCATCGTCTATTTCAAGTTTCCCGGCCGACGACTGTTCTTCTGGCTGATCTTCCTGACCCTGATGCTGCCGGTCGAGGTTCGGATCGTCCCGACCTACGAGGTGGTGGCGGGCTTCGGAATGCTCAACAGCTATTCCGGCCTGATCTTTCCGCTGATAGCCTCGGCCACCGCGACGTTCCTGTTCCGGCAATTCTTCATGACCGTCCCCGATGAACTGGCAGAGGCGGCGCGCGTCGACGGCGCGCGTCCGATGCGGTTCTTCTGGGATATCCTGCTGCCGATGAGCCGTACCAATATCGCGGCGCTCTTCGTCATCCTCTTCATCTATGGCTGGAACCAGTATCTCTGGCCGCTTCTGATCACCACCGATCCGTCGATGAATACCATCGTCATGGGCATCAAGCAGATGTTCCCGTCGGGCGACGACATTGCCGACTGGCCGGTCATCATGGCCACCTCGATCCTTGCGATGCTGCCGCCGATCATTGTCGTGATCTCGATGCAGAAGCTCTTCATCCGCGGCCTGGTCGATAGCGAGAAATAAAAAATGGCGACCCTGAAACTCGACAACGTCAAGAAACGCTTCGGCCAGACAGAGGTCATCCACGGCGTCAGCATCGACGTGAAGGACGGCGAATTCATCGTCATCGTCGGCCCATCTGGTTGCGGCAAATCAACCCTGCTGCGGATGGTGGCCGGGCTGGAAGCCGTCAGCTCCGGCGAAATCCAAATCGACGGCACCCGGGTGAACGACGCAGAGCCGATGGACCGCGACATCGCAATGGTGTTCCAGAACTACGCCCTGTATCCGCACATGTCGGTCTTCGACAACATGGCCTACGGACTCAAGATAGCCAAAACCCCGAAACTGGAGATCGCCGACCGGGTCGGCACCGCCGCGAAGATGCTGGAACTGGAAGATTACCTGACCCGCAAACCTCGCGAATTGTCCGGCGGCCAGCGTCAGCGCGTCGCGATGGGCCGCGCCATCGTGCGAAAGCCGGCAGTGTTCCTGTTCGATGAGCCCTTGTCGAACCTCGACGCCAAGCTGCGCGTCCAGATGCGACTGGAGATCAAGGATCTGCAGCGCAAGCTCGGCATCACCGCGCTCTATGTGACCCACGATCAGGTCGAGGCGATGACCCTGGCCGACCGGATGATCGTTATGAATGCCGGTGTCGCCGACCAGATCGGCGCGCCGCTGGAGGTGTATGAAAACCCGCAGACCGAATTCGTGGCCGGGTTCATCGGTTCGCCCGCGACCAATTTCATTCCCGCCGAGACCCTGGGCGACCGCCCCGCCAAGGTCGCCCGCGTCGGCGTGCGCCCCGAACACGCAGTGCTTGCAGACGCCGGCACGGGCCAGATACAGGGCAAGCTGGTCTATGCAGAGGCGCTTGGCGCCGAGACCCTGCTGCATCTGCGGTTGCAATCGGGCGAGATGTTCACGATCCGGCAGGACGGCACTGTCCCGGTCCCCGCCGACGGCACGCTCACCGGCGTCGACTGGCGGCAGAGCCGCGAGATCTCGTTTGGCTCGGACGGCCACCGCACGCCCAACGAATCCGCCGCCTAAGGCTGCGCTTTCGTTGGCAGGTTTGTACCCGGAACCGCCACCGGAACTCGCCGCATCCGGTCTTCCAGCGCGCTGGTGACGCTGAAGAGCGACAGTGCGAACACCATCGGCAAGGTCATCGACAGCAGCAGCCCGCTGATGCTCAGCGCCTGAAACGGGGCCAACGCAGATACCTTGTGCTGATCGTCGATGACGGCGGTTCTGTATCCGGCCGCGCTCCGAAGCGCCGGAGGTGTCAGGCGGCAATGGCGCGGCAGACACTGCTCCCGACTGAACTAGGTTGTTTCAAAGCCACCAAGGCCACCGCGCTTCGCGATCAGCCGCGCGCCATCCAGAATCGAGTACACCCGGCGGCCTGTCGCCGCTTCGATCTCCGCTGCATAGGGCGGCAGGTTGCCGCATTCCAGAACGAAGGCGGCAAGATCGGCGGTGCCGGCGCAAAGATGCTCGGCCTTGGCGATTGCGGCGGCCCTGATCGCGTCCTGATCGAGCTGGGTCGATTGTTCCGCCTTCGGGCGCAGGATAGCCTCTTTGAATGCGCCGCAATCCTCCATCCCGGCAAGCCGCACATCCCCGGGCGCGATGCCAGCGGCGCAAAGCGCATCCGGCCCCAGTTCTGAGGCCGAGGCCGTCAGGACGCCAACCGGGCGTTTGCCATGCGCTGCCCGCACCATCGGCACAAGCGACAAGGCCGACAACATCACCGGAACCCGAACCGCCTGCGCGATCTCTGCCTGAACGCGGATCAGGAAGCCGCAGGTCGAAACGATCGCACACGCCCCTTCGGCCTCCAATTCGCGCGCCGCGAGGATGAAGGCTTGCACCAGGTGTTCGGGCGGCATTGCATCGCGCACGATGTCGGGCGATCCGGCATTCGGCACGACCCGCAGGCGGGCCGGCATCCCGTAACTTTCGACATTCCCGGCATCGCCCAACGGCCGGGGAAACCGGGTGTCGAGCATCAACACGCCAATGAACCTCGACCGGCTCATTCAGCCGCTGATACCTGCTTCGGGCGAAACAACGCGGGCGTCGCATAAATCGGGATCTGTGCTGCCGCCACGAACACGCTGAGGACCGGGTTGAACGGCAGCACGGCAAGATAGAACGAGACGTTGCGGTTGCCAAACATCAGCCCCAGCGCATCCGCCGTCCGGCTGTCGGAAACCGCCAGCGCGGCGCGGCGGGTCGCCAGATTGCCGCCGACATTCAGGATCACCGCCAGCACCAGCAACCCTGCCGATTGCAGTGGCGCGGCCAGAACATAGGTAAAGACCCCGTCAAGCAATGGAAACAGGAACAGCAGCATCGACAAGGCAACCGCACCGTTGAAGGCCGCGGCGTTGGCCTCGATCCGACCTTTGCCGATGACACGCTGCAACCCCAGCCCGATGGCGAACCCGCCCGTGATCATCACCGCGATCCGGGCGGCCATCGCGATCAGGTCGATCCGCGCATCGACGCCTGCCAGCACAAAGCAGAGCGGCCCGATAAGCGGCAGCGCCACCGTGGCCAGCAGCCCCACCTGCAGCGTGATCCGGGCATTGTAGCCCATCAAGAGCGCCAGGCTTGCTGCCGAACTCAGCGGTGGAGCGGCGCCGAAGACCAGCAAGACCAGCACCGTATCCTCGGCCAGTCCCAGCAGCCGTCCCAATGCGACCAGCGCAAGGCAGGTCAGCGGCAGGAACAGCGCCACGATGCCTGCCAGCCACGCGGCCTTGCGCATTTCAGTGAAGTCGCGCAGCACCTGCCCGACCTCCAGCCGGGCGATGCCCAGCCCCAGCACCAGCGATACCAAGAACGGCAGCAACGGCCGCAACAGCGCCGAGATGCCGGGCAGCAGCGCCACCACGCCCATGCCGATGATCAGCACTGCCGCGGCGTGGTTTCCGATCAGCGACAGCAGGCGCAGCATCATCCGGGCCGTCGCAAAAGTTGCTCGGGCAGCCACGTCGCCAGTCCCGGAAACGCCACCAGAATCGCCACCATCACCACCATGATCAGAAACATCGGCACTGCGGTCTTCGAGATATAGGCGATGTCATGCTGCGTCATGCCCTGCAGCACGAACAGGTTGAAGCCGATCGGCGGTGTGATCTGCGCCATCTCTACGACCACGACGATGAAGATGCCGAACCAGATCAGGTCGATGCCCGCGGTGCGGATCATCGGCTCGATGATCGCCATCGTCAGCACCACGGCCGAGATACCGTCAAGGAACATGCCGATAACAATGTAGAAGACCGTCAGCGCCGCGATCAGTGCAATCGGCGAAAGCCCCAGCGAGGCGATCCATTCGGCCAGCGCCCGCGGCAATCCGGTGAACCCCATCGACAGTGACAGGAACCCGGCCCCCATCAGGATCAGTGCGATCATCGCGCTGGTTCGGGTCGCGCCCAGCAGGCTTTCGATGAACGTGGTGCGGGTCAGAGATCCCTGCAGCGCGGCAAGCACCAGCGCGCCGATCACGCCAAAGGCGGCGGCCTCGGTCGCCGTGGCATAGCCGGTGTACATCGAGCCGATGACCAGCGTGACAAGCGCGATGACCGGGATCAGCAGCGTCGAGTTCCGCAACGCCGCGCCGAAGCCGACCGGCGGGTCGGGCTCGGGCCGCTGGCTCGGTTTCAGGTAATACCAGGCGACGATGTAAAGCATGAACATCCCCGCCAGAACGAGGCCCGGAAAGACCCCGGCCATGAACAGCTTGGTGATGCTTTCCTTTACCGTCACGCCGTAGACGATCAGCGTCAGCGAGGGCGGGATCATCAGACCCAGAGTCGCCGCGCCCGCCAGTGTGCCGATGGTCATGAATTCCGGATAGCCGCGCTTGCGCAGTTCCGGGATCGACATCTTGCCGACTGTCGTCAGCGTGGCCGCCGACGACCCCGAGACCGCGGCAAAAACCGTGCACCCGACCACGTTGGTGTGCAACAACCCGCCGGGAAACCGCGCCAGCCAGGGCGCGAGACCCCTGAACATATCCTCGGACAGCCGCGTGCGATACAGGATCTCTCCCATCCAGATGAAGAGCGGCAGCGCGGTCAGCGTCCAGCTGCTTGCCCCGGTCCAGACGGTAATGATCATCGCGTTGCCCGGATCGCGGGTGGTGAAGCCGATCATGCCGATATAGGCGACACCCATCAACGCCAATCCTACCCAGATGCCCGAGCCGAGCAGGAAGAACAGCACGACCAGGAACAGAACGATCTTCAGCGCCACTGTATCGCGGTCAAAGCCGGTCATCATCTGCGTCGCGGCATAGACGACGACCAGCACCACGCCCAGCAGGATCAGCCGGCTGACACGCGACCCGAACAGATAATCGCCCCAATCGGCGGCATGTTCATCCGGTTCGACCCCCTGATGCTCGGCAAAGATGATCCGCACCAGATTGTCCAGAACCGCAATCGCGAAGATCACCGCGCCCACCGCCATGAAGGTCTGCGGGATCCACAGCGGCGTCGCATCCTGTCCCTGCGAGATGTCGTTGAACCGCAACGACACCCGCACCGCATCAATCGCGTACCAGGCCAGGAACAACGTCGTCAAAGTGGCGATCGCATAGCACCAGATCTCGACACCGCGGCGCAGCGCCCCGGCCTTGCTGACGAACAGCGATACCCGGATATGGGCATTGTGGTTGAACGTATAGGCCATCGCCAGAAACGAGGTCGTGGCCATCGCATAGCCCGCATATTGCGCGCCGCCCGGAATCAGCGACCCCGACCAGCGGGCAACCATCTGCGCGGTGACCAGAAACAGGATCGCGATCAGCGCAAGCGCCGCGCCAAAACCGGCGATTTTGTAAAGACCGTCAAGCAAGCTGCGCAAACCGAAACCCTCTAGCGGCAACCCGTCCACCGCAGCGGACGGGCCGACAAGGAAAGACCCCCGGCAGACTGCATCTTCTTCCGGGGAGCCGGCTCAGTTACTGCTTGAACGCATCGACGATGGCCTTGCCGTCCTCGCCCGCACTTTCCAGCCACTCGCTGGTCATGGTCTCGCCGATGGCGGCCAGATCTTCGGCAAGCTGTTCTTCGGGCACCACGATCTGCATGCCGTTCGCCGCCAGTTCATCGACGAAGCCGCCTGCCAGGTCCGCCGCCGTGGCGCTGCCTCTGGCCTCGGCATTGGCGGCCTCGTCCATCAGACATTTCTGCGAGGCTTCGGGCAGGGCGTCGAACGCCTCGGTGTTCACGAAGACCGAGTTGCGCGGCAGCCAGGCCTTTGCATCGTAGAAATGCGTCAGATCTTCCCAGACTTTCTCATCGACTCCGGTCGAGCCGGAGGAGATGAACGATGATACCACGCCTGTTGCCAAAGCTTGCTTCAACTCGGACGCTTCGATCTGGGTCGGCACCATGCCGGAAAGTTCAGCCACTCGGGCAGTCGCGGCGTTATAGGCGCGAAACTTTATGCCGGCCATATCGTCGGTCGAAGTCACCTCTTGCGCGAAGTAAAGACCCTGCGGCGGCCACGGAACCGAGTAGAGCAGCGTCAGCCCCTGATCGTTCAGAACCTTGTTCAGCGTCGGTTTCGCGGCATCGCGCAACTTGTCGGACGCGTCGAACGAGGTCGCAAGGAACGGCACTGAATCATATCCGAAAACCGGGTTCTCGTTCGCATGGGCCGACAACAGCCGCTCTCCGATCTGCGCCTCGCCGACTTGCACCGCACGCTTGATCTCGTCGCCCTTGAACAGCGACCCGCCGGCATGAATTGTGATCTCGAGTTCGCCGCCGGTGCATTCACTGACCGCATCGACGAACATCTGCGCATTCTCTGTGTGGTAATTGTTTGCCGGATAGGCCATTGGCATATCCCAGTTCTCGGACATGGCGGCCCCGGTCAGGGCCAGCGTTGCGGCCGAGGCGGCAAAGAGTGATTTCGTCGTCATAAGCAGTACTCCCTTTTTGTTGCGCTTGAGTTCCATCAAGTCGTGCGGTCCGGCGCATAGGGTGCCAGATCGGTATTTCCGGGCCGGCCCGCCACAAGCCGCGCAAGCCAGCGTCCGGTTTTCGGGCCTCCGGTCAAACCGATATGGTGATGCCCGTATCCCAGTAGCACATTACCCGCCTTCGGACTGAAACCGATGACGGGAATTGAATCGGCGGTGGCGGGACGGTGCCCCATCCACTCGTCGACACGATCATAAGTCAGGTCAGGAAACAAGCCTGCGACCTGCCGTTTCAGCATCGCGATCGGCGCGACCGAGGCAGGGTTCGTCAGCCCGCCAAACTCGACAACGCCAGCGCAGCGCAATCGGCCCTCCATCGAATTCAAAACGAACTTGCCGCTGGCAACCATCACCGTCGATTTCAGCGTCACCGATGGATTGACGAATTCGATGTGATAGCCGCGCTCGGATTCAAGGGGTACCGAGACTCCCAGCTTGCGGGCAAATGCGCCGCTCCACGCCCCGGTCGTCAGCACGTAACTGTCCGCCTGCATCGCTCCCGCGCTGGTCTGCAACGCGGCGCAAACCCCGTCGCGCAGGTCAATGTCGCGCAACTCGGCTTGGACGAACCGTCCGCCTGCTGCGATGAACGCCTCGGCGAGGGCCGCCACGTAAGCACCGGGATCGGTGATCTGACCATGGCCGCTGCAGCGCACGGCAAAGCCGAACGTCCCCGCAAGTGCCGGATCATGCGCGGCCAAAGCGGCTGCGTCCATCTCTTCGAACGGCACCTGCCGTCGCCGCCGCAACTGCCAGCCAAACCGATCGGCCAGAAATGCCTGCCGGTCCTTGTAGCCGAAAAGGTAATCGGTCGGCTTCAGATAGCGTTCCGCCGCCGTGCCCCGCGCCAGCGCCATATGTTGATCTGGCGCATCATGCAAAAGCAGGTGCAAAGCCCCGGCCGCACGATCGACCGATGCCACGTTGGCATGCCGCAGATAGCGGCGCAGGAATGGCACCAGACGCGGCAGGTAAGACCATTTCAGGAACAATGGCTGATCGCGTCGCAACAGCATCCCCGGTGCCTTCCACGCCAGCCCCGGCACCGTAACCGGAATGATCGAGCCAGAGGCCAGTATGCCGCCATTTCCATAAGACGTTCCCGCCGCGGGCCCCTCGCGATCGATCAGCGTCACCCGGTGTCCGTCGCGTTGCAGCCAAAGCGCCGTCGATACCCCGACAATGCCGGCTCCGATCACGATCACGTCCTTCGCCCCGGTCATCTGTTCTCTCCCATGAACGCCTCGGCCGCCTGCAGGGCCCGTCGAAGATATAGCGGTCGCTTCGGGTGATCCTCCGGCATCCGCGGGATCGTCCAGCCGACCGCGCTGAATGCGCGGAGCATCGCGAACATCGAGAAAAGGTCGCGAGCCGTTCGGCTCAGCGCGCGCTCGGCGGCATAACCGTCCAGGAGTCCCTCGACAATGTCCCGATATCCCGGATCGTCCACCGCCTGCGTCACCGCGCTTGCCAGATCGTACATGCGATAGCCGAACCCGGAATCGTCAAAGTCGATCAGCGCCAGCCCGTCGTCCTGACGAAACACGTTTTCGCGCAGCGCATCGGCATGGATCAGCCCGTAATCCGCCTCTGCCTCGAAGTCTGCCAGGACCGCCCGCGCCCGATCCCGCGCCGTAAGTATCGCCAAGACCTCGGCCCGCGAAACCCCCGGCGCCTCCCAGTACCTACCCCACAAGGGCGCCGCCCCGGTCAGCCCGTCACGGTCCCAGGCGGGTCGCACGAAACCCTTGGGCAGATCAAGCGCATCCGTCAGGTTATGCAGCCGCGCCAAGAGCGTGCCGACCTCGCGGTACAGTTCAGCCTGCGCCGCGACCGTTTCTTGCAGCGGCTGCAACCCGCTGCCGATCGGCGTACCCGGCATCCATTCGATCACCGTCACCAGTTGCCCGTCCGCCAGTCGCAGCACGGCACTGCCATCAAGTGCCCGGATCGGTCTTGGTGCTGCAAATCCCGACGCCGCCAGGGCCCTGGTCCAGCCCAGTTCGGATTCGATTTCGGCTTCGCTTCGATAGCCGACACGGTGCAGCCGCAACGCCGCGCGTCCGCTGTCCAGCGCCACGTCATAAACCGCATTCTCGCGATGCGAGATCAGCCGCGGCGCGGCTGCCGCGCCGCCCCAATGAGCCAGAGCTTCGCGAATGGCCGGTGTCATCCCGGCATGGCTTTCAGCACCCGCGCCAAGGCGTCCAACGCAAAATCCGCGTCCTGCCGCGAAAACGGCATCGGAGGGCGCAGTTTCAGCACGTTGCCATGCCGCCCGAGCCGGTTCAGCAACACCCCCTCGCGCCGCATTGCCTCGACTACCTCGGCGGTGAAGGTGCCGGCCGGTTCATCTTCGCGCATGAACTCGATCCCAAAGAACAACCCCGTGCCCCGCGCCTCGGCGATCAGCGGATGCTTAAGCGCCTTCAAGCCGTCCAGCAAATACGCCCCGACATCGCGGGCATTCTCGACCAGACCCTCCTCGTCGATCACCTGCAACACAGCCATCGCCGCGGCGCAGGACACCGGATTGCCGCCGAAAGTGTTGAAATACCCGAACGCCTCGCGAAATGCCTCCATCACGTCGGGCCGCGCAACGACGGCGGCCACCGGATGACCGTTCGCCATCGGTTTGCCCAGCGTCACGACATCAGGCGCGAATCCCATCGCTTCATGCCCCCACCAATGGCCGCCGACCCGCCCGAATCCCGGCTGCACCTCGTCGCACAGGATCAGCCCGCGGGCGCGCCGGATCACGCCAAGCACGGGCTCCAGAAACCCCGGTGGCAGGGATGGCAATCCCTCATTCGCGAAAACCGGGCACAGCATCATGCCGGAAAAGCCGAAGCCCTGTTCCTCCAGATCCACGATCGCGCGGCCCACTTCCCGCGCGAAGGCCTCGGCCTGGCCCTCGACTGAGCCGCCGATCGGCCGCAGCCCGTCCGGCGCTGGCACCAGCCGCACATGCCCCGCCCGCCCACCGATCGGTTCGCGTCGCGTCGATAGCTGTGATACGGCGGCGGTATTGCCATGATAGGTGTTGTCGGTGGCGATGATTCCGCTCTTGCCGGTCATCGCCTGCGCCATCCGCAGTGCGATGTCATTCGCTTCGGACCCTGTGCAGACCATGATCGCCTGGCTCAGCCCGTGCCCGATCTTCGCCGTCAGCGCCTCGACATAGTCAAGGATCCCCTCATGCAGATAACGGGTATGGGTGTTCAGGACCGCCGCCTGCCGCGCGATCGCCTCGACCACGCGCGGATGACAATGCCCGACATGCGGCACGTTGTTGTAACAATCGAGGTATTTGCGCCCCGCCGCATCCCACAGCCACACGCCTTCGCCACGGGTGATGTGCACCGGGTCTTCGTAGAACACCGGCACATTCAGCCCCAGCAGCCGTTGCCGCCGCTCGATCAGGCTTTCGCTCATCGCACCCCGTCTCCCCGTTCGCGCGCAGTCTAAAGCGTTTCGGGGAATTGGCCAGCACTGCTTGGCCCCTCAAAGTTGTGACCCACAAGGGGTTTATCGGTGCTATACTGCCCCTGACGCATACTAGGTCGAGGAGGGTCCACAATGGTCAAGACGATCGGAAATCCCCTGTCATGGCTTGCCGGTCAGGTTGGCAATGCAGGCGCGCATGTGGCGGATGTAACCACACATCTGGGGGCCGGGGACAGCTACGCGGAACCCGAGGTCCAGCGTATCACCACGGACGATCTGGCAGAAGCGCTACGCAAGGGCTTCGAGGATTTCGGCGCCATGCGCACCGATGTGATCTTCATCGGGCTGATCTACCCGATCGCGGGACTTCTGCTGGCCTTCCTTGCCTTCAACGAGGACTTGATGCACCTCGTCTTTCCGGTGATGTCCGGCTTTGCCTTGATCGGCCCATTCGCCGCCATCGGCCTTTACGAGATGAGCCGCCGCCGGGAGTTGACCGGAGAGGCCAGCTGGTTCGCCGCTCTGCAACTGACGCGATCCCCGGCGTTCGGCGCCGTTTTCGTACTTGGCCTTCTGCATCTGGTGATCTTCATGGTCTGGGTCGCGGTGGCGGATCTGATCTATTCCACCACCCTCGGGCCAGAGCCCCCGGCCTCGGCCGGCGCGTTTCTCGATGCGCTGACCCTGACCGGGGCCGGCTGGACGATGATCGTGATCGGTGTCGCCGTCGGCGCTGTCTTCGCGGCGCTGGTTCTGGCGACGAGCGTCGTGTCCTTCCCGATGCTGCTGGATCGCAATGTCGGCATTCCGGTGGCCATCGCCACCTCGATCGAGGTGGCCCGAAAGAACCCGGTGACGATCGGCATCTGGGGCCTGATCGTGGCGCTGTCGCTGGTCATCGGATCGCTGCCGGCGCTCCTGGGTCTGATCATCGTGATGCCGGTCCTGGGGCACGCCACCTGGCATCTTTACAGGCGGGCGGTGAAGTAGTCCGAGGCCCGTCACCGAGAGACGACTGGGCCGGGCGTCCACATGTGGACACTTTTCATTGTCTTTACTTGTCAAGGGGTTGGCATTTTTCGTTAGGGAAATGTTAGGGCTTTCGATGTGGCGCGCGGAGGGGGTTGACGCGAAATGTGGATCAACTGTCGCCTCGGAAAAGTCCATCGGCGGACGAGAACGACAACCTGCGCGGGCCGGTTTGATCGGGGGCCGGTTCCTTGGATTCGGCCCGACGAAATGTCGGCTCCGAGGCCATTCTTGCAACTTTGCTGTCATGCAGCGAATGACAGCTCACCAAGACAAACAGGAAGATTTTCGATTGTCCTGCAATTCCAGTCGGCTGCAGATTTGCTAAGAGCTTTCCAATTCTTGCAGGGATCGCTGAAAGATCAACAGCTCTGGGTCAACGCTCGCTTTGCTCGCGAGTATTGCCTCATAATCCTGTATCATCTCTTTAACTGCCGGAAGGTAGTGTTTGACCCACTCTGCCGACGCGGTCCGAGCCTGCTTGCTAGATGTCGGTCGGTCGCGAACTGCAGCCTCTTCTTTCAATGCCTTGAGCCGGTGCTTGATTGCCGCGCGATACAATGAAAAGACGCGGTCCTGCTCATCATGATCGACCAGACGTTTCAGGATTGCTTGGGTGTTTTCGAATAGTGGCCCATAGAAATCTCGGCTTGAAATGTATTTCCTGAGGTTTGCCTCAACCTGGTCCATAAGCCCTTTTTCGATGTACTTGTGAGCGATCCACAATGACCCTTTTCCGTTGAGCTCAATATAATCCCGTGTGTCGATTTTGTCCTTTTCGAACAGCTTGTCGAGTTCATTGGAATACCGATCGCAATCTTTACTGATCGATTTGAAATTGGGACTGAAACCCTCGAGAATACCATCCTGGAACATGATACTGCTGTCCATTTCCCTAGCCACAGAAGTGGCGTTTTCGACGAAAAGAGGTCGCAGTGCTTTATTGAACAACAGCCCCAAGAAATCCACAGACAAACTGATAGGATGGCACTCAGCAACAGCAGACGAGGGTTCAGTCATGCTAAACGGAAACTTCGTCCCGCAAAGCGGAAATCCACCTTGGCCTCAGTCCTCGCCCGTCACCTTACCGCGCAGCGCCTTCACTTCGCCGCGCTGGGTCTTGGCCGCCAGACGTCGCTTCCTGGAGCCCAGTGTCGGCTTGGTCGGAACGCGGCGTTTCGGGCGTTCCAGCGCCGACCGGATCAACTCGGCCAGCCGCTCTCGCGCGATCTCGCGGTTGCGGGGCTGGCTGCGGGTTTCATCGACCTGCAGGATCACCGCGCCGTCCTTGGTCCAGCGTCGCCCCGCCAGCCGCTTCAGCCGCGCCTTGGCGTGGTCGGGCAGGTTCGGGCTGCGCTGGGCCTCGAAGCGCAGTTCGACCGCGGTCGAGACCTTGTTGACGTTCTGCCCGCCCGGACCCGAGGACCGGATGAACTGCTCGGTCAGTTCCCAGTCCTCGATGGCGATGGTGTCGTTGATGGTCAGCATGGTGGTCCTTGCGGTTTCCCGCGTGTCAAAGGCTCTGATGGGTCTGTCGAACACTGCAATATCAAAAAGGGCCACCGGTTGCCCGGCGGCCCTTCGAGATCTACGGAGACGGGCCAGTTAGAGCCTGGACCCAATCAGAAACGTCTTGGCCTCAAGGTTTGCCTCTAGGCCACGGTCCTCCTGACTGTTCCGACCTCGCTCTCCAATATCACTCTAGACACTGGACCACCTCCTTTCTCTGAATTGTCGATAAGGGAAGGTTGGCACATATTTTGTGTTTGTCAAAACTTTTTACGCTACCCGTGCGATCATTTTTGTAACGATTATGCGAAACGGTACCAGCGCGATCAAGGCGAGGGCAAGTTTGACACCCCAGTCCGCCACTGCCAGCGACACCCACAAGGGCACCTCGGGACCGACCCCGAGCAACGGCAGGACCTGCCCTGCCCAGGACACGTCGTTGCCCGGCTCGAGGACCGAGAGCGTGGCAGAAAAAGCTATGGAAAAGAAAAGGATAGTATCGACGCTCGATCCTATCAACGTGCTTGCGAGCGGCGCTTTCCACCAAACCCCGGAGCGCAATCTGTCGAAGATCGCGACATCAAGCATCTGCGCCGTCAGAAAGGCGATGCCCGACCCCATCGCGATCCGCCAGGTCACCAGCGGCCCGAATTCACCGCTGATTTGCGTGCCGACGAGAGAACAGGCGACACCGGTCAAAAACCCAATGAAAACAACACGTCGCGCGGCGCTGACGCCATAAACACGATTCATTACATCGGTGACAAGAAATGCCAGCGGATAGGTGAACGCCCCCCAGGTCAGCCATTGACCAAACAGGTATTGCACAAGGATGTTCGAGGCCACGACAATGAGGGCCATGGCAAGAATGCCGGGAAGGATGCGGGTCATGATGTGTTTTTCCGTTTTGACAAGGTCGCGGAGACTTGGCCCCCGGACCGCCCGGGGACGCCGCGTTCTAGCGCCCTGCGTCAAGGACTTCAAGTCAGTCCTGCACCCCGTATTCGACGAGCTCTGTCCGTTGGAAGGGCTTGAAGTTGTCGTCTGAAATCATTGTCATGCGGATGCGTCCGGACTCATCTCGCCAAACGGCGATGCCTTCCAGATTGTCATGCGTGCCGGTTCCGGTCTCTAGCAGCGTCTGTTCATTGGTCACCCCATCGGACCCGAAATCGAACCGCCGCACCCGGCTCTGGAAGCCGAATATCCCGTTGAGATGCCGCTCGAGCAGATAGAATTTTCCATCCGGCCCGAAATCACCCCCGACCGGCAGGAACGGCGGCCGTCGTGGAATGCTGAACGGCTGATCCCATTTTCCGTTCCTGTAGCGATAGACCGGAAACGGCCGCGACAGTTGTCCGGATCGCTCGGGCAAGGTGTAGAGCGTGCCGTCTGCATCAATGGCCAGCGTTTCCAGAGAAGAGTTGTTCTGCATCCGTTCGAACGCGTCCGGACGCTCGATCCTTACAGCGTCGGCGGTCATTTCGGGGTACTCCGCCAGCCGGTGATATCCTTCGAAAGACACGTAAATCGTGCCGTCGTCGGCAATCGCCAGCCCCTCGGCATCGCTGTAGAGCCCCGTCACATCCTCGCCGGTCGAGATCTTCAGACTGTTGCCTTCGTAACCGGTGACAGAGGTGATTGCGCCATCTGCGGAAGCACGCTCAAGCCGTCCCTTGACGATATGTCCGCGATCGCTGACGGCCCAGAAATCCAGCCCGTTCGCGGCGATCTCCAGCCCCGAGAAGCCGCCGAATTCCGCCGCGTCTTCGGTCCAGCGAAAGCTGCCGAGATAGTCTGCCGGAAAGGATGTGCCGGCAGAAGATCCCAGGCTTGCGAGCCCCCCGACCGCCGCGATCAGCGCGACGAAAGTATGGGCGCGCATTGGGCTGGCAGATCCGCCATCACCAGCTCTCGGCGTGGTTGCGGCTTTGGGGCATTGGGGTCGGGCGGCGGCGGATTCAGGATGTTGTTGACCCAGTCGACGGCGTCATTGCATCCGTCGCCCGGCGGTGGCGGCGCCTGATCGAGGCAGCCGCGCGCGCCGCGGGGACAGGCCAGCCGGACATGGAAATGATAGTGGTGGCCCCACCAGGGCCGGACCTTGCGCAACCAGCTGCGATTGCCCTTTTCATCCTTGCACATCTGGACCTTGGCGCCTGGAAAAACGAAAATACGCGCAACCGCGTTGTCCTTCGCGGCGGCCTTGATGATTTCGTGATGCGCCCGCGACCAACTGCCGTTGACGAAGGCCCCGCTGGCCCGCTGCATCGAGATCGAAGACAGGTTTTCGCGTTCCGTGGCCGACAGGTTCAGCCGGTTCGGCGGCAACATCCAGATATCGGCGTCAAGACCGATCTGGTGGCTGGCATGGCCCGACAGCATCGGCCCGCCCCGCGGCTGCGACATGTCGCCAACATAAAGCCCCTGCCAGCCGGGTTGGCTTGCCGCGAGTTTGCTGAGTCGCTGCACGAAGGCGACAAGTTCGGGATGCCCCCAGTTCCGGTTCCGGCTTAGCCGCATCGCTTGCCACGTCGGGCCGGTTTCGGGCAGTTGCACGGCACCCGCGACGCAGCCCTTCGAATAGCCGCCAAACGGGGCCGCCTGATGCGGCGATCCAGCTCGTATCTTGCCGAACAACTGTTTCGCAGGGGCCTCGGCGCTGGCCGCGCCCGCAAGGCAAAGGGTCAGGAGGAAGGCAAGGGCATGTCGGACCATGTTTCTGCTCGATTTGGATCTGGTTTTACCCAGACTAACAGGATCAGCCCGATAAGAAAAAGGACAATAAGCGGTGTCACGCCAAGTTGCTGGCTGCCGGTCAGATAGGTCACGAACCCGATGGATATGGGGGCCAGAAAAGACGTTGCCTTGCCAGCCAATGCATAAAGCCCGAACGCTTCGGTCATCCGTGTCGGGTTGGCCTGGCGCACCATCATGGTCCGGCTTGCTGCCTGCAACGCACCGCCGGCCGCGCCTATCGTGGCACCGATGATGTAAAAGACGATATCGGGCAGGCTGGAGGTCGGTCCGACCGCGATGCCAAACACCGAGTCTCGCGAGACAAACACCACCGAGACCGCAACCAGAGTCAGGATGATGACACAGGTGACGATAACGGGCTTGGGGCCGAAACCGCTATCGGCATGGCCGCCGAGCCAGGAAAAAATGACCCCCGTGATGATCGCAAGAATGCCGAATATCCCGGTATCGACGACGCTCCAGCCCAATACGCCTGCGGCATAGATGCCGCCGAAGACATACATTCCGTTCAGCGCATCACGATAGAACATCGAAGAACTCAGATAGGCGAAAAGACTGGGCGAGCGGGGCAGGGCCTTGAGTGTTCCGATCAACCCGGCGAGCGCGCGGACCGCTGCGCCGGGCGGGGGCTTGCTGGGCTTGGGATCGCGGACATAGGCAAAGAATGGCACCATGAAGAT
Organism: Brevirhabdus sp.; assembly: GCA_024637315.1. Lineage (GTDB taxonomy): Bacteria > Pseudomonadota > Alphaproteobacteria > Rhodobacterales > Rhodobacteraceae > JAHEAO01. The sequence goes on from JAGXFH010000052.1 coordinate 73,428, forward strand.
CAGGAACCACAGGGCTGTCAGCGGACCGACAAAGCGGGTGCCTTCACGCTGGGCGGCATCCAGTCCGAGAATCGGATCAATGCCGATCAACGTCTTGCCGGTGACGCCATTCTCGGCAAAGAGCAGCAGCATCACCACTAGCGACAAAAGGCCGCCAAGGTAGCCGAACGCCCAGCCGTTGCCGGAAATCCGGCCGATTTCATTGCGCGTTCCAAGATCCGGCAGCATCGAATTGGTGAAGATCGTCGCGAATTCCATCCCGATCAAGCCAATGGCAAAACACAGCAGCGTCAGCCATAGATTGAAATTGTCCGGCGCTGCCCACCACAGGCCAAAAGCGCCGACAAAATAGAGACCGGAGAACAGCCGTATCCAGAGCAGGCGGTTGCCCGACGTGTCCGCCATCGCGCCAAGAACCGGGGCCAGAAACGCGATGACGAGTCCGGCCATCCCGATGCCGAACCCCCAAGCTGATTGCGCCGCCGATCCGTCGCCCAGAACTTCCTTGAGGTAGGGGGGAAATACGAAGGTCAGCAGCAGCGTGTTGTAGGGCTGGCTGGCAAAATCGAAGAAGAACCAGCCCCAGATGCGCTTGCGCGCGGATACTTCCGCCATCATGCCCCTCGCTTATTCCGACGGAGTGAACATCCAAACGACCGATGACGCAAGATCAGTCTTCGGCGGCACGCGCCACTTGCCAGCAGCGACGACGGCGCTTAGGAGTCTCTGGCGCAAAAAACCGGATGGGCCCTGACATGAATTCGATCTTCCAAATCCTGATGCTGATCCTCGACGTGGTCTGGTTCGTCATGATCGCCCATATCGTGATGAGCTGGCTGATCAATTTTCAGGTGCTGAACCTGCGCCAGCCTATCGTCGCGCAGATCTGGTACGGGCTGAACCGGTTGCTTGAACCGCTATACGAACCGATCCGCCGCATCCTGCCGCCGATGGGCGGGTTGGATCTTGCGCCGCTGGTGGCGCTGATCGCGGTTTATGCGATCCGCATCGTTCTGATCAATAACGCCCCCGCCTTCTCCTGACTTGTCTCCGGGCACAACGTACAGAAGCCTGCGGCGCGGATATTTTTGCTGAAAAGAAGCCGGCAGTGGCTTGTTCACCGAATCCTCATATGGGATGGTCCAAACCATAAGAGCAGAGTGACACCAAACCCGCAGGCCCATGCCCCAGGCATCCGAGCTACTGTCCGATGTTTTCGGATTCGACGCCTTTCGGCCCGGTCAGGGCGAGATCGTGGACGCTGTCGCAACCGGCATGAACGCGCTGGCGATCATGCCGACAGGCGGCGGCAAGTCGCTGTGCTACCAGTTGCCCGCGCTGATGCGCGATGGTGTCACCGTGGTGATCTCGCCGCTGATCGCGCTGATGCGCGATCAGGTGCGGGCGCTGCGGGAGGCCGGGGTCGAGGCGGGGGCGCTGACTTCCGGGAACACCGAGGAGGAGACTGCCGCCGTTTTCGAGGCGCTGGAGGCGGGGCGTCTGAAGCTCCTCTACATGGCGCCCGAAAGGCTGGCCGCGGCTGGTACGGTGGCCTTGCTGCGCCGGATCGGCACCTCTCTGATCGCGGTCGACGAGGCCCATTGCGTCTCGCAGTGGGGCCATGATTTTCGTCCCGATTATCTGCGCATCGGGGCGCTGCGCCAAGCGCTCGATATCCCGCTGGCAGCGTTCACGGCGACTGCGGACGAGGATACCCGCGCCGAGATCTTCGAGCGGCTCTTCGATGGTGTCGCGCCGGTGGTTTTCCTGCACGGTTTCGACCGGCCCAACATCCATCTAGCCTTCGCGGTCAAGGACAGCCCGCGCAAGCAGATCCTGTCCTTCGCCGAGGCGCGCCGGGGGCAATCCGGCATCGTCTATTGCGGCACCCGCGCAAAGACCGAGTCATTGGCGCGGGCGCTGTCGGAATCAGGTCATTCCGCCTGTCACTACCACGGCGGAATGGAGGCCGAGGCGCGTCGGATCGTCGAGCGGCGATTCCAGACCGAGGATGGATTGATCGTCGTGGCGACGGTCGCCTTCGGGATGGGCGTCGACAAACCCGATATCCGGTGGGTCGCCCACGCCGATCTGCCGAAATCGATCGAGGCCTATTATCAGGAAATCGGTCGTGCGGGCCGCGATGGCGCTGCGGCCGAAACGCTGACGCTTTTCGGGCCGGAGGACATCCGGTTCCGGCGCGGCCAGATCGACGAAAGCCCTGCGCCGTCCGAACGCCGGCTTGCCGATCACGGGCGGCTGAATGCGCTTCTGGGGCTCGCCGAAGCTTTGGGTTGCCGCCGCCAGCAATTGCTCGGGTTTTTCGGAGAGGTGTCCCAACCTTGCAAGAACTGCGATCTTTGTGACAGCGCCCCGGATCTCTTTGACGGCACCGAGGCGGTGCGCAAAGCGCTTTCGGCAATGCTTCGGACGGGTGAGTATTTTGGTGCGGGCCACCTGATCGACATCCTGACCGGAACGGCAACTGACAAGATCCGCCAGCGCGGCCATGATGCACTGCCGACATTCGGTGTGGGGCGCGAGTTCGACCGCCGCCAATGGCAGGCGATCTTTCGACAGATGATGGGCCGCGATCTGGCCCGTCCCGACGCCGAGCGACATGGAGCGTTGCGGATGACCGATCATGCCCGCCCGATACTGCGCGGAGAGGCCGAGATCACGCTGCGGCGCGATTCGCTTGCCCAGACCGGGTCGCGCGGTACGGTAAAGACGCTCATCTCGGAAGAGGACGCGCCGCTCTTGTCGGCGCTCAAGGCCAAACGGCGCGCGCTGGCAGAGGCTGCCCGTGTGCCCGCCTATGTGATTTTTCCTGACCGCACGCTGATCGAGATGGCAGAGACCCGTCCAGGGACGCTGGACGACATGGCCCGGATCAGCGGCATTGGCGCGACGAAGCTGGAACGCTATGGCCAGACGTTTCTCTCGGTCGTTACCGGGGCGGCGGCAGACCCGGTGCATCCGACCCGTCGCAAGCTGGCCGGACGCACCGAGGGTGAGATTTACGACCGGTTGCAAGAGATACAGGCAGATCTGGCGCGCGGGAAGACCGGCACCGACAAACCGATGTCATGCTCTGCATCATTGCTGGCGAAGGTCGCGTCCTTGCGGGGCGCAGACATGGGCGCGCTGGAGCGGCTTTTGGGCGACCGTCGTACAGAGCGTTTCGGCACAGCGTTTCTGGAGGCCCTCAGCGATATGTGAGCTCAGGCCTCGATCGCGATCTTGGGTGCAGTCGCATCGGTGTCCAGCTCGATCGGTTCGGCGTTCGCCGGCAACTCGGCCCGAATTCGTTCAAAGATGGTGTCCTTTCTCAATGGCTTGGTCAGGTAGTGGTCCAGACCCGCAGCCAGGATCGCGGTGTCGTCTCCCTCCAGCGCATGCGCGGTGAGGGCAACGATCGTCGTATGCGCTTGTCCGGTCGCCTCTTCCGCCGCGCGAATGAGCCGGGTCGCTTCCTTTCCGTCCACCTCTGGCATCGAGATGTCCATGAAGATCAGGTCGGGACGAAAACTTTCCCATTTTTCCACCGCCTCGCGGCCGTTTGTGGCGAAATCCAGCTCGATGTTCAGGCTCTTAACCAGCTTTGAGAAGACCAGACGGTTTGTCTTGTTGTCCTCGGCCGCCAGTATCCGCATGCGGCGCGTTGCTGGCATGGCGGTTTGCGCCGGCGAGGCTGCAGGCGCCTTCAAGGGGGCGACCATTGCTGGTTCCATCCGCGCGAGCGTAGCGATCAGCGCCCTGCGGGACAGTGGCTTGGGATGCGCTGTCACAGGCGCGTCGGCCGGCGACAGTTCCAGCGCTGTATCGGCGTTGATGATGACTGTCGGCGTGATGCAGCCTTGAGCCCGCAACTGCCGCAACCGGTCAAGACCGGGTCCGCTTGGCAGCCGGTTGTCCAAGAGCAAAACGTCGCCCGCTTGCAGTAATTCCACCGGAAACGACTCTTCGGGCCGCCAAAGCTCTACGCCGAGCATCTCAAGCTGAGTTGCCAGAATTGCGTTGGCCGGCGTTCCGGTCTCGACCAGGACCACCCGCACGATCCAATCCGGCAGGGTGTCAAGCCGGGTAACCGGGCCATCGGAGGCCCGCATGGTCAGGTGAAAGCCGAAACAGGATCCTTCACCCAGCACGGAATCGACCCAGATCTCGCCGCCCATCAGCTCGACCAGCTGCTCGGTGATTGCCAATCCAAGCCCAGTGCCCTCGAATTTCCGATTGCGCTCGTCCTCGACCTGGGTGAACTCGCCGAAAATCTGGCCGATCATGTCTTCGGGCACGCCGATGCCGGTATCCTCGACCGAGACATGGACGCGGAAATCGCCGGCATCTCCGTCGGGCAAACCGACGACGCGAACCAGGACCTGACCCTCTTCCGTGAATTTGACCGCATTGCCGATGAGATTGGTCAGAATCTGCCGCACCCGGCCGGCATCGCCGATGAATCGGGTTGGCAGGAACATGTCGTAATCAACGATCAGGTGCAGATTGCGATCCTGGATGCTGGCCTGCAGCAGCGTGACGACATCGAATATGATACGCTCCAGATCGAAGGGCTCGGTGTGGAGGACAAGTTTCTCGGCCTCGATCTTGGAGAAATCGAGTACATCGTTGATCAACAGCAGCAAGGCCTCGCCGGACGACTTGATCGTTTCGACAAACAGCTGCTGCTCTTCGGTCAGCGGGGTATCAGCCAGCAGATCGGCCATGCCGACGACCCCGTTCATCGGTGTGCGCAGTTCGTGGCTCATGTTCGCCAGGAACGCCGATTTCGCCCGGCTCGCGGCTTCCGCCTTGCTGCGGGCTTCGTTCAGTTGCTCTTCCCGTCGGATCGTGTCGGTGATGTTCAGCGCCAGCGAAACCGTGTCTCCATTGCCCGAGCGGCGATCCACCAGTTTGATGTAGCCGCCGTCCCAGAGCTTGATGGTTCGCGATTCAAGCTCTTCGCCTCGCCAGCGCGCAACCATATCGGCGCGCCAGTCGGCGCGACTGGACGTGCCGATATCGACGATCCCCTCTTCGACCAGAATCTCTGCGATATCCTCGTACAGGATGCCGGGGGCGACGCATTCCATGCCATCGAAGACAGAAAGATAGGCCGAGTTCGCTGCGACCAGACGGTTGTCAGGGTCGAACACGGCAAAGCCATCCTCGATGGTCTCGACAGAATCCCAAAGCCGACGCTGCGCAATGATGATCGCATGATTCGCTTGTTCCAGATCAGCCTTGACCTGGCTGTTCTGGCCGCGGAGTTCCTCGGCCTCAGTGCGAACCACTGCGACCTCTTCGCGCTTCTCGACAATCTCGTCGGACAGGGCCAGCGCATGGCTGGAGAGCTTCTTGTTGGCCGCGAAGAGCTCTGCCTGTTTGACATCAAGCAGGCGTTCCGCCGCCAACCGGGCGCGGCGTTCCTGGGCCAGGGTGTCAGAAAGGCTCATTCCATCTCTCCCATGCGATGCGAAGGGCAGCTTGTGTCGACAGGAAAAATAAACCGCATCTGGGTGAACAGGGTGTTAATCCCTGCGGGTCTCGGTTGTCAGCCGAGGTTGCTTCGTGTCAGCATGAATCCATCAGTGCGGAGGATGCGATGCGATATCTGGCGTTGTGCTGTATTTTTGTGATCGGTCTGGTCACCACCCTTCAGGCGCGACAATCCGTGCCCGAGCGAAGGCTTGTCGTGTCCGAGGGGGTCGATTTTTACGGATCCGATCTGAAGGCCATTTTCGATACCAGTTTCGAGGCTTGCCAGAACGCATGTCTCAGCGATCCGGCCTGCCGCGCCTTCACGTTCAATACCCGTTCGAATGCCTGCTTTCCGAAATCCGACATCGCCGAGCGGGCGCCGTATGACGGCGCGATCTCGGCCGTTGTGCTGAACACCGATCCGGCAATTCTGGACGCTTCGACGGCGCGCGCCGAAGACCTGTCCTTCCTGTCTTCGCAAGACCTCGCCGCGGCCCGCGATCAAGCTCTTGCCATCGGCCGGCTGCATCCGACCGGCAACTGGACGCTGGACGATCTTCTTGTTTCGGCGCGCGACATGGCGGCGCAGGGCAACTTCGTCGGCGCGCTGCGGTGGACTGGTGCTGCCGTGTCAATCTCGGATGCCTCGGATCACTGGCTGGAATACGGGCGACTGGCGGGCGTTGTCGCTGCGAGCAATGACCAGCAGCGGCAGAATTATGCGACCCGCGCATTTTCAGCGGCGGTCAACGCCTATCTCCGCGCCGGGGGGGCCGCGCAGCAAGCGACAGCTCTGGCGCAGTTGGCAACAGCGATCGAACGGCTGGGACGCGGGCGCGACATGATACCGGCGCTGCGTCTCGCGCAACAGATCCAGCCGCGTGACGATACGAGGGCGGCGCTGGACGATGCGATCGGCAAATACGGGTTTCGCATCGTCGAACACCAGGTCGACAGCGACGCCCCGATGCCGCGGATCTGCGCGACGTTCAGCGAACCATTGGTGCAGGCGGGCGTCGACTATACGCCGTTCATCCAGATTCCGGGCCTCGGTTTTGTGGTCGATGTCAGCGCCAATCAGCTTTGCCTGGATGGCGTGACCCACGGCGAACGCTACCGCGTGACGTTCCGCGCCGGGTTGCCCGCGGCGTCAGATGAAGAACTGGCCAAACCCGTGACGCTGAATATCTATGTTCGCGACAGGGCGCCCTCGGTCCGGTTTCCGGGCCGGTCATACATACTTCCGGCCGGAGGTCGGACTGCGATTCCCGTCGTCACCGTGAACACCGACAAGGTCGATCTGGTCCTGCGGCGGATCAGCGACCGGAATCTCCTGCGCGCCATTCAAAGCGACTATTTCGGTGCGCCGATGTCGCCTTGGGAAGAGGAAACCTTTACTGCCGACGTCGCGCAAGAGGTCTGGCGCGGCACCGGGGACACCCAGCCTGATCTCAACCAGGACATGACGACACTTCTGCCGATCCGCGAGGCGGTTGGCCCGCTGGCCCCCGGCATCTACGCGCTGCGGGCGGCCATTCCGGGGTCCGACCCGTACGAGACCGCCGCGGCCACGCAATGGTTCGTGGTCAGCGACCTGGGCCTTGCAACGATGAGTGGTGCTGACGGTCTGCATGTCTTTGTTCGGTCACTCGCCAGCGCTGAACCAAAGGCGGGCACAGTCGTGCAGCTGCTGTCGCGGGCCAATTCCGTCTTGGCAGAGGCGCAGACCGATGCCGACGGCTATGCACGCTTCGATCCCGGCCTGACCCAAGGCGCGGGCGGCTCGGCGCCGGCGATGGTGACGGTGCGGGAGGGCGACGATGATTTCGCATTCCTGCCACTGACGGACCCCGAATTCGACCTTTCGGATCGTGGGGTCGAGGGCCGCGTTTCTGCCGGACCGATCGATATGTTTCTGACCACGGATCGGGGGGCCTACCGTGCCGGGGAAACCGTGTTCGCCACCGCCCTGACCCGTGACGGCACCGCTGAAGCGATCACCGATCTGCCCGTCACGGCTGTTCTGACCCGGCCCGATGGGGTGGAATACAGCCGCCAGCTTTCCACCGCGTCCGTTGCAGGCGGCCATGTCTTTGCCCTGCCGGTTGCAGAGTCCGCCCCGCGTGGCACATGGCGGCTGAACCTCTACACTGATCCCGATGCAGCGCCGCTGGCCGCGACCGGATTTCTGATCGAGGATTTCCTGCCCGAGCGTATCGACTTCGATCTCTCGCTTCCTGCGGGTACGATCCGCGCCACGGACCGACCGCCGTTGAGCGTCTCTGCGCGTTACCTCTTCGGCGCGCCGGGCGCCGACCTTGCGATTGAAGGAGAGGTCCTGCTTGAGGCCGCCAGCAGCCTGGAGGGTTATCCCGGATTTGTCTTTGGCCGCTACGACCAACCCTTCGATCGTCGCATCACCACCCTGGCCCATGACATCCGCACAGATGCCGAGGGAAACGCTACCCTGCCCGTCGAATTTGCCGCCACCGACGGCGCGCCCCAGCCGCTGGAAGCAACGGTGGTCGTCCGGGTGACCGAAGGGTCCGGTCGGCCCGTCGAGCGGCGTCTGACCCGCGCCATTGCCCCCGCGGGTCCGGTGATCGGCATCAAGCCCGGTTTTGACGATGTGCTGCCCGAAGGTGGCGACGCAGGTTTCCATCTGATCGCGCTGGACGAGTCGCTTGCACCGACCGACATGCAGGTCCGCTGGACGATCAATCGAGTGGAAATGCGGTATCAATGGTATCAGCAATACGGCAACTGGAACTGGGAACCGACGACGACGCGCAGCCGCATCGCCTCGGGCGAGGTCACACTTGGCGCTGATCCCGTGACCATCACCGCCCCCGTCGACTGGGGGCGCTACGAGATCAGGGTCGAGCGGCTCGATGGCGATTACACTGCGGCGTCGACCGACTTCCATGCCGGGTGGTACGGTGCCGCCGACACCTCTTCGACTCCTGATACGTTGGAATTGTCACTGGACAAGCCCGCCTACATGCCGGGCGACACCGCAACAGTCCGCATCGTGCCGCGCTATCCGGGCAAGGCGCTGGTCAGCGTCGTCTCGAACCGCCTGATCGACATGGTCGCGGTCGATGTGGCCGAAGGCGAAAACCTGGTGACCCTGCCGGTCACCGATGATTGGGGGGCGGGCGCCTACGTCACCGCATCGGTGATCCGCCCCATGGAGACCGATGCAGGCCGCAACCCGGCGCGGTCACTTGGCCTGTCATATGCAGCCGTCGATCCCGGTATGCGCAATTTGAGGGCCAGTTTCGAGATGCCCTTCGAAGCTGAACCGCGCCAACCGCTGGACGTCGCACTGAAGGTCGAGGGTATCATGCCCGGCGAAACCGCCTACGCCACGATTGCAGCCGTCGACCTTGGCATCTTGAATCTGACCGGATTCAACGCCCCCGACGCCCCCGGCTTCTACTTTGGCCAGAGGCGATTGGGGATGGGATTGCGTGATGTCTATGGTCGTCTGATAGACGGGATGAACGGCGCGATGGGTGCGGTGCGATCCGGCGGCGATGCGGCGGCACAGATGCGGATGCAGTCGCCGCCACCGACAGAGAAACTGGTTGCCCATTTCGCCGGTCCGATCCCCGTCGGCGCAGATGGCCTGGCCCGCACGTCATTTGATCTGCCAGAGTTCAACGGCACGGTTCGGCTGATGGCGGTGATCTGGTCGAAAACCGGCGTCGGTCAAGCCAGCACCGATCTGCTGGTACGAGATCCTGTCGTCGTGACGGCTTCGCTGCCGCGCTTTCTGGCGCCCGGTGATACGGCGCGGCTGACCCTCGACATCACCCATGCGGCTGGACCCACCGGTCGCGCCGGACTTGAGGTCAGGACCAGTGGCGTGACGCTGACCGGCATGGTTCCCGGCGGGATGGATCTGGCCGACAAAGCAACCCGACGCGTCACGGTTCCGATCACCGCGGGGGAAACCGGCCTTCATACGATCACGGTCGATCTTACGACTCCAGGCGGGAAGCGTCTGACCAAGACCCTGACCTTGCCCGTCCAGGTCAACGATCCCGAGATCGCCCGAACCACCCGGCTCGAACTTGCCGCCGGCGACACGTTCACCTTCGACCGCAACGTCTTTGCTGGCCTCCATCCCGGCTCCGGTTCGGCCACGCTGGCTATCGGCCCGCTTGCCCGCTTCGACACGGCCGGTCTTCTGCATGCGCTCGACCGTTATCCCTACGGCTGCTCCGAGCAGGTCGCGTCGCGCGCGATGCCGCTGCTTTACCTCGACGAGGTTGCGGTAGCGATGGGTCTTGAGGCGCGCGGCCAACTGGCCGACCGGATTGATCAGGCGATTGCTGAGGTGCTGACCAACCAGTCCTCTAACGGCTCTTTCGGCCTTTGGCAGCCATCCTCGGGCGATTTCTGGCTCGATGCCTATATCTCGGATTTCCTGTCCCGCGCTCGGGCTCAGGGCCACGACGTGCCAGAGACTGCTTTCCGGATGGCGATAGACAACCTGCGCAACCGGGTGAACTACGCCGCCGATTTCGACGCCGGAGGCGAGGATATCGCCTACGCCCTGCACGTGCTCGCCCGGGAAGGGGCGGCAAGCATTGGCGACCTGCGCTACTACGCCGACGCCAAGGGCGATGCCTTCGCAACCCCGCTTGCCGCCGCCCAGATCGGCGCGGCCCTGGCAGCCTATGGCGATCCGACCCGCGCCGACCGAATGTTCGCGCGGGCGGCGCAGTTGCTCTTGAGTCGGATGAGCGATGAGAAGGTGCAGGAATGGCGGTCCGACTATGGCACCAACCTGCGCGATGCCGCCGCGGTGCTGACCCTGGCGGTCGAGTCGGGCAGCGACGCCGTCGATCGCGAAACCCTGGTAACCCGTATCTCGGGGGGTGCAACGCGAGAGCGATCGACGCAGGAGCAGGTCTGGTCACTGCTGGCCGCGAGTGCGCTGGTCGGCGACAGCGGTGCAAGCGGCATCACAGTCGACGGCCAGCCCGCCAGCGGCCCGATGGTGCGCGTCGCCGAGGATGACACAAGGTTCGCGCCGGTTCGCTTCCGCAATGGCGGCCAATCGGACACGTCCCTGACGCTGACCACCTTCGGGGTGCCGTCCGAACCCGAACCAGCTGGCGGAAACGGATATGCCATAGAAAGAGCCTATTTCACGATTGACGGAGAGCCCACGACGGCCAATGCCGTGTCCGCAGGGACCCGGCTTGTCACCGTTCTTACGGTTCGACCGTTCGGCAACGGCGAAGCCCGGCTGATGGTCAGGGATCCGCTGCCCGCAGGGTTCGAGATCGACAATCCGAACCTGCTGCGTGGCGGCGATATCCGGGCGCTCGACTGGCTGGACCTGAACGCCGAGACACAGACCGTCGAGTTCCGACAGGATCAGTTCCTGGCAGCGGTCGACTGGTTCTCGGATGATGCCTTTCGTCTGGCCTACATCGTCCGTGCGATCACTCCGGGCGACTTCCATCACCCGGCTGCCAGCGTCGAGGATATGTATCGCCCGCAATTCCGCGCCCGCACCGGCATCCACCGGGTCACCGTGACAGAATGAAGTCACACCGTCTTCTGCTGTCGGGAACTGCCGCGCTGTTCCTGCTTGCGGCGGTGCGCGATGGCGTTGACGGCTGGATCGGCAACACTGACCTGCCCCCTCTGGTATCCGAGACCTCGGTTGAAATGCTGGACCGGCATGGGGAGCTTTTGAGGGCTTACACCGTCACCGATGGCCGCTGGCGGCTGGCAACGCGGTCGAAAGACGTAGATCCTGAGTTTCTGCGAATGCTGATCGCCTATGAAGACCAACGATTTCACCGCCACAACGGCGTCGACATTGTCGCCCTTGGCCGGGCTGCGGTTCAGTCACTGATCAACGGAAAAATCGTATCTGGCGGCTCTACGCTTACCATGCAGACGGCCCGATTGCTTGAAGATGGCCCGACCGGAACATGGTCGGGAAAGTTGCGCCAGATGCGCGTGGCTCTGGCGCTGGAGCGGCGGCTGACCAAGGATCAAATCCTGTCGCTCTATCTGAACCGCGCGCCCTATGGGGGGAACATAGAAGGATTGCGCGCTGCGACCCGGGCGTGGTTTTCCCGGGATCCTCACCGCTTGACGCCTGCGCAGTCGGCGTTGCTGGTTGCCTTGCCGCAGTCGCCGGAAATGCGCCGACCGGACCGCAGCCCGGTGGCGGCTGGTCAGGCGCGCAACCGCGTTCTCGACCTTATGGTTCGCGCCGGAGTGCTTGGGCCGGAGACCGTCGAAGCCGCAAAAGGCGAACCAATTCCTCTGATCAGACACGCATTTCCGGCTCTTGCGCCGCATTTGACCGATCGGATGCTTGCAGCCAATCCGCTGTCGCCGACCCGCCAGCTGACGATTGATTCAGCGTTGCAGAAAAAGCTGGAAACACTCGGGCACCGTGCCGCTCGCGAGGCCGGCGACCGGCTTTCCATCGCGATCCTGGTCGCGGATCATCAGACTGGAGAAATCCTCGCCTCGGTTGGATCCGCGGCGTACCGCGCGGATCAGCGGCAGGGCTTTGTCGACATGACGCAAGCGGTGCGGTCGCCAGGATCGACGCTGAAGCCGCTGATCTATGGCATGGCATTCGATCAGGGGTTGGCCCACCCCGAAACGCTGATCGAGGATCGCCCGACCGCCTATGGCACCTATGCTCCTCAAAACTTCGACGGGGGGTATCGCGGCACGGTCAGGGTTCGCGATGCGCTGAAATTGTCTCTCAACATTCCGGTTGTCACGCTGACAGAGGCGCTTGGCCCCGGGGTCGTCCTGGCGCGTCTGCGGCAATCGGGCGCCGACCCGCGCCTTGCGGGCGATCAGCCTGGGCTGGCGATTGCACTGGGCGGTATCGGGTTGACGCTGACGGACCTGACCCAGCTTTATGCCGGTATCGCCCGTGGCGGTCGGGCCGTGACCCTGACCGCCGAAACAGGCGCTGTCCAGTCGGTTTCGGGTCGGGATATCCTGTCGCGCGCCGCCAGTTGGCAGGTCGCAAATATCCTTTCAGGGCTCGCGCCGCCTGCCAACGCTCCGGTGAACGGACTGGCGTACAAGACCGGCACGTCCTATGGCCACCGGGACGCCTGGGCGGTCGGTTTCGACGGGCAGCACGTTGTCGGCATCTGGATGGGTCGGCCCGATGGCACGCCGGTTCCGGGCGCGTTCGGCGGCGAGCTTGCCGCGCCGATCCTGTTCGAAGCGTTCGCGCGACTCAAGACCCGGCTCGACCCGCTGCCACCGCCGCCGCCCGAAACGCTGATCGTGGCGAACGCGGCGTTGCCGCAACCCTTGCAGCGATTTCGCGCGCGGGACGCCTTGTTCACCCGCGCCGCCGACGCGCCGCAAGTGACCTTCCCGCCGGACGGCGCCAACCTGGTCGCCGATGGGGCGCTGACGGTAAAGGTCCGGGCTGGCACGCCACCCTTCACCTGGCTGGCGGATGGCATGCCAGTCGTGACCGGAAGCCATGAACGGGAAGAAGCGATAATGCTGCCCGGCAGAGGGTTTCACCGGTTGTCGGTTATCGACGCGACCGGACGCGCAGCGAACGTGCAGATTCAGCTTGAATAGAGCCTGTTTCAGACCCGTTCTATGGCTAACGCGATCCCCTGGCCGCCGCCGATGCACATCGTTATCAACGCCTTGGATCCCTTTGTCCGCTCCAGTTCATAGAGCGCCTTGACCACCAGTATCGCGCCTGTCGCGCCGACCGGATGCCCCAGCGCGATCGCGCCGCCATTCGGATTGACCTTGGCCGGATCCAGACCCAGCGCCTTGTTGACCGCCAGCGCCTGTGCAGCGAAGGCCTCATTCGACTCGATCACGTCGAAATCCTCGATCTTCAGGCCGGTACGCTTCAGCAGGCTCTGGACGGCGGGTATCGGCCCGATCCCCATTACCTCCGGCCGCACTCCGGCATGGGCATATCCCAGAACCCTCGCGCGCGCCTTGAGGCCAGCGGTTTCGGCCGCCTCTGCCGTCGCCATCACGATGGCCGCCGCGCCATCATTGATACCGCTGGCATTTCCTGCGGTGACGGTGCCATCCTTCTGGAACACTGCCCGCAGCCCCGCCAACGCCTCGGCCGAGGTCGCCTTTGGGTGTTCATCAGTGTCGAAGGGCACGATGTCGCGCTTCACCTTGACTTCAACGGGCACGATCTGCTCCTTGAACCGGCCCTCGGCAATGGCGCTGGCCGCCCGTTCCTGGCTTTGCTTGGCAAAGGCGTCCTGCGCCTCCCGGCTGATGTCGTGCTCTTTGGCCACGTTCTCGGCGGTCACACCCATATGTCCGGTGCCGAAGGGGCAGTTCAGAGCGCCGAGCATCATGTCCATCGCCTCGGCATCGCCCATCTTCTGGCCCCAGCGGGCGGCAGGCAGGATATAGGGCGAACGGCTCATGTTTTCGACGCCGCCAGCCAGGCCGAATTCCGCATCGCCCAGCATCAGCGACTGCACGACAGAGGCAACGGCCTGTGCGCCCGATCCACATAGTCGGTTCACGTTCATCGCCGGAACCGTATCCGGAATGCCCGCCTTCATCGCTGCGATACGGCTGACATACATGTCCTTGGGCTCGGTGTTGATGACATGGCCGAACACCACGTGTCCGATCTTGTCCGGCTCGACCCCGGCTCGCTCCATCGCGGCCCTCGCAACGATCGCCCCCAGATCACTTGGAGCATGTCCCGCAAGCGCGCCTCCGAATGTTCCGATCGCGGTACGGGCGCCGCCCAGAATGACAATCTCTTTCATCTCGAACTCCTGTTTTATGCAGACTTTATACCTGCTCCGGCGAAGCGAAAGCAGAACCTGCCGACATGCCGTGAAAACATGCGCCTTTATTCCGGAACCAGCGGTGAACGGCCTTTCGGGCCGATCAACCAGACACGCTCTGCCTCGATCACGATCGCGGACAGCGGCCCGCCATAGGCCGCGCTCGAATCGATGTTGACCCGGTTTCCGTGATGGGTTGGGCGCTTGATCGCCGTATGACCATGGACGATCAACGCGCCGTGATCGCGAGGATCGTCAAGGAAATCGCGCCGGATCCAAAGCAAATCGTCCTCGCGCTGTTCCTTCAGGGGGATGCCGGGCCGAATGCCGGCATGAGCGAAGAAGGTGGTGTCCGCCATGAAAGAGGTGGGCAGCCCGGTCAGAAACTGCTTCACATCTTCCGGCACAAGCCGAACGGCATCGGCGTGAACATCCGCGGGTGGTCGGACGTCGGCGCCAGAGACACCGAACGAGGCCAGGGTCCCGGACCCGCCCAGCCTCGGATCAAGCCAGCTCAGATCGGATCGCAGCCCCGGATCGGTGCGGAAAGGATCGCCGAGGAAGGTGGTGAACATCCGGTCGTGATTTCCCTTCAGGACGACCCAGGGGGCGCCGTCCGACTGCCCGCGCTGCAGAAACGCGATCACGCCCGCGCTGTCCGGACCCCGATCGACCAGATCCCCGATATGCACGACCTTCGAATCCGAAGTCGCGTTCCGGCGCATGTCTTCGGCGATCCAGTCGTGGACTTCGCGCAACTTGTCGAGGTGGCCGTGAATGTCCCCGATCGCGTAGATGGCCGGCGCACTCATGGCGCATCCCCCTTGGTCAATCTCGTTCCGGTCGCATATCCGCTGTCACGACCGAGAGCAAACCGAAGTCACGGCCGTCCGGCGAAGAGGCGTTGGTAGAGCGACTGCGGCAGCAGTCGACCGATCCGGAAGAACAGCGAGAATATATAGGGGAAATCATACTTGAACCCCGGTTTCTGCATCAGGGTGCAGACCGTTCTGGCGGCCTCTTCAGGATCCATCAGAAACGGCATCCTGAACGTGTTCTTGTCCGTCAGCCGGGTTTTTATGAATCCGGGGTTCAGAAGCTGGACCCTGATGTCGGTATGCCAAAGATCAGACTGCATGTTCTCGGCAAGATGCATGAGCGCGGCCTTGCTGGCGCCATAGCCGATCGCGCCGGGCAGTCCGCGATATCCTGCAAGTGAGCCGATCAGAACCAGATGGCCGCTGCCACGGGCAACCATCGCCGGTGTCACCCGTCCAAACACCCGCATGGCGCCCATGAAGTTCACATCCGCAACCTGCTCGGCCTTTTCGGGCCGCCAGTCCTGCGTTGTCATCGGTTCATAGGCGCCGGCGAGGTACACGACACCGTCCATATCGGTGACGCTGTCCACGGCCATTTGAACCGAATCGGCCGACGTGACGTCCATCGTGACGATCTGCGGATCCTGAGCGAGCTCGTTTGCCAGGGATTTCAACCGGTCATCGGATCGCGCGGAAATCACCAGCTTTACACCCAGCCGATCCAGGTGCTGCGCAAGCTCGCGGCCCAGCCCTTCGCTTGCTCCGATCAGCCAATATGTCTTTCCGGTCAGGCCGGGGCTCCTGGTCATGCGATCGCCCTCTCGGAGCGCCGCCCGGCGAAGATCGCCAGCGCGACGAGTTTCAGACCGCACGGCACCAGGGCATAGAGCACGGCCAGACGGGCAAGGGCTGTTTCGTCATTGACCTCTCCGACGCTGAAGCCGCCCGATTCCAGCAAGGGCAGGACTGTGGCCGCGGCCAGGGCGAGCGTGAATTTCGAACAGAACCCCCAAAGCCCGAACGCGGACCCGCCGTTTACACCGATATCCGCAATGCGTTTTGCAAATATCGCCGGCAGCAAGGTCATGTCGGCACCGAGCGCGGCACCGGAGGCCAGGCAGATCACGCCGAAAATCAGTGTCTGACCCTCGGTCAGGCTGTAAGCGCCGATGAAGGCCACGATCGACAAGAGCATTCCGGCGATCAAAACGTTGCCGGCACCATAGCGGACCGAAAGCAGCGACCAAAGCGGGGCAGACAACGCGGCGGCGATGAAAAATATCAACAGAAAGACGCCCGCCAAATCCGGTGTGCCCAGCCGATACTCTACGAAGAACAGGAAAAGCGTCGATGTGACTGCCACCGGCGCGGCATTGAAAAGCGCGACGATGAGCAGCCGAAAAATCTCGGGATCGCCAAGAAGCTCTCGCCAATTGGTGGACTGGGTCGACAAGGTGCCCGGCCACATCGGATACATCGCAAACGTTGCGACGATCCCCAACAGGATGAACAGGAATGCGAACCCGACGAACGGATCCCAGTCGCTGAACTGGCTGACCAGAAACGGCGCGATCGCGGCCAGCGACACCCCGATGAGCGCCCCGAACTCTCGCCAGCCGGCCAAGCGGACATGACCACGTGGCCCCATCTCTGCCGCCTGCCCGACGCCGCGGGCATAAAAGAGGATCGTCAGGAACGAAAACGACGTGAAGAGAACGGTCAGGCAGATCGCCATCCACCAAAGCGGGCCAATCCACGGGGTCATCACGAACAAGCCAAACATGCCCAGGCATAGCCCTGCAGACCCCACCAGCGCCGCCAAACGTCTGCCTGACTTCAGCCTTCCGGCAAGGTTTCCAAGCAATGGATCCTGAACGACATCAAGAAGCCGCAGCCCGACCAGGGCCAGTCCGATTGCCCCGAGGCTGACGCCATACTCGTCGGCAAAGAACTTGGGGGCGTGGATGTAGATCGGGATTCCAGCTGCCGCCAGAAAAGCAGCATGAATCAGGTAACGCGGCAAGATCATCGCGTCACATCCGGTTCCGGCGGGGGCGGCAGCGGGCGCATCCGCGCTCCCTTCAGCCGAAGGATCATGGCCTGATAGTAAATCAGCGCCAGAACTCTCAACGATCCGAACGGCCTTTTTACCACCGACCAGAGGATATCAATCGACCGCAGCGGCCGCCTTGCGCCTGCAAGGGTTGCGAGCAGCCCTCTGTTGCCATCGCGAAAATCGATTCGGACGCCAAAATGGCCCTGCTGGTAATCGAACCGGAAATCGTACCGGCCCGTAACATCCTGAAACGGCGAGACATAGAAAACCTTTTGCGCGGTCAAGGTATCTTGCGGTCGGATCGGTCGAAGGTCGGGATGGGCGCAGAGATATGAATGCCGCTGACCATAGGTATTGTTGACCTCTGCAATCACGGCGCGCAACGCGTCAGTCTGGTCAACGACCAGCCAGAAGCTGACCGGATTGAACAGAAACCCCAGAACCCGTGGCTGCGCGACCAGCAGCATGCGCATGTCCTGAAGTTCGGTCATGCCGTGGTCTGCCAGAACACGCCTTGCCCATGCCGCACCTTCCCCCGACCCAACCGCTCCACCGTGATCGCGGTCATGAATCGCGGCCAGATTGAACCGGTTCCGAGACAGCAAAGCCGGCAGGGGCGCGACGTTTTCCGGCTCGGACAGGACATAGTCGATGCTGTAGCGAAAGGCGTTCTTTGGCCCGCCGAGACGCTTGTGGTAAGAGTGGGATTGAAGGAGTTCTGGCTTCATCTGGCCGACTCTTTGGTCTTTATCCGGTCGACGACATCCATCGCGCTGGCATAGCCGTCCTCATGAAATCCCCAGCGGGTATATGCCCCGCAGAAATAAGTTCTGTTCTGGCCCTGTAGCCCCGGCAGGAGGGACTGAGCGCGGATAGCCGCAGCATCAAATACCGGGTGCCTGAACTCGGTCTGATCGTAGATCATTTCAGCATCTATATCGAAGGGAGAGTTGAGGCTGAGAAAGATCGGGTCATTCTGATCAATGCCCTGCAGCGAATTCATCCAGTATGTGACACCGATGGAAGGCGCCGGTTCATCCTGGGGAGAATTGAAGACCCAAGAGGCCCAGCACTTCTTCCGCGTCGGCATGACCACCGGGTCCCTGTGCAGCACGGCCTTATTGGTCTGATACCGCAGATCACCAAGAACGCTTTGCTCTGCATCCGTAGGACGGTCGATAAGTCGCAAGGCGTCGTCCGAGTGACAGGCGAAGATGACCTTGTCGAAATGTTCCCATTCCCCACCTCGGCATTGCAGTTCGACGCCCTGCTGATGCCGGCGCACTGAGACGACGGGACTGCCGGTGCGCACCGTCCCGCCACGGTTCTCGATCGCCTGCCCGATCCGCCGAACGTACTCGATGCTGCCGCCATCGACGGTGTACCATTGATGGTTCCGATAGCTCATCAGGGCGTGATTCTTGAAGAACTCTATCAATGAATGCGCCGGAAAGGATTGCATCTGCTCGGGCGTTGAAGACCAGATCGCACCGGAAAGAGGCAGCAGGTAGTATTTGCGAAACCACTGCCCCATCTGCAGGCGGTCAAGCAGTTCTCCAAGAGAGAGGTCAGAGTTTTCAGCAATCGCGGATGCCTGGCTGTTGAATTTGAGAATATCGGAGATCATGCGCCAGAACTGCGGTCGCACCATGTTTCTGGACTGCGCGGTCATCGCGCCAAAGTTGTTCAGACCGTATTCGATTGCACCATTCCCGATTGAAGCGGCAAAGCTCATATTGCTTTTCTTCACGGGCACCTCCAACTCGGCGAACATGCGGGTCAGGTTGGGGTAGTTCTGGTAGTTAAAAACGATGAACCCGGTATCGACCGGCACGTCGCCGCGTCGGCCCGCCAATCTGGTTCGGGCATGACCGCCTAACCTCGTTTCGGCCTCGAAGAGCACGACCGACTCCGACGAAGCAAGCTCGTAAGCGGCGGCAAGGCCCGAAATGCCGCCGCCGACGATGGCGGTCCGGTTTGTGGTCGGAAATTCGAATGGCACGATTGCTTCCCTTGTGTTGTTTGTTCTTTTACGAGAAGCGAACTGGAACAGATCATTCAGTTGCGAGTGATCACGGGCAACAACATTGATCCAAAGGCTTGACGTTCACGTATACGGCGTATGAGTTTGGTCATGACAACAGTTGGAACGCCAAAGCCGTCCTTGCATCTTGCGGGAACGGTGCTGGCCATGCGCGACGGAAAAAACTCAGTAGTGCCCGAAACCTCCAAGAATCTCGATCCATGGACGAAATGTCTGATTGAGTTCAAACACTCGCAGGACGCCGAGAAATTCGCAGAGCTTTTTGCGCACTTTGCCCCCCGGGTGAAGGCCTTCCTGATGAAGTCGGGCGCCTCTGCGACTTTGGCGGAGGAGACGACGCAAGAAGCGCTGGCGACGGTATGGCAGAAGGCCGAAATGTTCGATCCGGCACGCGCAAGCGCGTCCACCTGGATATTCACGATTGTCCGAAACAAGCAGATTGATGCGATCCGCAAGCAACGCAGACCCGAACCCGAGGATTTGCCGTGGGGCAGCGAGGCGCCGCCATCATCGGAAGAGATATTGGTGGTTTCGGACGAGCAAGCGAATCTGCGGCGATGCCTTGACGAACTGCCGGACAGCCAGCGCCAGATGATCGAGCAGGCCTATTTCGGGGATCTTTCGCACTACGAAATCGCAGAACTGACAGGATTGCCACTGGGAACCATCAAATCGCGCATTCGCCTTGGGTTGGAACGGTTGCGCTACGAACTGAAGAAGAACTGAAAATGGAAGAGTTGTCATTGAAACACCACCTGCCGGACGCCATTCTGACGGCCTATGCCGGGGGTACTCTGCCCGAGGCCTTCAGCCTCGTCGTGGCGACTCATGTGTCGCTGTGTGACGAGTGCCGTGCGGCACTTGCCAGTCTTGATGCGGTTGGCGGTGCATTGCTTGAAGACATTCCGAAGGCGGACGTGGACGAAAATGCGCTCGCTGCGACAATGGCCCGTATAATGGCCGCCCCGCCGCAGCCGCCGAGAACCTTCCGCACCCAGGCGGCGTCGATCTTTCCGGCGCCTCTTGCCGAGTATGTGAAAGGCGGTCCCGAAAAAGTGCGGTGGCGTGGTGTGGGCGCGGGTGTCAAGCAGGCGATCCTGCCCTGCGCCGGTGATGCCACAGCCCGCCTGTTGTATATTCCCGCTGGTGCCGCGATGCCGGACCACTCGCATCGCGGCCTGGAGCTTACCATGGTTCTGCAGGGGGCATTCTCTGACGAGGTTGATCGCTTTGCGCGCGGCGATGTTGAAGTGGGTACGGAAGATCTGTCGCACACGCCGGTCGCCGAGGCGGGCGAGGACTGCATCTGCCTTGCCGCCACCGATGCACCCTTGAAGTTCAAGCGGTTGCTGCCACGTTTGGCTCAGCCGTTCTTCGGGATATAGCGCCAAAGCGGGCCCTGACGTGGTTCCCTGTCAGATTTGACCAGTGTTGCCGGTCATTTGCCGGCGCAAGAGCGGGTGTATATTTGGACCCGCTGCGATCAGCCCAGAAAGAAAAGGTGCCGGATTGTTGAACTCTGGCAGATTGCCATGTCTGTCGCTGACGGTGCCGCCAGCCTCCTCGGCGATCAGACTGCCGGCGGCGACGTCCCATTCCCAGGTATCGCGGAAAGCCAGCATGGCGTCGAACCGTCCTTCGGCGACAAGCGCCAGCCGGTATGCAAGCGATGCGCGAAAATGGCGGCGGACGGGCGGCACACCCAATGGCCAGAATTTCGGATCGAGGTTGGGTTTTGCCGTCAGGACGGTGGCGTTCTGCAAATCCGACGCCCGGCTGGAACAGATCCGCTGGCCGTTCAACTCGGCCCCGCCACCCAGCACAGCCGTGTAGAGCTTGTCCATGGCCGGCAGAAAGATGACCGCCGCAACGATCCGTCCTCTATGGGCCACAGCCAGTGAATGGGCCCAGGTGCGCTCGTTTGCCATGAACGCTCGGGTGCCGTCGATCGGGTCTATGATGAAGACAGCATCATGCTTGAGCCGGACGGGATCATCGTCGGTTTCCTCGGAAAGCCAGCCATAGTCCGGGCGCGCTTCGAGCAATCGGTCTCGCAGCATCGCGTCGACAGCCAGATCGGCCTCTGTCACCGGTCCGGCACCGTCCGCTTTTTCCCAGGACTGGTGGGCATTTCGCCAGAATGGAAGCGCAAGTTCGCCCGCAGCGCGCGCCGCGTCGATCAGAATGGTCAGATCATTCGCCTGCAATGGTCAGACCGCTCACAAGCAAAGATGGCACGACGCGGGAAAGATAGGGTCTGGCATCATTGGCAGGCACGAGTGTCAGAAGCATATCGCGCAGGTTCCCAGCAATCGTACATTCATTGACGGGGTAAGCGATTTCTCCGTTCTCGATCCAGAACCCCGATGCGCCACGCGAATAGTCACCCGTCGTCGGACTGATCGAAGATCCGATCATCGACGTGACCAAAAGCCCGGTTCCCATATCGCGGATCAACGCGTCGCGAGTGGCCTCACCCTGCGTCAACGCGATGTTGCTATGCGACGGCGAAGGCGGCGAGGAGGTCCCGCGTGCGGCATTGCCGGTCGATTGCAGCCCCAGCTTTCGCGCCGTCGCCAGATCCAATGTCCAGCCCGTCAACCGGCCGTCATCGACGATCAGGCGTTTCGCGGTCGGCAGGCCCTCACCGTCAAATGGGCGCGAACCCGCGACGCGTGGACGATGCGGATCCTCGGTTATGTTCAGTCCCGACGGCAGCACCTGTTGATCCAGCAAGTCACGCGCCCACGACCTGCCGCCAACGATTGCAGATCCATTGATCGCGGATAGCAAATGACCGACAAGCGAAGAGGCGACACGTTCGTCGAACAGAACCGGATAGGCTCCGGTCTTGGGTCTGCGCGCCCCGGCGCGTTCCAGGGTGCGGATGGCTGCAAGCCGGCCAACAGAGACTGGGTCTGGCAGATCAGCCTGAAAGACCCGCGATTCGCCGTAGTGATCACGTTCCATCGCCTGGCCTTCGCCGACGATCGCGACACAATAAAGCGCCCGATTGGTCCGCGCATAGCCGCCGGAGAAACCGTTGGTCGCAGACAGATGAAAAGCTTGGCGGCCATATCCGGCAGAGGCTGACTGTACTGCGCTGATGCCTTCCGCGGCCAAGGCGGCGGCCTCGGCCATGCGCGCGTGCTCTTCCAGTTCGGCAGGCGCGGGTTCCGGTGCGGGATCGGCCAGGTCGAGGACGTCCAGATCCCATCCTTGAGCCAGTTGCGATGACTGTGCCAGGCCGACCGTCGGATCCTCTGGTGCCTCCCGCGCCATGGCGACGGCACGCTCTGCCATTGTCCGGATCGTGTCGGGTTTCGTGTCAGACGCCGAAACGCAGGCCTGTCGGTGGCCGATCAGAACGCGCAGCCCGATATCGACACCTTCCGCACGCTCGGCCTGTTCCAGCTTGCCGCCGAGAACGTCGATTGACAGCGAAGTGCCATTTACCGCCACTGCATCTGCGTCGTCAGCGCCGGCCTTTTTTGCAGCGGACAAAAGCGCCTCGGTCAAGTCGGCAAGGGAAACGGTCATTGAGCGGGCTTTCAGTTGGTTCGAGATTGCAGGTAGTTCGCCGCGCCCGCGATCGCAAGCCGGACCTGCTGTAAAAAGGGCCGCGCAGCGGATGCCGCGCGGCCCAACTTCTGCCAGGTCGAGTTACTGCAGTTGTTGACCATTGGCGAAGACAGTCCCGTCGCCATTGACCTCGATCTTCGAAACGAGCGTATCAGGCCCGTCGCCCGGCCGGGCGAAAAGGCCCAGCATCATCCGCGCGCCCATCGCCTGGTCCTGCGGCAAAAGCCCCATCTGGATCAGCTTGTCCATCAGCCCGTTGACGCCGACGATGGTGAAATCGATCTGCCCGGTCGGGGCCGGCATTCCATTGAATGTCACGGTATCGGTTGGATCAAAGGTGAAATCGCCCCGGCCCTCGACCAGCGCTCCGACCAGGGAAAGGGTGATGTCGTTGATCGTGAGAGCATACAGTTCTGCCGGGGGGGCTTCGTCCATGCTGTCCATCGCTTCCGGATCACCGAAATTGATCAGCCATTTCAGCTTTCCCGACACGTCAATGATCGCTGTGGCTGCATCGCGCGGCAACACCTGACCAGGATCGAACATGGACCAGATTTCATCGCTGACCGTCAGCCCGACAATCTTCGTAAGCAAGCCAAAGTCGGCTGGATCTTCGGTTTTCTTCAAGGGCATCGTCAGATCAAACGTGGTCTCTTCCATTCCGATCGCCACTTCGGGAAACGGAATCTGTGATCCACTCAGGCGGTACTCCATGCCCGTAGAGGTGCCGCCGTACGAAACAACGCTGTCCAGCAGGGAGAACTGCAACGTGCTGCTGTCGGAACCGCCCGTCGCGGCAAAGCGGTCAGTGCCGTCATCCATGGTCATCGTGTAATCGGCCGCCCCGGTTGAAAAGCTGCCGGTCGCACCGAAATCGTCCCCGAAGACCCAGGACGGGTCTTCCATGTCGATCACCATCGGCAGTGTTGCGGTCGATTCGCTCGACAACTGATCGACGGTCCCCGACATGACCATCCGTGCGCCGGTCTTCGGGTCCATGAAATCGACATCCACGGTCATCGCGTCGGCGGTCATTGCGCTGTCTATCCGGCGCACGTCCCCTGCGGCCATTTCGTAGTTGCCGTCCAGATTGCTCATGACGAAACGGATCGTTGGTGCGACGTTCTGGCCTCCAACAAACATGCTGTCCACATCGACGCTCAATTGGGATGCGGTGTAGTCGTAGGAGATCTCTCCGTCGCCGCCCGAAGCGATCAGCGCCATGCCGTCCTGACGGATCACCAGCCCCAGATCGAGCGCCTCGCCATCCGGCGGGTTCATCGATATGGCAAGCGGGTAGTCTTGTGACATCGTGATCATAACCGTGCCGTCGCCGCGTTCGCGCAGCTCCAGCATTTCCAAGGTGCCCGACATGCTGGCATCCGGAACCTCCATGCCGATTTTCACGCCCCGCAACGTCAATGTGCCGCTATCGCTGGTCTCTGACCCAACCTCGATCGACTGACCGATGCTTTCGGCATATTCTTTCCAGCTGTCCCAGACTTCCACGGCCGTGACATCCGCCAGCGCGGTTCCGGCCATGACCAGCCACGCGGCAGATGCCCCCATCAAAGTCCTGTAATTCTTCTTCGTCATGACTTTTCCTGTTCAAAGTTTTGCGGCAGCTTCCGTCTTGCATCGCAATGGGTCAAGTATTGGACGACAATGTTACGCGATTTTGGCTGGGAACAGTCAGGGATTCCAGAGTGGATGACAAAGGCGGCGGGAATCGGACCATGAATGATGAAGTGTCGGTCGACAGGTCCGGGGCGCATTGCACGATCACCTTGAATCGCGTCAGCAAGGCAAATTCGCTGACCTCGGCGATGCTCAAGGCGTTGATTTCCGGCGTAGAGGAGGCTTCGGCAGAGTCGAAGGTGCTGGTTCTGACCGGCGCCGGCGGGGTATTCAGTGCGGGCGCCGATCTTGACGAAGCGCGCGCCGGTCTGGCGGTCAGCGATCTTTGGGAACGGCTCTCGGGTGCCATCGCGCGGTCGCCCTGCCTGACTGTTGCGGCGTTGAATGGCACGGTGGCCGGGGGCGCTTTCGGCATGGTTCTGGCCTGTGATCTGAGAATCAGTGTTCCCGAGGCCAAGTTCTTCTACCCGGTGATGAAGCTGGGCTTCCTGCCGCAACCCTCGGATCCCCGGCGGCTTTCCGCATTGATCGGCCCGGCGCGGGCAAAGATGATTCTGGTGGCAGGGCAGAAGATTGCCTCTGAGGAAGCGCTAGCCTGGGGGCTTGTGGACCGCGTGGTGGAGCGAGCGCAGTTGCTTCAGGAAGCATCGGCCCTGACACAGGATGCTTTGGCGGCCGATCCGACCCACATCTCCGCGATCAAGTCGATGTTCGACAATCCTGCTTGGCAGAATCGCTGATGCCGGAACTGGTCGATGCATTGGTTATCGGTTCCGGTCCTGCGGGCCTGATGGCGGCAACCGCTTTGGTGAATTCGGGGCGCCATGTCGTGGTGACAGAGGCCAGGCCCTCTTTCGGTCGAAAATTCCTGATGGCGGGGAAGTCAGGACTGAACCTGACCAAGGATGAGCCGCTCGACCAGTTCCTTGCGCACTACCATGAGAGCAGCCCGCAGCTTGGCAGCAGTCTCGCCGCCTTTCCGCCCTCGGCAGTTCAAGCATGGGCAAGAGATCTGGGGCAAGAGGTCTTCACCGGCACGTCCGGCAGGGTCTTTCCGACCTCCATGAAGGCCTCGCCGCTGCTGCGCGCCTGGATAAGGCGACTGGCCGGGCAGGGGGTGGAGTTCCGCACCGGCTGGCGCTGGTCCGGTTGGTCGCGGCACCACTTCATGTTCGACACAACTGCCGGACCGGCCGAAATCCTTCCTGGCGTCGTGGTCCTGGCATTGGGCGGCGCAAGCTGGCCGAGGCTGGGTTCCGATGGCAAATGGTTCGAGATATTCGAGAATGCAGGGCTGCCCCTGACAGCGTTCCAGCCGGCCAATGCCGGCATTTCCGTCGACTGGTCAAAACACATGGCCCGGCATTTCGGCGAGCCGGTGAAGGGCGCGTCGCTGCATGCCGGCGACCTGGTCGAACGAGGAGAGTTCGTGGTCTCGGCACGGGGATTGGAAGGCGGCGGCATCTACGCCGTGTCGCGGCAGGTCCGTCAGGGCGCTGCCTTGTCGCTGGACCTCCTGCCCGATCTGAGCGCGCTGCAAGTCACGGAACGCGTGCTGGCGCAGAAAACCAAGGACTCGCTTTCCAACCGGCTGCGGAAGGCCTTCAAGCTGACTCCGGTAAAACTGGCCCTGCTGATGGAGTTCGGACGTCCGTTGCCCGACGCCGGCGGACTCTCCAACCTGCTGAAATCACTGCCAATCCGCCACTCCGGATTGCGACCCCTGTCCGAGGCGATATCGACCGCCGGCGGGGTTTCCTGGCAAGCCGTGGATGACAGGCTGATGCTGAAAGACAGGCCGGGGGTGTTCGTGGCTGGCGAGATGCTCGACTGGGAAGCGCCAACGGGCGGCTATCTGTTGACGGCTTGTCTTGCGACGGGTCGGAGGGCCGGCGAGGCTGCTGCGCTTTGGAGTTGCCAAGGCTCGGACCCTATCGCTCGGCCGCCCGCTTGAAGGCAGGCCGCGCCCGCGCCCCGTCGATATAGTCGCGGAAGGCCGGCTCGGTCACGGGAAACCTCGCGTTGATCGCCCAGCCGCCGCAATGTGCGGCGATGATGTCAGGGATGGTGAAATCCTCGCCCATCAACCAGGGCCCGTCGGCAAGCCGGTCCACGAAATGCTTCTGGCTGCGCTCGAACTCCCACTTCAACGCATCCTTGACCTCGGGAACCCGCCGGTCTTCGGGCAGGATAAAGCTGTGCCGGGCGGCCGCCCAAAGACAGGCGTCGAACTCGTCGAGCAGAAAGAAGGTGTGGCTGTCCTGTTTCGCGCGTTGAATCGTCCCTGCGGGAAAGGTCAGTTTGCCGTGCTTGTCAGCCAGATAGGTCAGAATTGCGGTTGAATCGGTCAGAACCGCATCGCCGTCAATC
The DNA here is from genome assembly GCA_024637315.1 of Brevirhabdus sp. Taxonomy (GTDB): domain Bacteria; phylum Pseudomonadota; class Alphaproteobacteria; order Rhodobacterales; family Rhodobacteraceae; genus JAHEAO01. Next base: position 100,230 of record JAGXFH010000052.1, read on the forward strand.
AGGACGGGGATCTTTCCCAGGGAATTGAGACCGCGCACCCGATCGGATCTGGGTGACTCGGGATGGTGTTCGTACTCCAACCCCAGTTCCTCAAGCATCCAGAGCACCCGAAAAGTGCGGCTTTTGGTGTTTCCGATCAACGTCAGCATCAGCGTTTTCCCAGCATTGCAAGCCGAATGAGCGTTCGTTCCATTACTGCCATCTGCGGCGCCCGTTGGGTCGATCGCAGCGACAAGTCGGTATCTGTCAGCATCTGAAGGGCCGACTCCAGCTTGTGAACACCCCAGGCTTGCGCTTGCCGGATCATCTGATCCCGTCGCGGACCAAAAATCGGTGGACGCATGCGTGCGATGCCGGATGACGGACCACCGGGATCCGAGGCCGCCGCGTGCAGCACGCGAAAATGCCGGGTCGCGCCGATGCAAAGGCCGACGGGCTGGATGCCCTGACCCTCCAACTTCCGCATGATCGGTCCGATGTCACGGTCGCGGGCTTCGGCGACGCAGTTCAGCACGTCATCCATCGCCGCTTCGGTCGAGCTTGGCGCACAGTCGAGCACATCGGCGCTGCTGACAGGCATTTCATCACCGAGCTTGTAGAGCGACAGTTTTTCGACCGTTTGTCTGAAATCCCCCGGATCCAGCACCAGCGACAGGGCCAGAATATCGGTCATCGCGTCCGGCTCGATCCGGCCCAAACCTGCCTTTGCCAGGTCGGCCTCGATCTCCTCGCGGGAGGGCGGATCATCGTAAATGCCGATGGCGACGGCGTTTCGGTGGGTCTCGAACGCTTTCCTGAGGGCCGATTTTGCCGTCAGCGATCCCGCTGTCACGACGATCTGGGCATCGCCCTCGCGCCAATCCTCGAGCGCCGTGGCGATCGGTCGTGCAAGTCCCTCTCCGGCCTCCTCAAGGAAAGCCACCCGCGGACCCGGAAAGAACCCCTTTGCCTTGACCGCATCCGACAGCAATGCCGCATTCTTGCGCAGCTCCGCCCCGGACATCCGGGTCAGGCGCATTTCCGCTTCACCCTCGGGGCCGATCAGCGCGGCGATCGCGGCTTGTCGTTTCAGCGCGACCCGCATGGCATCGGCGCCATAGATCAACAGGCCCGCGCGTGTCGGATCAGGCTTCGCGAGATAGGAATTCGCTTCGCGGCCGGTCAGTTTCATCTTGTCCAGGCCCCGGAGGTCGCGACCAGCCGGTTCACCACCTCGTCGGCCAAGGCCAGCATCAGCCGGTCGCGGGCATCCTGTTCCGCCGCTCGGGTGGAGACGGTGGAACTGGTGCTTGGCGGCGATGCCGTTGTGTCCACGGTACCTACCGAGTAGCCGGTGAACGTGTTGACCTGACCCGAAGTCAGAACCTCGCCATCAGCGACATCTTTCACCGAGAAGGTCGCGGTTCCCACGATATTGTAGCGCGTGGTCTCTTGCGTACTGGTCAGTCCGACGCCGTCCTGCTGCACTTTGATGCTGTAATCCAGCGCGTATCTCGCCGGGCTTGGTTGCCCAAGCCGCAATTCCAACTGCTTGACGAAGCCAAACGAGTCGCGGTCTTTCGGCGCTGCGACGCTGATGGTCCCGGTCAATCCCCGCGCCGCCCCGCCAGGTCCGTAGGCCGGGGTGAATCCGCAACCCGCCAAGGCGGCCAAACCTGTCAGAACAACGCGGCGGTGTGGTCTAGATGACGACATTGACAATCCGGCCCGGCACGACGATCAGCTTTTTCAACGCGCCCTGTTCCAGAGCCCTTTTGACAGCATCATCTTCCAGCACCAGCTTTTCAACCTCTTCCTTCGGCATGTCCTTGGCGACGGTGATCTCTGACCGGCGCTTGCCGTTCACCTGGATCGGCAGCGTCACGCTGTCCTCGACCAGTTGCGCCGGATCGGCCGCGGGCCAGGAAGCCTCGGCGATCAGACCCTTCTGACCCAGCAAGGCCCAAATCTCTTCGCTCAGATGCGGTGTCATCGGCGCCATCAGCTGCGCCAGCGTGACCATTGCCTGCCGCTTGGCGGCGGCGCCCGCAGTGGACTTGGCCAGCGTGTTGGTGAACGCGTAGAGCTTGGCAATGGCGGCGTTGAAGCCGAAACTTTCGACACCGAGCGTAACGTCGTGAATTGTCTTGTGCATCGCGCGCAGCAAGTCGGCATCGCCCTGACCGGATCCATCAGCGGCGGCGATGTCGGTTGCCAGACGCCAGATGCGCGACAGGTGCTTGAACGCGGCCTCGGCGCCCGAGGCCGTCCATTCGACATCGCGCTCGGGCGGGCTGTCGGACAGCACGAACCACCGCGCGGTGTCGGCACCGTAATCGCGGATGATGTTGACCGGATCGACGACGTTCTTCTTCGACTTCGACATCTTGGCCGAGGGAATCACCTCGACAGGTTGCCCCGTTGCCCCCAGCCGCGCCCCGCTTTCGGTCCATTCGACATGCTCGGGCAAGTGGTAGACCGGTCGGTCATTTTCGTCACGCGTCACGTAGATCTCATGTGTGACCATGCCCTGGGTGAACAGCGCGTCGAAAGGCTCGATCGCCTTTTCCGGCAGGTGGCCGCAGATGTGCATCGCCCGGGCGAAGAAGCGGGAATACAGCAGGTGCAGGATCGCATGCTCGATCCCGCCGATATACTGGTCGACGTTCATCCAGTAGTCGGCATCGGGCAGGCTGGTAGGCGTCTCGGCATCTGGCGCGGTGAAGCGGGCGTAGTACCAAGAACTATCGACAAACGTGTCCATCGTATCGGTTTCGCGCAACGCGGGATTGCCGCAAACCGGGCAGGTGCAGTTGCGCCAGGTCGGATGACGGTCGAGCGGGTTGCCGGGCTTGTCGAAGGTCACATCGTCAGGCAGCCGGATCGGCAGGCTTTCCTTTTTCACCGGCACCACGCCGCAAGCCTCGCAATGCACCACCGGAATCGGGCAGCCCCAATAGCGCTGGCGGGACAAACCCCAGTCGCGCAGTCGGTACTTGGTGACGCCGAACCCGACGCCTTTCGATTCGCAAAAGGCGATGGCGGCGTCGATGGCCTGTTCACCGGTTGCGTTTTCGTCCCAGGCAAAGCCGCGGACCCATTTGACCACGTCGGTTTTCGGCGGCACGAAGGCTTCGGTTTCGACCGGCGCACCGTTTTCCGCGGCGACGAAAGTGTCGATCACCGGCAATCCATACTTCCGCGCAAAATCGAGGTCGCGCTGGTCGTGCGCCGGGCAGCCGAAGATCGCGCCGGTACCGTAGTCCATCAGGATGAAATTGGCGATGTAGACAGGCAATTCCCAAGCCGTATCAAACGGGTGCCGCACCCGCAGCCCGGTATCAAGGCCGCGTTTCTCGGCTTTTTCCAGATCTTCCTCGGAGGTTCCCATCCGGCGGCATTCGTCGTTGAATGCGGCAACATCGGGGTTCTCGATCTCCAGCCGCCGTGCCAGGGGATGATCCGGCGATATCCCGATGAAGGACGCGCCCAGCAGGGTATCGGGGCGTGTCGTGTAGACTTCGATCCTGTCTTGCCCGTCCGGCCCGTCGATCAGCGAAAAGGCGAATTGCAGGCCGCGCGACTTGCCAATCCAGTTGGACTGCATCAGCTTGACCCGCGCCGGCCAGTTGTCCAGGCTATCAATCGCCTCCAGAAGTTCCTCGGAATAGTCGGAGATCTTGAAGAACCACTGCGTCAACTCGCGCCGTTCCACCGGCGCACCGGACCGCCAGCCCTTGCCGTCGATCACCTGTTCATTGGCCAGCACCGTCATGTCGACCGGATCCCAGTTGACGACGGCGTTCTTGCGATAGACCAGCCCCTTTTCCAGAAAGTCGATGAACATCGACTGCTGCTGGCCGTAATATTCGGGATCGCAGGTGGCGAATTCGCGGGTCCAGTCCAGTGACCAGCCCATCGGCTTCATCTGCGCCTTCATGTCGGCGATGTTCTGGTAGGTCCAGTCCTTGGGGTGCCCGCCAGAGGCCATCGCGGCATTCTCGGCAGGCATCCCGAACGCGTCCCAGCCCATCGGGTGCAGCACGTTATGCCCCGTGGCCAGCTTGTAGCGCGCGATCACATCGCCCATCGTGTAATTTCGCACGTGCCCCATATGGATGCGGCCCGAAGGGTAGGGGAACATTTCCAGCACGTAGTATTTCGGCTTCGATACGTCCCGTTTGGCCGCGAATGTGCCGGCCGTTTCCCAGGCGTCTTGCCACTTCTTTTCAACACTGGTCGCGTCGTAGCGGGACATGATTTTGGTCCTTGGTCATGAAAACGCCGGGCAAGGCCCGGCGTCGTGATACTTGCAGTAAGGTCCGAGGTCTAGAGATTGGCGTCGCGAAGGCGCAACTGCCGCGCGCGGGTCAGAATTGCATCCTCGACCGCGCGTGTCGTCGCCGCGCTGACCGGGCCGCCGCGCGATTGCAGCGCCACCGTCAGCGAGCGTGCTTCCAAAGCCGCGTCCTGAACGTAAACCGTCGCGCGATAGGCGCGGCCACCGCCCGGAGGCGTGCCGTAGCCGGTCGAGAGGACCCCGGTGAACGGATCGGCGGATTCGAGCGGCAGGAAGTTCAGCACATCCAGCGAAGCGGTCCAGATGTACTTGTTCACCTGAATCGCCTTGTTCGGATCATTGGCGTTCAGGAACAGATCCCAGATCGTCGAGCGTCGTTCCTGCTGCGGTCGTTGTTCAAGTGCTGCCTCGCGATCCCCTCCTCGGCCACAGGATGACAAAACCATCAGCGTGGCGATCAGAAGGCTGGAAGTGGCTAGCCCCTTAAGTTTCATATGCACGGCCCCTGCACTCTGTTTTTGTTCCCTTGGACTCTAGTAGCGAAGGCCAGTAACGGCGACAAGGTTTTGTTCACTTCTGAGGTTCCCAACGCTTCGGCAGGGTGCGGGAAATCGAGGTTTGGGCGTCGACAATACCACTGTGGCAAACCTGCATCAATATTTCGCACATCGCCGGGCCAAGGTCGGTGTCGCTTGAATTTGAAAGGTCAAAGGGTCAGAGAGTGATCATCGCCTTGATCCAGACTATTCGGGCTGGGCTAGTTGGAACAACTTAGAACATCTGAGGGAAACACGATGAAAAAAATTCTCTTCGCAACGACGGCTCTGGTAGCCACCGCGGGCGTTGCTTCGGCAGAAGTTGCTCTGTCCGGTTATGCCGAAATGGGCATTCAGGGCGGTGACGCCGTTGAAATCCAATTCCACCACGACTTTGACGTCAAGTTCACCCTGTCGGGCGAAACCGATGGCGGCCTGTCGTTCGGCGCAACGATCGACCTCGACGAAGTTTCGAACGGGATCAGCAACCGCGCCAACCCGTCGTCCGTCTTCGTTTCGGGCGCATTCGGCACCCTGACCATGGGCGACACCGACGGCGCGCTCGACTGGGCGATGACCGAAGCCTTCAGCGGCACCTCGATTGCTGACGATCACTCGTCGCATGCTGGCGCGAACGGCAACGGCGGCCTCGACGGAACCTATGACGGTCAGATCGCTCGCTACGACTACTCGTTCGGCGATTTCTCGGTAGCCGTCTCGGCTGAGTTGGACGGCACCGGTGCGGGTACTGACGAAGCTGGTGGTAACGCTTCTCCCTACGGCGATCCGGCACTCGGCCTTGGTTTCAAGTACGGCACCGATCTGGGCGGCGTTGCTCTGGGTCTCGGCCTTGGTTACCAGCACATCGACAGCGACAACAAGGTCGCCGGTCTGAGCGTTTCTGGCGCGATGGACAATGGCATCAAAGTAATCCTGAACTACTCGGATCGCACTCTTGCTGGTGCTGACTCCACTCACACCGCCCTGGCCATCGGTTACACGATGGACGCTCTGCTGGTTGAAGTGAACTGGGGTCGTTTCGACTTTGACGGCGCCCCCGATGTCGACGGTTACGGCCTGGTCGTGAACTACGATCTGGGCGGTGGTGCAGTCCTGATGGCCGGCTACGGTTCGGGCGATGCCCCGTCCGGCAACGGCAACGGCGACGACACCTGGTCGGCTGGCGTAGGCCTGTCCTTCTAATCCAACCCGGATTGGCGACAATTGAAAGAGCGGGCCTTGCGCCCGCTCTTTTTTTATCTGGAACGGCAAGGGTGCGATTGTTTGGCCGGCCTCCAACTCGACACTGATTGCGCCGCATTGTAAGGGTCCGGGGACGTTCAGCCGCACCGCCGCAGGAGACCCGAAGATGCTGCCGATCAACCCCTCGCAGATTCCGAAGATCTATGCGGATGCGTTGAGGCTGCAGAATGCGGGCAAGCTGCAGGACGCGGTGAAGCAGTATTCCATTATCCTGCAAGCCAATCCCCGGATCGCCGAGGTCCATTACCAGCTTGGCCGCCTGTTCCTGGGGGCAGATCAGCCTGGCAAGGCTGTCGATCACCTCGGGATCGCGGCCGATCTGAAGCCCGCGGAACCGGCGATCTGGGACGCCTACGGCGATGCCGTCGCCGAACTGTCCGAGGACGCCGAGATAACCCAGTGCCTGACCAGGGCGAAGGCCGCGGGGCTGCCGCCGCAGATCATGACCCAACTGCAGGACAAGCTGAATCCGAGGAAGGCGAAATCAAAAGCGGCGATTGGCACCGCGAGCAGGAAAGAGATCGAGGCGCTTGTCGCCTTGATGAATGCAGGGAAATTCGACAAGGCCGAGGCGACGGCACAGAGCCTGCGCAAGAAGCACCCCAAGGTCGCGCTGATTGCCGATATTCTTGCCAACGCACAGGTTCGCCTTGGCAAGACCGACGATGCACGGGCGAGTTTCAAGAAGGCCATCGCGCTCGACCCGACCTATGCCGAGGCCCACAACAACTACGGGCGGTTGCTGCTGGAACTGGGCGAGGTCGACGATGCCCTTCGCGAGACCAGGACAGCGCTGCGGCTTTTGCCGGGACTGGCGCTGGCGCATCACAATCTGGGCGCCATCCTTGCGCGCAAGGGCGAACATTCCGAGGCCGTCAAACGGTTTCGCAAGGCGGATCAACTTCGCCCGAACTCTGCCGAAACCTTGCGGATGATGGGCAACGCGCTGTCGCGGGTGAAGGAGTATTTCGAGGCGGAAAAGGCATTGCGGGCCGCAGTTGAAATTGACCCGGACGACGCGGAAAGCCACGTCCTTCTGGGACAGGCGCAGGCGGCCATCGGCCAGGAAGGGCGCGCGAAAGAGAGCTTCCAGAAGGCGCTGTCCCTTGCCCCGAACTCTTCCGCCGTGAATCACCGCATGGCGCTTTACCTGCAGACGATGGGAGATTTCGACGCCGCCGAGGCGTATTTCCGCAAGGCGATCGAACTCGATCCGGAGAATGGGGAAAACTACCGGGTCATGGTCGCGTCGTACAAGCTGACCATGGACGATCCCCTGATCCAGCAGATGATCGACCGGTTCAACGACCCCGAAACCACGATCTCCAATCGCCGGCAGTTGGGGTTCGCCCTGTCCAAGGTCATGGAGGACAACAAGCGATATGATGAGGTCTTCAAGTATCTTCACACCGCGAATGCATTGATGCGGGAAGAGTTTCCCTATGACATTGCCAGCCGCGAGAACGAAGTCTCTGCCGTCATGTCGTTTTTCGAGAAGATCGACCTGCCGAGCCAGAGCATCGAGGGCGCGACCGATTTCGCGCCGATATTCGTGACCGGCATGCCAAGATCCGGTACGACGCTGGTCGAGCAGATCATCTCGAGCCACAGCCAGGTCAGCGGCGCGGGCGAGGTCGGCTTCGCCGCGCGGGCGGCGCAGACGCTTATCTTCAATGCGCGAGCGCAAGGAAAATCGTTTGGCGATCTTCCGCCAACCGAAATCGCCAATCTGGGCCGCGACTACGAGGCGTATATGCGCCAAAACCTTCCCGACGCGCCCCGGATCACCGACAAGTCGATCCAGACCTACACGTTCATGGGTCTGATCAAGCTGGCGCTGCCCCGATCGCGCATGATCGTCGTCCGTCGCGATCCGCGCGACAACCTGTTGTCGATCTATCGCAACATGTTCGTCGAGGGAACGCACCTGTACAGCTACAACCTTTCCGATCTGGGCACCTACTACAAGCTGTTCGTTCGCCTGCTGGAATTCTGGCAGGAACGCATTCCCGACTGGTTCCATATCGTTGAATATGAAGACCTCGTCGCCGATACCGAGGCGGAATCGCGCAAGCTGATCGCCGCCTGCGGCCTGGATTGGGAAGATCAGTGTCTGGCCTTTCACAAGAACAGCCGCAGGGTGGATACGCTCAGCGTCTATCAGGTGCGGCAGCCGATCTATTCGTCGTCGCTGAAGGCATGGCAGCGTTATGAAGAAGAGTTGGGCGAGTTGTTCGAAGCGCTTGAATAGTCTTGCCGGACGGAATGGAGGAAACAATGGGATTGGCCGATATCGTCGCGCGCATTCATGCCGAGGAAACCCGCGTCGGTCGGGCGGTCGGCTCGACCAAGCTGGTCGCTGTTTCCAAGCTGCAACCCGATGACCGGGTGATCGACGTCTTGAACCAGGGGCAGCGGCTTTTCGGCGAGAACCGGGTACAGGAAGCTGCCGGCAAATGGCCTGAATGGAAAGAGACCTATCCGGACGTCGAATTGCACCTGTTGGGGCCACTGCAAACCAACAAGGCGCGGCAGGCCATGGACCTGTTCCAGGCGATCCATTCGGTTGATCGCCCGAAACTCGCCCACACTCTTGCCCGATTGGCGCAGGAGCTGGGGCACTGCCCGATGCTGTTCATTCAGGTGAATACCGGCAAAGAGCCGCAGAAGGCCGGCGTGGTCCCATCCCAGGCGGATGCTTTCCTGGCCGATTGTCTGGCCAAGGACCTGCCCATTGCAGGGCTGATGTGCATTCCGCCGGTCGACGAGGAACCTGCCCTGCACTTTGCCCTGCTCGCCAAGATCGCAGAGCGAAACGGTTTGAAAGAGTTGTCGATGGGCATGAGCGATGATTTTGAAACCGCGATTGCCCAAGGGGCGACCTATGTCCGGGTCGGTTCCGCGATCTTCGGCGAACGTGGCTAGCCGGGGATGATGATCCGGGTTCCCGGTGCGGCGCGGCTGGCGATCCAGGCCAGGTGGTCGGGCCGGAACGCGATGCAACCGGCCGTCGGATAGCCTGGCCGCCGCCAAGCGTGCAGGAATATCGCAGAGCCCCGGCCCGGCACCGCATCCGGCCAGTTCCAGTCGGTCAGCAGGACGATGTCATAAAGCCGGTCGCCACGCCGGATATGTTCGTGGCTGTAGTGATGCGGCAGACGGACCAGCTGGTTGTATTCCGGATCCTGCGGATTTTCCGACCAGCCGTCACAGGCTCGGATCGGTGCGGCCCAAGGAGCGGGCGGGGCCATCCGGTCAGGCCGATAAAGGCAACCGACGACGTGGTGAATGCCAGCGGGCGTACCGCCGTCGCCCTCTCGCTTGTCCATGGTGACACCGGTCCGTCCGATAGAGCATGGCAATCGCCGTCCTCGAAACCGCACGCCCTGCCTGGTCAGTACGATATCCAGCGGCGTCAAAGGATATGCCCCGACTTCTTCGCCTTGGTATCAAGATACTTCCTGTTCAGCGGGTTCAGCCCGACCTTCAGCGGCACGCGCTCGGTCACGGCGACGCCGTTGGCTTCCATCATCCGCACCTTGGCGGGGTTGTTGGTGAGCAATCTGACGCTTTTGAAGCCAAGCTCGGACAGGATACCCGCGCCGATCCGAAAATCGCGCTCGTCGTCTTCGAAGCCCAGCCGGTGGTTGGCCTCGACCGTATCAAATCCCTGATCCTGAAGCGCATAGGCCCGCATCTTGTTGGCAAGCCCGATACCGCGGCCCTCTTGGTTCAGATACAGCAAGACGCCCGCGCCCTCGTCACCAATCCGCTTCAGGGCGGCGCGCAGTTGGGGCCCGCAATCGCATTTCAGGCTGCCCAGCAGGTCACCGGTAAAACAGGCCGAATGCAGCCGCACAAGAACTGGCCTGGCTCGATCCGGTCGACCGATTTCGACAGCATAGTGTTCTTCCGCTCCGTCCTCGGGGCGAAACACATGCAACCGGCCGGCTTCTGAAACCTCAAGCGGCAGCTTGGCGCTGACGACCGAGTGCAGTGGGCTGAGGGCGGAGAGGACGGGACCGGCCAGCGCAAGATCAATTTCGGTCAGGCTGTTGCCTGCGGCAAACTCTGCTGGTGCTTCAAGTTCAACGACCAGAACGGCAGGCAGCAGACGCGCCGCTTTCGCCAGCAGTATCGCCGCCCGGTGCAGCGTCGCATCGCCACCACGACGTGTTGCGATTGGCCCCTTCATTGGTGCGTTCAGGTCCTTGGATGGGTCGGCTACGGCACCGATCCAGTCCAGACCGGCCCCGTCGGGCAGATCAATCCGGGCGAGATCGCCGTCATAACTGCGCGCTTTCAGCGTTTCCGCCCGCCGCGCGGTTACAGCAAGAGAGGGCCGTCCGAGCGCCATGAAGGCCGCAAGGCGATGCTTGTCCAATGTCTCAACAGGCACGGCCAACGCCCCGTTTGCGCCATCGCGCAACACAGCCGGGACGCCCATACGGAAATCAGCGCGGGCACGCGCAAGAAGCTCTGTGATCGAGGGGGCAAGTGACATTCGGATTCCGCTGCTCTTCCTCCGAGTCTTTAGAGGGATTTGCAGCAATATGAAACATTCGCCGTGAATCCGACACGTCCGCGTGAACCGGATGCAGCAAATCTTGCCGATCACATGAACCTCGCACAAGTGTGGCCCTAGACAACCGGAGGTTCACGACATGGGTACCCTTAAAAAGATTCTGCTGGTCGACGATGATGACGACCTGCGCGAGGCTCTCAGCGAACAGCTGGTGATGACCGAGGACTTCGACGTTTTCGAGGCTGATAGCGGTGCCAGCGCGATGACAAAGGCCAAGGAAGCAATCTACGACCTCGTCATCCTCGATGTGGGCCTGCCCGATACGGACGGCCGCGAGCTTTGTCGTCGGATGCGCAAGCAGAACGTCAAATGCCCGATTCTCATGCTGACCGGCCATGACAGCGACTCTGACACAATTCTGGGGCTCGATGCCGGGGCAAACGACTATGTCACCAAGCCGTTCAAGTTCCCGGTTCTGCTGGCCCGCATCCGCGCGCAACTGCGTCAGCACGAGCAATCAGAGGATGCTGTATTCCAGCTTGGACCCTATACGTTCAAGCCCGCGATGAAGATGCTAATCACCGAGGATGAAAAGAAAATTCGTCTGACCGAGAAAGAAACAAACATCCTTAAATTCCTCTACCGGGCGACCGAAGGCGTGGTCGCACGAGATGTCTTGCTGCACGAGGTTTGGGGCTACAACGCGGGTGTGACGACGCATACGCTGGAGACGCATATTTACCGTCTTCGCCAAAAAATAGAACCAGATCCGTCAAATGCTCGCCTTCTTGTGACCGAATCCGGCGGGTATCGTTTAGTGGCGTAAGAGACCCCCTTGTGATGTCGGGGTAATGGCATCACACCTCCCTGTTGGACTGACCGGACCCTCGGGTCCGGTCTTTTTTGTGTGAACCGACCAAACCGGAAACCTGGCTTGAGACAATCGGACGTGGCGGATAAGGTCGCGCCGATACAAAGCGGAGTTCCGTCATGCCCTTCACCCTCGCCACCTGGAACATCAATTCGATCCGTCTGCGGGAGGAGTTGGTGCTAAAGCTTCTGGCCGCCGAAAGCCCTGATATTCTATGTCTGCAGGAATGCAAAAGCCCCCTGGACCTGATCCCCACTGACGGTTTCGCAAGACTGGGATACAAGCATATCGTCGCGCGCGGGCAGAAGGGGTATAACGGCGTTGCGATCCTGTCCAAGTTACCGATCGAGGATACCGGGGACCGCGACCTGGTGAGATTGGGGCATGCACGGCATGTTTCGGTCCGGCTTGAGAACGGAGTGAAGCTACACAACTTCTACGTCCCCGCTGGTGGCGACATTCCGGACCGGAACGCCAACATCAAATTTGGCCAGAAGCTCGACTATCTGACCGAGATGCGTGACTGGTTTCATGATGAGAAACCTTCGAGATCCATTCTTGTCGGTGATCTAAACATTGCCCCGCGCGAGGATGACGTCTGGAGCCACAAGCAGTTGCTCAAGATCGTCAGCCATACACCAGTCGAGGTCGAGCATCTTGGCGCCGCCCAGGACGCCGGCGGATGGGTCGACGTGACCCGGCAGGATATCCCTGACGGCAATCTCTATTCCTGGTGGTCGTACCGCTCGCCTGATTGGGATGCGGCTGACAAGGGCCGTCGGCTCGATCATATCTGGGCGACCAAGGATATCTCGGCCGCGGCGTACGGTTCGCGCGTCCTGCGCGAAGCGCGGGGCTGGGAGAAGCCATCTGATCACGCCCCCGTATTCGCTTCATTTGATCTTTGACCGATCATGCTGCCAGATTTTCATTTCCTGATTTGATGTCTGCTTTCTGCTGACCATGCGGCACGACCTTGTGCAACCCGCTGATCAGCGCGCCGGCCGCCCGGTCGGTTGGCCGCGAGACCCACCGCACGTACATCCTGCATCGGTATTCCGATTCACCGGATCGCACCCCCCCGAATTCGTCAATGCCTGACGGGATGCTTGCTCTTGCCACGGTCCTGACCTTGCACAAGGCCCGACGATACTCCATCTAGACGGCAAAGCTGAAACTAGCGGAAGGAACATCGAAATGCTGGAATTCGGACAGAACGCCGCTGCTTCCGAAGCTGCGCCGGACCTGATCAAGGATGCCACAGAGGCGACCTTCATGACCGATGTGGTCGAGGTGTCGAACACAGTTCCGGTCGTGGTGGATTTCTGGGCGCCGTGGTGTGGTCCATGCAAAACGCTTGGACCCCAACTGGAACAGGCGGTGACCGCGGCAAAAGGCAAGGTCCGCATGGTCAAGGTCAATGTGGACGAGAATCAGCAGATCGCAGCCCAGTTGCGGATTCAGTCGATCCCGACCGTCTATGCCTTCTGGCAGGGTCAGCCCGTTGACGGGTTCCAAGGTGCCGTAGCGCAATCTGAAATCAAGACCTTCGTCGACAAGCTGGCGGCGCTTGGCGGCGGCTCGGACGAGGCAGATGGTTTGGCCGAAGCGCTTGAAGCCGCCGAGGCGATGCTGACCGAAGGTGCTGCCGTGGATGCTGCGCAGACTTTTGCCGCGATCCTTGGGGAAGAGCCGACGAACGCCGCGGCCTATGGTGGCTTGGTGCGCGCGCATCTGGCCATGGACGACGTCGATCAGGCCGAGGCAATTCTGAACGGCGCACCCGCCGAAATCTCGAAAACCCCGGAACTGGAAGCGGCCCATGCGCAGTTGCAACTGGCCCGGCAGGCCGCCGATGCGGGTCCGGTGGCCGATCTTCGTGCGGCAGTCGACGCCGACCCCGACAATCTGCAAGCCCGCTACGATCTTGCAACCGCGCTGCATGCTTCCGGTCAGATTCAAGAAGCGGTGGACGAACTTCTCGACCTTTTCGGACGCGATCGCGAATGGAATGACGGCGCAGCGAAAGCCCAGCTTTTCACCATATTCGATGCCCTGAAAGCGCAGGATCCGATTGCCTTGAACGGGCGGCGCAAACTGTCGTCGATGATATTTGCCTGATCGCTCTGTCGGCCTAGCTCTACTTTATGTTTTCCGCAGCAGATCTTCCCGACACCATTCCGGTCTTTCCGCTTCCGGGCGCGCTGCTTTTGCCGCGCGCACGATTGCCGCTGCACATCTTCGAGCCGCGTTACCTTGCCATGCTCGACGATGTGCTGAAGACATCGCATCGCCTGATCGGGATGATTCAGCCTTGCGCCGGGCCAAAAGGTAAGACCCGCCTGCATTCCATCGGCTGTGCGGGCCGCGTTACGGCATTTTCGGAAACCGAGGATGGGCGGTACATGGTCACCCTGACGGGCATTTGCCGCTACCGCGTCTCCGAAGAAGTGGAGGGATTTGCACCCTATCGTAAATGCAATGTGAACTGGCAGGGTTTTGACCGCGATCTGGGCGTAACCGAGCGGGATAGCTGTTTGGACCGAAGCCGTTTTCTGACCCTGCTGAAGCGCTATTTCGTGGCCGAAAATCTGAAGACCGACTGGGAGTCCCTCTGTCAGGCCGATGACGAACTGCTGGTCAACTCTCTTTCTATGCTCTGCCCCTTCGAGCCCGAAGACAAGCAGGCGCTGCTGGAGGCCCCGTCGCTGGTTACGCGGCGCGAAACTCTGGTCACGCTTCTGGAATTCGCGATGCGCGGCGGCTCCGGGGAAGAGGTGATGCAATGAGTGATGACGCGAAGTTCGACCGCAGGATGATCGAGGCGCTGATCTGCCCGCAGACCCAGACGACTCTGGCTTATGATGCTGAACGCCAGGAACTGATCTCGAAGAAGGCCGGGCTCGCCTACCCGATCCGAAACGGCATTCCGGTCATGCTGGTGGATGAGGCGAGAGTGTTGGACAGCGGCACGTCCTGATCACGGTTCCAAGCAAAGGACTCTAGATCGGGCGGCCCTGCAGCAGCTTTGGCAGATCACCGGTCAACCCGGCCGCTTCGCGAATCAGATTTCGGCGCAATGAGGGGAGCGAGTTGACCAGCCCCAGACCCAAATCGCGCCCCAAACGAAGAATGCCATTATCATTTGAAAACAATCTGTTGAACGTGTCCGTCGCCAGTGCCAGCGATGCCGTGTCGAAACGACGCCATCGCTGATACCGCATCAGGACATCGCTTTGCCCGACATCCTCACCACGCCGCCGCGACAGTGCCAGAACCTCTGCCAGCGCGGCGACATCCTTCAACCCGGCATTCAGACCCTGGCCCGCAATCGGATGAACCCGATGCGCCGCATCCCCGACCAGCGCTGTCCGATCGGCCACGAAAGCATCGGCAAGCGTAAGCTCCAGCGGGTAAGTGAATCGTTGCCCTGCAAGCTCGATGGGCCCCAAAAAGTCGCCGAAGCGAGGTTGAAGCGCGGCCAGATACTCATCGTCGCTCAGCCGCTGAATCCGCGCCGCCTCGGCCGTCGTCTCGGTCCACACGATCGAGGATCGATTGCCCGGCAGCGGCAGGATGGCAAGCGGTCCCGAGGGCATGAAGAACTGGTGTGCTATCCCGTCATGTGCTTTCTGGTGACCGATTGCGCAAACCAGCGCCGTCTGATCATAGTTCCAACCTGTCCGCTTGATCCCAGCGCGCGTTGCCGTAGCCGAATTGCGACCATCGCATCCGATCAGCAAACCGGCCCGCAACGTCCGCCCGGAACTCAACGTCACCGTCACGCCCGAAGCGTCGACATCCTGTGCGACGACGCTTTCCGAATTGATCTGGGTCACGGCACTCGCACTGTCCATCGCCTTCATCAAAGCGCGGCGCAGATAACGGTCTTCGACCATGTAGCCCATCGGGCCCTCTTCGATCTCGCCGTGGTCGAATTCCAGAACGAAGGGAGAGGCGCCTTCGCTGGCCCGCCCGTCACTCACTTTTATCTGCAGAATCGGTTGAGCGTCGCCGGCGACTTCGGGCCAAATCCCAAGCGCTTGCAACAACCGCTGCGAGGTCAATGCCAGCGCGTAGCCACGTCCGTCGAATTCGTCGCTGCGCTTGTCAGCGGGCGGCACCGGATCGACGATTGAGACGGAAAACCCGACGCCAGCCAACGCCAGTGCCAGTGCTGATCCGTTCAGACCCCCACCCGCGATCAATATGTCGGTATCTCGCTTCATGCACCAAGTATGATGTCGGTGTCGGTATTGTCCATGCGTTCTCGTGACGCTACCGTCCGCCCAGCATGGGGTCGGAGGTCGGGATGAGCATGACATGGCTGAAGATGACAGCGGCGAATCTGGGACGCGGAATCGAATCCGGCGAAATCGACCCGCTCGAACTGACCGAAACCTATCTGTCGGCGATCGCCGTACATCCGCTTCGCGACCGTATCTATGCCAGGGTGACGGAACCCCGGGCGCTGGCCGAGGCACGTGCGGCCTCTGCCCGTGCCAAGACAGGGCACCGGCTGTCGGCGCTCGACGGTGTTCCGATCTCTTGGAAGGACCTATTCGATACAGCTGGTGTTGCGACGGAGTCCGGTTCCGCGTTGTTGCAGGGGCGCACTCCTGACAAGGATGCGCTGGTCTTGCAGAACGCGACCGCCGCGGGGCTGGTGTGCCTTGGCAAGACACACATGTCCGAACTGGCGTTCTCCGGCCTCGGCTACAATCCCGTCACGGCTACGCCGCCCTCGGTCAATGATCCGGAAGCCGTCTCCGGCGGCTCGTCCTCGGGCGCCGCGACCTCGGTGGCGTTTGATCTGGCAGCCGCGGGCATCGGCTCTGACACCGGCGGTTCGGTGCGCATTCCGGCGGTCTGGAACGACCTCGTGGGCCTCAAGACCACTTCCGGTCGGTTGTCGCTGCAGGGCGTCGTCCCGCTGGCGGCCAGCTTTGATACGGTCGGTCCGCTCTGCCGCAGCGTCGAGGATGCGGCCTTGCTGTTTGCCGCTTTGCAAGGCGAAAGCACCGCGGTCGATCTGGTCGGAGCGTCACTGAAGGGCATGCGGCTGTTGATCCCCGCGAACAAGATCTTCGAGAATGCCCGCACCGAGCCGCTGGCCGGCTTCCAAGACGCCGTTCAGCGGCTGGAGGCGGCTGGTGCGACCATCGAGCGACGCGAAATCACGTGCGTCGAGTCCGCGTTGCAACTCTCGCCGATCCTCTTTGCCACCGAGGCCTACGGTACTTGGAAAGATCAGATCGAGGCCGCACCGGAGAAAATGTTTCATCAGATACTGGAACGGTTCCGCGCCGGCGGCGCCTTCATGGGTGCCGATTTTGTACAGGCATGGCAGAAGCTTAATCAAATTCGAGACGAGTGGGGCGATGTCACGGCCGCATATGATGCGGTGATTCTGCCGACTGCGCCGTCGATGCCACCGAACATGGATCGACTGGCAAGCGATGATGACTACTACGTGACAGAAAACCTGCTGGCGCTTCACAATACACGGATCGGCAATCTTTTGGGCCTGGCATGTCTGACCCTGCCCACTTGCCTGCCGTCGACCGGGATCATGTTCATGACCCCGCCAAATTCCGAAGAGCGGTTGTTGCGGTTGAGTGTGGCGGCAGAGGCGGCTCTGGCCTAAAAGCAACATATCAGCGCGACAAGCGGCGATTTTTGCTGCGTTTTTCTGGACCGGGCGGGTTTCCCCCGGTATCCTTCGACAAAACGGGACGCAACGATCCCGAACTTGAGGCAGACATGACGTTTCCCGAGCGGTTTTCGAACCTGCCAGAATACGCGTTTCCGCGAGTGCGGAGGCTTCTCGACGCGCATGCGCCGGGCGGTGATGTCGTTCATATGACCATCGGGGAGCCAAAACACGATTTTCCGCAATGGGTCAGCAAGATCATTTCCGATAATGCATCCGGCTTCGGGAAGTACCCGCCGAATGATGGAACGCCGGAGTTGCGTTCGGCAATCAGCGGTTGGATCAAGCGCCGTTATGGCGTTCCGGTCGATCCCGAAACGCAGATCATGGCGCTGAACGGTACGCGAGAGGGGCTGTTCAACGCCTGCATCGCGCTTTGCCCGGAAAAGACCGCCAAAGGCCACCAGCCGGTGGTTCTGACGCCGAACCCGTTCTATCAGGTCTACGCCGTCGCGGCTGCGGCCGTGGGGGCAAGGTGTCACTTCGTTCCCGCGACGGCAGTCAACGGCTTTTTGCCCGATTATGCAGCGTTGAAGCCGGAAATCCTGAACCGGGTCGCCGTCGCCTACATCTGCTCTCCTTCGAACCCGCAGGGTGCGGTCGCCTCGCACGACTATTGGCGTGATCTGATTGCCTTGGCCGAACATCACGACTTTCAGGTTTTCGCGGACGAGTGCTACTCGGAGATCTACCGTGACGACGCCCCCGTCGGCGCGATGGAGGTCGCCGCCGAGATCGGTGCCGATCCCGAACGCGTGGTGATCTTCAATTCGCTCTCCAAACGCTCGAACCTTCCGGGCCTTCGGTCCGGCTTTGTCGCGGGCGGACCCGAAAGCATCCGGCGCATCAAGCAACTGCGCGATTTCGCGGGCGCTCCGCTGCCGCTTCCGCTGCAAAGGGCCGCCGAAAGGGTCTGGTCCGATGAGGAACATGTGGCTGTGAACCGGGCGCTTTATGTGGAGAAATATGACGCGGCGGACCAGATCTTTGCCTCGGTACAGGGCTGCAAATCCCCCGATGCGGGCTTCTTTCTGTGGTTGCCGGTCGAAGACGGCGAAGCGGCGGCGCTTCGGCTTTGGCGGGAAACCGGGGTTCGGGTGCTGCCCGGCGCCTATCTCAGCCGCGAAGTGGACAATGAGAATCCCGGCAAGGGATACATCCGGGTCGCAATGGTGGCCCCAAAACAAGAAATGCAGGGCGGGCTGATCAAGCTCCGCGACTGCTTGTTTGCGTGAGGAACAAGGTAACAATGGCATCCTATCAGGCACGGCAACGCGATCCCCTACTGGACAGCAATACCCAGGCGATCCTGGAACGGCGCGGCAAGGAATTGCTGGGTTTCGGATTGCTGGTCGCGGGGGTGATGGCGGCGATGATTCTGGGCTCTTATTCACCAGAGGATCCCAGCTGGATGTCGGCAACGGATGAACCGGCACGCAATCTGCTTGGCCGTCTTGGCGCTTCAATCGCCTCGCCGCTCTACATCATTTCTGGCCTCGGTTCCTGGGGAATCGTCGCCGTTCTGATCGCTTGGGGCACGCGTTTCATGCTGCACCGGGGCGAAGAGCGATCAGTGGGCCGGGTGATTTTCGCCCCGATTGCGGTTGCGCTTGCCTCGGTCTATGCCTCGACCCACGTTCCCAGCGGTGACTGGACCCATTCCTTCGGTCTTGGCGGCTTGTTTGGCGACACCGTGCTGGGGGCGATTCTGGGTGTCGTCCCGGTCAAGGCCACACTGGGCCTCAAGGTCATGGCGCTGCTCATGGCGCTTGGCACGCTGGCAATGTCACTTTTCGTGCTCGGTTTCACGATGACAGAGTTGCGCAGCGTTGCGCGGTTTCTCGGGATCGGCGTCATCCTGCTTTATGCTACGCTGCTGCGGTTGGCGGGCAAGGGTGCGGTTGGCGCATTGCGTACCGCGCAGCAGATGCGAGAGCGCCGGTTGGAGCGTCAGAACCAGCATGCCGGGATCGAAGCGCTGGATTATTCCGAACCGACGGTCTCCATGGCCGTCCAGCCCATTGTGCGACGTCCGAACGGCAGCGAGCCGACGAGTGCGGCAAGATCGGGCCTTCGCGCTGAACCCTCTGTTACCGCGCCGAGATTTTCAGGTGTCACGAAAATGCAGGCGGAACCCAGGTCCGGCCTGTTTGCCCGTGTTCCTGCCTTGCTGAAACGCGCGCCGTCGCCTGCCGAACCGACGTCCCCCCCTGCCTTGGCGATGGGTGACGATTTCGGCGATCCGCGGATCAAGGCAAAGATTGCCGATGTGCTGAAAAACCGCGCTGGCAAGGCACCCGTGGCGAAATCGGCGATCCGCACCGAACCACCCGTTGCCGGCCGTATCGACAGCTCTTCGAACAAGATGGTTCTGTCGAACCCCACGGTTCCGGGGGCGGCCCGACCTCAGGCCGAGCATTTGCCTTCGATGGCGATTGAAGACGACCCCTATCTTGATCCGTTGCTGGATGACGACGCTGACGACCACAACTATGCGCAGTACCAGCTACCGCCAATCCCGGACCCCAAGAAGGTCGTGCAGCACGCGCCGCGCAAGCTGGTGCAACCCTCTCGTCAGGCTCAGGCTGAGGCGCAGCCGGCCCTCAAATTCGAGGAAACGGCAACCTCATACGAAACCCCACCGCTCAGCCTGCTGACAAGTCCGGTCGGCATCGAACGCCATCACCTGTCCAACGAAGCGCTGGAAGAAAACGCCCGAATGCTGGAATCCGTACTCGATGATTACGGCGTGAAGGGAGAGATCGTGTCGGTCCGGCCCGGCCCTGTCGTGACGATGTACGAGTTGGAGCCGGCCCCCGGCCTCAAGGCCAGCCGTGTCATCGGCCTGGCCGATGATATTGCGCGATCGATGTCGGCGCTGTCGGCGCGTGTCTCGACCGTACCGGGTCGGTCTGTTATCGGCATCGAACTGCCGAACGAAAAACGCGAGATGGTTGTACTCAGGGAAATGCTGGCCGCCCGCGACTTCGGCGACAGCAACATGCGTCTGCCCTTGGCGTTGGGCAAGGACATCGGCGGCGATCCGATCATCGCCAACCTCGCCAAGATGCCTCATCTCCTGATCGCGGGCACTACTGGCTCGGGCAAGTCGGTGGCAATCAACACGATGATCCTGTCGCTTCTTTACAAGCTGACGCCGGATGAATGCCGCCTGATCATGATCGATCCGAAGATGCTGGAACTGTCCGTCTATGACGGAATCCCGCACCTTCTGTCCCCGGTCGTCACCGACCCTAAAAAGGCCGTAGTGGCCCTGAAATGGGTGGTCGGCGAGATGGAGGACCGCTACCGCAAGATGTCGAAAATGGGTGTCCGCAACATCGAAGGCTTCAACGGTCGGGTCCGCGATGCGCTGGCCAAGGGCGAGATGTTCAAGCGCACGGTGCAGACCGGCTTTGACGATGAAACCGGCGAACCCGTCTTCGAGACGGAGCAGTTCCAGCCCCAGACGATCCCCTACATCGTGGTGATCGTCGACGAGATGGCCGATCTGATGATGGTTGCCGGAAAAGAGATCGAGGCCTGTATCCAGCGTCTCGCGCAGATGGCGCGGGCGTCGGGTATCCATCTGATCATGGCGACACAGCGCCCCTCTGTCGACGTCATCACCGGCACGATCAAAGCGAACTTCCCGACGCGGATTTCTTTCCAGGTCACATCAAAAATCGACAGCCGCACGATCCTCGGCGAGCAGGGGGCCGAGCAATTGCTGGGGATGGGCGACATGCTGTTCATGGCGGGTGGCGCCAAGATCACCCGCGTCCACGGCCCTTTCGTGAGCGATGAAGAGGTCGAGGAAATCGTCAACTTCCTGAAATCCTTCGGCCCGCCAGCCTATATGAGCGGCGTGACCGAGGGTCAGGACGAGGATACCGAAAGCAGCATCGATCTTGTGCTTGGTCTTGGCGGCAATACCGACGGCGATGACGCGCTTTACGATCAGGCCGTACAGATCGTGATCAAGGATCGCAAATGTTCGACCTCGTATATCCAGCGCAAACTGGCGATCGGCTACAACAAGGCCGCGCGTCTGGTCGAACAGATGGAGGATGCCGGACTGGTGAGTTCAGCCAATCATGTCGGCAAGCGGGAAATTCTGGTGCCCGAGCAGTAACGGGCGGTTCTCTGCTTTGTGAGAATTCGGGACGTGCAGGGTCTATGCGCAGTTGCTAGATAAGCTGTCATGAAACATATGCGCCTTATCTTCGCCCCGCTTCTGATGTTGGTCCTTGCCTTCCCCGCAAGTGCCGAGAAGCTGTCGCTTGCGACCCTCTCGGACTATCTGAATGGACTGACAGCCGCCGAGGCCGAATTCACCCAGATCAACGATGACGGCACGATCTCGACCGGAAGGATATTAATCAACCGGCCGGGACGAATCCGGTTCGAATACAACCCGCCCGATGCCAGCCTTGTCATGGCGGGGTCCGGCGAAGTCGTTGTCTTCGATACAAAGTCCAACGCAACGCCTGAGCGGTTCGCCCTGGCGAGTACGCCGCTTGCGATCATCCTCAAGCCGACCGTCAATCTCGGCCAGGCCCGGATGGTGGTGGCGCATACATCCAATGTCACGACGACGACCGTGACCGCACAGGATCCCGATCATCCCGAATACGGCAACATCCAGCTGGTCTTTACCGGGGATCCGGTCGAGTTGCGGCAATGGGTCGTTACCGATGCCGCGGATCAGCAGACGACCGTCATTCTTGGTGAACTCAAGACCGGAGGCCGGATGAGTCCGCGATTGTTCGACATTCGCGGTGAGTTGGAAAAACGCGGCTACTGATCAGGCCTTGCCGCACGAAATCAGCTGCGCGTGATACTGATGCGACCGCTGTCCAACCTCACCCGCGATCCGCATCAGCCAGGCCTTTGAGCGATAGCTGCCCCTGGCATAGCCCGTCCGGCCCTCATGATAGGCCAGATACTGATTCTGCGCATCAGTCAGCGGAATGCCGAGATCCCGGGCGGTTTGCGCCATGTACCAGCCCATGAAATCGGTGGCATCATCGATATCGTCCCGCTTGGCCCTGCGGTTGCGGGTCGAGCGCTGGTATTCGTCCCAAGTTCCGTCCAGCGCCTGACTGTAGCCATAGGCCGAAGATTGGCGGCCCATCGGGATGATTCCCAACGCAAACTGGTGCGGCGTGCGTGCATTTCCGATGAATTTGCTTTCCTGATAGATCGTCGCCATCTGTACGGCGACCGGCACACCGTATTTGTGCTCGGTTCGCTTCATTGCCTTGAGGTATTTCGGGCGCTGATCCACAATGCTGCAGGCGTTGTCCAGATTTCGCGGCGCAGAATAATTTCCGCTGCCGCAGGCGGCCACCAGTACCAACAATGCTGTCGCGCGAAGAAGTCTGCTCATCTGCCCCTCGCTTTTTTTTATTGAGCGCACCATAGCCCAATCTGCCAGCAGGGTGAACGAAAAAGACGCCCCGTCAGATCACAAAAGCCAAAGTAAGCGGTAAAGTGACAACCGAAATCAGCGTCGATACGACGACAAGCCCGGCCACGGATTCTGCATCGGCACCATATTTCTCGGCCAGAAGGTAGCTCGTTACCGCAACCGGCGTCGAGACCTGCAGGACCAGAACGCCGAAGGCCACTGGGGGCAAGCCGAACCACAAGCCGACGGCCCATGCAATCGCTACGCAGAATGCTACCTTCGCGACCGAGAGGAAGAGCGGCAGGCCCAACCGGCCGGGCGACAGCCGGGCAAGCGCTACCCCGAGCGTGATCAGCATCATCGGAATGGCCATCTGGCCGATCAGTGTCAGGGTGTTGGTCAGGAAGGTTGGTGTCTGCCAGTCTTGCCAAAGAAACAGCGCGCCCAACAAGGTTGCGCCTACCAACGGTTCCTTGATGACCTTCAGCAGCGATCCGCCGCCCGAGACCAACCACACCCCGAACGTGAACGAATAGACGCCCATGATGGCGAAGATCACCACCGCGAAACCCAACCCCTCGTCGCCATAGGCAAAGAGGGCCAGAGGCAGGCCAAGGTTCCCGGTATTGCCGAAAATCAACGGTGCGAGGTAGGTGCGCAGATCCACTTGGGCGCCCTTGACCAGCAAGAACGCCGCAAAGGTGACCAGGCCGTAAGCCACGATGGTTGCCAGCGAAACCGCTGAAAGCGTTTGCGGGTCGATGTCCGTGCGCATCAGCGCGGTGAAGATAAGGCACGGAACCGAAAGGGTCATCGCCAGCTGAGTGACGAACTTCACCCGATACTCGTACCCTGCCTTGACCCAAAAGAAACCAATAGCCGCCAACAGGAAAACCGGAGCGACGATCTCCAGCACTGTAAGGACGAGGTTCACAGTTTGTTTCCTGTTTTTTTGGTTTGTTGCATGGACATAACCCCGATCTGGGGTCTAATAACAAGTAGTGAGGGTTACAATGCGATGCTGAAGACACGCGCTAAATATCATTTGGGTCAAGTGGTGCGCCACCGCATGCATCCGTTTCGGGGTGTGGTCTTCGATGTGGACGCGATGTTCTCCAACACCGATGAATGGTATGCCGCAATTCCGGAAGAGAGTCGGCCGATAAAGGATCAACCATTCTACCACCTGCTCGCCGAAAACGACCAAAGCTACTACGTGGCGTATGTTTCTGAACAGAACCTCGTTCCGGATTATTCGGGCGAGCCGGTCGACCATCCTGATCTGCCCGACATGTTCGGTGACTTTCAAGACGGGCTGTACCCGCTGCATTTCCAGCTGAATTAGCGCAGGGTGGCTCGTAACTCTCGCCACCGGGGTGGAGAGTGTCAGACCTCGACGCCGCGCATTGGGTGGGGGCTGTTAAACGCGACGCCGAGGGAAGCTAAAGCAGCTACAACTCTGTTCTGTTCCTACATTCTGTCGGCCATGTGGACCGATTGGGGCAATTTAACGGCAGGTTAATTCGTCAGAAACCATGACTCCGAGCCGCGTTGGGCAGAGCTTGAAACCCGCCAGGTTCTGTTGCCGGGTCATGCCGGATAAGTCAGGGCCTCAATCCAAAACAAGCGCGAAGGTCAACTGGTTTTGTCCGTTCCGCCGTGCATAGGTCAGATCGTGAGCCAGGTCGCGGATCAGCGACCAGCCGAAGCCGCCTTCGGGAAGCGTCTCGGGACTGGCCGAAAGCGCGGCCGTTTTTCGCGCGGGCAGTTTGCCGTGCGGCATCGTCCCGCCATCATCGACGACCTTTATCCGAAGGTCGGCCCGAGTCCGTGCCATCTCTATGTCGATCCGGCAATCAGGCCTGTTCCGGCAGGCATGCTCCACGACGTTGTTGAGGATCTCGGCCATGATGATCTCGACCCGTGCGACAGCGTCGTCGCTCAAGTTCAGGACCGTCATCTCTGTCCGCAAAAGCTGCAAAGCGGCGCGGACCTCGAAAGGATCGCTGGCAAGCGTCAGGCGCATGGGGCGATCGCCTTGCTCTAGCGGCTGTTGGTCATCCGGCACTCTGGCTTACCGAGGGATCAGCTTGCAAGTTTCTGGACGCCGACAGCCTCGCTGGCAGAGGCGTGGATCGTGAAGACCGAATCCATTCGGGTCAGGCGAAAGACCTTTTCGACTGTTGGCGAAAGTGCGGCCAGTTCCAGCCGCCGTTCCGGCCCCAGAAGCTTCATCGCGGCGACGATCGCACCCAATCCGCTGCTATCGACAAAGTCGACGTTCGCAAGATCCAGAATGACTCGTTCGGGCCCGTCCTCCGAAAGGTCTCGCATCGTGTCCTTGAATGCAATCGCGCTGGCCGCGTCGATCCGGCTTTCCAAGACCGTGATCAGTGTGGCATCAGGAAATTGTTCCGCTGTAAGCTGCATGGCGGCCTCTGAACTCTGTTCGGTTGAACTTATGCTAGGGGACAAAGGTTACCATTCAGTATGACAGAAATATCGAATTTGACGGAGATACCGAAATGAAAGACGTTTTTGTTGCCGGTGCTGCCCGCACGCCGATGGGTGGGTTCCAAGGGGTGTTCTCGGCCACGGATGCTCCGGCGCTTGGTGCCGTCGCAATCCGCGCTGCGCTTGAAAACGCCGGTGTACGGGCCTCCGAGGTCGAAGAACTGATCATGGGCTGCGTGCTGCCCGCGGGTCAAGGCCAAGCGCCTGCACGGCAGGCGGGTTTCGCCGCCGGTCTGGGCGAGGAGGTGCCGGCAACCACTTTGAACAAGATGTGCGGATCCGGCATGAAGGCGGCGATGATATCGTTCGACCAGATCGCGTCTGGCGGGGCCGACACTGTGGTCGCAGGTGGCATGGAAAGCATGACCAACGCGCCCTATCTGTTGCCAAAAATGCGCAACGGCGCGCGGATCGGCCACTCTCAGGTCGTTGACAGCATGTTCCTTGACGGGCTCGAAGACGCCTATGACAAGGGTCGCCTGATGGGGACCTTCGCCGAGGATTGCGCCGAGGCCTACCAGTTCAGCCGCCGCGCGCAGGACGCTTATGCGTTGGGCTCATTGGAAAATGCGCTTGAGGCGCAGAAATCCGGTGCATTCCGCAAAGAGATCGCTGCGGTAACAGTGACCGGCCGAAGCGGCGAAACGGTTGTCTCTGAAGACGAACAACCGGGCAAGGCGCGGCCCGAAAAGATCCCGCATCTGAAACCGGCCTTCCGCAAGGATGGCACGGTGACTGCCGCCAATTCCTCGTCAATCTCGGATGGCGCGGCTGCCTTGGTCCTGACCTCCGGCAAGGGCGCGAACATCCGCGCCCGCATCCTCGGCCATGCCAGCCACGCGCAGGCTCCGGGGCTTTTCACCACGGCACCGGTCCCCGCGGCGCGCAAGCTGCTGGCCAGGATCGGCTGGAGCGCGGAGGACGTCGACCTTTGGGAAGTGAATGAGGCCTTCGCCGTCGTGCCGATGGCCTTCATGCACGAAATGGGACTGCCGCGCGACAAGGTGAACGTCCACGGCGGCGCCTGCGCCCTCGGCCACCCGATCGGGGCTTCGGGCGCGCGAATCATGGTGACGCTCTTGAACGCGCTCGAAATCCGCGGCCTGAAACGCGGGATCGCCGCGATCTGCATCGGCGGCGGCGAAGGTACGGCGATCGCGATCGAGCGTGTCTGATGAACTATACCGACCTTGCGACCTCGATCCGCAGCCTGACTGAAGGCGAAACCGATACCGTTGCCCTGATGGCCACAGTTGTTTGCGAGGTGCATCATGCCGATGCCCGGTTTGACTGGACCGGATTCTACCGCGTTACAGAACCTGAACTGTTGAAGATCGGCCCCTATCAGGGCAGTCACGGCTGCCTCGTGATCCCGTTTTCGCGCGGCGTTTGTGGCGCTGCGGCACGTACCGGCAAGATCCAGTTGGTGCCGGACGTCAATGCGTTCCCTGGCCATATCGCCTGCGCATCCTCGACCCGGTCGGAAATCGTACTGCCGGTGCGCGACCGGACCGGAACACTGCTTGGCGTTTTTGATATCGACAGCAACCAACCGGCGGCTTTTACCGAAGAAGATGCCGAAGCGCTTTCGGCGATCCTCGATAT
Source organism: Brevirhabdus sp. (assembly GCA_024637315.1). Classification (GTDB taxonomy): domain Bacteria; phylum Pseudomonadota; class Alphaproteobacteria; order Rhodobacterales; family Rhodobacteraceae; genus JAHEAO01. Next base: position 126,949 of record JAGXFH010000052.1, read on the forward strand.
GGTTTTTGCGCAATGAGCATTCCGGGCTGACTGGTCTTCGCCGTCTTCTGAGGTGGTTCTTCGGTTCATGGCGCGTTACTTCATCGGCTACGGCATCATTCTGGGGCTGGCGAATGGCCCCGAACTATGGAGGAAATGATGGTCAAAGGCTCCTGCCTCTGCGGCGCAGTGACATTCGACGTCGACGGTGACTTCCCGCCACCCTCAGCCTGTCACTGCAGCCAGTGCCGTAAACAATCAGGGCATTTCTGGGCCTCCAGTTATGTGCCGTATGACCGGCTGCGGATCACACGAGCGGAGGGCCTTGCCTGGTACAGCGCCAGCGACATCGCCCGGCGCGGGTTTTGCCGGAACTGCGGATCGTTCCTGTTCTGGAAGTGCAGCGGCGAAGGCACGACCTCGTTCAGCATGGGTGCGCTTGCCGCTCCGACGGGCGCCAAACTCGGTCGCCATATCTTCGTGGCCGACAAGGGCGACTATTACGATCTTGCAGACGGCTTGCCGCAAAGCGACCAGTAGGCCCATTGGTCCTGTCGCCCGGTCATGCTATCGCCCGCGAATGGACGACTATGACCCACCCCGTGATCCGCTGAACATCCTGCATACGGACCATCATCTTTTGGTGGTGGTCAAGCCCGCAGGTATCTTGTCGGTGCCGGGCAAGGGCGAGCATCTGTCCGACTGCCTGCTCGCACGCGTTCAGGTGGCCTTTCCAGAGGCGCTGCTGGTCCACCGTCTGGACCGCGACACATCTGGGGTGATGGTCTTTGCCCTCTCGGCCATGGCGCAACGTCATTTGGGCCTGCAATTCGAGAAACGGCAGACAAAGAAGGTTTACTACGCCCGCGTCTGGGGCCGTGTAGCCGAGAAAACCGGCCGCATCGACCTGCCGATCATCGTCGACTGGCCGAACCGCCCCTTGCAGAAGATCGACCACGAAACCGGGCGCCAGGCGATCACCGACTGGAGGGTGGTGCGCCATGACGGCGACACAACCCGGATCCGGCTTTACCCGCAGACCGGGCGCAGCCACCAGCTGCGGCTGCACATGCGCGAAATCGGCCATCCGATCCTCGGCGATCCGTTCTACGCCACCGGCGCCGCGCGTGATTTTCCCCGCCTGATGCTGCATGCCGAAAGCCTGCGCATTCGCCACCCCGAGGGCGGGGCGGGCATGAACTTCAACGCGCCGCGCCCGTTCTGATCCGCTGTTGCTGGAAAGTTTTGCGGTACTCTGTCACACTCAGTTGCGAGTCGATGCGTCCGCATTGCAGCGCGCCGCACGGAAGAGCATTTTGATTGCTGAATACGAAATCGTAACCGAAAGGAAGATGCTATGGGACTTCGCATCAACGACGAGATACCGAACCTCGAAGTCGAAACCGATCAGGGCACGCTCAAGCTGCATGACTGGATCGGCGACAACTGGGCGATCCTTTTTTCGCACCCCAAGGATTTCACCCCGGTCTGCACGACCGAGTTCGGGGCCGTAGCGCAACTGGCCGATGAATGGGAAAAACGCGGTACCAAGGTCATGGGGATCTCGGTGGACAGCGTCGAAGACCACAAAAAGTGGAAAGGCGACATCGAGACCTACGCGGGCACCAAGGCGAGCTTCCCGATCATCGCCGACAAGAATCTGAAGGTCGCCAAGGCCTTCGACATGCTGCCCGCCGAGTTTATGCTGCCTGACCAGCCGGCGCCGGCTGACAGCCAGACCGTGCGCGTCGTCTTCATTGTCGGTCCCGACAAGAAGCTCAAACTGTCGATGACCTACCCGATGAATGTCGGTCGCAACTTTGCCGAGGTTCTGCGCGCGCTCGATGCCTTGCAAACTGCCGCGAAAGAGAATGTCGCCCTGCCCGCAAACTGGACCACAGGCGAGGACGTCATTATTCCGGTGGCGGTCAGCGACGATGACGCAAGAAAGAAATACGGTGAATTCGAAACCGTGTTTCCCTATCTGCGCAAGACCAAGCTGCCTTCCTGACCGGGCGGCCGAACGCCTTGGCCCCGGATCGCTCCGGGGCCTTGTCCTGGTCTTGTCGCAGAGCCTATTCGGCGTCGGCGTCTTGCTGTTCCAGTTCCTTGCCGGTCTCCTGATCGACCATCTTCATCGCAAGGCGCACCTTGCCGCGGTCGTCGAAGCCCAGCAGCTTGACCCAGACCTCCTGGCCTTCCTTCAGAACGTCCGACGGATGGTTCAGGCGGCGGTTCTCGATCTGGCTGACATGCACAAGGCCGTCGCGCTTGCCGAAGAAGTTCACAAAGGCGCCGAAATCGACGATCTTCACCACCGTGCCCTTGTAGATCTGGCCCTCTTCCGGCTCTGCCACGATCGAGTGGATCATGTCATAGGCCTTCTTGATGGCCTCACCGTTCGGGCTTGCGATCTTGATGATGCCATCGTCGTTGATATCGACCTTGGCGCCGGAAACCTCGACGATCTCGCGGATCACCTTGCCGCCCGAACCGATCACTTCGCGGATCTTGTCGGTCGGGATCTGCATGGTTTCGATGCGCGGCGCGTGGATCGAGAAATCGCCCGCCCCGGTCATCGCCTTCGACATCTCGCCCAGGATATGCAGACGGCCGTCCTTGGCCTGACTCAGCGCGGTTTCCATGATCTCGGGCGTGATGCCCGCGACCTTGATGTCCATCTGCAGGCTGGTGATGCCGTTCTCGGTCCCGGCGACCTTGAAGTCCATGTCGCCAAGGTGATCCTCGTCGCCCAGAATATCGGTCAGAACGGCATATTCGCCGTCATCCTCAAGGATCAGACCCATCGCGACGCCGGCGACCGCCGATTTCAGCGGCACGCCCGCATCCATCATCGACAGGGAGCCGCCGCAGACCGATGCCATCGAGGACGAGCCGTTCGATTCGGTGATCTCGGAAACGACGCGGATCGTGTAGGGGAAATCCGTCGCCGGCGGCAGCACCGCCTGCAACGCCCGCCACGCCAGCTTGCCATGGCCAATCTCACGACGTCCGGTGAAACCGAAGCGGCCAACCTCGCCGACCGAATAGGGCGGGAAGTTGTAGTGCAGCATGAAGTTCGACCGGTAGGTGCCATGCAGCGCGTCGATCATCTGTTCGTCGTCGCCGGTGCCAAGCGTGGTCACGACAAGGCCCTGCGTCTCGCCACGGGTGAACAAGGCCGAACCATGCGTGCGCGGCAGAAAACCAACCTCGCATTCGATCGGGCGGACCGTCTTGGTGTCGCGCCCGTCGATCCGCTTGCCGGTCTTCACGACATCGCCACGCAGGATCGCGCTTTCCAGCTTCTTGAACGCGGAACCGAGGTTCTCATCGGCCAGCTGCTCCTCGGACAGGTTCTCGCGAACCGTGTCGCGAGCGGCAGAAATCGCTGTGGTGCGTTCCTGCTTGTCGGTGATCGCGAACGCCGCGCGCATCGCTTTCTCGCCAGCTTTCTGAACCGCCTTGTAAAGGTCGGAATAGTCTGCAGGCTGGAAATCGAACGGCTCTTTAGCCGCCGATTCCGCCAGCGAAATGATCAGGTCGATCACCGGCTGCATCGCCTCGTGCCCGAACTTCACGGCGCCCAGCATCTCGGCTTCCGACAGCTCATAGGCTTCGGACTCGACCATCATCACGGCGTCCTTGGTGCCGGCGACGACCAGGTCAAGCCGCTGCTCGGGCGTGTTGCGCAGATCGTGCATGTCGTCGACCGAGGGGTTCAGCACGTATTCGCCACCGACGAAGCCGACGCGCGCGGCGCCGATCGGGCCCATGAACGGCGCGCCGGAAATCGTCAGGGCCGCCGAGGCGGCGATCATCGCGACCATATCGGGGTCGTTGACCAGGTCATGGCTGAGCACGGTGCAGATCACCAGGACCTCGTTCTTGAAGCCCGGCACGAACAGCGGGCGGATCGGACGGTCGATCAGACGGCTGGTGAGCGTCTCTTTCTCGGTAGGCCGCGCCTCGCGCTTGAAAAAGCCGCCCGGCCCCTTGCCGGCTGCATAGTATTTCTCGTTGTAGTGAACCGTCAGCGGGAAGAAGTCCTGCCCCGGTTTCTGTTGCTTGGCGAAGGTCACGTTCGCCATGACGCTGGTTTCGCCCAGCGTCGCAATGACCGATCCATCGGCCTGCCGGGCAACCTTGCCCGTTTCCAGTGTCAGCGTCTCATCGCCCCACTGCATTTCTTTCTTCGTCACATTAAACATCTATGGTTTCCTATAGGGAAGCACTCCCGGGCGTTCCCGGGTCTTCCGTTTCTTATGGCGGCCCCATTGCCGCCGACCCCAATCCTTTAGCGTCCGCCGGGGTCCTAGCGTCACGTCGCAGATGGCGCGCCTATATACGGGATTTCGCGGAATGAAAAGCGGCGATCAAGTCGGCCGATCCGGGCCGGGATGGCCGGAACCGGGTCGGTGTCCACATGTGGACAAATTGCTAAGCCATGGAAATCAAAGGAATAGAGGTGTTGTCGTTTACCCTTTGTTAGCTTTTTTCAGGGCCGTGCGGAGGGGGTGGACACAAGATATGGCGATCAGCCGTCTGCCCGAAACGTCCCCAATCCGCGCGCCCCTTGCCGCGTCTTTCGTTCCAAATATCCTGAGCGTCCAAGCGGACAGCGCCCGCTTGCCGGTCGTCGCGGGTGAAACGCGCGGCGAAATCCCTGCCTGGGGAAAGTCGGTTCAAACGCAGACCCCCATGAATTGGCAAGATGTGAGCGGAGCAACGACGATCGGCGGCGTGCCGGGCCCTGAGCCGAGTGCGGTCGCGCGGATTTCGAACACCCCGAAAGCAAAACGCGCCCTGATGGGGCGCGTTTGTCTTGTTCGGGTCGGGGCGGGCCGGCTTAGCGGCGCAGGCCGAGGCGCTCGATCAGCGACTGGTAGCGGGCTTCGTCCTTGCCCTTCACATAATCCAGAAGCTTGCGGCGCTGCGCGACCATCATCAGCAGGCCACGGCGGGAATGGTTGTCTTTCTTGTGGGTCTTGAAGTGTTCCGTCAGCGTCGCGATGCGGCTTGACAGAACCGCGACCTGAACTTCCGGCGAACCGGTATCGCCTTCTTTCATGGCGAAGTCCTGCATCAGGCGCTGTTTTTCTTCAACTGTGATCGACATCGGGGTCTCCTTTTCAGATCAAGAGGTTAATGGCGCAAGCCGGGATGTCGTCCAGCAGGGCCCGTGGAGAGTGTCCGGCCAAATCCGTGGCGCGGATGCGGGCGTATAGGGGGATTCCCCGTCAAAGGAAAGCGTTTTCGGCCTATTGGCTGGACCGGATCTGTTCCGCGATCCGCGCAGCCCAGTCGCCGATGATCGGGATAAAGTCGATATTTGCCAGCAGCAGGAGTAGAATCGACACGAGCACCGTCGCGCCGACGACCGTTCCCAGACCCATCGCAAGTCCGCGCAGGAACTGATACCACATCAGGCGCGGCAGCGAATTGTGCACCTGAATGAACTTGTGCGAATTCAACTGCTCGAGTTCCTGACGCAGACCGGCAATATCACTCTGTCGTTTGGTCGGGGTATTGTTCTTTTTTGTCATGTGCTTATTCCTATCACGACATGACAGACCGTCAATCCGACTGCAAGAACGGAAGGAACGCGTCGATTACCGCTTTTGGGTTTTCCTCCATCACGAAGTGACCGCTTTCACAGCTTACATCCGTAACTTCCGTCGCCCAGTTGCGCCACACCTGCGCCGGATTGCCCGACTGCGCGGGAAATCCGCCCTTGGCCCACAGAAAATGCAATGGCGCCCTGATTTTGCGCCCTGCGGCCCGGTCTTCTTCGTCGAGCCTTCGGTCGGTCGTCGCGCCGGCCCGGTAATCGGCGCACATCGCGGCGATCCTGAGCGGGTCGGCTGCCTGGGCGCGGTAGCTGGCCAGCGCGGCGGCGGGAAAGACCGACAGTGATTTTCCCAGCGTCCAGGCGGCGAGCGTCCAGTCCAGATAGGCGATCGGGTCGGCGTTGATCATCCGTTCGGGCAACGGGCTGGGTTGCGCGAGAAAGGTCCAGTGATAGGCTTTCAACGCAAGCTCGGCGTTCCATGCCGCCCAGAAATCCCCGGTCGGAACGATCTCGATGATTCCAAGTTTGGTCACCCGTTCGGGCGCATCCAGCGCCAGCCGGTAGGCGACCCGCCCGCCCCGGTCATGTCCCAGGACATGCGCCGATTTCAGACCGAGATGCGTCAGCATAGCCACGATATCACCGGCCATCCGACGCTTGGAATAGACCGAATGTTCCAGGTCATCCTGCGGCGCGCCGCTGTCGCCATAGCCGCGCAGGTCCGGGATGATAACTTGAAAATGCCGGGCGAAATCCGCCGCCACACCTGCCCAGCACATATGGTTCTGCGGATAGCCGTGCAACAGGACAAGCGGTTGTCCCGACCCGCCAAGATGCGCGGAAATCTCCACGCCGTCGCCCGGGACCCGGACCTTCTCGAACCCCTCGATATCGGACGTCATCGCGCGCTCCCTTTGATCCGTGCCGCCAGTGGGTAAATGTTAAAGGGCATTTGGAGAGAATTGTTAATACTTACCGCGATGTTGCCAGGATGTTCCGTGCTATGACCGCTTGGGGAATTGGGGAAGGGTGCGGCCATGCTCTATGCGTTGTTGATACTGAGTTTGATACCGGCGGTGCTTTTGCCGGACTTCCTTACAGAGCGGGACGACGGCACGGATCGGGGCGACCATCCGGAGGAGCCGCTTGATGTGCCGGCAAACCTGCTCGACGACCTGCCCGAGCCAGTGGAAGAAGTGCTGAGTCCGCTCGACGAAGATGACCTTTCCGGCGATCCGGGCGATGACGAGCTGGCGCTGCTCCCGATCTACGAGGATGATGTGCCCGAACCCGAAGTCACGGTCCTCGATCCGGTGATCGAGGATGATCAGCCCTCGACCGCGCCACCCGGCGATCCAATCGAGGTCCGGGAACCCGTCATCGAAGACGACACCGATCAGGGCCATGCCGATCCCGATCCCGACGACGTCCTGCCGCCGGTGATCGAGGATGATGTCGCCTCGGACGCTGCAGGACAAGAGCCGTTGCCGCCGGTGCACGAGATCGAGGCCTCAGAGCACGGGGCCTGGCTGGATGCCAGCGATCTGGCATCCGGCAGCTATGCCGAGATTTCCGGCTTCGAGGTCGGGACGGATGTCTTGCACATCACTTTCGATCCGGACCACGATCTGCCCGATCTCGACGTGACGCTCCGCGCCTCGGAAGATGGCGAAGACAGCGAGATCCTGATAGGCGGCACCCTGGTCGCCGTTCTGCTCGACGCGGCGGATGTGCCGGTCGAGGATATCATCGTGACGATCCAGCGGCTTCACTGATGCGGCCAGGGCACCGGCTGTTGCTGATAGCCGATATAGAGCGGGTGTTTGGGATGCCCGGCCCGGGTCAGCCCCAGGCTGTAGAGCGGCGTCTCGGCGTTGCGCAACAGCGCCTCGACCGCCGCCCCCCGGTCCAGATGCGCGCCGTGCGTGCCCCAGGCGCAGACCACCTGGTCGGCCCACGCCACCGCTGCAAGGATCGCCCGGTCATTCCGGGGACCGACCGGATCGGACGCCGCCCGCATCGCCCGCGGATCGGTATCGCGCCAGGCGAAGATGTTGGTCACCTGAAACGCCCCGAAGCCCAGCGCCCGTGCCCGCCTTTCGCAGCGCTCGACCGTCGGATCGTTCTGCATCTCGGTCGCGGTCGAGGGGTTCAGCATGATGAATGTCGCCTTCGGCCCGGCCGCATCCCATGTCCGCGTCAGGCTGTAACGATACCGCTCGCAGTCGGAATATTCCGCGACGCTGGCCGCATCGCCCTTTTGATGGCGTCGAACGATCATGTCCGGGTTCTGCCAAGCCGACGCCGCGCGCGCAAGCCTGCCGGGTTCAATGATTGAACACGCGGCTGGGATGCAACTCGCCGGCCTTGTAGATCCCTATGGCCACTGCCTTGCCATCGAGCGACGCCCAGGCCTCGTCGCCGTATTCGGCGTCCGAGGTCAGCACCATCCCGGCATTGCCATGCCTGAGCCGCGCAGCACCTTCGGCGCTGCAACGCAATTCCGGCAGGTCGGCCAGGCCGGTTTCAACGGGCAGCAGCCAGTCATCCAGTTCCGGCGATTTCGCCTTGCTCTGCAAGTCCTCCATCGTGATCCCGTCTTCGGCCTCGAACGGCCCCGACCAGGTCCGGCGCAATGCCACGACATGCGCGTGACATCCCAGAGCGGCGCCAAGGTCGCGGGCGATGGATCTGACGTAGCCGCCCTTGCCGCAGACCATCTGCAACTCTGCAAGGTCGGGATCGGGCCGCGCGGCCAGATCGAGGCTTTCGACCCAAAGCGGTCGTGCGGCCAGGTCCAGATCCTCGCCGTCGCGGGCCAGCTTGTAGGCCCGCTCGCCGCCCACCTTGACGGCGGAAAACTGCGGCGGCACCTGCATGATCTCTCCGACAAAGGCTGTCAGAGCCGCCCGAACCTGGTCATCCTCGGGTCGCAGGTCGCTTTCGGCAATCACCTCGCCCTCGGCGTCGTCGGTATTCGTCGCCTGGCCGAACCGCACGGTGAATCGGTAGGCTTTCATCGCATCGGTGACATAGGGGACGGTCTTGGTGGCCTCGCCCAAGGCGACGGCCAGAACCCCGGTCGCCTCTGGATCCAGCGTGCCGGCATGGCCGGCCTTGTTGGCGTCAAACGCCCATTTCACCTTGTTCACCACGGCGGCGGAACTGATCCCGGCGGGCTTGTCGACCACCAGCCAGCCGGAAACATCGCGGCCCTTCTTGCGACGCGCCATTACTCTTCCTCGGGCCTGTCCAGATCGCGCCGGACATCCTCCTGTTCGAACAGACGCCGGGTGTCGTCGAGCCGGTCGAAGGTCTCATCAATGGCGAACTTGATCTCGGGCGAGAATTTCAGCGTCACTTCTTTCGAGACGGCGCGCCGCAGCTCGTTGCGGTTACGGCGCAAAGCCGCCAGTGCCTCGTCGCGCCCGCGCCCGCCCAAGGGCAGCACATAGGCGGTGGCGATCCGCAGATCGGGAGAGATGCGAACCTCGCCGACCGTGATCGACATCCGGTTCAGGTCTGGGTCGTGGATCTCGCCCCGGATCAGCACATCCGACAGGGTGCGCCGGATCAATTCGCCCACCCGCAGCTGCCGCTGCGACGGACCGCGGCTTTCATGTTGCATGTTCTTTGCCATGGCCGCCCAGATAAGCCCGAATCCCCGGCGCTGCAACAGGGCTTTGCCTAAGCCGCCGCAAGCGGCTAAACCGGGCCGAAGCGACAAGGAGCGAAACATGAGCGAATTACCGGGCATCGTTGTCACCGGCGCGTCGGGCCGGATGGGCCAGATGCTGATCCAGACCGTAAGGGCCTCGGACAAGGTTCGGCTGGTCGGCGCGGTGGAACGGCCGGGCCATGACTGGATCGGCCAGGATGTCGGCTCCGCGATGGGCGGGGCGGCGGCCGGACTGTCTGTCACCGACGACGCGCTGGAGGTTTTCGCCAAGGCCCAGGCCATCCTCGATTTCACCGCACCGGCGGCAACGGTCGAGTTCGCCGCCCTGGCCGCGCAGGCCCGCGCGGTGCATGTGATCGGCACGACCGGGTTGTCTGACGCCGACCTGAAAAAGCTCAACGCCGCCTCGCATCACGCCGTGATCATCCGCGCCGGCAACATGAGCCTCGGCGTCAACCTGCTGGTGAAGCTTGCGAAACTGACGGCCGCCGCACTGGACGAGGATTTCGACATCGAGATCGTCGAGGCGCATCACAACCGCAAGGTCGATGCGCCCTCGGGCACCGCGTTGATGCTTGGCGAAGCGGCGGCCGAGGGTCGCGGCGTGTCGTTGCGGGATGTGTCGGATCGTGGCCGCGATGGCTTGACCGGCGCCCGCAAGCGCGGCGATATCGGCTTTGTGTCGATCCGTGGCGGCGACATCGTGGGCGAGCACGACGTGGTCTTCGCGGCAGCGGGCGAACGCGTGATCCTGCGCCATATCGCCACCGATCGCAGCCTGTTTGCCAAGGGCGCGCTTCGCGCGGCGCTTTGGGGGCAGGATCGGAAACCGGGCGAATACGACATGTTCGACGTTCTGGGCCTCTGACTGATCCAGACCGGGTGCTGCGCCGTACAACCTGCACAACCCGGACATTCAGGGGGACAGGATGAGACCGCTGCGCGCCATGACGATTGCGACCGTGTTGTTGGCCGGGGCCACCCCGGCAACAGCTTTTTCGCCGATCACAGAGGAATCAAATTTCGTCACGATCGTCTCGGGCAAGGAACTGACCCGTTTTGGCATCCGTTTGAACGTCATGCCTGACGGCCTGATCAGCGGCCGAGCGTTCGGCAAGACCGTCTCGGGGGCCTGGCGGTGGACCGAAGGTTACTTTTGCCGCGATCTGTATTTCGGTGAAACCGATCTTGGCCCGAATTGTCAGGCCGTCAAGATCGACGGCGGCACGATCCGGTTCATTGCCGATGAAGGGGCGGGGGACCACGCTGATTTCGCCTTGAAACAGCGCTAGAAATCGACCGCGATCCCTTTCTTTTCCCAGTCCCCGTAGCGCACCGGCTCTGGCCCCTTGCGGCCACCCAGTTCAAGTGGAAGCTCTGCCCTGGTCGCGGCCTTGCGCCTCTGCTCGGCTTCGGCCAGAGCGCGCTCTGCGGCGCCGGGAACGTCGGGTTGTGTGTCGGTCATTTCGTCCGGTCCTTGTTCGTCCGATTGCAGTGATATAGGGCCTTTTCGTGCAGAACAACCGCCGAGGATCCGCATCGATGAGCATTCCGGGACAGGCCCCGCGTCAGGCAGCTTTGCGGCTGTTGACGGCGGTGACGGAAGATCGGGCCATGCTGTCCGAGCTTTTGCCGAAGGCGCTGGAGGGTCTTGCCGCGGAAGAGCGCGCCCGCGCCGCGCGACTGGCGATCACCTGCCTGCGCTGGATGGACCGTGCCGACCGGATGATTGGCCCGTATCTGCGCCAGCGCCCGCCCGAAACCGTTCTCAACGCCCTGCGCCTCGGCACTGTCGAGCTTTGCGCCGACGGTGCGGCCAGCCACGGTGTCGTCAATGCGATGGTCGCGCTGGTCAAGGCCGATCCGCATGCGGTTCGCATGGCCGGACTGGTGAATGCCGTGCTGCGCAAGGTCGCCGCCGACGGGGCGGAGAAATGGCAAAAGCTGCCGGTTCCGCAACTGCCGAAGTGGCTGCGAAAGCAACTGGTTGCGGATTTCGGCAAGGCCACTGTGCTGGCCATCGAAACAGCCCATGCCGCCGGCCCGGCGCTGGACCTGACCGTCAAGCAGGATGCCGCAGGCTGGGCGCAAAGGCTGGGTGCCACGCTGCTGCCCACCGGGTCCGTTCGCCTTTACGGGCAGCAGCAGGTCACCACGATTCCGGGCTTTGCCGAGGGTGCCTGGTGGGTACAGGATGCCGCCGCCGCCCTGCCTGCCAAGGTGCTTGCGGCGGGGCCCGGCGAGCATGTTCTGGATCTTTGCGCAGCACCTGGCGGCAAGACGATGCAGCTTGCCGCCTTGGGTGCCGATGTCACCGCGCTGGACATTTCGGGCCCGCGGATGGCGCGGGTCGAAGAGAACCTGAAACGCACCGGCCTTGACGCGGAAATCGTCGTCACGGATGCCCTGCATTACGACCATGCGCCCTATGACGCGATCCTGCTTGACGCGCCCTGTTCGGCGACCGGCACGATCCGCCGCCACCCCGATCTGGTCCATGCCAAGGACGGGTCCGACTTTCCGGTGCTCTTCAAGCTGCAGGAGGCGATGATCGACAAGGCGCTGACGCTGCTGAAACCCGGCGGGCGGCTGGTCTATTCCACCTGCAGCCTGCTGATCGACGAGGGCGAGGAACAGGTCCGTGACGCGCTTGTCCGCCATCCCGACCTGACCCTTGACCTTGAGGCGCTGAGACTGCCCGGCATCGATCCTGCGTGGATTTCCGAGACCGGTCTGCGGACGCGTCCGGATCATCTCGCCGATCTCGGCGGCATGGACGGGTTCTTCATCACGATGTTCCGCAAGCCCTGATCAGGCCAGAACGCGCGCCCCGCCGGGGACGCCCAGGCGCGCGCATCGCAGCTCTTCCAAACCGTTCCGCCGCGCGTTTGCTTCGTCGGCTCCTGCCGTGCGTATGACCGTTGCGGAAAACGCCGTCGGGGTCGCAGATAGGGTCTGTGCGCATCCGGATTGGCTTTTCTTATGGGTCGCGCCGGATTATCTGGATGCGATGCCAAAGACGCTGGAAGACATCTATGCCGAAAAGATTGCCGCGGGCGATCTGACCCGCGATCCGGCGCAGGAAGCCGTGCTGCCGATCCTGTGCGACATCCGGACCTGGCTGGAAGAGGCGCCCAAACGCGGCTTGCGCGGTCTGTTCGCCAAGGGGCCGCCGCCGCCGAAGGGGCTCTATCTCTGGGGCGGAGTCGGGCGCGGCAAGTCGATGCTGATGGACATGTTCGTCGAGGCGGTCGATGCGCCCAAACGCCGGGTGCATTTCCATGCCTTCATGCAGGAAATCCATGCCGGCATGCACGAGGCGCGCAAGAAAGGCGTCGATGACGCCCTGAAACCCGTGGCAGAGGCTGTCGCCGCCGATATCCGCCTGCTGGCCTTCGACGAGATGCAGATCACCGACATCACCGACGCCATGATCGTCGGACGGCTCTTTCAGCGGCTTTTCGAAGTGGGGGTACTGGTCGTCACAACCTCGAACCGCCCGCCGGATGACCTTTACAAGGATGGGCTGAACCGGGCGCTGTTCGTGCCCTTCATCGAGCTTCTGAAAGAGCGGATGGTCATCCACCACCTTGCCGCCGAAGCCGATTACCGGCAGGACAAGCTGGCCGGATCACAGACCTATTTCGCCCCCGCGAACGCCGCGGCGCGCGCCGCGGTGCAGGCGATCTGGGAGGATCTCGTGACCGCGCCGCCAGAGCCGCTGACGCTCAAGGTCAAGGGCCGCGACGTTGTCCTGCCGAAATTCAGCAACGGTGTCGCGCGGGTTCCGTTCTGGGACCTTTGCGGCAAACCGCTTGGCCCTGCCGACTACCTCGCCGTCGCCGAGGCGGTGCGGGTGCTGATCCTTGAAGACGTGCCGAACCTCAGCCGCTCGAACTACAACGAGGCCAAGCGGTTCGTCATCCTGATCGACGCGCTTTATGAAGCGAAGGTCAGACTGATCGTCACCGCAGCCGACATTCCGGAACGGCTTTATGTCGAAGGTGAAGGCACGTTCGAGTTCGAGCGTACGGCAAGCCGCCTGCGCGAAATGCAGAGCGAAGACTGGGGCACGTAGGTCCGTCGCGGTTGCGGCGCTTTCAGCTGTTCTCGCGAAGGACGTTGCCCGCCAGATAAAGCGAGCCGCAGATCAGGATGAGGGCGCCCGGATCGGTGGCGACGATATCGTGAATTGCACCGACCACGGTGTCCGAGACGGTCGATCTGATCCCCGCGGCCGTAGCGGCGGCATGGGTTTGTCCGGCACTCAGCGTATTCACCTCGCCGGGGATCGAGACCGCATGCAGGCTGGCTGCGACCCTGGCCAGCGGTCGCAGATAGCCGCCGATATCCTTGGTGTTCAGCATCCCGCAAATCAGATGCGTCGGACGCTCTGGCAAGCGTCCCAGCGCTTCGGCCAGCGCCTCGCCCGCCGCCGGATTATGCCCGCCGTCCAGCCAAAGCTCGGCCCGGCCTGCCGCCTCTACAAGCGATCCCTGCCGCAGCCGTTGCAGCCGGGCGGGCCAGAAGGCATCGGTTACGGCGGCGGCACATTCCGCCTCGCCGAATCGCAGGTGCCGCAGGGCGGCGATCGCGATCCCGGCATTCTGCACCTGATGCCGCCCGATCAGTGCGGGCAGGGGCAGGTCCAACAGCCCGGTTTCGTCCTGATAGACCAGGCGGCCGTTCTCTTCCGCGACATGCCAGTGCTGGCCCCAGGTCAACAGCGGCGCGTCCAGCCGCGCGGCCTTCGCCTCGATCACGTCCAGTGCCGCATCGTCTTGCGGACCGACGATGCAGGTCACGCCGCGCTTGAGGATCCCGGCTTTCTCGCCCGCGATCTCGGCAAGGGTTTCACCGAGATATTGCTGATGGTCCAGAGAGACCGGCGTGATGATCGTCAGCGCCGGGCGCTCGATCACGTTGGTTGCGTCCAGCCGACCGCCCAGCCCGACCTCGAGCAGCGTGTAGTCGGCGGGCGAGCGGGCAAAGGCCAGCAGGGCGGCGCAGGTGGTGATCTCGAAATAGGTGATGCTTTCGCCGCTATTGGCCTGCTCGCATTCTTCCAGCAGCTCGGCCAGCGCCTGTTCCGTGATCAGTTCGCCGGCGATCCGGATGCGCTCGTGGAACCGCGCCAGATGCGGTGAGGTATAGGCGTGGACGGCTTTGCCGCCAGCCTCCAGCCCGGCGCGGATCATCGCCTGCACCGATCCCTTGCCATTTGTTCCGGCGACGTGAATGACCGGCGGCAGGCGCCGTTCGGGATGATCCAACGCCGCCAGCAATCGCCAGACGCGATCCAGCACCAGGTCGATGATCTTCGGATGCAGCGACATCAGCCGTTCAAGGATGATGTCAGAGTGTTGCGGCGTCACTTCTCGGTGCCGGGCTTCGCGGGTTGCGGAGCGGGGGCTTGCGTGGCCCCCGCCGGCGCGGGCAGGTCGCCCTTCACCGCAGGCGGCTGGCCGGTCAACATGCGCAAGATGGTGATCAACTCGTCGCGCAGCTTCTTGCGATGGGTGACGCGGTCCAGCATGCCGTGATCGAGCAGGTACTCGGCGCGCTGGAAGCCTTCGGGCAGCTTCTCGCGGATGGTCTGTTCGATCACCCGCGGCCCGGCAAAGCAGATCAGCGCGTTCGGTTCGGCGATATGCACGTCGCCAAGCATCGCGTAGGACGCGGTCACGCCGCCGGTCGTTGGATGCGTCAACACCACGATATAGGGCAGCCCGGCCTCTTTCAGCATCTCGACCGCCACGGTCGTGCGCGGCATCTGCATCAAGGACAGGATGCCTTCCTGCATCCGCGCGCCGCCGGCAGCCGAGAACAGCACCAGGGGCCGCTTCAGCTTCACCGCGCGTTCGGCGGCGGTGATGATCGCGTTGCCGACATACATCCCCATCGAGCCGCCCATGAACGAGAAATCCTGCCCCGCAGCCACGATCGGAGTGCGCCCGATCTCGCCCTCGGCGACCAGCATTGCCTCTTTCTCGCCGGTTTGCTTTTGCGCGGCCCTCATCCGGTCGGGATATTTCTTCTGGTCGCGGAAATGCAGCGGGTCGGAGATTGGCGCGGGAACTGCGACTTCGACGAAGACGCCGCCGTCGAAAAGATGCGCGAACCGTTCTCGCGGGGTGATCGCCATGTGATGGTCGCAACTGGTGCAGACGTTCAGATTCTCCGACAATTCCCGGTGAAACAGCATCGTGCCGCATTCGGGGCATTTCGACCACAGGTTCTCGGGCACTTCGCGGCGCGAAAACAGCGAATT
The DNA here is from genome assembly GCA_024637315.1 of Brevirhabdus sp. Classification (GTDB taxonomy): domain Bacteria; phylum Pseudomonadota; class Alphaproteobacteria; order Rhodobacterales; family Rhodobacteraceae; genus JAHEAO01. Next base: position 142,450 of record JAGXFH010000052.1, read on the forward strand.
GATCGTCGGGCGGACGTAGTTCGAAATCCAGTTCATTGCGCGCTTCGGCCCCATTGGTCCCTGACGCACCTGAAATAAGCCGCCGGTCTCGGAATTGCAATCAACGCCGCAGTATCCGGCGCAGGATCAGCCAGACCAGCACCATCACCCCCAGATCGCCGACAGACAAGAGCGGCACCAATTCGGTATCGTCGATCGAATAGGGCGTCAGGTATAGGGCCATGCCGGGAATGGTGCCTTCAGTCGACAGGATCAGGACCGCCACCAGATTGTTGGCGAAGTGGTAACCCCAGCCCGCGCCGATGTTGCCCGTCACCCGCGTCAGATCCGCCGCGACCAGCCCGAACGCGGCGGCGGCGGCGACCACGATCCAGGCGTTGCTGCCTGCCGTGGTCGGGTCGTAGTGCACCACGCCGAAGAGGAGACCGGGCAGGAGCATCCAGATCAGCGGCGACCGGAACCGCGCCGCCAGTTGCTGCATCAGGTAGGCGCGAAAGACCAGTTCCTCGGCCAGCGTCTGGACCAGCAGGCCGCACAGCGCCAGCGGCAGGAAGGACAGCCACAGCATTGGTTCCAGGTTGGGCTTGGCGTCGAACCGGATCGACCAGACCGCCAGCAGCAGCGCGTAGAGGATCAGCACCGTCGCCGCAGCGGTCGCGAAATCCCGCAGCACCCGCGCCGATGGCCCGAACAACGTCGCGACCGGCCGCTTGTGAATCCATCGCACTGCCGCCATCGGTGCAAGCGCCATGCCTATGAAGCTTGCCAAAAGCAGCAAGGTCGCTGTCGGGGTCGAGGCCTCGGCAATCCGCTTGGCCCAGTCGAGCATGTCATCGCGCCCGACAGCCAGCCAGATCAGCCCGAACAGGGCCGCCAGTCCGACGAGGTAGATCACCGTCATCAGGATCGCCCCGACGATCAGCCGCCAGATCTGGGCGCGCGGGCGCGCAGGCTCCACGTAGCGGTCAAAGAAGGGGTTGAACATGCTCACTGCCCGATGCTCGATTTTTTCCGGAACGATAGGCCGATTGGCCGGGCAGGGCAATCGCGCCCGGACAGGCTTGTGAATCGGGGGTTGCCGCACTATTCCGGGTGGTAAATCCGGATCAGCGAGGGGCCGCCCGATGAAAAACAACCAATTCGACAAATCCCGTTTGCCAAGCCGTCACGTGACCGAAGGCCCCGCCCGCGCGCCGCACCGGTCCTATTACTATGCAATGGGCCTGACCGAAGAGGAGATCGCGCAGCCTTTCGTCGGTGTCGCGACCTGCTGGAACGAAGCCGCACCCTGCAACATCGCGCTGAGCCGGCAGGCCCAGGCGGTAAAGCTTGGCGTCAAGGCGGGCGGCGGTACGCCGCGCGAATTCACCACGATCACCGTGACCGACGGCATTGCGATGGGGCATGAGGGAATGCGGTCTTCGCTGGCCTCGCGTGAAGCCATTGCCGACACCGTCGAATTGACCATGCGCGGACATTGCTATGACGCCATCGTCGGCCTTGCCGGCTGCGACAAGTCGCTTCCCGGGATGATGATGGCGATGATCCGGCTCAATACGCCGTCTGTCTTCATCTATGGCGGCTCGATCCTGCCGGGTCGGCTGAACGGCAAGGATGTGACCGTTCAGGACGTCTTCGAGGCGGTCGGCCAGAACCAGGCCGGAAACATGTCCGAGGAAGAGCTGACGATCCTCGAGCGGGTCGCCTGTCCTAGCGCCGGGGCCTGCGGTGGCCAGTTCACCGCCAACACCATGGCCTGCGTTTCCGAGGCGATCGGCCTTGCGCTGCCCAATTCGGCGGGCGCGCCGGCCCCTTACGAATCCCGCGACCAGTATTCGGTGGCCTCCGGCGAAGCCGTGATGAACCTGATCGCAAAGAACATCCGCGCCCGCGACATCGTCACGCTGAAATCGCTGCAGAACGCGGCTCGCGTCGTGGCTTGCACCGGCGGGTCGACGAATGCCGGTCTGCACCTGCCCGCGATGGCGCATGAGGCGGGCATCGACTTCGACCTCGATGACGTTTGCGACATCTTCCGCGAAACGCCCTATTTCGTCGACCTCAAGCCGGGCGGTCAGTATGTGGCCAAGGATCTTTACGAAGCCGGCGGCGTGCCCGTGGTATTGAAAGAGTTGCGCAAGGCCGGCCTGATCCACGAGGATTGCATGACCGTGACCGGGCGGTCGATTGGCGAGGAAATCGACATGGTCGAGCGGAAGGCCGATGGCAAGGTGATCTATCCAATCGGCGCGCCGCTTTCGAAGACCGGCGGCGTCGTCGGGCTGAAAGGCAACCTTGCGCCCGAGAGCGCCATCGTCAAGGTCGCCGGCATGTCGGAAAAGGAACAGGTCTTCAGCGGCCCCGCCCGCGTCTTCGAATGCGAGGAAGACGCCTTTGCCGCGGTCAAGGCGCGCGGCTACAAGGAAGGCGAGGTTCTGGTCATCCGCAACGAAGGCCCCGCAGGTGGCCCCGGCATGCGCGAAATGCTGGCCACTACCGCGGCGCTGTCCGGTCAGGGCATGGGCAAGAAGGTCGCGTTGATCACCGACGGGCGGTTCTCGGGCGCGACGCGCGGGTTCTGCGTTGGCCATGTCGGGCCAGAGGCGGCACAGGGTGGTCCGATCGCCCTGTTGCAGGACGGCGACGTGATCACCATCGACGCCATCAAGGGCCAGATCTCGGTCGACCTGTCGGATGCTGAACTGGCCGAACGCCGGAAGGCCTGGAAAGGACCGCGCGAGACGATCTATGCCAGCGGCGCGCTGTGGAAATACGCGCAGCTGGTCGGCCCGACCAACAAGGGCGCGATCACCCATCCCGGAGCCAAAGCCGAGCGTCATGTCTATATGGATCTCTAAAGCGCTCGCGCTCTGCCTTCTGGTCGCGTTGCCGGGCTGCCTTGCGGAGCCCGAAGTCACCCGCCGCGCGCCTGAAAGGATCGCGGTCGCGGATCGCAGCGTGATTGTCGCCGGGCCGCCGGGCTATTGCATCGACACATCCGCAACCCGTGATTCTGCCACCGGTGCCTTCGTGTTGCTGGGCAGCTGCGCCTCGATCGCAAACAGCCCGCGCGCCGCGAAACCCGCAAAGCCCGCGCTTTTGACCGCCTCGGTGTCGCCGACCAGCCCCGCTGCGGCCAGCGCCTCGGCCGATCAGCTTGCTGCCTTCTTCCGCTCGGATGCCGGGCGTGCGGCCTTGGCCCGGAACGGGAAGGCGGCGTCGGTCCGCGTCCTGGCATCCCAGACCCGAAACGGCGCGCTTTACATCCACGCCAGCGACAGCAGCGGCAGTCCGACCGGCAGCTTGATGGCGGATTACTGGCGCGGCATCTTTAATCTTGGCGGGCGGCTTGTGACGGTGACAGTGATCGGTTTTGTCGAACGTCCGCTGAGCAAGGCGGCCAGCATCGGCACGCTCGATGCCTTCGCCGCACGTATCCGCGCCGAAAATCGCAGCAAGACAAGCGCCGGTCAGACGGCGCGTTTGCCCGGATGACACCATCGCGGGCAATATACGCGTCACCAGACCGCGCGACCGGACCGGGATAACCATGTCAGAGCGGATCAACAGCCTGCTGGACCGAGCGTTTCACAAACGCGTGCTGCGGCGTTGGACCAAGCTGGTGGACCGTGCCGAGGCGGCCGACCTGTCGACGCTGCGCAAGATGCGCAGCCGCGCCCGAGAGATCCGTCGACGGCTGGACGACGTGCTTCACATCGCCGACGCCCGGCTGACCCTGCCGCTTGTCGGGACCAACGCCATCGTCAAGCCGCTGCATTCCGACTGGGCCTGGCGGCCGCAGATCTGGCGCGGCCCGGTCAGTCCGCCGGGGATCGCGGCGGTGCAGACCCGGATGACATTGGGCGGCGAGGCCACGGTGTTCCACGATTGCACAATCACGGAACTCACCTTTCGCCAGATCCGCAACACCCGCGAAGAAGACCTTGCCCCGTTCGGCCTGCGGATGGACGTGTTCCGCTTCGACGGCAGCTTTCTGTCGTTGGCCATCGACTTGCCCGCCGAGGCGGTCGAGGGCTTGCAGCGCCGGCATCTTCTGCGCCTTTCGATGGTAGTGGAAATGGAGCAGCCGCTGGAAATATTCGCCCGACTCAACGTCCGGCACGGGCCGAACACCGAACAGATCGTCCGCGAACTGCCACTGAACGAGGTCGAGACGATGGTGGAATTCGATCTGGCCTATACCAACATGAACGAAAAGCGCGTCGAGCGGGCCTGGATCGACCTGATCTTCGAAAACCCGGAAATGAACCAGATCGTGATCCGCGATCTGACGCTTGCCCGCCGACCGCGGGCCGAAATCTAGGGGGCATCATGTCGAATTTCACTGTCGCCAAGACCCGCATTCAGGCCGGAATCTGGGAAGGCGTCATCACCGCGGCCGAACCTGGCGGAGACACGCCCGAGATCAACGTCATGCATCTGGAGCGGCCGGTGACCAGTTTCGCCGTCGGCAGGGAAGCAGACAGGGATCACTGGACGCTACGTATCGCGATACCGCCCGAACTTCTGGCCGACGGTGTGCAGGTCTTCACGATCTGCGACAAGGCCACGGGTGAGAAACTGGACAGTTTCACGATCATCACCGGCGAACCGCTTGAAGATGACATCCGCGCCGAGGTCGAGCTTTTGCGCGCCGAGCTTGACATGCTCAAACGCGCCTTTCGCCGCCATTGCCTGGAAACTGCCTGACGCGGGCGCAAGTTTGACGCAGCGTAGCGCGTGACAGTGTGTGGCGCGGATGGTTTCACCGGTCTGAAGGAGAATGACATGACCCGCTATCCGCACCTTCTGGCGCCGCTTGACCTTGGGTTCACGACGCTGAAGAACCGCGTGCTGATGGGCTCGATGCACACCAATCTGGAAGAGACCAAGGATTGGAACCGGGTCGCGGAATTCTACGCCGAACGCGCCCGCGGCGATGTCGCCCTGATGGTCACCGGCGGCATGGCCCCGAACCGCGAGGGCGGGGTGTTTCCGGGGGCCGCCGGGCTTTACACGCCACAGGATATCGCCAACCACCGGGTCGTCACCGGTCGCGTGCACGAGGCCGGCGGCAAGATCGTGATGCAGATCCTGCATGCCGGGCGGTATGCTTATGGCCCCGATTGTGTCGCCCCGTCGCCGGTCAAATCGCCGATCTCGCCGTTCCCGCCCGCCGAGCTGACCGAAGAGGGTATCGAGAAACAGGTCGCAGATATCGCCACCTCCGCCGCGCGCGCCCGAGAGGCCGGCTACGACGGGGTCGAGGTCATGGGCTCCGAAGGTTACTTTCTCAACCAGTTTCTGGTGACCCATACCAACAAGCGCACCGACCGTTGGGGAGGCTCATATGAAAACCGCATGCGTCTGCCAATCGAGGTCGTGAAGCGCGTCCGCGCCGCCACCGGCCCGGATTTCATCCTGATCTACCGGCTGTCGATGATTGACCTCATTCCCGACGGCTCGACCTGGGCCGAGGTAGTCACGCTGGCCAAGGAGATCGAAAAGGCCGGCGCCACCATCATCAACACCGGAATCGGCTGGCACGAGGCGCGGATCCCGACCATCGCGACCTCTGTGCCGCGCCGCGCGTTTTCGTGGGTCACGAAGAAGCTGATGGGAGAGGTCTCGATCCCGATCATCACCTCGAACCGCATCAATATGCCCGAAGTTGCCGAAGCGGTGCTGGCGGATGGTTGCGCCGACATGGTCTCGATGGCGCGGCCGTTCCTGGCCGATCCGCATTTCGTCGCCAAGGCGGCGCAGGGCCGCGCCGAAGAGATCGCGCCCTGCATCGCCTGCAATCAGGCCTGTCTCGATCACACGTTCAACGGCAAGATCTCGACCTGCCTTGTGAACCCCCGCGCCTGCCATGAGACCGAACTGCGCTACGACCCCGCCGCCACCCGCAAGAGCATCGCCGTCGTCGGTGCTGGTCCCGCCGGGCTGTCGGCCGCCCTGGTCGCGGCCGAGCGCGGCCACGAGGTGACGCTGTTCGACAAGGCACCAGAGATTGGCGGCCAGTTGAACATGGCCCGCAAGATCCCTGGCAAGGAGGAATTCCACGGCCTGGTGACGTGGTTCGAAACAATGGTCGCCAAGGCCGGGATCGCCTTGCGGCTGAACGCCGAGGCGACCGCCGATGACCTGCTGGATTTCGACGAGGTCATCATTGCCACCGGCGTCCTGCCGCGCGATCCGGGCATTCCCGGGCAGGGCGGCCCGAACGTGCTGAGTTACATCGAAGTGCTGCGCGACGAAGTGCCGGTCGGCGAAACCGTCGTCATCGTCGGCGCGGGCGGGATCGGCTTTGACGTCGCCGAATATCTGTCCGAGAAGGGAAAAAGCCCAACCCTCGATCTTGACGCCTGGCTGACCGAATGGGGCGTTGCCGATCCGGCAGCTCATCGCGGCGGCCTCGCCCCCGAGGGACCGCAACCCGAAGGTCCGGCCCGAAAGGTGACGCTGCTGCAGCGCAAGGCCGAGAAACCGGGCCGCCGGCTTGGCAAGACCACCGGCTGGATCCACCGTGCGACCTTGAAGATGAAGGGCGTCGAGATGATCGGCGGGGTCAATTATGAAGCCATCGCCACGGACGGCCTGCTGATTTCGTTCGGCAAGTCGCGGGATGACCCGCAGAAGATTGTGGCAGAAAACGTGGTTCTTTGTGCCGGGCAAGTGTCTCAGCGGTCCTTGGCCGACGCGTTGATTGCCAAAGGTTTGAAACCGCACGTGATCGGCGGCGCGGACGTGGCGGCAGAGCTTGACGCAAAACGCGCGATCGACCAGGGCGCCCGGCTCGCGGCAGGGCTTTAAGTCTTTACAAATAAACGATCTTTTTCTTTTCGTTAATGGATCGTTAACGCTTGTGTTTCTGTGCCATGAACGGTCCTTCAATAATTCGCAGTATTGTCCGCCGCACACCGTAATCTCGCCCGATTTCGAGGCGATACCATCAACCCAAGGGGCCAAGACTACAGGTAACGCGTATGGACAGACTGACTGAAATGGAGGCCTTCGCCACGGTTGTGGATCAGGGCGGCTTCACCGACGCGGCCAAGAAAATGGGAATTTCGAAATCTGCCGTTTCGAAACACGTTTCTTCTTTGGAAGCCCGCCTTGGCGCGCGGCTTTTGAACAGAACCACGCGGCGGGTCAGTCCCACGGAAATTGGCCTTGCGTACTACGATCGCGCCCGGCGCGTGCTGAACGATGCCGGCGAAGCGGATTCGCTGGTGACCTCTATGCAATCCGCTCCCTCCGGACTGTTGCGGATTTCGGTTGCCACCGATTTCGGCGTCAACCACTTGTCACCCATCCTGGGCGAATTTTTGCAGGAATTCCCTGATATCACCGTGAACATGGTGCTGAACAACCGCTACGTCGAACTGATTTCCGAAGGTTTCGACATGGCGATCCGGATCGGCGAGTTGGAAGACAGCACGCTGCGCGCCCGCAAGCTGACCGAAACCACCAAGCGGATGGTCGGCTCGCCTGCTTATTTCAAGAAATACGGTCGGCCTCAGAAAATCGACGATCTGAACGAACACAAGCTGCTGCACTACTCCAATCAGGCCAATAACGCTGTCTGGAAACTGACCGCCCCCTCGGGCGAAAAGCGTCAGGTGCGGACGGCCGGGTGGCTGACGGTGAATGACGGGCAGTCGCTGCTCAATGCGGCGATCTCGGGCCTCGGCATCGCCTATCTGCCGTCCTTCCTTTATGCGGAATCGCTGACAGAGGGGCTGGTCGAAGAAGCAATTCCGGATCTGCCGATCGACACGCAAGGCATCTACGCAGTCTACCCACCAGGCCGGTTCACCCAGCCCAAGGTACGGGCCTTCATCGACTTTCTGGTCCAGGCCTTCGCTGACAAGGGGCCAGACGCCTGGTAATTCGGCGTCAAAACAACACGGCTATCGGGTCGAGGTCAGAACCACTTCGACCCGTCTGTTTTTTCGGCGCCCGTCTTCGGTCAGGTTCGACGCCCGCGGCGCGAGATACCCGACGCCATCCGCCTCCAGCTGCCGTCGCGGCACGTCGTAGACCGACGCCAACCGTTCCAGAACCGAAGCCGCGCGGCGCTTCGATAGCGCAAGGTTGCCGGCAATCGAGCCTTCGGCGTCGGTATGGCCGACCAGGGCAACCGTCATGTCCGGATTGGCCAGCAGATACGTCGCCAACTGCGCCAGCGAGGTGTATTCTCCTTCCGACAGGTCCGAAGATCCGGTAGCGAAGCTCAAGTCTTCCAGCGACAGCCGCCCGAGCGTCTCGAGCGCCGCGCCGACATCGCCGGCCACCAACGCAGGCTCTGCCGCCTCGGGATCGTTGGGTGTCGCAACCACCACCGGTGCGGCTTCCGCCGCCGCCTCGCCCAGATAATCCAGTTGAACCAGTCCGCCAGTCGTCGTGCGGCTGATCATCAGGCTCAGGACATCCGACGGGTCATCACGCCGCGCCGTGATGAATTGGTAGTTGCCCAGATCTACATGCATCACCGGCTCTGCGACCAGATCCAGCGCGTAGCGGAAATCGAAGCCGCCGCATTCGGCATCCTTGCAATCCAGCACGATTTCGTAGCCTTTTTCCAGCAATTGCCGTCGCAGGCTGGCCGCGATCTGGCCGGTCGACAGGCTCGGCTGGCGGATCTTCCAGACCTGGCTTTGCCGGGTGCCCTCGACGGTGGCGAACTCTACCGCGTTATCGGCGAAAGGTCCGACCGCAAACCGCGCCTGCCCGTTCTCGGCCGACCGCTGCGCCACCAGAATGGCGCTCGCGGGAAACTCCAGGACCTCCGCTTGCACCGTGGAAGCAACCCCGGCCATCAGCAGGGCTATCGCGAAGCAAACCCTCATCGCGCCTGCGCGTGGTATTCGTCATTCGGGCGCATATCGACGGCCGAGGCGACCCGGTTGGTCATGTTGAAGAACCCTGCAACGCCAGCAATGTCGAAAATGTCGCGGTCACTGAACCCGGCATCGCGCAGGGCCTGCCGGTCGGACTCTTCGATCGTCGAACTGGCCACGGTCATCTTCGCCGCGAAATCCAGCATCGCACGTTGCCGCTTGTCCAGCTTGGCGGCGCGGTAGTTCATCACCATCGCCTCGCCCAAGGCCGGATCGCCCGACAGGGCACGCACCGCCGCGCCATGCGCCACCTGGCAATACCAGCAGCGATTGATCGACGAGACGACGACCGCGATCATTTCGCGCTCGAGCCTGGTCAGGCCCGAGTCCGCCAGCATCAGGTCGTTGTACATGCCCGCAAAGGCGTTCAGCTTGTCGATATCGAACGCATAAGCCCGCAGCACGTTCGGCACCAACCCGAGTTTCTCCTGGCAGATATCGAAATACTTCTGCGTCTGGGGCGGCAGCGGATCGACCTGCGGCAGATCAAGGGCGGTCGGTGCGTCGGGTGTCATGGCGGCCTCTCATTCAGCAATGCGGATACGATAATGATACCGGCCCATCGGCGTCATGCCCATGCCTGAATAAAGCGCGTTCGCCGCTTCATTCGCCGCCGTGACGACCACGGCCAGATGAGCGGCGCCATTCTCGCCGGCCCAGCGCGCCGCAGCCCGCATCATGTTGGCCGCCGCCCCCTTGCGGCGGAAGTTCGCGGCGACTTCCAGCGCATGAACCATCGCCACTCGTCCATCGACCGCGACAAAGCCGCAGCCCGCGGCCCGATCCGCCTGCCGCGCCAGAATGCCGCTCTTGGTGCCGCGAACCCGGTTCATTACCGCGATCCGTCCCGGCCCGATGCCGCCCCCCGCCCACAGGTCGGTCATGATCATCAGCGGCGGCCAGATCATGAACGTGGTGATCGGCGGCGGCGCGATCCGGGCAAGCTCGGCGACGGGGGTCACATACTGCACCACCGGGTCCTTGATCGCGTAGCCGCGGTGCCCCAGCGCGACATCCAGCGCCTCGTCGCCGGCCCGGATCATGAACAGCGCCGGCTGCCCCAGATCGTCCATCGCCCGCTCGACATCGCCGATCGCGGCGGGCGTGAATGCCGCCTCGCAGGTCGCGGCAGATACCCGTTGACCGCCGCCCTGACCCTCGCGGATCGTCCAGGGGCCCAGCGGCCAGGCACGGGCAGGGGGCCATGTCGCCTCTGTCACCGCATATAGCCGCCTGGCATCCGGCAGCGTCACGTCGTCGCCTCCGGGAACAGCGCCGACAGCTTCACGATGGCCGTACTCACTTCGCCGCCGTCGCTGCCCCGGATCACCACGTTGACGCCGAAGGCGCCGTTCTGGATGAACGGATAGGATCCCAGTGACAGATGCGGATATTGCTTGGCCAAGTCAGCCAGCGGTCCGGCAATGTCCCCCTCGCCGCGGTTGATCCGCAGGCTCTGGCTGACCAAAGGTGCGCCGCCCGCCAAGAGCGGCAAGACAGAGGCCACCATCGATTCGAACACTGCCGGAACCCCGGCCATCACATGCACGTTGCCGATGCTGAACCCGGGCGCGCCAGAAACCGGATTTTCGATCAACGTCGCTCCTTCTGGTATCCGCGCCATCCGCAGCCTCGCCTCGTTGATCTGGGTGCCCATCTTGGCGTAGCGCTGTTCCAGGATCGCGCGGGCATCGTCGCGCACACCGATCCGCACACCAAAGGCGGTCGCGATGCAATCGGCGGTGATGTCGTCATGCGTCGGCCCGATGCCGCCCGAGGTGAATATGTGGTCATAACCTGCCCGCAGTGCATTTACCGCCGCGACAATGGCGTCCGCGTCATCCGACACCACCCGCACTTCACGCAGGTCGATGCCCGTCTTGGTCAACTCTCCAGCCAGGTAATGCATGTTCGAATCGCGCGTCCGGCCCGACAGGATCTCGTCTCCGATGACCAGCATTGCGGCGGTGGGATTTGGCATGGCGGGGCTCCGGTATTCGTTTCTTTCGCGTATAGACCCGCGCATTGCCTGTTTCCATAGGCTTGCGTCGGGCGGCGGCCGTGCCTCGGCCAGGGGTCTGGCCCTTTCGGCCTGCAGACATTATGTAGATCGAAAGGATGACCAGACGGAGCGTTCCCGTGGACGAGCCAGCGCGCGGCCGCCTGACCAAGGACGGCATCAGGATATACGAGACCTCGGACTTCGCGGGGATGCACAAGGCTGGCCGCCTGGCCGCCATGATCCTTGACGAGATCGCCGAGCATGTCGAACCCGGCGCGACCACCGGGCGTCTGGATCAGATCGTCACCAACAAGATCGAAACCGCCGGGGCCACCTCTGCCACCATCGGTTACAAGGGCTACCAGCATGCCAGCTGCATTTCGGTCAACCATGTGGTCTGTCACGGCATTCCCGGCAGCAAGATCCCGAAATGGAAGAATGACATCCCTGGCCGCAATGACGATACGCTGCTGGACGGCGACATCCTGAACATCGACGTGACAGTCATCGTCGATGGCTGGTATGGCGATTCCAGCCGGATGTACGTGGCGGGCAAGCCAAAGCCCTATGCAGAGCGGCTGATTCAGGTCACCCATGACGCGCTGATGAAGGGGATCGAGGCGGTGAAGCCCGGCAACACGTTCGGCGATATCGGCCATGCGATCCAGTCCTATGTCGAGGGGCAACGGATGTCGGTCGTTCGCGACTTCTGCGGCCACGGTCTTGGCCGGGTGTTTCATGCGCCCCCCAATGTCCTGCATTATGGTCGCCCCGGAACCGGTGCGGTGCTGGAAGAGGGGATGTTCTTCACCATCGAGCCGATGGTCAATCTCGGTCGTCCTGAAACCCGGATCCTCGCCGATGACTGGACCGCGGTGACCCGCGACAAGACGCTTTCAGCGCAATTCGAGCATTCGGTCGGTGTGACGGCGGATGGCGTCGAAATCTTCACGCGATCGCCCGCGAACCGCTTTCATCCGACCTACGGTGAATAGATCCGCGAAATTCCCCCCCGATCCCGAAACTACCAATAAATCAGCCGGCTCCTTTGGAATTTTGGCCTGATCTACCAGTTTTCAGATGAGAGTAATTTGCAACAGTTCGGCAAGACCTCCACATATCCCCTCGCAATCATCCGCCGCAAAGGAGGCACGACGATGTTGACCCTTTCCCTGAAAACCTTCGGCCTCGCCGCCGCATTTGTCGGCCTTGCCGGTTCCGCCCTCTCGCAAGAGGTCACTCTGCGGTTCCAGCACTTTGTCTCACCGCTATCCGCGAACCCGACCTATTTCATGCAGCCTTGGGCCGAGAAGGTCGAACGCGACTCGGGCGGGCGCATCAGGATCGAGTTGTTTCCGATCATGCAGCTCGGCGGCAGGGCCCCCGACCAGTATGACCTGATCCGCGACGGCGCGATTGACGGTGGCTGGGTGATTCCCGGCTACCAGCCCGGCCGCTTCCCCGAAGCCGAGGCGCTGGAACTGCCCTTCATGGTAACGAAATCCGGCGAAGAGGCCAGCAAGGCCGCTTGGGTCTATACCCAGAAACACCTGATGGATGACTTCGCCGATGTTCAGGTGATCGCTGCTCACATGCACGGGCCGGGCATCATCCACAAGAAAGGCGCCGCCGTGCAGACGGTCGAGGATTTCCGAGGCTTGAAGCTCCGCGCTCCGTCACGCCCTGCAACGCTGCTGCTCGACCAGCTTGGAGCGGTGCCGATCGGCCTGCCGGTCCCGGCCTTCCCCGAGGCATTGGCCAAGGGCGTTCTCGATGGCGGTGTCATCACCTGGGAGATGTCGCCTTCGTTGAAGCTGAACGAACTGACCGACAGCCACACCGACGTGGCGGGCGACAAATCTCTATACAACCTCTATTTTATCTGGGCGATGAACAAGGCGAAATACGACGCGCTGCCCGATGATCTGAAAGCGGTGATCGATGCCAATTCCGGCTTTCACACCTCGGCGCTTGCCGGTCGCGCCCATGATACCGGCGATCTGGAAGGCCGCGATCTGATGCAGGCTGACGGCAACGAGATCGCCACCTTGTCCGAGGCCGAAACCGACAGGATCAAGATGCTGGGCGAAAAGGTCATCGCCGATTGGAAAACCGAAATGGAGGGCCGGGGCCTTGATGCCGAAATGCTGGTTTCCGATGTTCGCGCCGCCGTTCAGGTAACGCGCGGTGCCGGCAGCCAGCCCGTCAACTAAGCCCCCAATGCGCAGCGAGTTCCGCCATCGAGTGAAACACCTGCGCCCCGACCGCGCTTAGCCGCGCACCGTCATAATGCGCGGCGAAGCCATGTCAGGCCATCCCGGCGGCAACGCTAGCCCGACACCCGGCGGCGCTGTCATCGACCACTGCACAGCGCTCTGCCGGAACCCTCATTGCCCGCGCGGCGATCAGATAAACCGCCGGATCTGGTTTCGGGATGCCATGCACATGTGCCGAAAAAAGCCGCCCCTGAAACCGCGACCAAAGCCCTGGATGCTGTCCCAATGCAATCCGCATCTTTGCCATGCGGCCATTCGAGCCGACCGCATAAGCGATCCGCGCCGAGTCCAGCGCATCCAGCACCCCGACGATCCCGCCGACCAGCGGTGTTTCGGCAAGCCGTGGCGGCCAAGGTCCTTGACCAAGAGTGCGTTGGTGATCGGCTCACTGTCCACCAGCACCCCGTCGCAATCGAAAAGCACCAGATCGGGCGTCATTCCGCCCGCTCCAAAAACGTTACGACCGTGTCGCCGTATTTTCGCTGATCGCGCAGCTTCAGCCCCTCTGGCACCTCTGGCCGCCGGTTTTCCTCCCAGATCACGATCGCGCCCGGCGCAAGCCAGTCGCCCTGCAACGCCGCCGCAATCGCTTTTTCGCCCAGCCCCATGCCGTAGGGCGGATCCAGAAACACCAGATCGGCGGGCGGGCCGTGTCGGTCCCCCAACTTCGTCGCGTCGCGGCGAAACAGCTTCGTTGCGCCCTGCATCCGGGTCAGGTCAATGTTGCTGCGGATCAGCGCCCGCGCCCTGATCCCGTCATCCACGAATGTCACCTGCGCCGCGCCGCGCGACAGCGCCTCGAATCCCAGCGCGCCGGTTCCCGCGAAGAGATCCAGCACCACCTTGCCGCGGATCGGATCGCCGTATGCCCCGCCAATCAGCACGTTGAAGATGCTCTCGCGCACCCGGTCGGCCGTCGGCCGCAAATGCGCGCCCTCATCGCCCTTGCCCACCGAGGCAAGCGCGAGACCGCGCATCGAACCTGCGATGATCCTCATGCCTTCAGAAGCGCCTTGAGGTCCGTTGCCGGATCGGAAATCACTACGGGCGCCGGTGATTTGCCCATCTCGATAAGGCGCTTGCCGACCATGTAGGCGCGCGAATCGTTCACCGCATCGACGGCCAGCAACCGATCTCCCGCGAAATACCAGAACGACACGGCGTCGCCGCCTCCCCGCGTCACCACCCGGTCATAACCCCCATTCAGCCCGGCGATCTGCAGCTTGAAGTCATACTGATCCGACCAGAACCACGGCTTCGCGTCATAGGGCCGCCCCGCCCCCAGCATGTTCGCCGCCACGCATTCCGCCTGGTCGATCGCGTTGCCCACGCTTTCCAGCCGGATGCGCCTGTCCCTGTAGGGAAACGACGTGCAGTCGCCTGCCGCCCAGATCGCCGGATCGCTGGTCCGCCCCTCGGCATCGACCGCGATGCCGTTCTCGATCTTCAGCTTCGCCGCCTCGGCGAGCGCAGTCGCCGGCACGATCCCGACTCCGACCAGCACGAAATCCACCGGCACTTCGCTGCCGTCGCTCAGCCGTGCCGACCGCACGCGATCCTCGCCGATCAACCGTTCCAGCCCGATACCCTCGCGCAGCTGCACGCCATGGCTTTCATGCGCGGCGCGGAAATAGTCCGAGGTTTCGCGGCAGGCCACGCGCTGCAAGATCCGGTCGGCCATCTCGACCAGGGTCACGTCGAGCCCTTTCTTCGCCGCCACCGCCGCCGCTTCCAGCCCGATATAGCCGCCGCCGACGATCAGCACCCGCCGGCCGTCGCGGAATTCAGGCTCCATGGCATCGACATCGGCCAGCGTACGCACGGTGTAGACGCCGTCCAGATCGCCGCCGATCGCGGCGGGCAGGCGCCGCGGCACAGAACCGGTGGTCAGCGCCAACTGGTCATAATGCAGGATCTCGCCCGCAACGGTGACGGTTCTGGCGGCCGGGTCGATCGCCTCCACGCGCTGCCGCAGCCGCAGGTCGATCCCGTGCTCGGCATAGAAACTCTCGGGCCGCAGATAGAGCCGCTCCACGGCCATCTCGCCCAGAAGATAGCCTTTCGACAAGGGCGGCCGCTGATAGGGCGGCACCGGTTCTTCGCCGATCAGCGTCACCCGGCCCTCGAAACCGAGGTCACGCAGCTTGGTCACGAGCGACTGACCGGCCTGCCCCGCGCCCACAACTACGATATGGCTCATGCCCGCCTCCGATTTGCGCTGGTCGCCGTCCCGAAGGACCCTATATCTAGCGCCGGACAAAACGCAATCTTACAGGATCACACCATGAGAATCACTTCCGGCGAAAGGCTGCCTTCGGCGACGCTTCTGCAAATCGGCGCGGACGGACCGGAGCCGGTCTCGCTCGATGACAAGGTCAGGGCGCGCAGGGTTGTGATCTTCGGCCTGCCCGGCGCCTTCACCGGCACCTGCACCTCGGCGCATGTTCCGAGCTTCATCCGGACCAAGCCGCAATTCGACGCGAAGGGCGTGGACGAGATCATCTGCATCTCGGTCAACGATCCGCATGTGATGAAGGCCTGGGGAGAGTCGACCGGTGCGACCGAGGCCGGGCTGACCTTTCTTGCCGATGCCGACAGTTCGTTTACTGGCGCGATCGGGATGCAGTTCGATGCCCCTGCCGCCGGCTACCATAAACGGTCGATCCGCTATGCGATGCTGGTCGAGGATGGCGAGGTGAAGGTGTTGAACGTGGAGGAGGGCCGCGGGGTCTGCGAGATGTCGTCCGGAGAGACGATGCTGGAGCAGGTGTGAGCGCCGTCCACATGTGGACGGTTTCCCTTATCCTTACTTATCAAGGGGTTGGCGTTTTCCGTTAGGGATCTGTCAACTTCTTTGCTGTACCGCGCGGAGGGGGTTGACGCGAGATCTGGGGGCGTCGGCCGCTGCGTGCCCGCACGGATCGCGGCCCTACAGCCAGCCGCGGTACTTGAAGTAAAGGTAGGGCAGGATCGCCGCGGCGAGCATCAGCCCGATCGCGAAAGGATAGCCGAAAAGCCACGATAATTCCGGCATGTAGTCGAAGTTCATGCCATAGATCGATGCAATCAGCGTCGGCGGCAGGAAAATCACCGCAACCACCGAGAATATCTTGATCGTGGCGTTCTGCTCGATGCTGATCATGCCGAGGCTGGCGTCGAGCATGAAGGTGATCTTCTGCGACAGAAAGCCCGAATGGTCGGCCAGCGAGCGGGCATCGCCCGACAGGGTCCTGATACGCTCTCGAAGGTCCGGACCGCATTCCCGTTCCGAAGCAATATGGCCAAGAAAGCTCGCCAGCCGCTCGAGCGTCGCGAGGCTGTCCCTGATGTTGGAGTTCAGGTCCCCCTTGCGACCGATCTTCTCGAGCACGCCCTGGAAATCCCGTGGCGCTGCCTTTGCATCAGCCTTGCGAAAGATGGTGGCCGACACCGCGTCGATGTCGCGCCCCGCCCTCTCCAGAACGTCGGCCAGCCTGTCGATGATCGCTTCGAGCAGTCCAACCAGAATCGTATCCGCATCCGGCAGCTTCATCGCTGTCCTTTTTGCCTGGGTCGGAAAGGTCGTGAAGGCGCGCGGATCGTGATAGCGCACCGTGATCAGCTGCTTGCCGGTCAGAATGAACGACACGGGGGCCATTTCAGGGTCGTCCTCATCCGTTTGTGCCGGCAGGATCGCCGTCATGAAGGCCGCGCCGTTTTCCCGATAAAGGCGCGAGGAAATCTCGATTTCCTCCATGTCGGCGCGGTCCGGGATGCTGATTCCAAGCCGATCGCCAAGTGGTTTCACCTCTTCCGGTCCGGGGTTCAGCAGATCGATCCAGGTCGCGGCCAGATCCGGGCCTGCGGTCATGTCATCAGGATGCAGAAAGCCTTGCGCGGTGCTGTAGGTTTGGATCATGCCAGTTCCTTGGCTGAGGACAGTGGATAAGCAGTTTGCGACGAACAGTCGAAATAGTCCGGGGAAGCCAATAATTGCATGTACCGAAGCCGATGCCAAAGCAAGGTAGGGCACGGCAATACCTGGCAGACGTCTTCAGGAATATCGACCCAGCTTGACCGTCAACCGCTTTCGGCGGGCCGTCTTGGCGGATCGCGCGCCGGTGTCGCTGGCCGGACGGGCCGGTCATAGGGTGCCTCAGGACACCCGCTTTTTCTGTTTCGCAAACGGGCCGAGGCCCAGCCATTGCTGCATTTTCGCGGCGATGGCGCGGTCGCGCCGCTTGTCCCACATCAGCAGAGAAGGGTCGAGGTTCCTGAGCGACAACGAGGATTCGACCCATTTCTGGCCCCAGATGCCCATCGACTCGATGACCGGACGCACATCGCGGCCGGCCTGTGTCAGGTGGCATTCGAATGCACCCCGGTCGGCAAGGCGCGGCAATCGGGCAGCGTAAGCCGGTTCCGGGTGATCGACGACACCGACATTGCCGGCACGATCGCCTGTCTGAAGGCTGGTTGAGGCTCTATCCGCCCTGGCCGGTTTTGCGCCAACAAATGCGAACTTGGCCGGTTTTGCGCTAACAAATGCGAAACGAGCGACGGAGTTCGTCAGATCGCTTGATCAATGCTCTTCTTTGCGCCAAGTTGCGCGTCGAAGGCATTCCATTTGTGGAATGTCTGACATGGACTATTTGGGAGGAAACCATGACAAACAAGGCAAAACTGGACCGTCGGTCGTTCTTGCAACGCGCGGCGGTTGCCGGCCCCGTGGCCGCGGCAGGTACGCTGGCCGCACCGGCCGTGTTGGCGCAGGCGCCAATGGTGCTCAAGATGCAGACATCCTGGGGGGCCAGCGATATCTGGCAGGGGATGGCGCAGGATTATGCCGATCGGGTGGAGGCGATGTCTGGTGGTCGTCTGAAGATCGACGTTCTGCCCGCAGGCGCCGTGGTTGCGGCGTTCCAGGTAATGGACGCGGTGAACGACGGTGTGCTGGATGCGGCGCATTCGGTGCCGGTCTACTGGTACGGCAAGAACAAGGCCGCGTCGCTGTTCGGCACCGGCCCGGTCTTTGGCGGCTCGGCCACAACGATGCTGTCGTGGTTCTACGAGGGCGGCGGCAAGGCGCTGTATGACGAACTGACCCAGGACATCATGGGACTGGATGTCGACGGCTACATGGGCTTCCCGATGTTCGCGCAGCCGTTTGGCTGGTTCAAGAACGAAGTCAACACGGTTGCCGATATCCAGGGTTTCAAGTACCGCACCGTCGGCCTTGCGGCAGACCTGCTGCAATCCATGGGCATGTCGGTGGCGCAGCTGCCGGGCGGCGAGATCGTGCCCGCGATGGAGCGTGGCGTGATCGACGCGTTCGAGTTCAACAACCCGTCGTCGGACAAGGATTTCGGCGCGCATGACGTGGCCAAGAACTACTATCTGTCATCCTATCACCAGGCCTCGGAAAGCTTTGAATTCCTGTTCAACAGGCTGACCATGGAAGACCTGGACCCGGATCTGCGCGCGATCCTGATCCATGGCGTCGAGGCGGTGTCGACCGCCAACACCGCCAAGGCCATGCGCCGCTATTCCGCTGACCTGAAGTGGCTGCAGGAAGAGGCCGGCGTGACGGTTCACCGCACGTCGAGCGAGATCCTCGCGGGGCAGATCGAGGCATGGGACAAGCTGATCCCGGTTCTCGAAGAAGACCCGTTCATGAAGAAGTGCCTCGACAGCCAGCGCGAATGGGTCGAGCAGGTCACCTATTACGAGCTGATGAACGCGCCGGACTATGCGCTTGCATATGAGCACTATTTCCCCGGCCGCCTGAAAATCTGAGGCTCGGTTCCGTGCGAACCTAAAACAGGCCCCGGCGAAGCGATCGCCGGGGCCGTCTTGGCAGGTGAGAGGGGGTTCTTTTGGTTGGTTTCATCCGGTTTGCCGACAATCTGTCGGCTTGGTTCGGCAAGGGCTTTGCCTGGCTGATCGTATTGATGGCGGTGGGCACCGGGTACGAGGTGGTCGTGCGCTATATCTTCAACAACCCGACCGCCTGGTCGCTGGATGTCTCGTTCATCATGTACGGCACGCTGTTCATGATGGGGGGGGCCTATACGCTTTCGCGCGGCGGCCATGTGCGGGGCGATTTTCTGTATCGTCTGTGGCAACCGCGCAATCAGGCCAAGATCGATCTGGCGCTTTACATCCTGTTCTTCTTTCCCGGGGTCATCGCCCTGATCCTGGCGGGATGGAAATATGCGGCCCGATCCTGGTCCTATGCCGAGGTATCGGTCAACAGTCCCGCGGGCGTTCCGATCTATCAGTTCAAGTCGGTGATCGTGGTCGCCGGGATCCTGCTTTTCATTCAGGGTCTGGCCCAGGTCTGCCGCTGCATTCTGGCGATGCGCACCAATGAATGGCTGCCCGCCGACGAAGACGTTTTCGAGACAGAAGACCTGTTGATGAAGAAGGCCTCGGAGGCCGAAAGGGACGCACATCCATGACCGATCCGCAAATTGCCCTGATGATGTTGGGGCTTTTCCTGGCCTTCGTCTTTCTTGGATTTCCGATAGCCTTCACGCTTATGGCGATGGGCATCGGCTTTGGCTATTACGCCTATTTCGATGCGCGCCGCATGTGGCGCAGCTATGACCGGATCGGGGAGGATACCAGCTGGTGGGATCAAGCCAGCCTGTGGGTCGAGGGGCTCTTCAACAACCGGATATTCGATCTGTTCGTGAACCAGACCTATACGGTGATGTCCAACGAGGTTCTGACCGCCGTTCCGCTGTTCCTGTTCATGGGATATATCGTCGAGCGCGCCAATATCGTGGACCGGCTGTTCTCGACGCTGAATATCGCTGCCAAGAACATGCCCGGATCCATGGGGGTCGCCGCGCTGATCACTTGTGCGCTGTTCGCCACCGCCACCGGGATCGTCGGCGCGGTGGTGACGCTGATGGGGCTTCTGGCGCTGCCTGCGATGCTGAAAGCACGCTATGACCCGTCCTTTGCAAGCGGCATCATCTGTGCCGGCGGCACGCTGGGCATTCTTATTCCGCCTTCGATCATGCTGATCGTCTATGCGGCCGCATCGGGAGTATCCATCGTGCGGCTCTATGCCGCCGCGCTGCTGCCCGGGCTGACGCTTGTGGGGCTGTACCTGATCTATGTCATCGGGCGATCGATCCTGCAGCCTTCGGTCGCGCCGCGGCCGACGAAGGAAGAAGTGCCGGACGTGCCGATCGCCAAGCTGATGGTGATGATCGCCACCTCTTTCCTGCCGCTGGCGTTCCTGATCTTCGCGGTGCTGGGGTCGATCCTGTTCGGTCTGGCGACGCCGACCGAGGCGGCCTCGGTCGGTGCCCTGGGCGGCATTTTCCTGGCCTTTGTCTATCGCGCGATGACCTGGCAGCGGATGCGAGAGAGTGTGTACCTGACGGTGCGCACCACGGCGATGGTGTGCTGGCTTTTTGTCGGCTCCTACACCTTCTCGGCGGTGTTTTCCTACCTGGGTGGCGAGCATGTGATCTCGGAATTCGTGCAGAGCATGAACCTGACCCCGCTGATGTTCCTGATCCTGGCGCAGCTGATCATCTTCCTGCTGGGCTGGCCGCTGGAATGGTCCGAGATCATCATCATCTTCGTGCCGATCTTTCTGCCGCTGCTGCCTATCTTCGGGGTCGATCCGCTGTTTTTCGGCATTCTGGTGGCGCTTAACCTGCAAACCAGTTTTCTAACCCCACCGATGGCGATGTCGGCCTATTACCTGAAGGGCATAGCGCCACCGGAAATCAAGCTGACCCAGATCTTCTCGGGCGTCATGCCGTTCCTGTTCTGTGTCATTGTCGCGATGGTCCTGATGTACGTCTTTCCGCAGATCGTGTTCTATCTGCCGGAGCTGATGTATGGCCGGTAAGGTCGATATCCTGACGCTGGAGGCTTGCGAGTTGCGCGAGCGTCTGGCGAGCGGTGCGATCGGCGCACTGGAGCTGGTGGAAGGCTGCATCGCGCGGATCGAGGCGCGCGAACCACAGGTGAAGGCGTGGGCCTGGTTCGACGCCGAATTCGCCCGATCGCAGGCGCGTGCCTTGGACGCGCATCGCAAGAGCGGGCGCGCGCTGGGTCCGCTGCACGGGCTGCCCGTGGCGATCAAGGACATCATCGACACCGCCAAGATCCCGACCGAAAATGGCTGTGCGGTGGATCGCGCCCGCGTGCCGGTCAAGGATGCGGTGATCGTCGCAAGGCTCAAGGCCGCCGGCGCGGTGATCATGGGCAAGACGGTGACGACAGAACTGGCCTCGATGCAGGCGGGCGAGACCCGCAATCCGCACAATCTGGCGCATTCGCCCGGCGGCTCGTCCTCTGGCTCTGCGGCGGCGGTGGCCGACGGGATGGTGCCGCTGGCGATTGGCACGCAGACCGCGGGGTCGGTGATCCGCCCGGCCTCGTATTGCGGCATCACCGGGTTCAAGCCCAGCTTTGGCGCGATCCCGCGCACCGGCGTGCTGATGCAGTCACCGACGCTGGACACGGTCGGTGTCTTCGGCCGCACCGCCGCCGATGCGGCTTTGCTTGCAGAGGTTTTGTGGGGCCACGACGCCGAAGATCCGGCCACGTCACCAGAGCCGGTGCCGCCGCTTTTGCAGGTGGCCAGGTCGGCGGCGCCGTTGAAACCGGTCTTTGCCTTTGTCAAACCCCCCGGATGGGACGCGGCCGACCCGGAACTGCACGCCGCGTTCGCGGAACTTGTCGAAGCGCTGGGCGAACAGGTGTTCGAGGCCCCCTTGCCGAATGCCTTCGATCAGGCCGCCGAGGTGCGCGAGCGGATCAATTTCGCCGAAATGGCGCGCTATTACTATCGCTATGCAAGGCATATGGATGCGCTGGGGGTGCGCACCCAGGAGGTCCTGACCAAGGGCAATGCCATTCTGGCGCGGGATTATCTGGCGGCGCTGGACTGGGCGGATGTGCTTTATGCCGGGCTGGGCGAGATCTTCGAGCGCTGCGATGCGGTGCTTTGCCCCGCCGCCACCGGACCTGCCCCCGAGGGGCTGGACTTTACCGGCGACCCGATTTTCAATGGACTATGGACGCTGACCGGTACGCCTGCGGTGACAGTGCCGGCCTTTACCGCCGAGAACGGGTTGCCGATGGGCGTGCAGCTGGTCGCGGCACGCGGCAACGACGCGCGGCTTTTGCGGACAGCGAACTGGTTTCAGCACTGGCTGGCCGAGACGGCGAGTTGAGGAAAGGATGATGGTATGAACAGGGTTCTGGCAGTTTTCGCATTCGCAGTGCTGGCGGTGTTTCTGTATATTCTGGGCAGCAAGATCGGATCGCTTGATCTGTGGCTGGTGATCCTGTTCACCGCCGCTCTGGCGGGCTACGATTTCCTGACCTCCAGCAAGAACAAGAACTGACCGGGCCGACCGGCCCGGCATGGGCGGGGGCGCTTGAGACCCAGGCAGAGACCCGTGCGCGCCGGGCTTTCGTGCAGGACATGCAATGCCGCAATGCCGATGCCTTTTCGAACGACCTCGACGTGCAGGCGATGATGCAACATCATCCCGCCAGTTTCTGACCGACCGGCACCGGGACCGAGGAGTTGCAGATTGACCGATACCCCCGACCCCTTCGCCCGCCACCCAGAGCTTCGCGACAGGATCGCCGATCCGGAAAGCTCGTTCTTTCGCGATTTCAGCGTGGACAAGGTGGAGGCTCTGTTCCCGCAACTGAAGGCGGCGCGCGCCTGGACGCATCCCGATGCCGTGCGCGAGGCCAACCGTGCGCAGGCGCTGGCCGGGCACACCGGCGACCTGTGGGTTTTTGGCTATGGCTCGCTGATGTGGGACCCCGCGCTCCGCTTCGCCGAGGTGCGCCGCGCGCGGGTCGCGGGCTTTGCCCGGCGGATGATCCTGATGGATGTCAACGGCGGACGCGGCACGCACGAGGCACCGGGCCTGATGGCCGCGCTTGATCGGGGGGAGGGGTGCGACGGGCTGGTCTTTCGGATCGCTGCAAGCGACGTGGAGGCCGAAACCGAGATTCTGTGGCGACGCGAGGTGATCGGCCCCGGCTACATCCCGGCCTTCGTCACGGCGACGCTTGACGAGGGGCCGGTTCAGGCGCTGACGTTTCTGGCGGACCATGCGGCAGCCGAGATCCGGGCGGATCTGACGCTGGCGGAACAGGTCCGCTGCATCGCCCATGGCGCCGGGTTCCTTGGCACCAGCCGGGACTATCTGGCCAGCATCGTCGACCACTTCGAGGCGCTGGACATTCACGATGCGCATTGCGCCGCCCTGTTGCGCGAGGTTGACGACCTAGTCGCATCGGTTCGCCCGGCAATCGCAAACAGCACACAGGCCAGCCGATGACCGCCCCGATTCCGTTCTTCGACGGCCACAACGATTTCCTGCTGCGCCTGATGAAGTCGCCAGCGCCGCGAGAAGAGACCTGGCTGGGCACCGGCGGCAAGGGTCATCTTGATCTGGCGCGGATGAAGGCGGCGGGGTTCGCGGGCGGGCTTTTCGCGATCTTCGTGCCCCCTGCATCGAGCGGGCCGCCGCCGGACTTCAAGGCGCTGATGGCCGACCCGCCTTACGCGCTGCCGATGATGCCCGAGATGACGCATGCTCAGGCGCAGCCCGACGCGCTGACCATGGCGGGGCTGTTGCACTGGATGGAACGCGCCGCGCCCGATGAATTCCGGGTGTGCCGGTCGGTCGCCGAGACCCGCGCGGCGATGGCGGCGGGGGTGATCGCAGGCGTGATGCACATGGAAGGGGCCGAGGCGATCGGCGCCGATCTCGATGCCCTCTATCTGTTCCATCAGATCGGCCTGCGCTCGCTCGGGCCGGTCTGGAGCCGGCCGACGATCTTTGGCCACGGCGTGCCGATGGCCTATCCGGGGACACCCGATACCGGTCCGGGCCTGACGGAAAAGGGCAAGGACCTGGTGCGCCTGTGCGACGAGCTTGGCATCATGATCGACCTGTCGCACCTGAACGAGAAGGGCTTTGACGATGTGGCCGCCGCCTCGACCGCGCCGCTGGTCGCCACCCATTCCAATGCCCATGCGCTGTGTGCCTCGCCGCGCAACCTGACCGACCGGCAACTGCACATGATCCGCGAACGCGGCGGCATGGTGGGGTTCAACTTCGCCACCTTCTACCTGAACGCCGATGGCACCGCCGCGTCCGGCACCGGCTGGGACGTGATGCTGCGCCATCTGGACCATCTGATCGCGGAAGCGGGCGAGGATCACGTCGGGCTGGGGTCGGATTTCGACGGCTGCGTGCTGCCCGACCTGATCGGCGACGTGACCGGCGTGCCGCGCCTGTTCGAGGCGATGACCGCGCATGGCTACGACGAGGCGCTGATCGGCAAGCTTGCCCGCGAGAACTGGCTGAACGGCCTGGATCGCTGTCTGAAATGAGCCTGGCCGTGAGGAACGGACGCCTCGACATGACCGAGCCCATGCGACTGACCCCTGCGCTTGTCGATCGCCTGCCGCCCCGCACCGAAGAACGCGGGCCTGACCGCCACGCGGTGGCCTGTGGCCGCCGCCGCGCTGCGGCGTGGTTCTATCCCGCTGCCAAGGCGTCCATCTTCCTGGCCAGCTTGACGTCCAGTTCGGTCAGGCCGTCCGCGTCATGGGTGCTCAGCGTAACCTCGACGGTCTTGTAGACATTCGACCATTCGGGGTGGTGGTTCAGCTTTTCGGCCCAGATCGCCGCTTGCGTCATCCAGCCGAAGGCCTGGACGAAATTCTTGAACTGAAAGGTCTTGGCGATCGCGTCGCGGCCATCGACCAGGGTCCAGCCCGTGGCGTGCAGCCCGGGCAAGTCGGCATCGCGGGCGGTGTCGCTGAGTTTATCTGTCATGTCTCTTCCTCTCCTGTCTTTCGGAACGGTCCGTAACTTGTAAGGATCTGGTTTTCCTGATCGACCGCGGCGCGTTCGCCGTGCAGGAACTGTTCTACCGCCCGGCGGAAACCGGGATCGGCGATCCAGTGCAGCGAATGGGTGGTGACCGGCAGGTAGCCGCGGGCCAGCTTGTGTTCGCCCTGCGCCCCGGCCTCGACCCGCGCCAGGCCATGTTCGATCGCATAGTCGATGGCGCGGTAGTAGCAGAGTTCGAAATGCAGGTTGCGGTGATCCTCGACGCAGCCCCAGTAGCGCCCGTAAAGCACATCGCGGCCGATGAAGTTGAGCGCCCCGGCGACCGGCCTGCCATCCTGTTCGGCCAGCACCAGCAGCACATCGTCGCGCATCGTCGCGTGCACCTCGTCAAAGAACGCCCGCGTCAGATACGGGGTTCCCCATTTGCGCGCGCCGGTATCCTGGTAGAACCGCCAGAACGCATCCCAGTGTTCGGGCGCGATATCCGCGCCGGTCAGCATCCGCACGCCGCCGCCGAACGCTGCCGCCACGGCGCGTTCCTTGCGGATGTTCTTGCGCTTGCGCGAGGACAGGTCGGCCAGAAAGTCGTCGAAGGTCGGGTAGCCCCGGTTGAGCCAGTGAAACTGCTGGCCGGTGCGGCGCAGCAGGCCGATCTTCTCGCCGGCCGCGGCCTCGCTTTGCGTGCAGAAGGTGACATGGAGCGAGGACAGCTGGTTTTCCGCCGCGACCTGGACCGCGCCCTGCACCAGTGCGGCGATCCCGGTGTCGCGGTGGTCGGGCCGGGTCAGAAAGCGCCGCCCGGTGGCGGGGGTGAACGGCACCGCGATTTGCAGTTTCGGATAGTAGCGCCCGCCGGCATTCTCGTAGGCATGGGCCCAGGAGTGATCGAAGATGTATTCGCCCTGGCTGTGGCCCTTGGCATACATCGGCGCGACCGCGATGAGCTGATCGGCGAGCCGCGCCGCCAGGTAGCGCGGGGTCCAGCCGGTGCCCTTGCCGACCGAGCCGGATCGTTCCAGCGCCGCCAGGAACCGGTAGGTGGTGAACGGATCGTGGGGTCGGCCGCCCGCCGCCGTCTCGGGGCAGGCGCAGGCATCCCAGTCCGCCGCGCCGATCTGGGTGATCGAGGTGTGCAGGCTGATTTCGATCGGTGTTTCGCTGGGCGGTTTCGCGGCGTCGTTCATGACTGGATAACTGGCCCCTTCGCGGGCATCGTCAAGCGGCGGGGAGGGCGGCGCGATAGCCCTCGAAGGTGATGTTGTGGGCGACGCGGCGCGCGGTCGCCTCGGCCTGGGGCGAGCGGATGGTCCAGCACAGGATCGCGCCGCCGGCCGCCTTGATCTGCGCCACGCGGGGCCGGTTCAGGTCATCGTGCTGGTGCGAGATGAAGCTGGCGCCGATCCGGTCGTAATCCGGGATCGCGCGCAGATGGTCGAGAACCCTTGGCGGGACCGGTTTCCAGTCCTGCGGCGCGAAATCGCAGGTCGTCAGGCCGCAGGGCAGGCCAGGTGCGAATTCGACGCACCGCGCCACCGAATGCGGGTTGAAGGACATCACGGCCACCGGCCCGGCATAGCCGGTCAGCGCGGTGACCGTCGCGTGTTCCAGTTGCCCGACATCCGGCCCCAGCGCGCCGTCCTGATCCTTGATCTCGATCAGCAGCGGCACCTGGCCGTCGACGATCTGCAACACTTCGGGCAGCGTCGGGATCGCCTCTTCGCCGCCTTGCAGCGCGATCCGGCCGAGGGCGGCGGCGCCATGGTTCCGGACCGGGCCGGTCTGGCCGGTCAGGCGATCGAGGTCGTAGTCGTGGAACACCATCGCCTGCCCGTCCGACGACAGCTGCACATCAAGCTCGATGCCGTAGCCCGCCGCGATTGCCGCGCGGACCGCGGCGCGCGAGTTCTCGGGCCGGCGGGCAGCCCGGTCGTGCAAGGCGCGGTGCGCCAGGGGGACCGTACGAAACGCCGTGGGTAATGGGGTCATCGGACCTGAAAGATCCCTTCGATCTCGACCGCGACGCCCAGCGGCAGGGCGGCGACGCCCACCGCGGCGCGGGCATGTTTGCCGGCATCGCCCAGCGCCGCCGCAAGGAAATCCGAGGCGCCGTTGATCACCTTGGGCTGGTCGGTGAAATCGGGAGCCGAGTTCACGAACCCGCCCAGCTTCACCACGCGTACCAGCCGGTCCAGGTCGCCCTCGCAGGCGGCCTTGACCTGCGCCAGCAGGTTGATCGCGCAGACCTTTGCCGCCTCGGCCCCGTCCTCGACGCTCATCCCGTCGCCGAGCCGGCCCTTGATCAGCCCGTCCGGCCCGGCCGATATCTGGCCCGAGACATGCACCAGGTCGCCGACCTTGACGAAGGCAACGTAGTTGGCCGCCGGGGCCGGGGCGTCGGGCAGGGTGACGCCCAGTTCCGCCAGCTTCGCTTCATACCGTCCGCTCATCGTCAGTCCTCCAGTCGCTGTGGTCATCGGGACGGTACCGGGCTTGACCGGACAAGAAAACCGCTATTTCCGCATGACGTGCATGGCCGGTGAAGGAACCCGGTCTACGGTCAACAAACCGGTTCCATGCGTCGGTCAAACATGTGAAAAAGGCTGGAAATCAATTTGGTGTCCCTGGGGGGGAAGATGTTGCCTGGTCATGGTGTTTCCACAAAGCTGGCCGTTCTGGGCTGCCTGTTGCTTGCGGCCTGTGCGACACCCGAAGTCGCCAGCGGCATCCATGATCCCTACGAGGTGACGAACCGCAAGATCCACGAGAGCAACCGAAACATCGACCGCAAGGTGCTGCGCCCGGTCGCCTATGCCTATGGCGAGTCGGTGCCCGAACCGGTCCGCATCGGCGTCAGCAATTTCGCCGACAATCTGTCGCTGCCCGGTGATGTGGTGAACAACATCCTGCAATTTCGGCTGGACGATGCGATCCACAACACGGTGCGCTTCATGGTCAACACGACCATCGGCCTTGGCGGCGTGCTGGATCCGGGCACCGCGATCGGGCTGACTGCGCGCGAAACCGATTTCGGCGAGACCCTGCATGTCTGGGGCGTTGGCGAGGGCGCCTATCTGGAACTGCCGTCGCTGGGGCCGTCGACGCAGCGCGACGCCGTGGGCCGGGGGGTCGATATCTTCCTCAACCCGCTCAGCTATATCGTGCGCAAGCCCGAGCGCTACGCCTTGCCCGCCTCTGGCGTGGCCGCCCGGCTTGGCGACCGCTACCGGTTCGGCGGAACGCTCGATTCGGTGCTTTACGACAGCGCCGACAGCTACGCGCAGGCGCGTCTTGTGTACCTGGAAAATCGCCGCTTCCAATTGTCAGGCGACTTGGAGCAGGATGACGAGGACCTATATGATATTTATGAGGAAACATTTGAATAACATGCAAAATCGCCGTTTTGTATTGTCCGGGCTGGCGGCCATCGGGGCGGCCTCGGCGCTGCCCGGATCCGCGCTTGCCTACAGCGCGGGGGAGGCCAATACGCTGATCACCCGCGTCGTTTCCGAGATCACCACGATCATCAACAGCGGCCGGTCGCAGGCCGCGATGTTCGGCGATTTCGAGCGGCTTTTCGCGCGGTATGCGGATGTGCCGCGGATCGCCCAGCTGGTCCTTGGCCCAGACAACCGCCGCGCCACGCCAGCGCAGCGCGCCGCGTTCGCCGAGGCGTTCCAGGGCTACATGGCGCGCAAATACGGGCGCCGGTTTCGCGAATTCATCGGCGGCCGGCTGGAGGTCAACAACACCCGCGCGGTGAAGTCCTTTTACGAGGTCTCCACCACCGCCTACCTTGCGGGCGAGGCCCCGTTCGAGGTCGTCTTCGTTGTCGCCGACAGCAATGGCCGCTTCATCGACATGAAGATCGAGGGGATCAGCCTGATCAAGGCCGAACGGACCGAGATCGGGTCGATGCTCGACCGCCGGCGGGGCGATATCGACGCCCTGATCGCGGATCTGAAACGGGCGGGATAGCGGCGGCGGTCCGCAAGACGGATCGGGCCAACGGATCGGAATGACCGTTGGCCCCTTGGGTGTCGCGATGCCGGTTGCGGGGACCCTACCAGCCGCCCGCCGAACGCCGGACATTGCCGTGCCAGTCCTCCAGCGGCATCGGCGCAGCGGTGCTGTCGGCGGCGGGACCCGACAGCGCGGTCGGGCCGGAGATCCGGCCAAGGCCGTAGCTGGCGACAAGGCCGAGAAGAACCAGAAGGGCCGCACGCAGGACCGTCCGGGTGCCGTAGCGGCGGGACTCTGCCGCAGCATCCATGCAGAAATCTGAACTCATCTTTCGCTCCATCATCTGTGTTGAACATTCAGGGATGAGGGCTTTCTACAGCGGGGCGCATGATGAGTAAA
Source organism: Brevirhabdus sp. (assembly GCA_024637315.1). GTDB lineage: Bacteria > Pseudomonadota > Alphaproteobacteria > Rhodobacterales > Rhodobacteraceae > JAHEAO01. The sequence goes on from JAGXFH010000052.1 coordinate 171,839, forward strand.
ATGAATATATCAAACGCGCAGCATCACGATATGTGATGCGTCGCGGCGGTGACCGGGGGCGTCAGTTCCGGCCGAGGAGCGCCCCCAGCACGTTCAGCAGGATCTGCTCTGCATCATTGTCGTTGCGCTGCTTGTTCCGGTTGGGCTGTTTCTGGCGGTTGTTGCCGCGCTCTTCGCGCTTTTGCCATTCTTCCGTGACCTGCACCTGCGGCGCGGCAGCCGGGCGCATCATCGGCAGCGGCGTGGCGGGAAGGCCCTGATGGACGCCGACCATCACCTCGCGCCAGATCTCGGCGGGCAGCCCGCCGCCGGTGACGCCGGAGAGCGGTCTGTTGTCGTCATACCCCATCCAGACGCCGGCAACGTAGTCGGCGGTGAAGCCGAGGAACCAGGCATCGCGCGCCGCCTGCGTGGTGCCGGTCTTGCCCGCCGCTTCGCGGTCGTCCAGCCGGGCGCGCGCGCCGGTGCCGCCATTGACGACCTGGTTCATCATGTAGATCAGCTGCTCTGCGGCTTGCGGGGTGATCACCCGCTCTCCCATGCCGCCCTCTTGCCCCATGATGACAGAGTTGTCGCCCTGCAGGCGAAGCTCTGTCATGCCGTAGGGGGTGACGCTTGATCCGCCGTTCAGGATCCCGGCATAGGCCCCGGTCATCTCGATCAGGGTCGATTCCGATGCGCCAAGCGCCAGCGCCGGCCCCAGGGCCAGATCGCTCTTGATGCCGAAATCCTCGGCGATGGTGCGGACGTTGTCGAGGCCGACGAACTGCGCGATCTGCACGGCGGGGATGTTGTAGGATTGCTTCAGCGCCTCGGTCAGCGTGACCCGGCCATGAAACCGGTTGTCGTAGTTGGTCGGTGACCACGGACCCGAGCCGGGAATGATGATGGTGATCGGTTCGTCGATCACCGTGGCATCATAGCCGTAGCCAAGGTCCAGCGCGGCGGCATAGACGAACGGCTTGAACGCCGAGCCGGTCTGCCGCTTGGCCTGGATCGCCCGGTTGAACTGACCCGCCACGCCCCTGAACTTGCGCCCGCCGACCATGGCGCGCACCGCGCCGTCCGCAGACATCACCACGACCGCGGCCTGCGCCTCTGATCCTTCCTTGACCTTGGTGTCGAAGATCGTCTGCAGCGCGTCTTCGGCGGCCTGCTGGATGCGCGGATCGAAGGTGGTCCGCAGGATGACGTCTTCGGTGGTGTCGTTGGTGAGGAAGTTCGGGCCGCTATCCATCACCCAGTCGGCGAAATAGCCGCCTGCCCGCGCCTCGGCGGCCTGCGACAGTTGCGCGGGGTTGCGCCGCGCCTGCTCGGCCTCGTCGCTGCTCAGGTAGCCCTGATCCTCCATCAGCCCGACGATCACCCTTGCCCGATCCTGGCTGCGCTGCAAATTCGCCGTCGGCGCGTAGCGCGAGGGCGCGGTGAGCAGCCCGGCCAGCATCGCCGCCTCGGCGGGGCCGACCTCGGCCGCGGATTTGCCGAAATAGCGCTGGCTGGCGGCCTCGAAGCCGCGCGACCCGGCGCCCAGATAGGCGCGGTTGAGGTAGATCGTCAGGATCTCGTTCTTGGTGTACTTGACCTCCATCGCCATCGCGTAGACGGCTTCCTTGACCTTGCGCCAGACCGACCCGGTGCGGCAGTCGGCCTCGTACTCGGCTTCGGTCTTCCAGACCTTAAGATCGTAGGGCACGCCGATACAGAGCAGTTTCGCCGTCTGCTGGGTGATGGTCGATCCGCCATTGCCCGACAACGGGCCGCGCCCCTCGCGCAGGTTGATCCGCACCGCACCGGCGACGCCGCGCGGCGACAGTCCGAAATGCCGGTAGAAGCGCTTGTCCTCGGTGGCGACGACGGCATCGCGAAGATCTTCCGAAACCGTCTCGGCGGTGATCTGTCCGCCGAACTGTTCGCCGCGCCAGGCGAAGACCTGGCCGTCCCGGTCCAGAAGCGTCACCGACCCGCGCGCCCGCGCGTCCAGAAGATCGCCGACGGGGGGCAGCGTGGCGTAGAAATAGCCGACCGCCAGTGCCAGGATCAGCCCGGTGACGACGCCGCCGCGCAGAGTGATCTTCCAGATCAGCCGGAAGATCCAGCCGAAGAGGCCAAAGAAGATCCGCGAAAAGATGTTGCCGCGCCGCCGCGCAGGCCGCCGTGCAGGTCGCCGCGCGCGCGAGGTCTTCGCCGCCGGCTTCTTGGCGGGCGTGGCCGTCTTCTGGTATCGCCGCTCGGCGACCAGCGACGGTCGTTTCTTTCCACTTCCACTCATCGTTCGGGTTCCGCTGCCTCTTGGTTTTTCCCAGACTATCCCGCCCGCCGGGAATTGTGGAGCGCCTTCCCGCCGCACTGACACATTAATGATACGCCTAATTTTTAGGCAAGCTGCATAAATTGTGTAAAAAATGTGCATTTTGGGGCATTCGCGGCCCGAAATCCCGCCATGAACCCTGTCAAATGCTGCGGTGCAGCGGTTTCTTGCTGGCTGCAAGCACCCGCGACATGGAGGGGACACACGTGAAGTTGATAATCGCTGCAATCAAGCCGTTCAAACTGGAAGAGGTCCGCGAGGCGCTGACCGGCATCGGCGTACGCGGCATGATGGTGACCGAGGTCAAGGGCTTCGGCTCTCAGTCTGGCCATACCGAGATCTATCGCGGCGCGGAATACGCCGTGAACTACGTGCCGAAGGTCAAGCTGGAACTCGTGGTGACCGATGCGCTGGCCGATCAGGTCGTCGAGACAATCGCCAGCAAGGCACGAACCGACAAGATCGGCGATGGCAAGATATTCGTCCTCGATGTGGAAAGCGCGCTGCGCGTCCGCACCGGAGAGACAAACGACAATGCGCTTTGAGCAGAGAAGGAACCGCGGAATGAGACTGACCAAGATACTGCCCGCTTTGGCGCTGATCGCGCTGCCGACGATGGGCATCAGCCAAGAGGCCGACGTGACCCCGCCGAACGAGGAAATCGGCTATATCCTCACCAGCTTCATGTTCCTCGTCACCGGCTTTCTGGTGATGTGGATGGCGGCCGGCTTTACCATGCTGGAGGCCGGCCTTGTCCGGCAGAAGAACACGACGATGCAATTGATGAAGAACGTCTCGCTGTTCTCGCTGGCGGCGATCATGTACTACCTTGTCGGCTACAACCTGATGTATCCCGGTGACGGCTGGTCGATCCCCGGCTGGCTGGGCGCGTTCGGTTTCGCCGCGATGGAACCCGTGGGACTGGCCGAGACCGAGACCGACCTCACCTATGCCTCGGTCGGGTCGGATTTCTACTTTCAGCTGATGTTCTGCGCCACGACCGCCTCGATCGTATCGGGCACGCTGGCAGAGCGGATCAAGCTGTGGCCCTTCCTGATCTTCACCGCGGCGCTGACCGGCCTGATCTATCCGATCCAGGCGTCATGGAAATGGGGCGGCGGGTTTCTGGATGCCAATCTGGGCTTTCTCGATTTCGCCGGCTCGACGGTGGTGCATTCGGTCGGTGGCTGGGCGGCGCTTGCCGGCGCATTGATCCTCGGGCCGCGTCTGGGCAAGTACAAGGACGGGCGCGTCAACCCGATGCCGGGCGCCAACCTGCCGCTGGCCACGCTGGGCACGTTCATCCTGTGGATGGGCTGGTTCGGTTTCAACGGCGGATCGCAGCTGTACATGGATACCGCCGGAAACATCGCCGATATCAGCCGGATCTTCGCCAACACCAATACCGCCGCCGCCGGGGGCGCATTGGCCGCGCTGATCACGACGCAGCTGATGTACAAGAAGCCTGACCTGACGATGGTGCTGAACGGTGCGCTTGCCGGCCTGGTGTCGATCACCGCTGAACCGCTGACCCCCAGCCTGGGCGCGGCAACGCTGATCGGCGCTGTCGGTGGCGTGCTGGTGGTCTTCGCGGTGCCGTTCCTTGACAAGCTGAAGATCGACGACGTGGTCGGCGCGATCCCGGTGCATCTGGTCTGCGGCATCTGGGGCACGTTTGCGGTGGTGCTGACCAATCCGGACGCCACGCTTTACGGCCAGATCGCCTCGATCCTGATCGTCGGCGCGTTCGTCTTCGTCACCTCGGCCGCGGTCTGGATGATCCTGAAAGCGACGATGGGCATCCGCGTCAGCGAAGAGGACGAGATCAACGGCCTGGACACTGCCGAGCTGGGGATGGAGGCCTATCCGGAATTCGCCAAGGGCTGATCGCCGCCCCTCGGCTGGTTCCAAAAACTCTCCGGGCGCTTGCGTCCGGAGAGTTCGTTTGTGGCGGGTCGAACCGCTGATCGGTTGCTTCTGCCGCCGACACTTTGCTAGCGTCGCGGCAGCGCGGATGGCGCGACCGGGAGGGACCAGCGGCAATGAACATCCTCTTCGTGATGTATGACCAGTTGCGTTTCGATTATCTTGGCTGCGCCGGTCATCCGTTTCTTGAAACGCCGAATTTCGACCGCGTCGCCCGGATGGGGGTTCGGTTCACCAACGCCCATGTGCAATCGCCGATCTGCGGCGCCAGCCGGATGAGCTTTTACACCGGCCGCTATGTCTCGTCGCACGGGGCGCAGTGGAACGGCATTCCTCTGCGGGTGGGCGAGGTCACGCTTGGCGACCACCTGCGCGCGCTCGGGACGGAGTGCTGGCTGATCGGCAAGACCCACATGAAGGCGGATGCGGCGGGCATGGAACGACTGGGCCTTGCCCCCGACAGCATCATCGGCGCGCGGCAATCGGAATGTGGCTTCGATGTCTGGGTGCGTGATGACTGCCTTTGGGGGCAGGGGCCGGACGGGTTCTACGACTCCGGGCGCTCGCCCTATAACGAGTATCTGAAGGCGCGCGGCTATGGCGGCGAGAATCCGTGGGCGGACTTCGCCAATGCGGGGATCGAGGGTGGCCAGAAGGCCAGCGGCTGGATGTTCGACAATGCCGACAAGCCCGCGAATATCCGCGAGCAGGACAGCGAGACCCCGTGGCTGACCTCTCGGGCGATCGACTTTATCGACCAGGCGCGGGCGCCGTGGTGCGCCCATCTGAGCTATATCAAGCCGCATTGGCCCTATATCGTGCCGGCGCCCTACCATGCGCTCTATGGCCGCGACCAGGTGCCGCCGGCGCTTCGGGCGGAGGTCGAGCGTGACGATCCGCACCCGGTCTACAAGGCGTTCATGGGCAACAAGGTCGCGGCGGCGTTTCAGCAGGAAGAGGTCCGGCAGAAGGTGATCCCGGCCTATATGGGCCTGATCAGGCAATGCGACGACCAGCTTAGGCGGCTGCTGGACCATCTGGAGGCGACCGGGCGACTGGCCGACACGATGATCGTGCTGACCTCGGATCACGGGGATTACCTTGGCGATCACTGGCTGGGCGAGAAGGATCTGTTCCACCAGCAATCGGTGAAGATTCCGTTGATCATCCATGACCCGCGGGCAAAGGCCGACGCCACCCGCGGAACCACCTGCGATGCGCTGGTCGAGTCGATCGACCTTGCCGCGACATTCGTCGAGGCGGCCGGCGGAGCCGTGCCCGATCACATTCTGGAAGGCCGCAGTCTGGTTCCCTGGCTGCACGGCGAGCGTCCAGCCTGGCGCGACTTCGTGATCAGCGAATACGATTATTCGATGACGCCGATGCGCGATGTGGTGGGCGTCGGCATCCGCGACGCGCGGCTGTTCATGGTGTTCGACGGGCGTCACAAGCTGATCCATGCCGAAGGCGGCTTTCGACCGATGCTGTTCGACCTGGCGGACGATCCCGACGAATTTGATGATCTTGCCAAGACCGGCGACCACGCGGCCGAGATCGACCGGCTTTACGACTGTCTTGCGCGATGGTCGCGGCGTCTGGCGCAGCGCGTGACGCGCTCGGATGCCGAGATCGAGGCGATGCGGGGCCAGTCGGCGCGGCGCGGCATCCTGCCGTTCCTGAAGGACGGGTCCGAGGTGCCGGCCGAACTGACCCAGGCCTATCGCGGCCCGGTGGCGCAGGACCACATTGCCGGCAAGGACAAGGCCGAACGCTAGGCGGGCTTCATCGCCGCACCCGGCCCGGCTTGACAGAGCGCAATGACGGGGCGGTGGCGAAGGTGCTCATGTTGTAACCGATTCGCCACTGGCTTGGGCTGGTCCCCGGTTTCGGCTTGGCGTCGATATCGATGGGGGATGGGCAGATGATCAGTTATGGTTCCGCCGGTATGAACGGCGGCGGTGGGAGAGTACGAAAAGCCAGTGGATTGACGCTGGCCCAGCGCATGTTGCTGGAGCTTCGCCCCCAGATCACCGAACAGCGCGCGAACCGCAGCAGCGTCATCGCGCATGAGGGCGACCACGTCAGCCACTTCCTGCTGCTGCTCGATGGCTGGATCGGCCTGTCAAAGGCGCTTTATGACGGGCAGACGCAATTCGTCGACCTCTTGCTGCCCGGCGATGCCATCCTGATGTCCTCAAGCGGCGCGTCGGCGGCGCCCTTCAGTGCCGAGGCGCTGAGCGACGTGCGCTACATCGCCTTCGGCGAGGAAATGATCAACGGACCCGAGCCCGCGGCGGCCAGGCTGCGCAGTCATCTGGTCTCGTCCGTGGCGATCCGTCAGGCCCGGATGAGCGAGTCGCTGTTGCGGATCGGTCAGGGCAGCGCCGAAATGCGGATTTCCTTTGCCCTGCTGGAGCTTTTCGTGCGCCTTGAAGCCGTCGGCAGGACCGACGGGCAGAAGTTCCATCTGCCGATGAACCAGCGGCAACTGGGGCAGTTTACCGGGCTGTCGAATGTTCACGTCTGCCGCACATTGCGCCGCTTCGAGCGCAACCGGGTGATCACCAGCGCCGACCATATCGATATCGAGATCGTCGATATCGGGGCGCTCTGCGATATGGCGGACATCGATCTGGACGCCTTGCGGGCCGAGATCGTGCCGACGCTGCCGGACTGACCGCGCGGGGCGCATCAGCGGAACTCGACCACCTCGCCCAGAATCTCGCCGGCGAGCGCCTCGTCCGCGTCGCGCGCGATATCGCCGACCGACACGATGCCGACGATCCGGCCGTCATCGTCCAGAGCGATCAGGCGGCGCACCTGCCGGTCGCCCATGATCGCCGCGACGGTCCGGATGCAGTCATCGGCGCGGCAGGTCAGCACCGGCTGCGACATGATCCGGCTGACCGGAAGGTCGGCGTCGAGCCCGGCCTTGGGGATCAGGCGGATGACGATATCGCGGTCGGTGACGACGCCGATGGGCCGACCGTCTTCGCAGACCGGCAAGATGCCGACATCCAGCGCCTGCATCAGCGCCGCGGCCGCGCGAACCGAGGTGTCGGGCGAGATCGTGGTGATCTTCACTTGCATGATGTCCTGCACGTTCATCCTCCGACGCTCCAGCTTTCGAAGCCGCTGGCGTTGTGGATAGACCTGTTTCGGGGCAAGGAAATTAACCCCGGTAAATAAAGCCCGGCGGGGGTTCGGATTTATTCAGGCTGCGGCACGGCGATTGCCCGGGGCGCGGTCGGTCCCCGGCTGGTCTGACAGCGCATCCCGCCGTGCCGCCAGCCGGAATCCCGTTGCAGGGCCGGCCCTATTTTTGCAGGACGTAGCCGCCCGGTGCGGCGCAGAGCGGCGGATAGGCCGAATTGCCCATCGGCGGCGGCGCGACCGGGTCGCCGCTGCGGCTGTCCAGCCAGCCGCCCCATTCAGGCCACCACGAGCCCTCTTCCAGCGCTGCCCGCTCGAGCCATGTGTCGGGGTCGGCATAGGTTTCGCCGTGGCGGGTTTGCCTGATGCGGTAGTGGCGGCGCGGGTGGCCGGGTTCGGATACGATGCCGGCATTGTGGCCGCCGCTGGTCAGAACGAACGTCACATCGCAATCCGTCAGGATGTGCACCTTGTAGGCGGACCGCCAGGGCGCCACATGATCGGTTTCGGTGCCGACGGCAAAAATCGGCGCGTCGATGTCGGTCAGGGCGACCGGGCGGTTGCCCGCCTCGAACTTGCCGGTGGCCAACTGGTTTTCCAGGAACAGCTTGCGCAGGTATTCCGAATGCATCCTGTAGGGCATGCGGGTGGCGTCGGCATTCCAGGCCATCAGGTCGATCATCGGCGCCCGGTCGCCCATCAGGTAATCGTGCAGGATCTTCGACCAGATCAGGTCGTTCGAGCGCAGGATCCGGAATGCCCCCGCCATCTGCGCCGAGTCGAGGTAGCCCTTGGCCCACATCATGTCCTCGAGAAAGGCGACCTCGCTTTCATTGATGAACAGCAGCAGTTCGCCGGCCTCGGTAAAGTCCGCCTGTGCCGCCAGAAGCGAGATCGAGGCGATCCGGTCATCGCCGTCGCGGGCCATCGCGGCGGCGGCGATCTGCAGCAGGGTGCCGCCAAGGCAGTAGCCCGTCGCATGGATCCGGTCCGACCCGGTGATCGACTGGACCGCGTCCAGCGCCTGCATCACGCCGAGTTTGCGATATTCTTCCATTCCCATGTCGCGATCGCTGCTGTCGGGATTTCTCCATGACACCATGAACACGGTGTAACCCTGCGCGGTCAGCCAGCGCACCAGCGAATTCTGCGCGCTGAGGTCGAGAATATAGTATTTCATGATCCAGGCGGGGACGATCAGGATCGGTTCCGGGCGGACCTTGTCGGTGGTCGGCGCGTACTGGATCAGCTCCATCAGGCGGTTGCGATGGACCACCTGTCCTTCGGCGGTGGCGACATTATCGCCCACCCGGAACGCCTCGGTCCCCGCGGGCGGACGATTGGCCACCAGCCGCTGCCAGTCGTCGATGAAGGTCTGGAACCCGCGCACCAGATTGGCGCCGCCTTCGCTCACGGTGCGCTCGGCCAGTTCGGGATTGGTCGCGAGGTGGTTCGATGGCGCGAAGACATCCAGATATTGCCGGGCGGCGAACGAGACCGCGTGTTCATGCTGCGGGGTGACGCCGCTGATGCCCGTGGTCGCATTGTGCCACCATTGCTGGGTCAGCAGGAAGTTCTGGTAGATCAGGTTGTAGGGCGGCTTTTGCCAGGCGTCGCCGCGAAACCTCTTGTCCTGAACCAGCGGCTCGATGCAGGGTTCCGGCGATCCGTCCTGCGTGAGGGCGCAGCGCATCGCATATTGCCAAAGCCGCGATTGCTTGCGCCAGGCCTTTTCCAGCAGATGCATCTGCTTGCCCGGAGAGACGGCGAGGTGCGCCGCCCAGTCAGCCCAGGCCACCGCAAGCGCGGCCGGGGACAGACCGAAACTCAGGCGCGCCATCGCCGCATGCGCCGTCCGGTCGACCAGTTCGGCAAGCTGGCCGGCGGCGTCGGCATCGAAATCATCGTAGGCCGCTGCCGGCGGCGCTGCCGGTTTTTCGACCGGACGCAGAGGCGTCACGGTGTCGGGTTTCTTGGCGGTGCCGGTTTTCGATTTGCGGGCCATCATTCCCTCTGGTGACTATCGTTTCAGCTGTGGGCCGCCACGGGGCGGTTGTTTGCCGGTGATCAGCGACTGAACGGTATAGACCAGAATAGCCATTCCCACGGCGCCCGCCAGTGCTACGGCCAGAAGAACGATCACGTCGATCGGCCCGCCCATGTCGCCTAGCCCCGAATCGGTCACCGCCAGCACGAACAGAATCGCGGCCACCGCCCCGACCGGCATCGAGATCTGCGCCAGAAGAAACTTGTGCCAGCTGACCGCGCGGTCGCGGATCAGCACCCAGAGATAGGCGATCGTGATCAGGGCCGCGGCCGCCACCATCGCCCAGAAGAGCGTGCGGCCGAAGATTTCCTCGAATACGGCGATGAGGGTGCCGAAGGTCAGGTCTTTCATCTCTTGGTCTCCTCAGGCCCGGCCGCGCAGCATGGCGTTGTAGGTCGCCTTGAGCGCGACTTCCTTCATCAGCCAGCTTATCCACAACTCCTCCAGCGGGGCGATGATGCCGGGGAAGGACGGGGTCAGGTCATTGTTGTAGTCGAATTCGATCAGCATGGCGCGGCCGATGCGGGTGATCAGCGGGCAGGACGTGTAGCCGGTGTAGACCTCGGTTCCCGCGCGGCCCTCGATGGCGGCGACCAGGTGATCCTCGACCACCGGCACCTGCCACTTGACGCTGGCGGCGGTCTTGCCCTTGGGCACGCCCGCCACGTCGCCCAGGGCGAAAATGTCGGGGTAGCGGCGGTGCCGCAGGGTCTGCTGGTCGACCTCTGCCCAGCCCTGATCGGTCCACTTGTCGGCCCAGCTGAGACCGGACTGGCGGACGAATTCCGGGGCCCGCTGCGGCGGGATCACATGGAGATAGTCGTATTCGATCTGCCGGTCCCCGGTCGGTGTCGCGAAGGTCGCGCGTTTCGCGTCGGCGTCGACTGCCTTCAGGACGTGGCTGTAGACCGGCGTGATGCCGCGATCGCCAAACAGCATCCGCACCTTTTCGGACACGATCGGCACGCCGAACAGGCTGTCGTTGTTCGATGCGTAGATCATGTTCATGCGGCCGACATTTCCGGCCCGGCGGGCGATGTCGTCGATCAGAAACGTGTGTTTCAGCGGCGCGCCGGCGCATTTCATCTCGGTCGCCGGGCGGGTGAAAAGGCCGGTCCCGCCGGTTTCGACGAATTGCGCCGCCGCCTGCCAGGTCTTTGCCGCATGGTCCGGACCGGCATAGAGCGCGCCGATGCCCTTCTGCCCGACAAGATCGAGCGAGAAGCCTTCGATCGCATCGTGATCCAGCACCAGCCCCGGCGCGATGATCAGGAAATCGTAGGCGAAGGTCTGTCCGCCGGTGGTCGAAACGGTCCTGCTTTCGGGATCGACGGCCGCCGCGTCCTCGGCGACCAGGCTGACACCGGCCGGCAGCCACTCGGCGGTTTGGGTCAGCACGTAATCGGCGGGCTTGAGGCCGGTTGCGACCAGCGACAGGCCGGGCTGGTAGATGTGGTTCTGGCGCCGGTCGAGGATGGTGATCTGCGCCCCGTCAATCCGACGCACGAGGCGATTGGCGATTGCCGTGCCCGCCGCGCCGGCGCCGATGATGACGATCCTGGCCCTGCTGCTGACAACGGTCTGTGCCTGACCGGAGCGGGGAAGAATGCTTGCCCCGATACCGCCCGCCGCGGCCATCGCAAGGAGTTGTCTTCGATTGATGTTCATCTTCCGCCACGCCTCTGCCAGCCACCACCTTGTGGCTACAAGATAGGTGTTTCATCGCCTGCGGGCTGTGACATTATCACCGATCAACTGCGACCCTTTGCCATCCGGGATGCGGGCGTGTAACCCGTTCATGTCGCGGACCGGTCTGCGGCTGGCGCCACGCACGGGCGACGGGTTTGATTTCAGTCAATGTGAATGCCGCCCGTGCCGTCCAGAGTGCCGCTGGACGGAACGCCGGCAACGACAGCCGCGACGGCAAGGCCGTAGCCGTCCGGCTGAACGGACGCGGTCTTGGAAAGGACAGAACTTCATGGGGAAAGCGCCGCTCGACCAGCTTTTCAATCCGACCTCCATCGCTGTTTTCGGGGCCAGTGCGTCTGGCGGCGGCGTTGGGTCGCGGGTGTTCGCCAATCTGCTGAAGGGCGGTTTCGAGGGGCCGATCATTCCGATCAACCCCAGGCACCGGACGGTCAGTGGCAAGACCTGCTACGCGTCGATCGAGGATGTGGAGCAGGAGATCGACCTTGCGGTGATCGCGACGCCCGCGGCGACGGTGCCCGAGATCATCCGGCAATGCGGCGAGGCCGGGACCCGGCATGCGATCGTCCTGTCCGCCGGTTTCGGAGAGGCGGGCGCCGATGGAAAGGCCTTGGGCGAAGAGCTGCTGGAAGACGCGCGGCGCTACGACGTCCGGCTGCTCGGTCCGAACTGCGTCGGGCTGGTGCGGCCCTGGCTGGGGATGAACGCCACGTTCCTGAAGTCCGATACGCCAAAGGGACGACTGGCGCTGATCTCGCAGTCCGGCGCGCTCTGTTCGGCGATCTCGGACTGGGCCGGTCCGAACCATCTTGGCTTCTCGGCGATCGTGTCACTTGGCAATTCCGCCGATCTCGGGTTCGGCGACATCATCGAGTTTCTGGCGAGCGATCCCAAGACCGACGCGATCCTGCTTTACGTCGAAGGCGTCAATTCGGCGCGGTCGTTCATCAGCGCGCTGCGGGCCGCGTCGCGGATCAAGCCGGTGATCGTGCTGAAATCCGGACGCCATGCCAAAAGCTCTGAAGCCGCCCGCACCCATACCGGCGCGCTGCTTGGATCGGACGCGGTGTTCGACGCGGCGCTGGAACGCGGTGGCGCGGTGCGCGCCCAGACGTTCGGACAGCTGTTCGCCGCGGCCGAGATGCTTTCGACGAACCGGCGCAGCAAGGGCAAACGGCTGGGGATCATCACCAATGGCGGCGGCGCGGGGGTTCTGGCGGCCGACCGCGCAGGCGATCTGGACATCGACCTTGCCGCGCCGTCGGAAAAGACGACCAGGGCGCTGGACAAGGTGCTTTCGCCGTACTGGTCGAAGGCCAACCCGATCGATATCCTCGGCGATGCCACGCCCGACCAGTACCGCGCCGCGGTGTCGGCCTGCCTGGCGGACGAGAATTTCGACGGCGTTCTGGTGATGCTGACGCCGCAGGCGATGACCGAGGCGACGGACGCGGCGAAGGCGGTGATAGAAGCCGGCGCGAAAGAGGCGCGAAAGCCGGTGCTGGCATGCTGGATGGGCGAAAGCTCGGTCGCGCGGGCCCGCGAGCTGCTCAGCGGCGAAGGCATTCCGGACTTCACCACCCCGGAACGCGCGGTCGAGGCGTTTTCCTATCTTGCCCAGCACCACCGCAACCGCCGGCTGGCACTGGAGACGCCCGGACCGCTGTCCGAGTTCGAGCCGCCGGATGTGGACGGTGCGCGGATGATCATCGATGCGGCCCTGGCCGACGGGCGCAGCATGTTGTCGGACATCGAATCGAAAGCGGTTATGCGCAGTTTCCGGATACCGATGAACATGGCGCTGGAGGCTGACAGCGCGGCAAAGGCCCTTGTCGCGGCGGAAACCGTCGGGTTCCCGGTCGCGATGAAGATCAACTCTCCGCAGATCACCCACAAATCCGATGTCGGCGGCGTGCGCATCGACATCATGAATGCCGCCGACGCGAAACTGGCCTACCGCGATATCGTCGAGTCCGCCAAGGCGGCCCGCCCCGAGGCCACGATCGCGGGCGTGACGGTCGAGCGGATGGCAGACGTGCGCGATGCCCGCGAATTGCTGGTCGGGGTGAGCCGCGATCCGGTCTTCGGACCCAGCATCGTTTTCGGCGCCGGCGGCACGATGGTCGAGATCCTGCGCGACAGTTCGGTGTCGCTGCCGCCGCTGAATGCGGTTCTGGCCGGCCGGCTGATCAACCGGACCCGCGTGTCGCATCTGCTGGAGGCGTTCCGCGACCGCGCCGCCGTTGACCGCGAGGCGGTGATCGGTGTGCTCTTGCGGGTTTCGGACCTGGTCTGCGCATTGCCGGCGGTGCAGGAGCTGGATATCAACCCGCTGCTGGCCGGGCCGGATGGCGTGATGGCGGTCGATGCCCGGATCCGCGTGGCCCGCCCGGATGCCCGACGCGGCCCGCATGATCACATGGCGATCGCCCCCTATCCCCGGCACCTCGAACAGCGGGGCCACCTGTCGGACGGCACGCCGCTGACGATCCGGCCGATCCGCGCGGAAGATGCCGAAAGCGAACAGGCCTTCGTGCGCGATCTGTCGCCCGAGGCGAAGAAATTCCGCTTCATGGGGGCGATCAACGAATTGTCGCCCGAGATGCTGGCCCGGTTTACCCAGATCGACTATGCCCGCGAAATGGCGCTGATCGCGCTGACCGGGGAAAATGGCAAACAGCGGCAGCAGGGGGTTGCGCGGTATTACATCAACCCCGACCAGAAAAGCTGCGAATTCGCGATCGTGGTTTCGGACAAGTTGCAGGGTCAGGGCATCGGCACCCGGCTGATGAAAGCGCTGATGGACGCCGCCCGCGGTCACGGGCTTGCGGTCATCGAGGGCGCCGTCATGGCGAGCAACAAGGAGATGCTTCATCTGATGAAAGATCTTGGATTCTCGGCCCGCCCCTCGCCCGATGACAAGGATGTCATTCAGGTGGAGCGGCGGCTTTGAGCGGCGCCCGGCTTGCGGATCGGAGGCCGACATGCTTGCGATGATCTCTCATCCCGACTGCCTCGACCATGATCCTGGTCCCTGGCATCCCGATACCGCGGCGCGGCTGAATGCGATCAACGATCAAGTCATCCGCTCGGGTCTGGAATTCGTGATCCGGCACTATGATGCGCCGCTGGCGACGCGGGCGCAGCTGGAACGGGTGCATGATCCGGCCTATGTCCAGCGGGTGTTCGACATGGCGCCTGCCGAGGGTTCGGTAGAGATCGACGGCGACACGGTGATGTCGGCGGGAACGCTGAACGCGGCGTTGCGTGCGGCCGGGGCGGGGGTCATGGGCGTCGACCTGATCATGAAGCAGGAAGCCTGCCCGGTCTTTTGCGCGATCCGTCCGCCCGGACATCATGCCGAGCACGACAAGGCGATGGGTTTCTGCCTGTTCGACAATATCGCCGTGGCCGCCGCTCATGCGCTGCAGGAACACGGCCTGAGCCGGGTCGCCATCGTCGATTTCGACGTGCATCATGGCAATGGAACCGAGGACATCTTTCGGAACGAACCGCGGGTTCTGTTCTGTTCCAGTTTTCAGCACCCGTTCTATCCGTTCACCGGGCACGAGGCGAGGACCGCCAACCTGATCGGCGTGCCACTGGCCGCCGATACCGGCAGCGCCGCCTACCGCAAGGCTGTCGCCGAGCACTGGTTCCCGGCGCTGGAGGCGTTTCAACCGGAATTCCTGTTCATCTCTGCGGGGTTCGACGCGCATGTCCTTGACGACATGTCGAACCTCAACCTGACCGAGGCCGATTTTGCCTGGCTGACCAGCGAATTGATGGCGATCGCCAGGACCCATTGCCAGGGCCGGATCCTGTCGATGCTGGAAGGCGGCTATGATCCGGGCGCGCTTGCGCGCAGCGTGGTCAGCCATCTGAAGGCGCTGCTGGACTGACACTGACAGCGCCGCCGCCAGTCGCGATCGGCAACCGCCGGGCGGCGCGTCGAGGCCCCTACTTTCGCTGGCGGTAGGCGAGAATGCGCAGCAGGGCCGCCAGCAGCGTATTGGACAGATCAGGACCCTTGGCGTGGCCGATGAATTCATCCTCGTCGCGCGCCTCGTTGGACCGCAGGCTGCACCGCCAGTGACCGTTGGGTTCGAACGCGCGGCCCTTCAGGCGGATCGACCAGCCGGGGGCGGCCTCGTCGACCAGGTGAATGACCGCGTCAGTCGATAGCAGGTCGGAGGCCCGCACGGTTTCCTGCTTGCCGGCATCGCGCAGGAACGTGCCGATCACGACGACCGCGGTATCGGCGAGATCCTGATCGAGCGTTGTCGCCGCTTCGATCTTGTCGGCCAGTTCTTCCAGCTGATGCGATGTCATACCCATTTCCATATCCTTTCGGCACCATGGTCCCGTTGCCGACCTTGCCAATGACTGGATAGTGGGCGCGGCGGCGCCGGTCATTGATGCAGATCAACGCGTCGGCGCCGCGCATCGCTCAAGCTTCCTGTCGAACCCTCGCGCAGGAGATGGATATGCCCCAAGGTGCCCGCAATCTGATCTGGTTTGAAGACTCCTCGCGCGGGGATGTCGCGATTGTCGGCGGCAAGAACGCCTCGCTTGGTGAAATGGCGCGCACCCTGACGGCACAGGGGATCAAGGTGCCGGCGGGATTTGCCACGACCGCGGATGCATTTCGGGACTTTCTGCAAGCCAACCAGCTGACCACCGTCATCGCCGATCATCTGAAGGCGCTGGCCGGGGAACGCATCACGTTGCAGGCCGCCGGGACCGCTATTCGCGCCGCGATCGTCGCCGGACACTGGCCCGAGAAGATCGAGGCGGATATCCGTGCGGCCTACCGCGAACTCGGCCGCCGCGCGAACCGCCCCGATCCGTCGGTCGCGGTGCGTTCCAGCGCCACGGCCGAGGACCTGCCGGATGCCAGCTTTGCCGGACAGCAAGAGACGTTCCTGAACATTCGCGGCGAGGACGCGCTGCTGACGGCCTGCCGGCGCTGTTATGCTTCGCTGTTCACCGACCGCGCGATCACCTACCGCAAGCTGAAGGGCTTCGACCATGAAAAGGTCGCGTTGTCGGTCGGGGTGCAGTTGATGGTGCGGTCGGATATCGGCGGGTCGGGGGTGATGTTCTCGATCGACACGGAATCCGGGTTTGACAAGACCGTTCTGATCAACGCCGCATGGGGTCTTGGCGAGAACGTGGTTCAAGGAGCCGTGGACCCGGACGAATACCAGGTCTACAAGCCGTTCCTGAAATCCGCCGACCTGGTGCCGATCCTGGAAAAATCGCTGGGCGCGAAAGAGCTGAAGATGGTGTATTCCAGCGCCGCCAGCGGCCCGACCCGCAATGTCCCGACCTCGAAGGCCGAACGGGAGGCGTTCGTTCTGACGGACAAGGAAATCCTTGACCTGGCGCGTGACGCCTGCACCATCGAAGAGCATTACGGCCAGCCGATGGACATGGAATGGGCCAAGGACGGCGAAACCGGCGAGATGTTCATCGTGCAGGCCCGCCCGGAAACGGTGATGTCGCGGACCGAGGCCACGTCGCTGAAAACCTACAGGCTGACATCGGTCGGCCCGAAGATCATCGAAGGGCTGAGTGTCGGCGAGGCCGTGGCGACGGGCGAGGTCTGCCTGCTCGACTCGGCCGCCGACATCGAACGTTTCGTCGATGGCTCGATCCTTGTGACCTCGACCACCGATCCGGACTGGGTTCCGGTGATGAAGCGCGCGGCCGCGATCATAACGGATCACGGCGGTCGCACCTCTCATGCCGCCATCGTCAGCCGCGAACTGGGGCTTCCCGCGATCGTGGGCACCAAGAATGCGACGCATGTGCTGCATGACAGGCAGGAGGTCACTGTGTCCTGCGCCGAGGGCGATCACGGCGTCGTCTATGCCGGTATCGGCGAGTTCGAGGTCGACGAAGTGGTGCTGGACACAGTGCCGAAGACCCGCACCAAGGTGATGCTGAACCTGGCCAATCCGGCGGCGGCGGCGCGCTGGTGGCGATTGCCGGTTGACGGGGTCGGGCTGGCGCGGATGGAATTCGTGATCAACAATGCGATCAAGGTCCATCCGATCGCGCTGACCCGCTTTGACGAGCTGGAAGACGAGGCGACTCGTGATGCGATCCGGAAACTGACCCGAGGCTATGCCGATCCGGCCGACTACTTTGTCGACAAGCTTGCAATGGGACTCTCGCGCATCGCCGCGACCTGGTATCCGCTGCCCACGATCGTCCGGATGAGCGATTTCAAGACCAATGAATATGCCGAGCTGCTGGGCGGGCACCAGTTCGAGCCGCACGAGGAAAACCCGATGATCGGGTTTCGCGGGGCGTCACGGTATTATTCGGACGCCTATCGCGAGGGGTTCGCGCTGGAATGCAAGGCGATCCGACGTCTGCGCGACGAGATGGGGTTCAACAATGTCGTCGTGATGATCCCGTTCTGCCGGTCGCCCGAAGAAGCCGACCGCGTCCTTGCCGAAATGGCCGGGAATGGCTTGCAGCGGGGCGAAAACGGACTCGAGGTCTACGTGATGTGCGAAATTCCCTCGAATGTCATCCTGGCAAAGGACTTCGCCGAGCGGTTCGATGGGTTCTCGATCGGGTCGAACGATCTGACCCAGCTGACACTTGGTGTTGACCGCGATTCCGAGGAGTTGGCCGAGCTGTTCAACGAACGCGACCCGGCGGTGCTGTGGATGATAGAGACGGTGATCCGGAGAGCGCATGAGGCGGGTTCGAAAGTCGGCCTGTGCGGCCAGGCCCCAAGCAACGACCCGGAATTCGCGCGGCTGCTGGTGGCGGCGGGAATTGACTCGATCTCGGTCACGCCGGACAGTTTCCTGACCGTGAAGGCGCATGTGGCGGCGGCAGAGAAGGCCGGGCAGGGATCATGATCTTGCGCGGCGGTCACGATCGGACCAGCGCCGCGCCGGCTTGATCCCGGTCAAGCTTGCAGCCGGGGGCTTCGGGTACGGGTGGATCATCGTTGACAGTTTCGGAGACCTGAATTGGTTACCGCCGGGCTGTCGACGCCCTTCGCGCCGGATCCCGCGATCATTCTATTGGCATTCGGCTGTTTCCCGGCGCGAATAGGGTGTTTGCTGCCGCAGGGCATTGATCGTGGTCAATGAAGAGCGCGGGGCGGGGATGCGATGATGTCGTCAGGGCAAGACTGCGATCGGACCCGCTTTCGACTTGTGATTTGCGCATGGCGCATGCCGGGCCGACCCGCGATCAATCCAATGCCATCACCAGACGAGAGGTCAGCACATGAAGATCACCGGCATTGCCACACTCGATCACGCGCCGCAGGTCGTTGCGGAATGGATCAATGAACTGAGTGACGATCTTGAATGGCCCGACAAGGGCAGGACCTACCTGCTGCTGCGCGAGACCCTGCACGCTGTGCGCGATTTCCTGACGGTGGATGAGGCCGCCGATCTGTCGGCGCAGTTGCCCGTGCTGATCCGCGGGATCTATTTCGATGGCTGGGTGCCATCGCGAACCCCGGCCCATCCAAGAGCGAAGAAGGATTTCATCGCCCGCGTCTCGGCGCGTTTCGTCGATGATCCGCTGGACGAAGAGGAGCGCGCCATCGCTGCGGTCTTCGACCTCTTGCGTCGGCATGTTTCCGAAGGCGAGTTCGATCAGGTGGCGAATTCCATGCGCAAATCGCTGCGTGAACTCTGGACCTGACCGATCGCCTGAAAGGTTTGCCTGAGGTCAGGCCGACATCAGGCCGGTGGCGCGAATGCGGCGAGTGTCCGTGTCACTTCGTCATCGGATACCTGCGGGAAATCGCGAAAATGCGCGCCGACGGCATGGAACGGTTCAGGTGTCTCAAGGCAGACGATCTTGTCGACCTCGCGTCGCAGCCGGTCAAGCACCTCTGACGGAGCCACCGGCACGGCCAGGATGATCTGGTGTGCGCCCGCCTGCCGGGCGGCGGCGATCGCCGCGCGCGTTGTCGCGCCGGTGGCGATGCCGTCATCCACAAGGATCGCGGTCTTGCCGATCAGCGAAACGGGCTTCCTGTCGCCAAGGTACACCGTCCGCCGCCGCCGCAGTTCGGCGCGCTCGGGTTCCGCCAGATCGCGGATTTCCTCTTGGCTCAGACCGGCCATGGCGGCGACATCCTCGTTCACCGTCAATTCGGAACCGTCAGCACCGGCGATCGCGGCGACGGCCAGTTCCCGTTGCGCCGGCAAGCCGACCTTTCGGACCAACATCAGATCCAGCTGCAGCCCGTGACGCCGGGCGATTTCAGCGGCCACGGGAACGCCGCCGCGCGGCAGGGCCAGAACGACCGCCGACTGCGGCAGCGTCTCTGTCAGCCGCTCGGCAAGCTGCTTTCCGGCCTCGATACGATCCTTGAACATCGACTAACCCCACTGGTCGGCAAGTCCGCGCAAGATGTCGGCACGGCTGATCTGACCGACAAGCCGGCCATCCTGCAGCACCGGAAACCGGCGGAAGTTGCTTGAAAGAAATGCCTTGGCGGCATCGACGAGGTCCATGTCCGCATTCAGGGTCACGACGTCGCCCGACATGTAGCGCGCTACATTTCCGCCCCAGTCACGGTAGTAGCTGGCGTCGAGGGCGGCCTTCAGGCAGTCCTTCTTCGACAGGATGCCAATGAGCGCGCCCTGCCCATCGACGACCGGCGCGCCCGAGATCTTGCGGTCCAGCAGGATGTGCATCGCGCGGTTGATCTCCATGCCGGGGGACAGGGTCACGAGGTCATGGGCCATGTAGTCGCTGATCCGGGGGCGGTCGGTCATGGCGCGGCATCCGTCGGCTCGGGGGGCGGTGCGCGGCAGGCGCCGCAATCCCCGCCCTTGATGCACGACACGCCGCCGCAGGATCCCTTGATCGGCGGGCGCCCGAAGATCACCCCCAGGGCGAGGCCGAAGATCGCCAGGAGGATGATGGCGAATGTCAGGATGAACGTACCCATGCTCGGGACTCCTTATGCAACCAGATGATCGGCGAACCTGCCGGTCATCACCTCGGCAAGCCCGGTCGGGGCGGGGATCAGGAACAGCGCCGAGATGCCGGCGCGCCGGGCCAGCGCCGGGCCGCCGCTTGCGCCCAGCCCGGTCAGGGCGGTGGCCAGCGCATCGGCACGCATCGCGGTATCGGCCAGCACGGTCACCGCGGCCAGGGTCTGATCTGCGGGCCGACCGGTGGCCGGGTCGATGATGTGGCTGAGCGCGGCGCGTCCGGTACGGCCCTGCGCGGCGTGGCCCGAGGTTGCGACCGCTTGACCGCCGGGTGCGATGATCCGCTGGATCGCCAGAGGGTGCATGCCCGGAACCTCGATGCCCACCTGCCAGTCCCGCCCGTCCGGATGCGCGCCAAGCGCGCGCACCTCGCCCCCGAGGTCGATCAGGGCGTTGTCGATCCCCATCCCGGCGAGCCGCTCGGCAATGCGGTCGAGCGCGAAGCCCTTGGCAATGCCGCAAAGGTCGAGGGTCTGGCCCGGCGCGATCTTGCGGATCGCCGCCGGGGCAACCGAGATCGCCCGTGGCGTCGCCGCCGCGCCGGTGATCGGTCCGAAGCCGAACCGGCGAACCAGCGGTCCGACGGTCGGATCGAAGGCGCCGCCGGTCAGGTCGGCGACGGCAAGGCTTTCGGCGACGACGGTGCAGGTCGCCGTTGAAGCCGGAAACCAGCCGGTCGACGGGCTGGCATTGAACCGCGAAAGGTCCGAGTCACCCCGCCATGGCGACATCGCCCGATCGACGCTTTCGACGATTGCGGTGACGGCGTCACTGATCCGGTCGGCCTTGGCCGTGTCTTTCTGGGTGAGGGTGACGCGCCAGTGGCTAGCGAAGGCCGGGCCGCCGATGCTGTGGGTGCCCGCCAGCGCGGCCAGCGGCCGCAAGCCGCAAACCATCGCCGCGGCGCTGCCGATCAGGATCTGTCTGCGGGTCGGTTGCATCCTACACTCCGAAATCATCGTTGTAGACCTGCGCCGGGTCGACACCGGCATCGTCCAGCATCGTCTGCACGGCGCGAATCATCAATGGCGGGCCGCACAGATAGTACTCGCAGTCTTCCGGTGCGGGATGGTCGCGCAGGTAGTTTTCCCAGGCGACGCTGTGAACGAAGCCGACAGCCCCCTGCCAGTCGTCTTCCGGTGCGGGGTCAGACAGGGCGACCGTCCAGGTGAAATTGTCGTGCTTTGCAGCCAGCGTGGTGAACTCGTCGGCATAGAACAGCTCTGCCTTGCTGCGTGCTCCGTACCAGAAGCTGATCTTGCGCGAGGTGCCGACCCGTTCCAGCTGTTCCCAGATAATTGCACGCAGCGGCGCCATGCCGACACCGCCGCCGATGAACACCATCTCGCGGTCGCCCGGCTGGGCGCGGAACGTGCCGAACGGCCCGGCCGCCACGATCGTGTCACCTTCGTTCACGTCAAAGAGCCACGACGACACCACGCCGGGCGGTACATTCGGCAGGTCGGGCGGCGGCAGGGCCAGGCGGATGTTGAGCACGATGCGGCCCTCAGCGGTATCCTCTGGCCGGTTCGAGATCGAGTAGGCGCGCATGACCGGCGCATCGCTGGTCACCGAAAGGCCGCGCAACTTTTCCCAGTCGCCGTGATGGGTGTCGGGGACGGCCAGATCGGCATAGGACAGGCTGAACGCGGGCGCGGTGATCTGAACGAACGAACCCGCGATGATATCGGGGCGCACGCCGTCCGGCAGATCCAGCACGATCTCGCGGATCAGCGGTGTCAGGAATCTGGCCGAGCGTACCTTGGTATCGAATTGCTCGGCCCCCAGCATGTCGGCCGGCACCTCGACTTCCATCTCGTTGCGCACCACCACCTGGCAGGACAGATGTACCCCGTCGCGCAACTCCGCCCGCGTCAGCAACGCGGTTTCCGTGGGCAGCGCCTCGGGGCCACCGGCGGTCACCTTGACCCGGCAGAGGCCGCAGGTACCGGCGCCGGCGCAGGCCGAAGGGATCAGGATTCCGGCATTCTGCAGCACGCCCAGCAACCGGTCACCGGTTCGGGCGTCGATCGTCTCGCCCTCGTTCACGGTGACGACGACCGGGCGCGACGGCACCAGCACGCTGCGCGCCGCGATGACGGTGATCGTCAGCACCAGGACGATGGCGGTCAGCAGCAGGGTGCCAAGGATGATCTCGGTCATGGCCCGACCCCCGCGAAGGCCGAGAACCCGAGCGACATCAGGCCGGTGACCAGGAACGCGCTGCCCAGTCCCTGCAGACCCGCGGGAATATCGGAATAGCGCAGCCGTTCGCGGATCGCGGCGAAGGTGATGATCGCCAGCGCCCAGCCGACGCCGCTGCCGAACCCGTAGCTCAGCGCTTCGGGAAAATCGTAGCGGCGCTCGACCATGAACAGGCTGCCGCCGAGAATGGCGCAGTTGACCGTGATCAGCGGCAGGAAGATGCCGAGCGTGCGGTAGAGCGCCGGCACATAGCGATCCAGTGTCATTTCAAGGATCTGCACCATCGCCGCGATCACGCCGATGAAGGCGACAAGCTTCAGGAAGGTCAGGTCGACATCCGGCAGGCCGGCCCAGGCCCAGGCACCATCCAGCAGCAGACCGTTGAAGATGAGGTTGTTCACCGGCACGGTGATGGTCTGGACCACGATCACCGCCAGCCCGAGGCCGATGGCGGTTTCGACCCGTTTGGACACCGCCAGAAAGGTGCAGATGCCCAGAAAGAACGACAGCGCGAGATTGTCGGCAAAGACGGCGCGCAGGAACAGTTCGCTCATGGCTGCCGCCTTTCCGCGCCGGTTCGCAAGGGATATTCGGTTGTCTCGACCTGTCTGGTCCAGACGGTGCGGATCACCCAGATCAGCAGCGCGATGATGAAGAACGCCGAAGGCGCAAGCTGCATCAGGTCCAGCGGCTGGAACCAGCCGCCCTCGGCCTGTGTCGTCAGGATCGTCCGGCCCATCAGCGTTCCTGCGCCAAGAAGTTCGCGGATCGCACCGACGATCAGCAGGATCAGGCTGTAGCCCAGCCCGTTGCCGAGCCCGTCCAGCACCGAGGGCAGGACCGGGTTGCGCATGGCAAACGCCTCGGCGCGACCGAGGACGAGGCAGTTGGTGACGATCAGTCCGACGAAGATCGACAGCCGCTGACTGATCTGGAACGCATAGGCCTGCAGGAATTCGTCGATCACGATCACCATCGAGGCGATGATGGTGATCTGCACGATCAGCCGGATCGAGCCGGGAATGTGATGGCGGATCAGGCTGATCACCGCGGCGGAACCGCACAGCACCAGGGTCAGCGCGACCGACATGGTCAGCGCCGTCGTCAGCGACGTGGTGACCGCAAGCGCCGAGCAGATCCCGAGGATCTGCAGGGTGATCGGGTTCTGTTCGATCAGTGGCCGGGTGATATGGTGGCGCAGCGACATCTACAGACCCTCTCGTTCAAGCCGGTCCAGAAACGGTGCATAGCCATATTCACCCAGCCAGAACTGCAGCATGTTGGTAATGCCGTTGCCGGTCCGGGTTGCGCCGGAAATGCCGTCGACCTGATGCGGGCCGCTGGCCTCGCCCCGCACCACCCTGATCTCGATCCTGCCAGTCTGGTCGGCGATCTCCTTGCCGGGCCAGAGCGCCTGCCAGTCCGGCTCTTCGATGCGGGCGCCAAGGCCGGGCGTTTCGCCCTGTTCGGTAACTGTCAGCGCCGCGACGGTGTTCAGATCGGGTTCCAGCGCCAGCATCGCCCGGATCGTCGATTGATAGCCGGTGCCATGGACCGGCAGGACCACCAGCATCAAATCGCCGTCCCGTTGCAGCAGGTATACAGGAGCGAAGTTGGCCCGCCGTTTCAGGCCGGCGACGTCGGCCTCGGGGGGCAGCGCGATGCTGGTCTCGGGCAGTTCTGCAGCAGCCCGCATGTCATAGCTGGCCGGGTCGATTTCCGGTGCGAAGCGGCCATCCGAAAGCGACACGATCCGGGTTTCCAGCGCATCGACGCCCGCCTCTTCCATCAGGGCGCGCATGCCGGGCAGCGTGTCGAGCATCGCCTCGATCCGTGCCTGTCGTTCGGCTTCCAGATGCGCCTCTTGCAGCGGTTGAAGGGTCACCGAGGTGACCGACACGACAACCGCCGAGACCAGTGCGACGAGAACGGCAATGCCGAAGGTCTTGATCCGGTCGTCATTGGGTCGCGCCAGAAAGGCGCGCCACAGGGCCATCGGGCTAGGCATTGCGCACCCTCCCGCGGCGGCGGGCATGCTCCAGCACCACAAGATGATCCAGAAGCGGCGCGAAGATGCTGCCCAGCAGGGTCGCGAAAACCAGTGCGGCGGGATCGGGGGTCGCGCCCGTGCCGCCGAACACCACGATCAGGCCGCCCGCGACCGCCCCGTAAAGCCAGCGCCCGGCATTGGTCGAGGCTGCCGCCACCGGGTCGCAGGTCAGGAACACCAGGCCGAACAGGAGGGCCGGAACCACCTCGACAGGCGAAAGGGCCAAGCCGGCCAGCGCGCCAGCGAGGGCAAAGGCCAGACCGGCCGCAAGCAGGACCCGCCAGGAGATCAGGCCGGTCAGCAGAAGCAGGACCGCCCCCGGCAGAGCGGCGGCCGCGATCCAGCCGCCGGGATCGGCAAGTGTCGCGCCCGGAAACGAGAAGGACAGAAACGCCAGCGACGCCGCCGCCGCACTGAGGAAGCCGAAGCCGCGGCCTCCGAATACCAGTTCACCCAGCACGACGCCGAGGGTGAGCGCGACGCCAAGTTGCCACAGAACGGTATCGGCGGGCAGCATTGCGGTGACGATCAGCGCCGTGGTCAGTCCGTGCCACGTCAGGTCGCGTTTGCGGATCTGTGCGAAGGCCAGTTCCCAAAGCAAGGTGACGGCCAAGGCGGTCGCCAGCACGCCGAGCATGGCCGTACCCCCCGCCATGATCGCCGCAACGACCGGCGGCAGCAGCGCGGCGGATTGGGTCAGCGTTACCTCGGCCGGCGTCCAGCCGCGCTGGCCCAGCACCACCGCCGTGGCGTAGCGTCTGCGTCCGGCCCGCCTCATGCCGCTTTTTCCAGATCGTCAAGGATGCCGCGCAGCAGCGATCCGTAATCCGCGCCGCTGGTGCACAGTGCCGACAGCATCGCGACGTCTTCCTCGATCAGGTCCAGACAGCCCAGACGCTCTGCCGCCTCGATGTCGCCGACGCTGAGCGCGCGCATCAACGGCACCGGGGGCATGTCGGTGGGCAGGGCATGTTCCAGCGCACCGGTCGGGAAGAGGGCGCGCCCAGGCCCGGACGGGGAGCCACCTGCGAAACGCGACAGGAGTGTCGACCTCGGGGCCGGCGGGGATGCGTCAAGCACCGTGACCTGGTTGTGATATCGACCCAGATAGGCGCTGTCCCAGCCCGTCAGCGCCGATCCCGACAGCAACCGCACCGGATGATCGCCCCCGGCTTTGACCCGCAATCCGGCCAGAACATCGGCGATCGCAGCACCCTGAACGGTACGCGCCGGATGCGGGTCCGGGTAGCCGGGGCCGGATACCGTGATCACCCGCGCGGCACTGTATCTTCCGGTCTGCAGAAACTGGCCGATGGCCGTGACGTCCTGATAGCCGATCGTCCAGACCGTGCCCTGTGGATGCAGCCGTGCGATATGCGCCGCGGCCAGCCCGAACGGATGCCGGTCGGGAAAGCTGTGGACCTGCACGCGGTCGCGCGCGGTGACCGGATCCTGGCCGTTCGTCTGGCAGACATGGACGGCGCCGTTGGTCAGTTGCTGCAGGGCGTCGAGCCCACGGTCGAATTCCGCCTGCTGCCCGGCCAGAACGAGGCGCGGATTCGGGGCGTGGGGATCGGGGTCGGTCATCGTCACGAAGATCGCATCGGGCACCGCGTCGGGGTCGGGGATACGGCCGAACGGCCGCGATCGGAACGCCGGCCAATGGCCGGTTTCCAAGAGCGTCTTGCGCATATCAGCGGCATCCGGGGCGCTGGCTGTTTCCGCGGGGATGTCCGGAGCGCCCGCCTTGATAACGATTGCGGAAAGACTGCGCCGGGCGCCGAACTCGACAGACTGAATCATGCCCGATATCGGCGCGGCAAACCGGATCTGCGGGCGGTTCCTGTCGGCGAACAGGATCTGGCCCGCGCGCACGCGGTCGCCCTTGTCGACACTCAGATCCGGGCGGAGGCCGGGGCAATCGGACCCCAGAAGCGCGGCAGAGCCGATCCCGGTGACATCGACGATGTCAACCGGCATCGCAGCGTGTCGCCGCTGTGGTCTCTTGAACAACATCTGCAGAGCTCCGCCCCTGATGATCCGATTGAAGTCATCGCGGATATTGACAGGACAGGTACGGAAAGCTTTGACTCAGGTCAATGCGCCCGGCAAATGCGACGCGCAGTCTGGAATCCTGAAAAGCGGCCTGCGAGTTGCGCGGCGACAATGGGAG
The DNA here is from genome assembly GCA_024637315.1 of Brevirhabdus sp. Lineage (GTDB taxonomy): Bacteria > Pseudomonadota > Alphaproteobacteria > Rhodobacterales > Rhodobacteraceae > JAHEAO01. The sequence goes on from JAGXFH010000052.1 coordinate 198,401, forward strand.
ACGTGTCATGTGGAAGAAAGTCCTCGGGGCGACATTCGTGCTGGCAGCGCTGAATCTGTCGGCCGGCGCCGGTCAGGCCCAGGAGCAGCCGCCGCGCAGCCTGACCGATATCGTCGAGGCCTGGCTTGCATCCCCGCATGCCGACCGCAGCAGCGAAGCCTTCACGCACTGGAACGAGGATGGCGAAATTCCGGGCAGTTGCGCGGTGTGTCATTCCAGCGAGGGCGCGCGGGACTTCCTGCGGTCCGACCGCTCTGTCGCCGGCGTCATCGACCATCCGGTCGCGCCCGGCCTGCAGGTCGATTGCGCCGCCTGTCACAATTCCGCGGCCAGCAGCCTGGATGCCGTGATCTTCCCATCGGGCGAAAGCGTCGCCGCCATGGGAAGCTCGGCCATCTGTGCGGTGTGCCATCAGGGCCGGCAGTCGACCGACAATGTGACGACCGCTGTCGACGGCATGGACGAAGATGCCGTTCAAGCCGATCTGGCGTTCATCAACGTGCATTACGCGCCAGCGGCAGCGACCCAGATGGGCGGCCTCGTGCGGGGCGGCTATCAGTATGACGGCAAGGATTATGCCGGGCGGTTCAGCCATGTGCCTGATCTGAACACCTGCGCAAGCTGCCACTCGCCGCACAGCCTGAAGGTCGAGATCGCGACCTGCACCACCTGTCACAAGGATATCACCGAGTTTCGCGCCATCCGGACCACGCGCATCGACATTGACGGAGACGGTGACACGACGGAAGGGATCGCCGACCCGATCGAAACGCTGCACGCCCGGCTCGATGCCGCAATCCGCGCCTACAGCGCAGAGGTGGCCGGCGCGCCGATCATCTACGCATCGGGCGCGTTCCCGTATTTCTTCAACGACAGCGATGGCGACGGCGCGTTGACCGAGGGCGAGGCGGCGTTTCCCAATCGCTACCAAAGCTGGACGCCGCGCCTGTTGAAGGCGGCCTACAACTATCAGTTCATCGCAAAGGACAAGGGCGCATTCAGCCACAATCCGCATTATGCGATCCAGCTTCTTTACGACAGCCTCGAAGACCTTTCCAAGAGTGTCGACGTGGACATGGCTGGCCTGAACCGACCGTGATCGGCGCTTGCTGAAAACGTCGCGCGGTCAGACAGGAGGGCTTGGATGGCGCAGGAAACGCTGCTGATCGCACTGGGCGTCCTGTTTCTTGCGGGGCTGGCGCTGGATTCTTTCGGACGTCGGGTGCATGTGCCACGGGTCACGCTGCTGATCATTCTGGGCGCTGTTCTGGGTCCGCCGGTTCTTGATCTGCTGCCACTCGATGTCGACGAGGCGAACGAGCTTTATGCCCCGACAGCGCTGACGATGGTCGCGTTTCTTCTGGGCGGCAGCCTGAAACGGCAGACATTGGCCGCGCATGGGCGCGAAATCTTGATCGTTTCGCTGACGGTGGTCGGGATTTCGGTGGCGGTGGTCTCTGCCGGGCTGGCGCTGCTTGGCACGTCCGTTGCGGTGGCGCTGCTGCTGGGCGCGATTTCTGCCGCCACGGCCCCTGCGGCGACGCGCGACGTGGTTCACCAATCGGGCCGGAAGGGGCGGTTCGTCGACAACCTTCTGGGGATTGTCGCGATCGATGACGCATGGGGGCTGCTGGCGTTCAGCGTGATGCTGACGCTGGTCGGCGTGCTGAGCGGCGGCGACGGGTCCGCGGCGCTGCTGCACGGGCTTTGGGAGATCGGCGGCGCGATCGGGCTTGGTCTTGCGATCGGGCTGCCGGCGGCGTTTCTGACCGGTCGTCTGAAACCCGGAGAGCCGACGCTGATCGAGGCCCTCGGCATCGTGTTTCTCTGCGCCGGGATGGCGCTGTGGCTGGATCTGTCGTTCCTGCTTGCGGGCATGACCTGCGGTGCGACGGTGGTGAACCTTGCGCGGCATCACGAGCAGCCGTTCCATGAAATCGAGCGGATCGAATGGCCATTCCTGTTGCTGTTCTTCGTGATGGCCGGCGCTTCGCTTGAAGTGGCGCATCTGTCCGGCGTCGGCCTGATCGGCGTGGCCTATGTCGTGCTGCGCTTCTCCGGGCGGATCCTCGGAGGCTGGCTAGCCGGCAAGCTGGCCGGTTTGACGGCGCGCGAAGGCAGGCTGACGGGGATGGCCCTGATGCCGCAGGCCGGCGTTGCCATCGGCATGGCGCTGGTCGCGGCCGAGCAGTTTCCGCAACTGGGCGAGACGATACTGGCGATCACGATTTCCAGCACCATCGTGTTCGAACTGATCGGCCCGCTGATGACCCAGTATGCGATCACCCATGCGGTCGCCGACCCCCCGGCCCAAGGGGCCGGGCCGGATTGATTTGGATCATTGCCCGGCACCGGGCGATGTGCTGTGCTGATCGCGCCGAGATGGAAACGGGGTTGCCCGGACGGCTGCGCGTTGATCACCATTGCGCGCCGACACTCGTGTGTAATGAAAAAGGGAGGTCGAAATGAACAATGGATTGAAACTGGCCGTTGGATCGGTCGTCGCCGCGTTCTGCGCGACTGCCGTGATGGCCGCCGACTTTACCGCCTGTCAGGTGACCGATACCGGCGGCATTGACGACAACAGCTTTAACCAGACCGCGTGGAAAGGCGTGCAGGATGCCGAGGCCGAACTGGGGGTTGGCGCGCGGTTTCTCGAATCGCAGGCCGAGACGGACTATGAAGCCAACATCAATTCGTTGATTGCTGGCGATTGCGACATCATCATCACCGTCGGTTTCCTGTTGGGCGATGCCACGGAAACTGCGGCGAAGGCCAATCCCGAGCAAAAGTTCTCGATCGTCGATTACGCCTATGACCCGTCGATCCCCAATGTACTCGGCCAGGTCTACGCTACGGACGAGGCGGCGTTTCTTGCCGGATATCTTGCCGCAGGAATGACCGAGACCGGCATTCTGGGCACGTTCGGCGGCATCAACATTCCGCCGGTCACGATCTTCATGGACGGGTTTCACCGCGGCGCGGCCTATTACAACCAGCAAAACGGTGCCGATGTGACGGTGCTGGGCTGGAACCCCGACACCCGCGAGGGGCTGTTCACCAACAATTTCGACTCGCTCGATGACGGGCGGGCGTTTGCGCAGAACCTCTATGATGAGGGTGCCGATATCGTGCTGCCGGTCGCCGGGCCAGTGGGGATCGGATCGGCCGCCCTGGCGGACGAACTTGGTGTCGACGCGCTCAAGATCATCGGGGTCGATGCTGACCTTTACGAGACCGACCCGGAAAAGGGCCACGTCTATCTGACATCGGTGACAAAGCGGATGGATTCGACCGTCTATGACGTGATCGAGCGTGCCCTGAACGGCAAGTTCGAGGGCGGCGTACTTGTCGGCACCCTGGAGAGCGGTGGTGTCGATCTGGCTCCGTTTCACGATTTCGAGGATGCGGTTCCGGATGAGCTGAAACAACAGCTTGAGGCGATCCGCGCGGGCATCATCGACGGCTCGATCAGCGTGGCAGAGTAACGGCGCGGGACGGTCCCGGCATGACCGGGACCGCGGCTTAGGGCGGAGGCGAGGACGGGAGGCGGCATGGACGTTGAATTGCGCGGCATCACCAAGCGGTTTGGCAGTGTGACGGCAAACCGGGATGTCGATCTGAAGGTCACCTCGGGTGAGGTTCTGGGCCTTCTGGGCGAAAATGGCGCCGGAAAGTCGACGCTGATGAACGTGCTTTGCGGCCTCTATTCGGCCGATGAAGGCGAGATCCTGATCGACGGCAAGCCGGTCGCTTTCGCAGGCCCCGGCGAAGCCATCGCCGCCGGAATCGGCATGGTACACCAGCATTTCATGTTGATCCCGGTTTTCACCGTGGCCGAGAATGTCGTGCTTGGGGTTGAGCCGACCGGGCGCTTCGATCACCTCGACCTGCGTCGCGCCAGAGAACAGGTGCGCGCGATCAATGACGACTACGGGTTGGAGGTCGACCCGGATGCGCTGGTGGAAAACCTGCCCGTGGGGATCCAGCAGCGCGTCGAGATCATCAAGGTCCTGTTCCGCTCGGCCGATGTGGTGATCTTCGACGAGCCGACGGCCGTCCTGACGCCGCAGGAGGTCGAGGATTTCTTCAATATCGTCAAAGGCCTGCGCGACGATGGAAAAGCCATTGTCTTCATCACCCACAAGCTGAACGAAATCCTGGAAATCGCCGACCGGATCAGTGTGCTGCGCGCCGGTGAGATTGTCGGCGGCGGCGAGGTCGGCGAACTGAACGCGGCCGAACTGGCAGAGCTGATGGTTGGTCGACCGGTCAGTTTCGATGTCAAGAAAACGCCCTTTGATCCCGGCGAGGTGCTGCTTGAGGTCGAAGACCTGACAGTGCTGCGCGACAATGACGACCTTGCGGTGGACAGGATCGACCTGACCGTGCGCCGCGGAGAGATCGTCGGGATCGCCGGGGTGCAAGGCAACGGCCAGTCGCCGCTGATCGAGGCGCTGACGGGACTGCGGCGCGTCGCCGGCGGCACGGTGCGCTTCAAGGGGCGCGACATTACCCATGCAAGCGCGCGCGACCGCCACAAGATGGGGTTTGCACATATCCCCGAGGACCGGCAGCGGACCGGGTTGATCCCGGCGTTCACGATCGCCGAGAACATGGTTCTGGACAGCTATTATGAAGATCGCTTCTCGGCCGGGCCGAACATGCGCTGGTCGGCGGTGAACGCGGCCGCCGCGCAGGCGGCCGCAGATTTCGATGTGCGGACGAAGTCGGTCTTCAACACGGTCGCAACGCTGTCGGGCGGCAACCAGCAGAAGGTCATCGTTGCCCGCGAACTTTCGCGCGACACCGAATTTCTGATTGCGGCCCAACCGACACGCGGCCTCGATATCGGATCGATCGAGTACATCCACAGCCGAATTGTCGAGGCTCGCGAAGAGGGCGACGGGGTGCTGATCGTGTCGTCGGAGCTGGATGAGATCATGGCGTTGTCCGACCGCATCCTGGTGATGTTCAAGGGCCGGATCGTGGCCGAATACGACGGTGCGAGCGCGGAAAAGGGCGTTGTCGGCCTGGCGATGGCGGGGGCGGCGGCATGACTGATCCGCAGCCGCCGGGCACGCTTTCGGACCAGCTGCTTGACCGTGCCGCGCCCGATCGCACCGCGTTCGAGGATCTGGTCGTGGTTCCGATCCTGGCGGTTTTCATCGCGCTGGTGCTCGGTGCCCTGACCATGTTTGCGACGAATGTCGACCTGCCGACAATCGGCCGGTCCTATGTCGCGCTGCTCGAGGGTTCTGTCGGCTCGCTGAGCGCGATCAGCGAAACCCTGACGGCGGCGATGCCGCTGACGCTGGCCGGGCTGGGCATCGCGCTGGGGTTCCGGGCGGGCCTGTTCAACATCGGCGCGGAAGGACAGGTTCTGATCGGTGGCATGGCCGCGGTCATCGTCGGGTTCAGCTTTGACGGTTTGCCCGCCGCGATCCACCTGCCGCTGGCATTGCTTGCGGGGGCGATTGCCGGTGGACTCTATGCCTCTATTGCCGGCTGGTTGCGGGCCGCGACCGGCGCGCATGAGGTGATTTCGACGATCATGCTGAACCTCATTTCCTACCGTCTTGTCGACTATCTCTTGCGGCTTGACTTCATCCAGCGCGAGGGGCGGGCCGATCCGATCTCGCGGTCGGTTCTGGAGACAGCCGAACTGCCTCGCCTGCTGACCTGGATCGACGCGAACCTGCGGCTGCATGCGGGCATCTTTCTGATGCTGGCCGCGGTGGTCGTGATCCACTGGCTGCTGTTCAGGACCAAGCTGGGATTCGAGTTTCGCGCCAGCGGGGCAAGTCCGGACGCGGCCCGCTACGCCGGCATGCGCGCCGGGCTGATCATCGTGCTTGCGATGGGGATGGCGGGTGCGCTGGCCGGACTGGCCGGCGCAAACCAGGGGCTGGGTGTCCTGGGCCGGGCGACGCCCGGCTTTTCCGCCGGGATCGGGTTTGACGCCATCGCGGTTGCGCTTCTGGGCCGATCGCATCCTTACGGCGTGCTGCTTGCCGGTCTGCTGTTCGGTGCGCTCGAGGCGGGCGGTCGGCAGATGCAGGTCGACGCCGGCGTCAGCATCGACCTTATCGGCATCATACAGGCCCTGATCATCGTCTTTATCGCCGCCCCGCTGCTGGTGCGAAGCCTGTTCCCGTGGGCTTTCAGGAAGCTGGCCAAGGTTGGCAGGGAGTGACCTCAAGATGACCCAGATCGCCGATCCCGTACAACTTCAGGCCCGCAAGCTGGATACCGGCAAGGTCCGTCAGGCCCGGATTTCCGGCTGGGCGCTGCTTGGTCTTGCCGCGCTGGTCGCATTCGTTTTCGGACAGGACGTGGTTGGTGATGCGACCTTTCGGCTGTCGCGTCCGAACGATCCGCTGGCCCTGCCCAACCTCGTCATTCCCGCACTTCCCTTCACCTATATCGTTGCCGCCATCCTGGCCTTTCTGGGCGTGCGTCTGTTCCTGCAGGGCGGGGTGCGCTGGACCAGCCTGGCGCTGGGCTTCGGGCTGTTCCTGGCGGTCGCGGCCTTTCTGGTCTGGGCGACGGCCGGCAAGTCGTTCTCATTGACCGGGATGCTGCAGGCCACCGTCGTGCGGGCGGTTCCGATCGCGCTTGGCGGTCTGGCGGGCGTGCTGTCCGAGCGGGTCGCGGTGGTCAACATCGCCATCGAGGGGATGCTGCTTGCAGGCGCGTTCACCGGCGCGCTGATCGGCTCGCTGCTGGGCGGGCTTGGCGGGCTTTTTGCGGCCGTCGCGGTCGGCGGGCTGTTCGGCTTCATTCTTGCCGCGCTTGTGGTGACCTACCGGGTCGACCAGATCATCGCCGGGGTGGTGATCAACCTCTTCGTGCTTGGCGTGACCTCCTATGTCAGTTCCCAGGTTTACCAGGAGCACCGGTTCCTGAACAACGCACCGGTGTTTGCGCCGGTGAAGATCCCGGTTCTTGGCGATCTGCCGGTGATCGGCCCGGTACTGTTCTACCAGAACATCTTTGTCTACGGCGCGGTGATCATGGTTGCGGTCGCGACCTACTATCTGTTTCACACCCGCATGGGGCTCAGGGCGCGGGCGGTCGGCGAACACCCCAGGGCGGCCGATACGCTGGGGATCAACGTCTACCGGACCCGCTATGTAAATGTCACCGTCGCTGGCATGGTCGCCGGCTTCGGCGGCGCCTGGTTCACGCTGGGATCTGTCGGTCGGTTCGACGAGAACATGACCGGTGGACGCGGTTATATCGGGCTTGCGGCGATGATTTTCGGCCGCTGGCATCCTGTCGGGGCGCTGATGGCTGCGCTGGTCTTTGGTTTTGCGGATTCCCTGCAGCAGAAGCTGGCATTGCTGAACACGCCGATTCCGTCGGAATTTCTGGCGATGTCGCCCTATATCGCGACCATCGTGCTGGTGGCCGGACTGATCGGTCGGGCCAGGCCGCCGGCCGCCGACGGCAAGGCCTATGTCAAGGAATAGGATCGTGGTTGGAGGGCGCGCAGTTCCCGGACCGGGCCGTTTCCTGAAGTCGACCGGGGCGGCGGCGAGGATATCGTTGCCGCACATGACGACGGTCGGACGCGGGTTGCGCGACATCAGCGTCGCAAAAGCCGCGGCCCCGGTGTCGATCCCGTAGGGGGGTTCGAGCACGTCCAGTTCCGCGGGCTTTCGCCCCGCCAGCCGCACTGCTTCGCGGATGCCGTCGACGCGGGCGCGGTTCTGCATCATTATCGATCCGGCTGCCGGCGGATGTTCAGGAAGGCATCAAGTTCGCGCCCGAGATCACCGCGCAGCAAAACCCTGAGAAAGTGCCGGCGGCGCGCAGTCATGCGATGTCGGAATTGACGAAATCGGGTGTGGAGTTCCATTCGCTTGCCGATAACCAGCTTGCCCAATGGCACGAAGCTGGCGGCCATCATCGGTTGAAATGGGACATCTCAAAGACCAGCCTCGCAGGCTCGATGGACGTGTTCGCCAATCTTGAAGAGGCGGCGGGAACGATGGGCCGCCACCACGTTCACGATACGGGATTTCCATCGGCCGGTGCCCGCATGGCGTCTGCCAACCCGGTTCTCCTGATTGGGTCCTGGGTCGGCTGACCGCCAAGCGACAGCGCCGGTGTGCCCGAAAAGGAGAGGTCGATGGAGCGGTCTATCCTGATCGCCACGGGCTGCGTGATGGAGACGACGCCGAACAACGTCATCCGTGCGCAGGTCCTGAAGATCGCCGCCCACGCCGGGCCGCTGATGACTGACGTCCGCGATCCCCGGCTACAGCTTCGACCGGACCGAGAGTTGCTGGTTCGGCCGGGGTCAGAATACGAACGGGACCGTGAACAACAACTCGCTCAATCTTGGTGTCCGCGGCCACGGGCCAGCGCCACAGCACCAGGGGGTGCGCCCGTCCGGGAGTTCCGCGTGGTCCGGCGCCCCCCGCTGATGCGCTCAGAGCTTGACCCCGCGCAACCTGAGTGCGTTGCCGATCACCGACACCGACGACAAGCTCATCGCGGCCGCCGCAATCATCGGTGAAAGCAGTACGCCGAGGAACGGGTAAAGGATGCCAGCGGCGACCGGCACGCCCGCTGCGTTGTAGATGAAGGCGAAGAACAGGTTCTGGCGGATGTTGCGCATCGTCGCATGGGCAAGCCGTCGCGCCCGGACAATGCCGTTCAGGTCGCCCTTGACCAGCGTGATACCGGCGCTTTCCATCGCCACGTCCGCGCCCGTGCCCATGGCGATGCCGACATCCGCCGCCGCGAGGGCCGGCGCATCGTTCACACCGTCGCCGGCCATCGCGACTTTGAGGCCCTGCTCCTGGTATTCGGTCACCAGCGTGCCCTTGTCCTCGGGGCTGACCTCGGCGCGCACCTCGTCAATGCCAAGCTCGCGGGCCACGGCATCGGCCGTGCGGCGGCTGTCTCCGGTCGCCATGACGATTTTCAGGCCTTCCTGACGCAGCGCCTTGATCGCAGCGGGCGTCGTCTTCTTGATGCGATCGGCCACGGCCACGATCCCGGCCAGCGTTCCGTCGATCGACAGCAGCATCGCCGTCTTGCCCTCGGCCTGCAACGCCTCGAGCCGCTCGGAGGCGTCGCCGGTGTCAAGCCCCAGATCATCCATCAGCGCGAGGTTGCCAAGCGCCACCGCCGTGCCGTCAACCGTTCCACGCACGCCCTTGCCAGTCACCGCTTCGAAGTCATCGGCGGTGAGATCCTTTGCGCCGCGCTCCTTTGCGCCGGCAACGATCGCCTCGGCGAGCGGATGCTCGGATCCGCGCTCCAGTGCGGCGGCGAAGGCCAGCACGTGTGCTTCGTCGTCATCCCCAAGGGCGACAACGTCGGTCAGGCTGGGCTTTCCTTCGGTGAGCGTTCCGGTCTTGTCCACGATCAGCACATCGACGGCCGCGAAGCGTTCCAGCGCCTCGGCATCCCGGATCAAAACGCCGGCCTGCGCGCCGCGCCCGGTGGCGACCATGATCGACATCGGCGTCGCAAGGCCCAAGGCGCAGGGACAGGCAATGATCAGGACGCTGATCGCAGCGACCACGGCGAAGGCCAAGGACGGGCTTGGCCCGATCAAGAGCCAGACGACGAACGCCAGGATCGAGACCCCGACGACCGCGGGCACGAAGTATCCCGCCACCCGGTCCGCCAGGGCCTGGATCGGCGCGCGCGACCGTTGCGCCTGTGCGACCATGTTCACGATCTGCGACAGAACCGTATCGCTGCCAACGGCCTTGGCCTCCATGGTGAAAGAGCCGGTCTTGTTCAGCGTGCCGCCGGTGACATCATCGCCCTTGGTCTTTTCGACAGGCACCGGCTCTCCGGTGAGCATGCTTTCGTCAATCGACGACCGGCCCTCGGTGACAACGCCGTCAACCGGCACCGACTCGCCCGGCCGCACCCGCAGCACATCTCCGGATTTCACGTCGTCAAGCGGCACATCCTCGTCACCGTCTTCGGTGACCCGACGCGCGGTCTTGGGCGCAAGGTTCATCAGCGCGCGGATCGCGTCGCCGGTCCGGTCGCGCGCGGTCAGTTCCATGACCTGTCCCACAAGGACAAGGATCAGGATAACCGCCGCGGCCTCGAAATAGACCGGCGGCCGGCCGTCCATCGCGCGCAGGCCTTCGGGGTAGATGCCCGGTGCAAGTAGCCCTGTCACGCTGAACAGATAGGCGGCCCCGGTCCCGAGCATGATCAGCGTCCACATGTTGGGCTTGCGGTTGATGACCGAGGCCCAACCGCGCTTGAAAAACGGCCAGGTGATCCACAGTACCGGCGTCGCCAGCAGGAACTGCAACCAGACAAAGACCTGTGGCCCCAGCCATGCCTCGAACGGCAAGCCGATATGCGTTCCCATCTCCAGTGCGAAGACCGCGAAGGCCAGCGGCGCCCCGATCCAGAGCCGACGCCGGAAGTCCACCAGCTCGGGGTTCGGACCAGCGTCCGCGCTCGGCATCATCGGTTCCAGCGCCATGCCGCAGATCGGGCAGTCGCCCGGCTCCTCTCGCACGATTTCGGGGTCCATCGGGCAGGTATAGAGCGTGCCTTCCGGCATCGGATCGGGTTCGGGTCGATCACCGAGAAAGCTCTCGGGTTCGGCGTCGAAGCGCGTCTGGCATCGCTCGGAGCAGAAATAGAACCGTTCGCCGTCATGCTTTGAGACATGCTTCGCCGTCCCACGATTTACGGTCATCCCGCAGACCGGGTCGGTGGCCTCGACGTAAGCCTCCGGGTCGGCCACGAACTTTTCGTGACAGCGCGGGTTGCAGAAATGGTATTCGTGCCCGTCATGGGTATGGCTTGGCTTGCCGGCAGCGGGATCGACCGTCATTCCGCAAACCGGATCGCGCGTGATTGCGGCGTCATGTGTGGTGTCGGGCATCGGGCTCTCCTTCGAGTTGGAGGACAGATAAGGCGTCCAGTGGCCGGAACGTCAAGCCCCGCCGGTGCGATGGTTTACGAGCGCAACGCGCAGGCATGTCGTCCCAAGGTGATCGTGACCGACCGGCTTCGGTCTTGTGCCGCCGCTCTGACCAAGTGGCGCGGTCTTTGCGCTGAAAAAGGGCCGTTGTCGAAATTGTCGGTAATCAGACCGCGGTGCATACGCAATCCCAACAGGGCCACGGTCCGCAAGCCGATCAACAGTTCGGATGCATAGCAGCGAAGTCCGACGTCATGCGAAAGTCGCGATGGCGAACAGCCTGCGGCGCATGGATCTGGGCCGCAGCGGTCAATCATCGCCTTCACTTGAAGAACGAAGTCGATCCGCGACAGCGGTGCCTCTTGGGGGCAGTTGGTGAACTACGCGATTCAGCCGCAGGTCATGCCGCGGCTGATCGGCCTGGCGCTTTACCGGCTCGACATCAATTTCCGCGAGAGCGCCGTGATCGGTATCGTCGGCGCGGGCGGGATCGGACTCAAGCTGCAGGCTTCGCTCAACACGCTGGCCCGGAGCCAGGTGGCGGTCATCCTGCTGCTGATCCTTGCTACCGTTGTACCGAGCGAGTGGGTTTCGGCGCGGATGCGCCATGCGATCATCTGAACGCCACCATGACGGGTCACGTTTGCCCGACGCCGTTCGTCATCCAAAGGCCAGCGCGGATGGAGAGCGGAGCAAGATCGCCAGGACGCAGGCACCGCAGCGACCTGTCGAATGGGCACCGGCCCGGTTTCAACTGCCGTCGGTATTATCCGGTGGGTGGGTCCGATGAATCTCTCCCATGTCCAGCAGCGGCGACGCGTCTATCGCCGACGCGTTCAGCATGGCCGCAACCCGTTCCAGCGCAGCCACGATCATTGCCTGCTCCCAATCGGCCAGCGCTTCGAATTCCTTCACGTATTTCTGCTGAAGCGGGTCTGGCGCGCCCTCGACCGCCTTGCGGCCCTTTTCAGTAAGCACGATGTTGGTCTGACGCCGGTCGACGTCCGAGCGTTGGCGTTCGAGCATCGACTTGGTTTCGAGGCGGTCAAGCAATGTCGAGATCGTCGCCGGACTGACCCCCATCTGCAACGAGATCTGCTTGGGTGTGGCGCTGCCATGGCTCAGAACGATCTGCAGAACCCGGATCTGCACCGGAGTCAGCCCTGCCGTCTGCGCCAGTGTGCGACCATAAAGTTCGGTGGCCCGCAGGATGCGGCGCAAGGCGATGAGGGATGTGTCAGTTCTATCCACGCGCGCTCCTGTGACAGATACGAGTGAATTCTATCGGTTTGGGAACTTTCTGGAAAGCAATAATATAGGTAGTATAACTAAGTAATTACGTGAAAGAAGTCACTGAATTTCGCTGCCTGTTGTCGAAATGGACGCTAATGATTTGTTATGGAACATTTAAATCACCAGAGAAGAAATGTTTCTCTGCCTAATTGATTTTCTACATAAGCTTCGTATATCTAATGACTTGAACGAAGCAGAAGCCGAGGTATTCCGTGGTCGACATCCATAAGATCAAATCACGCAGCGATGACGTCCAGTTCCGCAAGCCCGACGCCGAAGACGGCGCGGCCATCTGGGAACTGATCGGAGCGTGCAAGCCACTCGATGAGAATTCCATGTATTGCAACCTGATCCAGTGCGATCACTTCCGCGATACCTGCATTCTCGCAGAGCTGGACGGTGTGCCGGTCGGCTGGATCTCGGGTTATGTCCTGCCTGCCGATGCAGAGTCGTTCTTTGTCTGGCAGGTCGCCGTTTCAGAGAAGGCGCGGGGTCTGGGGCTGGCGAAACGGATGCTGGAACGGCTGCTCGCACGGGATGAATGCCAAGATGTCACCCGGATGCAGACGACGATCACCAAGGACAACGATGCGAGTTGGGCGCTGTTCCGCAGCTTTGCGGACGCACAGGACGCCGAATTGGACCATGAAGCGCATTTTGAGAGCGATACCCATTTTCAGGGCGAGCATGACACCGAGCACATGGTGACGATCAGCTTGCCTGAGTCCGACGAATTCGAGGCAGTGGCCTGAACGCCCGCGCCCGATCCGGATTCGAACCCAGAACAAAGGAAACCGATATGACGACAGACATCTCATCCGACAAAGCCATCTTCGAGCGACGTGAATCGCAGGTACGCAGCTATTGCCGCTCTTTCGACGCTGTGTTTGCGCGCGCCAAAGGCTCTACACTGCATGACGCAAAGGGTAACAGCTATACCGACTTTTTGTCAGGCTGTTCGTCGCTGAACTACGGCCACAACGATCCGGACATGAAGGCCGCGCTGATGGCGCATATTGCCGATGATGGCATTGCCCACGCGCTTGACATGTATACCGGTCCCAAGGCGGAATTCCTTGAGGCCTTCGAGCGGCTGGTGCTGGCCCCTCGCGGCATGGACCACAAGATCATGATGACTGGTCCGACCGGTGCCAACGCGGTTGAGGCGGCGATCAAGCTGGCTCGCAAAGTGACCGGACGCACCAACGTGATCGCATTCACCAATGGTTTTCATGGCATGACCCTTGGCGCGCTTTCTCTGACCGGCAATTCGGGCAAGCGCCGTGGTGCGGGTGTGCCGCTGAACAGCGTGACCCATCTTCCATTCGAGGGATCGCTCGGCGATGATGTAGACACGCTTGCGATGATAGAGGCCATGCTCGAAAACGACTCGAGCGGCATCGACGCGCCCGCGGCCTTCATCCTTGAACTGGTGCAGGGCGAGGGCGGGCTTACCGCCGCGTCGCGCAGCTGGGTCGAAGGGGTCGCGAGGTTGGCGAAGAAGCACGGTGCGAAGCTGATCGTCGATGACATCCAGGCCGGTATCGGTCGGGCTGGCGACTTCTTCAGTTTTGACGACATGGATATCGAACCGGACATGATCACCCTGGCCAAGTCGCTGTCCGGTTTTGGCCTGCCGTTCGCCCTGACGCTGATCCGGCCTGAACTGGACGTCTGGAAGCCGGCCGAGCACAACGGCACCTTCCGCGGCAATACCCATGCCTTCGTGACCGCAAGGATCGCGCTGGAAAAGTTCTGGGCCGATGATGCGTTCAAGGTTGAGATCGCCGAAAAGGCAGCGGTCCTGACCGGGCGGTTGCAGCGCATCGCCGACATGATCCCCGGTGCCCGGCTGAAAGGGCGCGGCATGATGCAGGGCGTCGATGTCGGCAATGGTGGCCTGGCAGGCGCAATCTGTGCCGAAGCCTTTGTTCGCGGGGTGATCATCGAGACATCTGGTGCCGACGACGAGGTCGTGAAGGTGCTTGCCCCCCTGACCACGCCGATGGATCAGTTCAAGGAAGGGCTCGATACCCTTGCCGAGGCCGCGCGCGCCTGCGTCGAAACCAGAATTGCAGCGGAGTAAACGCCATGATCGTTCGTGACCTTGAAGTTCTGAAGAACACCGACAAAGCTGTCAGCGATGCCAGGTGGACATCCGTGAGGATGCTGCTGGCAAACGACAAGATGGGGTTCTCTTTCCACATCACCATGCTTGAGGCCGGTTCAGAACATACGTTCCAGTACAAGAACCATCTTGAAAGCGTCTTCTGCATGTCCGGGACGGGCTCGATCACCGATCTGGCCACCGGGGAAACCCACGCGATCCGTCCCGGCGTGATGTACGCGCTGGATCAGCACGACAAGCATACTCTTCGGGCCGAAGAAGAACTGGTGATGGCCTGCTGCTTCAATCCGCCCGTGACGGGCAACGAGGTCCACCAGGCAGACGGCTCTTACGCTGCGGCCGACTGACCGCGGGCCACGAAAGCTCACACCGCCAGCTGCCGAGGCCCGCGCAGTCAGCGCGGATCTTGCACTGGTGTTCACGCACTTGAAAAAAAGGCGCCGCCGACAAAGGGGGGCGAAGGCAATGAACCAACACGCGCATACAGTTGAAAAGATCGGCGGAACGTCAATGAGCCGCTCGGCAGAGTTGTTGAATTCACTGTTCCTGAAGGGTGGCGAAGATCCCTACAATCGGATTTTTGTCGTCTCTGCTTATGGCGGCATCACTGATCTGCTGCTCGAACAAAAGAAATCCGGCGAACCCGGCGTCTATGCCCGGTTCTCGAACGCCAGCAACGATCTTGGCTGGTCCAACGCGCTCAACCGGGTGATGACCGCCATGAACGATGCGCATCGAAAGGTTCTGGAAGCGCCGGGCGATGTCCGCGAGGCGGACGATTTCGTTCGCGAGCGGATTGAGGGTGCACGGTCCTGCCTGATCGACCTGCAACGCCTGTGTTCTTACGGTCATTTTCGACTGAGCCAGCACATGGGGATCATCCGCGAACTGCTCTCGGGTCTCGGCGAAAGCCATTCCGCGTATGTGACGACGCTGCTTCTGCGCCGGGCCGGAATCAACGCGCGTCTCGTCGACCTGGGCGGCTGGCGCGACGAACGCGAAGTCACGCTCGAGGAGCGGATCGACGACGGGATGCGCGATATCGACGTCACCCGCGAACTGCCGATCGTCACCGGCTATGCGCAATGTTCGGAAGGACTGATGTCTCTTTATGACCGCGGTTATTCCGAGGTCACGTTCAGCCGCGTTGCCGCACAAACCGGTGCGGCCGAGGCGATCATCCACAAGGAATTTCACCTGTCCTCCGCCGATCCGAAACTTGTCGGGCTGGAGAATGTCAGAAAGCTGGGCCACACGAATTACGACGTGGCCGACCAGCTGTCCAACATGGGAATGGAGGCGATCCACCCCTCGGCGGCCAAGACGCTGCGCCAGGCCCGCATTCCGCTGCGCGTCACCAACGCGTTCGAACCCGCCGATCCGGGAACCCTGATTGACGACTCCGCCGGCAAAGAGCCGCGGGTCGAGATCGTCACCGCGCTCGATGTCTTCGCGCTGGAGGTATTCGAGCAGGACATGGTGGGGGTAAAGGGATACGACGCCACTATTTTGCAGGCGCTTACACGTCACCGGGTAAGCATCGTCGCCAAATCCTCGAACGCCAACGCGATCACCCACTATCTCGATGCGTCGCTGAAACGGGTCAAGCGGGTCGAAAGCGATCTGGTCGCCGAATATCCGACGGCATCGGTTACGGCCCGCGGGCTGTCGGTTGTGGCAGCGATCGGGCGCGACCTGAAGGGTCTGAATGCGCTCGGGCGCGGGCTGGGCGCGCTGGACAATGCCGGTATCGTGCCGGTCGCGGTGCAGCAGGGGCCGCGCAATGTCGACATCCAGTTCGTCCTGACGCGCGAGGATGCGGACATCGCGGTCAAGGTCTTGCACGAGACCCTGATCGCGCAAGGCATCGCTGCCGCCCCGCCAGGTGGCAATAAGGGACCGGACGACGCGGAAAAATGCGAGCCGCGGCTGGTCGCCTGACCCATGCCGTGGGGCGGCGCCACGCCATCAGCACGGCCCCCCTGCATTCGGAAGGGTCATTTCTTGCTCCTTGCGTCGCGAAGGTTCTTGCCGATTCAGGACCAACCGGAACACCCCTCGGGTTGCCGCATGCAGGTGCGCTAAGGTCGTGCGTCCGAGGTAAGCTTTCGCAAGACCCGCGCGGCAGGGCTTGGCGGGTTGCTGCCGAACCCTGACCCCGGTCAGGATTGTAAGAAATAATTTCCTGGCCAGAGGAAAAGCCTTTCGATCAATCCGGGGTGCCGCTGAAGAGCGGGGGCCTTTTGTGATCAGTGCTGTCGGATCGCCGTCCTGGAAAGGCACCGGCGCGTTGAACCGTGCCTGAGAACCTGGCGCATGAACCTCCACGACTCTGCCAAAACAGGTCCCGGCAAGTGCGGACATGTCGCCGAAGTCAGCCGGCGCTCAGAACAAGGGGAGTTTGACCGGCATGAACAGATCGGTCTGACGCTGCCCGCTGCATTGGTTATCGACTGTGACAACGTCATCCCGACCCGGCCAGAATTGCCGCCCCAGTGACTACGGCTCAGGTTTGATCTGCATGTCGTCGCGTAGCGGAACCGTCTGACGTTCGATCATGCGATGGACTTGCGGTGCGTCCGGTCCGCGATGCAGGGCGTTCAGGCGATCGGAAATTTCGGCATCCGCGTGGGTTCGACGCTCGTTGTGGCGCACGTATTCGCCCCAGGTCGGAACATGGTAGCTTTCGCTCCAATGCTCGGGGTTCTCCAGATCGCGCAGCAACACCCATTGTTGTGCACCGTCGCGGATGCGGATCCGGCGGCGGCGACTCATCGCCGACAGGAATTCGGGGACGTCCGACTGACCGATGACATAGTCCACCATCACCATCACCGGCCCGCTCCGATACTTGAGATCAAAGCGCAGCGCCGGTTCGCGAAACCGGTTCAGCGGATCGAGGTTGACCGTGCCGAATTCCGGCAACGGCAACCGCAGCCCGATCAGCGCCCCCAATACCAGCACGCCAGCAGCACCCAGCAACGCCCAACCCAGTTCACCATGCTGTGCCACTACGCCCCATAGCCAACTGCCCGCCGCCATGCCGCCGAACGTCCCGGTCTGGTAAAGCGCCAACGCGCGCCCGACGACCCAGCGCGGTGTGGACAGCTGAATCGTGACGTTGAACATCGACAGCGCCAGCACCCAGCAGGCACCGCCCAGCAGCAGCACTGCCCCGCTCAGTACCGCCTGCGTGCTGAATGCGACGATCCCGGTGCAGGCGGCGAACCCCAGGAACGCGCCGCGCGCGATCTGCTCGTTCATGAACCGGGCGCGCAAGGTAGCGTTCAGCAATGCCCCGCCGACGGCGCCCGCGCCGAAACAGCCCAGCATGACACCATAGAGGAACGCGCTGCCCTGCAACGTTTCGCGCACGACAATGGGCAGCAGCGCCAGCAAGGCCACCGCCGACAAGCCGAACAGGAACCCGCGCAGGATCACCCGGATCAGGTTGGGTGACATCGCGACATAGCGCAGCCCCGCGGAAAATGCGCTGCCCATAGGTTCGCGCGGCAGCCGCGTGTCACGGACCGGCGAGCGCCAGCGCAGCAGCGCGATGATGATCGCGATGTAGCTCAGCGCATTCACCGCAAAGGCCGCCGCCGCGCCTGCGATCGCCACGATGGCCCCGCCTGCGGCCGGGCCCACGCTGCGCATCAGGTTGAACCCCATGCTGTTCAACGACACTGCCGAAGGCAGTTCCTCCCGGGTGACGATATCGCCCATCGTCGCCTGCCAGGACGGATTGTGCAGCGCCGTGCCGCAACCGATCAGAAAGGTGAAGGCCAGAAGAGACCATGGCGTCAGCAGTCCCTGATAGGCCAGCACGGTGAGCACGATGGACACCGCGAACATGAAGCCCTGCGCGATCAGCATGACCCTACGACGGTCGAAATTGTCGGCAAAGACCCCCGCCAGCAGCGAGAACACCATGATCGGCAGCGTGACCGATCCCTGCACCAGTGCCACCATGCGTTCGGACGACGACAGAGAGGTCATCATCCAGGCGGCCCCCACCGCTTGCACCAGACCACCGAAATTGGACGCCAGTGCCGCGACCCAAAGCATCCGGAAGGTCTGGTTGCGAAACAAGACAAGAGGAGAGATACTCTCCGGCACGCGAACAGATCCTTCTACCGCCAGCCCCGGAGACGGATACGATGGCCGATACCCTGAAACAAGGCCCGATCGGAACCGGGGGACTGGCAGCCAAGGCATCGGATGCTCGCCAAGATGGTCGAGGCAGGCATTGGGATCTCTGGAACAACAGGGCGATGGCCTGTGCATTGGAACCAACGAGGAAGAAGCGGGCGGAATGCATTGGGGCTGGCGGCGTCGATATATCGGGGGGGGTCAGAAGCCGGGTATGGGTCAGCAATAGTGATCTCAGAACAAGTTCCAGACCCAATCGGACCGTTGCAGTCAGCCGGGGTTCAAACACGCAAACAAATGTCACTCCCGGATATCGGCCTCCTGAGGCGGAAACCATCCTTCCAATGGACCAGTGGCCGGTCCTGAACTAACAATCGAACCAGATCACTCAGCACGGGCAGGACAAAATGATGTCCCATCACACGGAAAAGCGCCTTGAACAGTATCGGGAAAAGCGCGATCTCTCGCGCAGTTCCGAGCCGGAGGGCGGCGCGGCCAAAGGGTCGGATTCGCCCGTGTTCGTCATTCAGAAACATGACGCAAGCAACCTGCACTACGACTTCCGGCTGGCGGTGGATGGCGTGCTGAAAAGCTGGGCTGTGCCCAAGGGTCCTTCGACGGATCCGCGCGAGAAGCGGCTGGCCATTGCGACCGAGGACCACCCGCTCGACTATGCCGCGTTCGAAGGTGTGATCCCCGAGGGCGAGTACGGCGGTGGCACGGTGCTGATCTGGGACCGCGGCACCTACGAAAACATCACCCGGAAGGAAGATGGCCTGCAACCGATGCAGCAGGCGCTTGCGCAAGGGCATGCGCTGATTTGGCTGGACGGAGAGAAGATCAGCGGCGGCTATGCGTTGCAGCGGATCGATGACGACGAGGACCAGTGGCTTCTGATCAAGATGGACGATGACGAGGCGGATGCACGTCGCAACCCCGTTTCGACCGAGCCCGCTTCCGTTGCCACGGGCCGTGACCTCGACGAAATCGAAGAGGACGAGGGCGGGTGACCGACGGCGATGACACAACTGCGCTGGTCGCAGGCCTGCCGCAAAGCGATCACCCCGAGTGGATGGCGCTGATGCTGGCGGTGCTGACCGACGACCGGTTTTCCGACCCCGACTGGGTCTTCGAACGCAAGCTCGACGGTGAGCGGCTTGTGGTGTTCCGCGACGGCGACCGGATCCGCCTGATGACCCGCAACAGGAACACGGTGAACGACACCTACCCAGAACTGGTCGCGGCGCTGGACGCGCAGCCCGCGCAGGAGTTTGTCGCCGACGGCGAGGTCGTGGCTTTCGACGGCGATGTCACCAGTTTCTCGCGCCTCCAGGGGCGCATGCAGATCACCGATCCGGACAAGGCGCGCGCCAGCGGCATTGCGGTTCGACTTTACCTGTTCGATCTGCTCCACCTTGCTGGCCGCGACCTGACCGGTCTGCCGCTGCGCCGGCGCAAGTCGCTGCTTCGGCAGGCCCTGCGCTTCGAGGATCCCGTGCGTTTCACGCCCCACCGCAATGAGGATGGCGAGGATCGCTTCGAGGGGGCCTGCGCCAAGGGCTGGGAGGGCCTGATCGCGAAGAATGCAAAGGCCGCTTACTCGCACGGCCGTTCGCGCGACTGGCTCAAGTTCAAGTGCGCGAACGGGCAGGAACTGGTGATCGGCGGGTTCACCGAGCCGAAGGGAAGACGAACGGGCTTCGGCGCGCTGCTGCTTGGGTATTTCGAGGATGGAAGGCTGCGCTATGCCGGCAAGGTCGGCACGGGCTTCGACGATGCCTTCTTGCAGGAGTTCCGCGAGACGCTGGAGATGCGTCGGCGCACGACACCGCCCTTCGACGACCAGGTGGACGAAGACGCGATCTGGGTGCGGCCTGACCTCGTGGCCGAGATCGGCTTCACCGAATGGACGAAGGGCGGGCGGTTGCGCCATCCGCGGTTCTTGGGACTGCGGCGTGACAAGTCCGCCAAAGATGTCACGCGGGAGGTGCCGGAAGCATGACAACGAAAACCCTCAGGGCAAGTGGGCGCGACATCGAGATCTCCAGCGCGGACAAGGTTCTGTTCCCGGATGACGGGATCACCAAGATGGATCTTGCCAGATACTACGCCGGAATCGCCGAAACCGCCTTGCCCCACTACCGCGACCGGCCGGTGACGATGCAGCGCTTTCCCGACGGGATCGGGGCGGATGGGTTTTTCCAGAAAAACGTTCCCGACCATTTCCCCGACTGGATCGAGCGGCTGGAGGTGCCCAAGGAAGGCGGCGTCGTCACCCATGCTCTGGTCGGCGAAGCGGCTGCGCTGGTCTATCTCGCCGATCAGGGCTGCATCACGCCGCATCTGGCGCTCGCGCGCGCCGGGGCGGTACGCAAGCCCGACCGAATGGTGTTCGACCTCGACCCCTCCGACGACGATTTCGGCAAGGTCCAGGAGGTCGCGCGCGCGGTCAAGCAGGCGCTCGAGGCGCGAGGATTGCCCAGCTTCGTGGCGACCACCGGCTCGCGGGGGTTGCACATCGTGCTGTCGCTCGACGCCTCCGAGGATGTTGACCGGCTGAGGCCCTTCGCACGGGATCTGGCCGCAAAGGTCGCCGAGGCCCATCCGACGCTTGCCACGACCGAACAGCGCAAGGCAAAGCGCGGCGACCGGGTGCTGATCGACACGTTCCGCACCGCCTATGCGCAAACCGCCGTCGCCCCCTATGCTGTGCGGGCGCGGCCCGGCGCACCCGTGGCGACACCCCTGCGCTGGGGGGAAGCCTTCGCCGCCGACATGGCGCCGGATCGCTACACCATCGGCTCGATCTTCCGCCGCCTTGGCCAGATGGACGATCCCTGGGCCGGGATCGACGGCGACCCGCTGGACGCGACCCAGCTTGCCGAGGACGATTGAGCATCAAGAGGTGAGGCCCTGTCCTGGAGGGACGGGCCTGCAAGAAAGTCAAAGCGACAGGCGGACTATGCAACTCAAAGAAAAGACAAGCATCGCTTGTGGCGCGATGTCGAAAGTTCATGGCGGAACCGGGCCGAAGATCGAATGGGCATGTTCAACTGAACGAACTCACCTCAAGTCATGCTCTGGGCCTTGGAAACTAAGTCTCGCCGCACAGTTGCGACGCGCGAGCGCGCTCCGTCCTGAGCGACCTCCGACCCATGTCCTCTGGACAGCGGGCGGCACTTCGGTTTCACCAGACAGGGCTCTGGTTTCGTAGGAATGGGCGGCTATCTGGAGTACTTCCGTCAAAGAGCCGCATCCATTCGGAGAGTTTGTCAGAGCCTTTGTGTTCACCGAGCAGGGTCTGAGCAACGCAGTTTGAACGGAGTCGATTTACAGCTCAGTTGACCCAAGTCAAGGCAGGTGGGTCGGTTGCAGAATAGACGTCTGCAACGATTGATAACAGGCCCGAAATGCTGGAAACCCTTTTCGATACATATGGCGACGGTGCCGTGCTTGCGGCGGCCGGCGCGCTGGTCGGGCTGGTTTTTGGCGCCACGGCGCAGCATTCGCGCTTTTGCTTGCGCGCGGCCAGCGTCGAGGTGGCGGAAGGCGGCTTTGGCCCCCGACTTTCGATCTGGCTCATAGCCTTTTCCGCGGGGGTTGTGGTTGTGCAAGGTGCAATCAGCGCGGGTGTGCTCGACGTTTCGCAATCGCGCCAACTGGCCACAAGCGGCAGTCTCTCTGGTGCGATCATCGGCGGTCTGATGTTCGGCGCGGGCATGATCCTTGCGCGCGGTTGCGCAAGTCGGCTTCTGATCTTGTCGGCCACTGGAAACTTGCGCGCGCTCGTGACGGGTCTGGTGCTGACGCTGGTGGCACAGGCGGCGCTTAGGGGCGGACTTGCTCCGGCGCGCGAGATGCTGGCGACGCTCTGGATGATTCCGGGTGGTGCGCCGCGCGATATGCTGGCCATGGTCGGGATGGGGTCTGGGATGGCAGCCGGGATCGCGGTCCTGGGCCTGCTTGCGTCGCTCGGCCTCGCGCACTGGCGGCAGGTGGCGGTCACACACGCCGTAGCGGCAGCGGGTGTCGGGCTTGCCGTGGGGCTGGGCTGGATCGCGACCTATACGATCGCGCAGACCTCCTTCGCGGTTATCCCGATCTCGTCGGTGACATTCACCGGCCCGTCAACCGATACGCTGATGGGGTTGGTCAACAGCACCACCTTGCCGCTGGGCTTCGGCGTCGGGCTGGTGCCGGGCGTGTTCGCGGGGGCCGCCGTCATGGCGATCGCGACCCGCGAGTGGAAAATCGAACGATTTGGCCCCGAGACGCCGATGGAGCGCTACCTTATTGGCGCCGCGCTGATGGGCTTCGGCTCGATGCTGGCGGGTGGCTGCGCAGTCGGTGCGGGTATGTCGGGCGGGGCGATCTTCGCGCTGACTGCCTGGGTTGCGTTGGGCTGCATGTGGCTGGGCGCGATGGCCACGCATCTCGTGATGAGGCACCGAGTCGCGCGGCCCGCTACCGGATAAAGCCGCGCAGGGCCGGCTGAAAACGACCAACCCGTCCTTTCTGATCCGCGTTGCACAATGAATATGTCGCCCGAGGAAAAGCGAATGGTCGGTTTCGAAATCCTTGAGCCCTGCTTCTTATCGGGAAAGGTACTTCAGAACGGCCGGGGGAAGTCCCCCGGTTCGGCCAGGATTTATTCCCACTCCATCTGTTCGTAAACTCGACCGGCGTTCTTGGTGGCCAATTCCTCGAACGTGTCTAGATGGGCGAAGGGGGATTGATCGACGTAGTAGGCGTCAGTCAGATCGCCGCCCGCATCGATATGCGCGCGAATCTGGCCGCGCAAGTACTCGAGATAGCCCTTCGTATAGCGGCGCACCTGGTCCATGTTGGTTGGGTGGCCGTGGCCGGGGATCACGTAGGTCGCCTCCAGCGCCTCGAATTCCGTATCCCACGTTTCGAGCCAATCCAACGTGATCGTTTCGGGAAATATCGGCAACATCCGCTCGTGGAAGGCCATGTCGCCCGAGATCACGAGGCTTTGCGCGGGCAGCCAGACGACGATGTCGCCGGGGCTGTGCGCGGGGCCAAGGTGGCGAGCCTCGATGCGATAGTCGCCCATTTCGACGATGTACTCTTCGCTGAAGGTCTCGGTCGGCAGAACCACCTCGGTTCCCTCTGCACGTTCCCTGGTGATGCGGCGGGCGGCCTCCAGTGATGTGCCGCCATAGGTCTCGATCTCGTGCAGCGCGTCTTCGTGCGCGATGACGGGAACGCCCTGTTCCACCCAGTAGGAGTTGCCCAGCATCGCGTGGCCCTGGCCGTTTTCGTTGAACACCAATGTGACCGGCTGATCGGTGATCGCCCTGATCTCGTCATGCAGGGCCTTTGCCAGCCCGTAGGAGGCGCCGCCATTGATGACGACCACACCTTCGCCGGTCACGATGAAGCTGAGGTTATTGTTGTGGCCCGCGTTCTCGTAGGTTGGCGGCGCGGTCGCGCCAATGGCGGACCAGACGCCGGGAATGAACTCCACTGGCTTCGAGTAGAGCAGCGAGCCGGGATATTGATCGGGGATATCCTCGCTGGCCAGGGTCGTGCTGGCGGCGAAGAGGGCGGCCGCGATGAGGATTGCGCGCGTCATCATGTTCAGACCTCCGGCACGAAACTGTAGGCGCCGTTGGCGCGTTCCACCCGTCCTAACCCGCCACCCGGCAGGTGAAATCCAACCAGCGCCATCTTGTCAGTCGCCAATTGGTCGAGAAGCCGCAGCCGCGTCGCGATGCCCATTTCAACATCCTGATCCGACCCGCTGGGCCAATCAGGGCGGGCGAAGGCCAGGTGACCGTTACCGATTGCATCGCCCACGATCATCACCGCCTCGGACCCTTTGCGGACTTCAAAGGACATGTGGCCCGGCGTGTGTCCGTTGCTTGCGTGGGCCATGATGCCGGGCACTACCTCTTGCCCGCCGGTGAAAAACTCGATTCGGTCCTCGATGGTGGCCAGCCGCCGCGCGGCGCCGACGGCAAAGCTGGCGCGCGCCTCGCCGATCGTGTCCACGGTGGCGGGATCGGTCCAGTAGTCCCATTCCGTCTGTCCGATCATGTGCCTGGCATTGGTGAATATCGGATCGTTGAAATCGTCGAGCACACCCCAAAGGTGATCGGGATGAGCATGGGTAAAGATCACGTGTGTAATGTCGTCCGGCGACAGGCCTGCTGCATCCAGCGCGTCAGGCAGTTTCCCGGCGCTCGGCATGAAAGCATGGCCCGAGCCGGCGTCGAAAAGCACCGTGCGCTCGCCATCCTGCAGAAGGGTAAGGTTGCAGGGCGGCTCCATCATTTCGCCGGAGATGCCATGCTCTGCCAGAATCGGTGCGGCCTTTTCCGGGTCCAGATCGCCCAGAAGGAATTCGCGTGGCAGCACGAGATTGCCGTCACTCAACGTGGTGAGCGTGGCGGTGCCGAGCGTGGTCTGGGTCGCTGTGAGGCCCATGCGGGGCATACCGCAAATCGCGCCTGCCGCCGTGGCCCCCAGCATCCTGCGTCGGGTGAAGTTCATGATGCCCTCCCTGAAATTCTAATTCCTGAATACGATGCAGGGAGCAACGCCGAAAAACAAGCGCTATTCCCCGAGCGTTGGAAGGAGAACCCGCTTTTGCCGCCATTGGCATTTTGGGGTTCAAGAGGCTCGGTTGCACAAATCCGGTCAGGGATTGGTCTGGAGAATCCAGGCAACTGGTTGAGGCGCATGATCGAACCGACACCCCCGCCCTTGTCTCTTGAGGATCTGCGACAAGGTAGCGGGCAGACGAGACCCCGACCCGCCCTTGGGCAGTGCCACAAGACGTCATCTGCGTCGATATCGCCAAAGGCTAGTATATTAGATGACGGTGATTGAAATGCGCTTGTAGCATTTGCTGATCAGATGGAACCGAAGCTGGCCGCCGGTCTGAGAAAATGGAAGGTAACCGAGTTCATCGTTGAGCAGGGAGTCCAAACGGAAGACCTGGTCCGAAGTTCGGCCTTGCAGATCGACGCGGGCTTCAAAATCGAGTTTTTCGACCAGGTCGACGACGTCGAAGAACCTCCCGCGGCGCTCATTTCGGATGGAGGTCCTTGTGATGCTGACGGCAAGGTGGGTTTTGCCAGTGCCTGCGCCACTTGAGAACTGCAGTGCAAGATCAGTCGACGGTCGCCGCGGGACAGCGCTGCTGCGGGCCGAGTTAAAGTCGCGCATTTTTGCCCATTTTTTTGAAAGCAGGGAGGGTGGTGATATTTATACCGTGGATTTGAATTTGACGGTTCGTCTGGCTTGTGCCGACGGCATGAGCCAGCGAGCGGCGGCGCGTCATCAGGGCACGCGTCACCGGCATATGGGCGACGGCTCAAACTCCGGCGCCGGCAAGAGCAAGTGGTCGCAGCCCTATTGGGTCGTCAGCTCGTCACTGACGATGCTTCAGCACGTATGGCAGAGTGCATTTCCTCCACGAGCATCAGGTGCAGCTTTTCGGTCAGTGCTGACCGCCAGGTCATGTCTGTTGTCAGGACTTCGGGAAAAACGCCGGGCAACGCCATGATGTTTGACACGAGCGCCTCTGCGGTGGTGGCATGCCGGACAGCCTCCGCTATTGCGTCCTGCTTCGGGTCTTGCAAGGCATAGGTGCTTCCGGCTTCGGTCTTGCAGAGCATATAGCGGATCCAAGCTGCCGTAGCGAAGGCAAAAGCAGACAGGTCTTGCCCGGAGAACAGCGCCTCGGCTGCCGGGGCGAAGATACGTTGCGGCAGTTTTTCGGTGCCGTCCATGGCGATCTGGTATGTCTTGTGCCTGAGATGCGGGTTGGCGAACCGTTCCGCCAGCGCGTCGGCGTAGGCATCGTAATCGACCCCGACCAACGGCGACAGGCTGCGCGCGGCGGCGTCAAGATGGCGGCGCACCAGCCGCGACAGATCGGGATCCAGCATGACGTCGGCTACGGTTTCCAGACCGACCACAAAGCCGGCATAGGCCAGCATGGAATGGGTGCCGTTGAGCATTCGCAGCTTCATCTTCTCATAGGCGCGCACGTCATCGACCATCAGCGCGCCGGCCGATTCCCATCCGGGGCGACCGGTGGGAAAGCGGTCTTCGATGACCCATTGGCTGAAGGCCTCGGTTTCGACGGCAGCCGCGTCGTGCCGCCCGGTCATCTTCGCGGCGGCGCGCCGGGTGTCGTCGGTCGCGGCCGGTGTGATGCGATCGACCATGGTGGCGGGAAAGGCGACCTCGGCCGAGATATGGTCGAGGAGGTGCGGCGCGGCGCGTCGGGCGAAATCGAGCAGCAGGCCGCGGATCGCCGGGCCGTTCTCAGGCAGGTTGTCGCAGCACAGCACGGTGAACGGCGCGACCCCCGCAGTCCGGCGCGCACCAAGCGCCTGCACCAGCAGTCCCGCGACACCGACCGGGTTTTGGGGGTCGGCAAGGTCATGGGCAATGGCGGCATGGGTGGGATCGACGCTGCCGGTCGCGCGGTCGATTCCATAGCCCTTTTCCGTTACTGTCAACGTCACGATCCGGGTTTCGGGCGCGGCGAGTGCGGCGGTCACATCGGCGCGGTCCGTGTGCAGGCAAAGCGCCTTTGCGATAGATGCCATGATGCGCGCGCGGCTGCCCTGAGCGCTGCGCTCGATCAGTGTGAATAGCCCGTTCTGCGGATTGAGCTGCGCCGCCGGTTCGGCGCTGCGCAGGCTGACACCCGCGATCCGCCAGTCGCCGCCGCGTAAGCCAAGCGCCGCGTCGGTATAGGCGGCCTGATGCGCCTTGTGAAACGCGCCCAGCCCCAGATGAACGATTCCAACCCCGTGCGCGGTCGGCTCATAGCCGGGTTGGCAAACGCTGTCTGGCAGTCCGCCGAGGTTTGACAGGCGTTGGGTCATGCCACCCGCTTCGCGCTGAGCGCGGCGATCACACCGCGCAATTCGGCCAGTCCCTTGAGCCGCCCGATGGCCGGATACCCCGGCTGAGCCTTGCGGCCGTGATCGTCAAGAATGTCCTGCCCGTGATCGGGGCGGAACGGTATCGACCAGTCGGCGCGGCCTTCGGCGCGTCGGCGGGCTTCCTCTGCCAGCACGGCATCGATGAGAGCGACCATATCGGTGTTGCCCGACAAGTGTTCGTCTTCGAAGAACGAGCCGCGGATGGCAACGGATTCGCGCCTGACATTGCGCAAGTGCAGGAAATGCACGCGCTGGCCCAGGCGTTGCATCATGCCGGGCAGATCATTGTCGGGGCGCGCGCCCAGCGAACCCGAACACAAGGTGATGCCATTCGCCGGGCTGTCCACCGCCAGCATGATCGCGCGATACTGCTCTTCGGTAGACATGATGCGCGGCAGACCCAGCAACGGGAATGGCGGATCGTCGGGATGGCAGCAGAGCCGAAGCCCCAGTTTTTCGGCGGTGGGCACGACCTCTGACAGGAAATCAACAAAGTGCGCGCGCAATTGTTCTTCAGAGATGGCGTCATATTCGGCCAGATGCTGGCGCACGTCATCCAAAGTAAAACGTTCGGCCGCGCCTGGCAGGCCAAAGACCACATTGCCGGCAAGAGACTTCTTGTCGTCGTCGCTCATGGCATCGGCGCGTCGGGCGGCCTGGTCGCGGATTGCATCGTCGTAATCCTGCTCGGCACCGGAGCGGGCCAGGATATGAAGATCGAACGCGGCGAAATCGAGCAGATCGAAGCGCATGCAGGTGGCGCCGTTGGGCCGCCGCCAGGCAAGATCGGTGCGCGTCCAGTCGAGCACCGGCATGAAGTTGTAGCAGATAACGTCGATGCCCGCGTCGGCGAGATGGTGCAGCGATTTGCGCCATGCCTCGACATGGGCGCGCCAATCTCCCTTCTTTTTCTTGATATCTTCCGAGACGGGCAGGCTCTCGACCACATCCCATACCAGCCCCGATGGCGTGCCGTCCCGCATCGTCGCCACTTCAGCCTGTCGGCGGGCGATTTCGTCTGGCGGCCAGACCGCACCGGTGGGCACGTTGTGAAGCGCTGTCACGATCCCTTCCGCACCGGTCTGCGCAACGTCATCAATCGAGACGAGATCGCGCGGACCGAACCAGCGCCAAGCTTGTTTCATGGCAGAATCCTCCAAATGGTTCTAGATCTTTAATAACACTCCTCAAACTTGAATGGTAGTATGGAAGTATGATAGCGAGTCTGCATGGAGGATGGCGAATCATGACTGTGCAGGAAGCCACAGGCTTCACGTTGGATGCGACTAGGTCGATCACGCCGCAGATCCATCATTATCTGCGTGATCGCATCATCCGTAACGACGTAAAGCCGGGTGACCGCATTTCGGAATCCGAGATTGCGCGGGTTTGCGATGTCAGCCGCCAGCCCGTGCGCGAGGCCTTCATCAAGCTTGCCGAACAGGGGCTTCTTGCGGTGCGGCCACAGCGTGGCACCATCGTCAGCAAGATCGCCTATTCCGCCGTGCTTGATGCCCGGTTCCTGCGCGAAGCGATCGAGGCTGATTTCGTTTCTATACTTGCCCAGACACCCGACCCGGCGTTGATCCGGGAACTGCGGGCCCAGATTGTCGCCCAAAAAAAGCTTGGTCAATCCGACCCGGTGGCGTTCTGCGTGCGCGATGACGGTTTTCACCGCACACTTGCAGATGCGGCAGGCAAGGGCGGCGCGTGGAAGCTGCTGGAAGGGTTGAAATCGCAGATGGACCGGGTGCGGTTCCTGTCGCTTGGTGATTTCCCGATGCCGAAGCTGATCGAGCAGCATGAAGACATCGTGAACCGTATCGAACGAGGGGACCGGATTGGCGCAAATGCCGCGATCCGCGTGCATCTGCGTGAGATCCTTCACGATCTGCCCCGCATAAGTGCGGCATATCCAGAATTTTTCGACATGCCGGCGGGGGATGTTCCCGCGCCGGTCAATGCACCTATCCAAGGAGGAGAGAAGACATGACATTCAACTGGAAAAGACCGGTACTTGCCGCAGCCATCGCCGCAGTGACGGCCGTTCCCGCGCTGGCGCAGGAAATGACGCTGAAGCTGGGGCACCTTGCCAATGAGGACAATCCTTGGCATCTGGCGTCGGTAAAATTCGGCGAGGAACTTGCCGCGCTGACCGACGGGCGGATCACCGTCGAGGTGTTTCCCAATGAATCCCTTGGCAAAGAAATCGACCTGATCAACGGCATGCAGCTTGGCACCGTCGACATGACGATCACCGGCGAAAGCCTGCAGAACTGGGCACCGATGGCGGCCCTTCTGGCGGTGCCCTATGCTTATAAATCGATCAAGCACATGGACGAGGTTGCAAGTGGCGAGATCGGCGATCAGATCAAGGCACAGATCGTCGAAAAGGCCCAAATCCGCCCGATCGCCTATTTCGCCCGCGGCTCGCGCAACCTGACGTCGAACCGACCGATTGCTCATCCTGACGATCTGGACGGGCTGAAAATGCGTGTGCCGAACGTGCCGCTTTTTGTCGACGTCTGGAAGGCGCTTGGCGCAAATCCCGGCCCGATGGCCTTCTCGGAAGTGTTCACATCATTGCAGAACGGCACCATAGACGCGCAGGAAAACCCGCTTGCGCTGATCCGGTCCGCCAGCTTCTATGAGGTGCAAAGCCATGTCAACCTGACCGAGCATGTGCGGTCCTGGATCTATCTGACCATCGCCGAACAGACTTGGCAGAAACTGTCGGAAGACGACCGCGCCGCCGTCATGGCAGCCGCGGAGAGCGCCCAAGCCTATGAACGTGGGCTGTTCGGGGACAGCATTGCCGCGGACCGCGCTTTTCTGGAAGAAAAAGGCATGACCTTTGTCGAGGTGGACGGCGCTGCCTTCCAAGCCGCGGCGAAAGATGCGGTGCTGGCGAATGTCAACGACGAGATCAAGCCAATCGTCGAAGACTTGTTCGCGCAGTAGGATCGCCGCCCAACCAGACAGATCCGGCACCGCGCAGTTGTGCGCGGTGCCGGGAATTTCATCCACACGGTGAGGCGCCGGAATGCGACGTGTCGAAAAACTGATTGCTCTGGTGACAGTTCTGGCCCGGTTGGGCACGGGGCTGTCCTTTGCCGTTCTGATCGGCGTCGTGACGATCCAGGTGGTCGGGCGCTTTACCGATGCCGCGCCTGTCTGGACAGAAGAACTGACCCGATATGCGCTGCTCTTTACCGTAGCTTTCGGGGCGGGATTGGCGCTGCGCACCGGTGACCTGGTGAATGTCGATGTGATCTGCGAGTCGCTGCCCGGCCGGGCGCCTTGGGTGCTTCGGCTGGTTGCGGCGACCGCAACGGCCGGGCTGGCCTTGTATCTGCTTCCCCATGCCTGGCGCTATGTGAGCATCGGCAAGATGCAGACCTCGCCTGCACTTGGGCTACGGATGGATTTCGTGCATGTCACGGTGTGGCTCATGCTGCTGCTTTTGGCGCTGTTCGCGCTGATGCGCATTGTCGGAATGCTGAGTGGCTCTGAAAATGGCATGCCGCTGAAACCCGAAGAGGACTAGGCAATGGACGTGACCATCCTGTTTGCCGTTTTCATAGGCGGGTTGGTGCTGGGCATTCCGGTGGCGATCACGCTTGGCCTGTCGTCACTGGCCTATATTCTGGTTTCGGGGATGCCACCGGTGGTCATGCCGCAAAAGATGTATGCGGGCATGGACGTCTTCGTGCTGCTGTCCATTCCGGGATTCATCCTTGCGGGCAACCTGATGAACAGGGGCGGCATCACCGGCCGAATCATCCGCTTTGCCAATGCCCTGGTGGGCTGGATCAGGGGCGGGCTGGGGCTGACCAATATCGCCGCCTCGATGTTGTTTGGCGGCATCACCGGAACCGCTGTGGCCGACGCGGCGTCAATCGGCGGGGTGATGATCCCGGGGATGAAAAAGGCGGGCTATCCCGGTGATTTCGCGGCGGCGGTGACGGCGGCCTCGTCGACGGTGGGCCCGATCATTCCGCCATCTGTGCCGATGATAATCGTCGGCGCACTTTCGGGCATTTCGGTGGGGCAGATGTTTCTTGCCGGGGCGGTCCCCGGCATTCTGATGGGTCTGGCCATGATGGTGACGGCCTATGTCATCTCGGTGCGCAAGAACTTCCCCCGACAAGACTGGCAGGGTGCCGGCGAAGTGCTGCGCGCCTTCGGCGGCGCATTCTGGGCACTGGCGATGACCTTCCTGATCATCTACGGCCTGCTGTCGGGGCTTGCCACGCCGACCGAAACGGCTGTTGTCGCCAGCATTTACGCCTTTTTCGTGGGCGCCTTCATTTATCGTGAATTGCCGATCTCGAAAGTGCCGACGATCATCACCGACAGCGCGGTTTCGTCGGCCGGCATTCTGGCGTTGGTGGGATTTGCCAACGTCTTTGGCTGGATCCTTGTGTCAGAACGCATACCGCAGGCTATTGCCGACGGCGTGCTGTCATTCACCGACAACAGGTTCCTGGTGATCCTGCTGATCAATGTTTTGCTGCTGTTCGTCGGTATGTTCATGGAGACGATCGCCGCGCTGATCATCCTTTTCGTGCCGCTCTTGTCGTTGGCGCAGGCGGTGGGGATTGACCCGCTGCATTTCGCCACCTTCGCAGTGCTCAACCTGATGATCGGGCTGACCACGCCGCCCGTGGGCGTATGCCTGTTCGTCTGTGCCGGGATCGCTCGGTTGCCGCTGATGCCTGTGATCGTGGCGATCATGCCGTTTCTGCTGACGAATATCGGCGTCCTTCTATTGGTTTCCTACATTCCCGCGCTGGCCACATGGCTGCCTTCGCTCCTGACTGATTGAGGATCTCATGAACACCCGAATCTGCCGCCTGCATGGCCAGGGCGACATCCGCATCGAGACAATACCCGTGATCAACCCCGCCCCTGGCGAGGCCCTGATTGCCATCGCCGCGGGGGGCATTTGCGGCAGCGATCTGCATTATTATCAGGATGGCGGTTTTGGCCCGATCCGGGTGCGAGAGCCGATCATTCTGGGCCATGAAGCCGCAGGCGTTGTTCTGGTCGTGGGCGCGGGCGTTACCGGATTGTCCGAAGGCGAAAGGGTTGCGGTGAATCCGAGTCGTCCCTGCGGCGCTTGCACCTTTTGCCGCCAAGGGCTACCGGTGCACTGCCTTTCGATGCGTTTCAATGGCTCTGCCTTGCGGTTTCCCCATGAACAGGGCTTGTTTCGCGACAAGATCGTGGTGGATGCCAGACAATGCATTCCTATCGGCGATGCCGTTGCCTTCAGCGAGGCAGCCTGTTGCGAACCGCTTGCCGTCTGCCTTCACGCGCGGCGCATGGCCGGGCCGCTGGCAGGCAAGAACGTTCTGATCACCGGCGCCGGCCCGATCGGCGCCCTATGCGCGGGGGTTGCGGCCGAAGCAGGTGCGGCCGAGATCGTGGTGACCGATTTGCAGGATTTCACACTTGCGGTGGCGAGTCAGATGGGTGCGACACAGGTGATCAACGTGGCGCGCAACCCCGAAGACCTGGATGCCTACGCCGCCGAAAAGGGCCATTTCGACGTCGCTTTCGAGTGCTCCGCCGCCGCGCCCGCCATCGCCTCTGCCATCGCTACGCTGCGCCCGCAGGGGCAGCTGGTACAGGTCGGGGTAACCGGCGACGCGCCGGTGCCGATCAATGCGCTTGTCGGCAAAGAAATTACCCTGCAGGGCACTCACCGCTTCGATGTAGAATTCGCCGAAGCCGTGGGGATGATTGCACAGCGGCGCATCGACGTATCGCCGATCGTCACCGGCACCTACCCTCTGGAACAGGCAACCGAGGCATTTGACGCCGCCGGGCAGCGGTCGCGCGCCGTCAAGATCCAGATCGTATTCGATGGCGGGGTGGCCATGCGATGACCGTTTCGATCACCTTCATCGGCGAGTGCATGATGAACATGATGCCACCAGACGGGCGCGGCGTGGAAGGAAGGGTCGGATCTGCCGCGGACAGTTTCAATGATGCGGCCTACCCTAAAAAATTGGCACTGACGCAGCATCTGACCCGACAATCGAAACGAATTCGCCGGTGCGGACAGCATTAAACCAGCAGTGGCGCCTGGGAAATTGCGGCCTGTGGGTGCCTCTGGCAACCCGCAACACCTGTTCCACCGCCAATCAGGACACCGCCGGCAAGGGACAGGGCTTTCCCCCAGGCAATCTGACATCAACAGCGCTGGTCGCGGTGATTGACGATGCTGCTGTCTTTTCCCA
>JAGXFH010000053.1 GCA_024637315.1 Brevirhabdus sp.
CCTCTGGTTGGTCCGAAACGTCGGGCACGTCTGGCACCTCGGCTTGAACCACCGGTTCGGCGTCGCCTACGGCGACATCGTCGTTGGACAACAGGTCCTTGATGAAACCACGCCCCACCTGATAGGCTGTGCGCAGCTCGCCGGGAGCGACACCCCCGCCGGTGAAATCGCCGTCGTAGTCGTTCAGTCCGTCCAGGTTTGCCAGTACCGGATTCGAAACCCATAGCTTGCGCATGGCGCGCCGCTTGAGATGGGCCGGCAGTGAAGCCTTGAGATAAGCGCCGAAATCATCACCTAGCACTAGTTCGTCAGGGTTCTTCAGACCCATCTCATCCAGGAGACGCTGATCGGCCTCTGCATCTTCCGGTATTTCGGCATCTTCCGGAATTGCTGCGCTTGCCGGATCGGCTACCGGATCGGTCGCCTCAATATTGTCCGCCGCCACCTCAGACGCATTGGAACTGCGTTTTCGGCGCGACCAACGCGCCAGGAACTCGTCTGCTCGACCGGTCATTTCCCGATGTCCCGGACCGTTCGCGGTGACCGGAAGACGTCGGCCGGCTGACGCACCCTTTTGTCGCCGATGCCGTCTTCTTTCTCGACAGCCAGGTAATCGCGCCTTTTGCGTTTCACGAACAACTCTTCTGTGTGATGATCCTGGACGAATTGGCCAATCCAGGCGCGCAGTCCTTCCGGCATGGGGATACGTTCCACAATGTCCTCGCCATTATCGGCATAGTCCTGGGCCTCGTAGGCTGACGCGGTGATCGTCAGCACCTGCGGATAGTCGGTGCTGCCCGCAGGGGCGGGACGCAAGACAACAAAGATCGACGGCGGCACACCGTTCAGCGATGTCAGATAGGCTTCGGTATCCGTCCGATAGAGCGTCAATGGCAGGGTAGCAGCGTGGTACTCGACCGTTTCGCCATCGCTGCGCAGGATCTGCCAGTGTCCGGGCCCGGCGCCAGGCAGAAGGCCGGTCACGGCCCAAATCCATTTCGTCCAGCGATTTGTCGCTGGAGATTTACGGACAATGGCGCCGACCGGCATTGTGACCGACTTTGAAGATGTCACGTCCCGCATCATCTTTACCTTTGATCCCCTCGGGTCTACGCTTCGGTCGGTTGATCATAGTCCGGACAGGAGTGCTACGTCCAGTTCCGCGGACAGTTGGGGAGTTTGGATGAGCAGCAGAATTCTTCTGTGCGATTGTGCGGGGTCCCAGTCCATTGATGGCGGAGCCATCGAAAGGGCCACTGGGCTTCCTTGCTCGAAAGTATATTCAAACCTGTGTACGCGCCAGATCGACCGGGCTGCCGAGGCAATCTCGAATTCGACCGAGCCGTTGGTCGTTTGCTGTCAGCAAGAGGCTCGAACTTTTGAAGCGCTGGCGGAGGAATTAGGTGCAGCGGCGCCGGCCATGGTCGATATCCGCGACCGGGCAGGCTGGTCCGATGAAGGCAAGCAGGCGACTCCCAAGATCGCCGCCTTGCTGGCAGCCGGCCAGATGCGGCGGTCTCCGGAAAAGACGATCGACGTCAACTCGGAAGGCATGTGCCTGATCATTGGCGCGTCCGCGGCAGTGTTGCCGGCGGCAGAACAGCTGAGCGAACTCCTGTCGGTCACATGCCTGCTGAGCGATTCGCCGGAAATCTCGCCGGGCCCGGATCGCCGCTTCGACATCGCGCTCGGCCGCGTGCGAAAGGCATCCGGCGCCTTTGGTCATTTCGAGGTGACGGTCGATCAGTATCGTCCGCTTCTGCCGGAGGGTCGCGGAACGCCAGTGTTCGCCGCGCCCCGGGATGGCGGAGAGTCCAGTTGTGACATCATTCTGGATCTGACCGGCGGGCAAGCGTTTTTCCCTGCCGATCACAAGCGCGACGGGTACCTGCGGGCTGATCCGGGCAGTATCCAAGCCGTCCAGAAGGTCATGTTCGAAGCATCGCACTTGGTCGGAACTTTTGAAAAGACCCTTCATGTCACCTTGGAGGAAAGCCTCTGCGCCCATTCACGGGCCGGGCAGATCGGCTGCACGCGGTGTCTGGATGTTTGCCCCACCGGCGCAATCCTTCCTTCGGGCGATGTCGTTACGGTGGATGCCAACATCTGCGCGGGTTGCGGCGCCTGTTCGGCGGTCTGCCCGTCCGGAGCGATCAGTTACGACGCGCCGCCGGTACGCGAGATATTCGACGAAATACGCACACTTGCCGATGTCTACCGAAAGGCAGGCGGAACCGCGCCGCGTTTACTGCTGCACGACGAGGATCATGGACGCGCACTGATCGGACTCGCCGCCCGTTTTGGCAGCGGCCTGCCAGCAAACGTGGTTCCGCTTCAGGTTCCATCGCTGGCGGTTTTTGGTCATGCCGAGATGATGGTCGCACTGGCAAGCGGATTTGCAAGCGTCCAGATATTGCTGTCGCCGAGAACCGAGCGAGGCATTCTGGAGTCACAGGTCGCGCTTTGCAACGCCTTGGTCGAGGGTCTTGGCGCAGGTGCAGAGCGCGTGTCCCTGCTGGATGTGTCCGATCCGGATACGCTTTGCGATGTCTTGTACGATTTCGAGAGAGAAGTCCCGGATTGCCAGACGATCCTGCCTCTGGGTTCCAGGCGAGATGCAACGCGGTTGGCCGCCAAGGCGCTGGCTACCAGAGAGGCTACCGGTCCTGTGCCTCTGCCCTCCGGCGCGCCCTATGGCGCAGTTCAGGTCGATGTTGATGCCTGCACCCTGTGCCTGTCCTGTGCTGGTCTTTGTCCATCTGGCGCTTTGTTGGACAACCCCGACAGCCCCCAGTTGTTGTTTCGAGAGGATGCGTGCCTGCAATGCGGCCTGTGCGCAAACATCTGCCCCGAAGACGCGATAACGCTGATTCCGCAGTTCGATATCTCGGACGCCGTCTATGCTCAGCAGGTCGTCAAGGAGGAAGAGCCCTTTCCCTGTATCGAATGTGGCAAGCTTTTCGGTGTCAAAGGCACGATAGAGCGGATTGTCGAAAGACTGGAGGGCCATCATTCGATGTTCAAAAATTCCGACAATGTGCGGCTGATCCGAATGTGTGATGATTGCCGGGTAAAGGCCCAGTATCATGATGAGAACTCGCCATTTCGCGCCGCGGATCGCCCCCGCGTTCGGACGACTGATGACTATCTGAACAAGTCAGATTGAGTATCCCGATCAGCGCAGCTCGACGCCCGCACCGAGATTCTTGGGTTCGATCGTCGCGGTGAAAGCCAGAATTGCATCCATATCGTCCTGGGTAATCCGGACCGGAAAAATGTGGGGTGGCCGGTTTGGATCAAAAGGTTCGGTCAAGCCTTCGACCTGCGTGAAGGACGGATGCGGGTTAAGAGACCAGAAGGTCAGGAACCTGTCCTGCCAGTCTGGAATTGACCTTAGGGCTGCGAATGAAGGCGTAGACCCGATACCACCCATGCGGTTCTTGTGATTGACGACATGACAGCGGCCACAATGAGACAACGCCAGTTTTTCGCCCGCGGCGGTATCGCCCTCTGGAAATTCGATTGGCTGGGCCGCCGTTTCGGCCTCGACGGACGCAAACAGCGATTTGCCATCGGCCTTGAATGCCGCAATCGTGTTCTGCCCGATGTCGGACAGCAGCCAATCGGCAAAGACCTCGGCGGTATCGTTCCCACTTCGGTCGCTCAACACGATCCAGTAAACCGCTGCGGATCCGCTGTCATCGTCGAGAACCCGAAAGGCCGGCCAGGCCCTTGCGGCTGGTGACATCTCAGGGATGGACAACGCATCCGCGATCATCGCGCCCATGTCCTCCATCACATCAGGCGTTGTGAGGGCCGTCGCCGGATGCGCCAATGTCGTCACCCTGATGCCGGTCTTCAATGAAAACCGTGGCAAGACGTAGTCAAGTAGACCCGTCTCTTGCAACGCCTGATCGACGGTCAAACGAAAGCCTCGATCTTCGGCCGCTGACGGCGAAGCGAAGGCCAATACGCCGAACACGGCCGACGCCAGCCGAACCAGTCTTTGCAGCATTGCCAAATCTCCGATATCGGTGCGGTGCCCTTGCCTCCTCTGGCGGTTTGTCCCAGATAAGACCAAACGAAGCGATTTCACAACAGCGACGCAATCAGCATGAAGGAGACCAG
Source organism: Brevirhabdus sp. (assembly GCA_024637315.1). Taxonomy (GTDB): domain Bacteria; phylum Pseudomonadota; class Alphaproteobacteria; order Rhodobacterales; family Rhodobacteraceae; genus JAHEAO01. The sequence goes on from JAGXFH010000053.1 coordinate 4,129, forward strand.
CATGAATGATGAAGAGTTCAACCTGTCGATGCGAAAGTTCCTCAAACAGGTGGGCGTAACTTCGCAACAGGAGATCGAGAAGGCGCTGCGCAACGCCAAGGCCTCTGGCAACTTGCCTGACGGACCCTTGCGGGCGCGGGTCGTTCTGACAATCGAAGACCTAGGCTTGTCCCATGTGGTCGAAGGTGACATCAAGACGGGTGGTGCCACTTGAGCCCGACACGCGAAGACGTCCTGGAGACCCTTCGGCGCATCGTCAACCCGGCGACCGGAACCGATCTGGTCAGTTCCGACATCATCCGGGCACTGACCGTTGAGGGTGACAAAATCCGGTTCGTTCTGGAGGTGGACCCGGATCATGGCAAGGCGATGGAACCGATCCGTCAAGCCGCTGTCGAGGCACTTGAAGGCATTGTCGGCGAGGGCAATGTAAGCGCACTGATCACCGCTCATAGCAGCCCCAAGCCACCGGACCTCAAGCTTGGACGCCATCCGACACCGCAAACCGGGCCGCAAAAGGTACCGGGAGTCGAACGGATCGTCGCGATAGCCTCTGGCAAGGGCGGCGTCGGGAAATCGACTGTCGCGGCAAACCTTGCCGTGGCGCTGGTCGCCGAAGGCAAAAAGGTTGGGATGCTGGATGCCGACGTTTACGGGCCGTCGCAGCCACGGATGCTGGGTGTTTCCGGTCGACCCGCGTCACCGGACGGCAAGACCATTCTACCCCTGCGAAATCATGGTGTGACGCTGATGTCGATCGGTCTGATGACACGGGAAGACGAAGCGGTCGTCTGGCGCGGGCCGATGCTGATGGGCGCGCTGCAGCAGATGTTGGGTCAGGTGCAGTGGGGCAATCTCGACGTTCTGATCGTGGATCTGCCGCCCGGAACCGGCGATGTGCAGATGACGCTGACGCAAAAGGCCGAAGTGACCGGCGCGATCGTGGTTTCCACGCCGCAGGACATCGCCCTTCTAGATGCCCGCAAGGCATTGAACATGTTCGACAAGATGGGAACCAAGGTGATCGGCATTATCGAGAATATGTCGACCTACATCTGCCCGAACTGTGGCCATGAGGCGCACATTTTCGGCCATGGTGGGGCAAAGGCCGATGCAGATCGCCTGAAGTTGCCGTTTCTCGGCGAGATCCCCCTCGATCTCGACATCCGCGAGGCTTCGGATGGCGGCGCTCCGATCGTGGTTTCGAAGCCGGATAGCCCCCAGGCCAAGGCGTTTCGTGCGATCGCGCGTCGATTGATCGACGATGGCATTGTCTGAGCCAATCGATCAGTCGCCCGGATTTCCGCCAGCCTTCAAGGGCGAGGCGGCGTCGGATGGAGCCGATCCTTTCCGGTCCGCCGTCGACCACGCCCGAAAAGGCACCGACGCCGGCCTGATCATTCATCGCATCCGGCCGGATCACTTGTCAGCAGCCTTGGTCCTTGCGCCCGAAACCGCATTGCGGGACGCGATGGTGATCGTGTTGGTCGCTGCCGTCGGATTTGCCGACAGCTTCGGGGCGCTGGCACCGCCAGAAGTCGCCGTGCAATTCGACTGGCCTGGAGGGTTTCGGATCAATGGTGCCGGATGTGGCGGTTTGCGCGCCGCCGCATCGACCGACGATCCCGACACGGAACCGGACTGGCTGGTGATCGGTCTGGACGTTCCGTTCTTTGCGAGCTCCTCGACAGAGCCCGGCAAGACACCGAACAGGACAACCTTGTGGGATGAAGGGTGCAGTGAGATCCTTCCGGCGCGATTGTTGGAAAGCTGGGCGCGGCATACGCTTGTCTGGATACATCATTGGCAGGAGGATGGTGTTCGGCGCCTGCACTCGGATTGGACCGCGCGCGCGGCATCGCTTGGCGAAGAGCACGAGATTGTCCTTGCGGGCAACACATACTCTGGTCAATTCATGGGATTGGACGAGGTGGGCAGCATGCTGTTGAAATCCGCGAACAGGACGCTTCTGTTGCCACTGACCATGATGCTGGAGGAGGTGTGATGCTTAAGCTCGCACGCACGATCCGTTTTGACGAGTCGGACGGGAATGTGTTCTCTCGGCCCGCGGAAAGCGGTGAATGGGCGATTTCAGGCGGCTTCGAGTTTTCGAACTGGACCGAGGCGGACCTGTCCGGCAAGGCGAAGCAGGCCTTTGCGAATGGCTGGCTGTCGATCGACAGCTTCGGTCGCGCGACATTCGTTGCGGTGGCCAAGATCGAGGATGCCGAAATGTCCAACCTCGCAGACCGGTTGGCGCAGCACTTCGTAACAGTCTATGGCGCGCCCGATCTGGCCTCCGCCAAGTCGATAGCAGTGGAAGAGCTTTCGTTCATGCAAGAACTTTGCGCCGATCACGATCCGAACACACTTTTGGTAGTGCAGCGAGAACTGACCGAGGCGGGCGTAAAGGAGAGTTTTCGGTCAATCCAGCCCGCAGATGCCGAAATTGAGCAAATCGCGACGCATGGCTCGGTCGATTGAAGACAATGTCCGAGCCGCCTGAAAAGTATCTGACAACCAAAGAACTCGCCGAACTGCTTCGGATCAGAGAGCGCAAGATCTACGATCTGGCCGCCAACGGCGATGTGCCGTGCATCCGCGTGGTGGGAAAGCTGCTGTTCCCCGAAAACGAAGTCCTGGCGTGGATGGCTGCCTCAAGATCGGGGCCCGTCGCCGCGGCCAGGATTCCCAATGTGATTGCCGGAAGTCATGATCCGCTGCTGGAATGGGCGCTGCGCGAGAGTGGCTGCGGGATCGCCGCGATCTTTGATGGCAGCTTCGATGGTCTGCAACGATTTTCAGCCGGAGAGGTCTTGGCCTGCGGGTTGCACGTCTACGAGCGCGACGGTTGGAATTTGAATACCGTCAAGACCATGGTCGGAGACCAACCGGTGGTCCTGATAAGCTTTGCAACCCGAAAGCGCGGCCTGATCGTCGCGAAAGGAAACCCGAAATCATTTCATGGAATGGGCGACCTGATTGGATCAAGGTTCGGGCGTCGTCAGAAAAGTGCTGCCAGTCATCGGCTGTTCGAAGCCTTGGCCGAAGCGGAGGGCATTGATCCGACACTGATTACCGGTCCAGAAATGGCCGCGCGGACAGAGGACGACGTCGCCTTGATGGTTCTCGAAAACCAGGCGGATGTTGCCTTGGGCCTCGAGGCGGTCGCGGCGCGGCTTGGATTGGGTTTCATTCCCTTGCTTGACGAACGGTTCGATCTGCTCGTCTGGCGTCGCGACTACTTCGAGCCGCCCTTCCAGAAATTGCTCACTTTTCTTAACTCCGAAGCATTCGGGGCGAAAGTCGACAGTCTTACAGGCTACGACACCCGCGATCTGGCCACGCCACGCTTTAACGGATTGCGATGACACGGTCGTTGCCGGCACCTAACGCGCATTTGGAAAGAACAGCTGTTGCCCGTCGATCTTGTAATCGGCGATGGCCGCCTGGCCAGCGTTACCTGTAAGCCAATCAATGAAAATCTGCCCCGCATCGGCATTCACATTCGGATGTTTTTCAGGGTTGACCAGTATTACGCCGTATTGATTGAACAATTTCGGGTCTTCTTCGACGGAAATCTGGTGATCGGCCTTGTTGCCAAAAGAGATCCAGGTCGCGCGATCAGTCAGGATGTATGCGCCCATCCCGATGCCTGCATTCAGTGTAGCGCCCATTCCTGATCCGGTTTCACGGTACCAGCCACCCGATGCTGCGGCCAGGTCGACGCCTGCCTCGGCCCAAAGACGCAGTTCGGCCTTGTGGGTGCCGCTGTCATCACCACGCGAAGCATATATGGCGTTCGCATCTGCAATCTTGCGAAGCGCGGCGACCGCATCGGACATTCCGGCAATCCCCGCTGGATCGGCTGGGGGGCCAACGATAACAAAATCGTTATACATGACGTCATGTCGCTCGACGCCCCAGCCCTTAGCCACAAACGCCTCTTCGGCCGCCTTGGCATGAACCAAAAGAACGTCTCCGTCCCCGTTCTGCGCATTCTTTATCGCCTGTCCGGTCCCGACTGCCACAATACGAACCTCGATTTCGGTCTCCGCCGTAAAGCCGGGCAAGATGGAGTCCAGCAAGCCGGAATTCTGCGTCGACGTCGTTGATTGCACCACGATGAAACTGTCTAGCGCGAAGACCGGCGAAACAACGGCAAAGAAAGCCGCCGCACCAAGCAACGGGGCTCTCCGACATTTTAGGTTGCTCATAAGACTCTCCTATTTTCCAACTAAACTCAAACCAGCAGTTCGCCAGACACATACGCCGCCGCTTCGGTCGAAACGGGCGCGTCAACGAATCTCTTCATCGGGGTCTGCTCAACCACCTGACCCCGGTGCAGAAACAGAACTTCGTCGCCGAGGCGTCGAGCCTGTCCAAGGTCGTGCGTCACCAGGACAACCTTGGTTCCGGCTGCGGATGCGGCCCGCAAAAGGCGCTCGATCGCCAGCACCGAAGCCGGATCAAGATTCGAGGTCGGCTCGTCAAGGAAAAGTATTTCCGGCTCTGTCGCCAGTGCCCTGACCACCGCCAGCTTCTGCTGTTCGCCCCCGGACAACGACCGCGCAGCTTGCTTGGCCTTGTTTCCCAGGCCAGTGGCCGACAAAACCTCTAGCGCGCGTTTTCTGCGCGATCGCCATGGCACGCCATTTGCAGCCAAGGCGAATTCCACATTCGCCCGGACTGACCTGCGAAGAATGACGGGGGATTGAAAGACCATCGCCTGCCGTCGGCAAAGAGCGGCAGTCAGAGGCTTGCCGGTCATTCTGATGCTGCCTTGGGAAGCTGGAAGCAGACCGTGCATCAGGCGCAGCAGCAGGCTCTTTCCTGCACCGTTCGGACCCATGATCACCGTCGTTCCGCCAGCCGGAATATCAAGAGACTGGATCTGCAGAAGTGTCTTCCCGGCGATCTCGAAGACCAGACCGGATACCGACAGCAAAGCCGCATCGCCGCTGCAGGCCGCGGTTTCGTCGCTTTGAAAACCGCTGGATATGCCGCGATCAAACATGAATCACTCTTCGCGACGCGCTGTCGAGCAGTGCCACTGCCGCATTGACCGTAAACGCCATGAGGATGAGGATCGTACCCAAGGCCAATGCCAGCGACAGGTTTCCCTTGGACGTTTCAAGTGCAATCGTCGTCGTCATTACCCGCGTGACGTGGTTGATGTTGCCACCGACAATCATCACGGCTCCGACCTCGGCGATGGCGCGTCCGAACCCGGCAAGCACTGCCGTGGTCAGCGCGAACCGGCCGTCCCAAAGAAGTGCGGGAACGGACCGGAGTCGCGATACGCCAAGCGACCGCAACTGATCCGCATACTCGTCGTTCAATGTCTCGACAACCTGTCGCGTCAGCGCCGCGACGATTGGGGTGACCAGGATGAACTGCGCAAGGATCATCGCCGAGGGTGTGTAAAGCAACTGCAGCACGCCCAATGGGCCCGAATTCGACAGCATCAGATAGACCACGAGGCCGACGACCACGGGCGGCAGGCCCATCAGCGCATTGACCGCGACAATCAATCCACGACGACCGCGAAACCGGCCAACGGCAATCCAGGCACCGATTGGCATGCCGATCAGGCAAGCAAAGGCAACGGCCGTAAGAGACACTTTGAGCGAGATCGCGACGATCGCCCAAAGCTCTGCATCGCCGCCAAAGATAAGGCCGAGCGATTGAAGGAAAGCGCCTGCAAAATCCGCCATTTTTATGCTTTTTTTCCTGACATGTGGCTGTTCATGGAAAAGAATGCACAAAAGCCGCTCGACTGTCCAGCCGGAAGCGGATCAACTCACGGGCTTGCCTGAACACGCCGTGGTGACCCCTGAACGGCCATCTGGCCGCACGCCTCCGGGATCTCTATTTGAAAATACAGGCGCTCAGGCTAAGCATTCAGGCGGCGCTGGAGCGTGGTGGCAGTTTCCAGTCGGGTCGAACGAAATGGCAGGTATAGCCATTCGGGATACGTTCCAGATAGTCCTGATGCTCTGGCTCGGCTTCCCAGAAATCGCCGGCGGGCGCCAGTTCCGTCACGACCTTCCCAGGCCAGAGACCAGACGCTTCGACATCGGCAATCGTTTCCAACGCCACCTCACGCTGTGCGTCGGAGGTGTAGTAGATCGCCGAGCGATAGCTCATTCCCCGATCATTGCCTTGCCGGTTCAGCGTCGTGGGATCATGTATCTGGAAGAAGAACTCCAGAAGGGTCCGGTAATTCGTTCTGGAGGGATCGTAAATGATCTCGATGGCTTCGGCATGGGTTCCGTGATTGCGGTAGGTCGCATTGGGCACGTCGCCACCGGAATATCCGACGCGAGTCGAAACAACGCCGGGATAGCGGCGTAGCAGATCCTGCATTCCCCAGAAACAACCGCCGGCAAGGATCGCGCGTTCAATCGTGTCGGTCATGGTGAACTCCAGTGCAACATTTCGTCAATATAGTTATCCCGGCGCAACTCGAAAAGGGTCACGCCTTGCGCTGGATCTCCACCGAATGTGGATACGGGATCGAGATGCCTTCGGCATCAAAGGCTTCCTTGACCTTTTTGATGAGAGCGAATTTCAATTCCCAGTAATCGCCGGCGCCACACCAGAGTCGCGTGGTCAGGTCAACCGAGGAGTCGCCCAGATTGGTCACGCGGACCCAGGGCTCCGGGTCGGAATGAACGCGTTCGTCGGCTGACGCGACCCTCGATATGATCGCCATCGCCTTGTCTGCATCATCATCGTAGTCAATGCCGAAGACCAGATCGAGCCGACGATCCTCATGCACCGAGAAGTTGCGGATGATCGCGCCCCAGGCCTCGCCGTTTGGAATGATGATCTGGACATTGTCCGGGGTGGTCAGCTCGGTAATGAAAAGGTTGAGATCCTTAACCGTCCCAGATGTGCCGCCGATATCGACAAACTGATCAAGCTTGTACGGTCGAAAGACCACCAGCATCACCCCGGCCGCGACATTCGAAAGCGTGCCTTGCAGCGCCAGTCCGATCGCAAGAGTTGCGGCACCCAGAACCGCCACCAGACTTGTTGCCTCGATACCGAAAAGGTTCAGCACCGCGATCAGGACAACCAGCAGCACGGCCCAACGCAGGATGCCGGCGACGAAATTGCCGATGGTCTGGTCCAGATGCTTGGCCGACATCACACGGCGTTTCGCATAGCGGCCGATCATGCCGGCGGCAATCCAACCCATGATGAGGACGACGAGCGCCTTGACCGCGTTCAGGATAAGCGGCCAATAGGCACCAAGCTCTTCTATTACATCTTCCAAGCGGCAAACCTTTTCATTGCTCCCGAAAAAAGGCTTAGCGCCTTGGAAGCGGGCGTCAACCGACCAGTAGTATCTGGGCGTCAGGCTTCCGGGAAAAAGCAGGCGGCGGGTTGCGGCCCGTCATCGAGCAAGGGGCGTTCGGCGCGGCACTTGTCTTGCGCTTTCCAGCATCGCGGCGCAAAGGCGCAGCCCGGAGGTACATTGCTGGGCGAAGGAAGCTCGCCTTCCAGCTTGATCCTTTCCTTGCGTGCGCGAGGGTCGGCCATCGGCGTCGCAGATAACAGCGCCTTGGTGTATGGATGGCGGGGATGGGCAAACAGGTCGGCCTTGGTGCCGATCTCGACGGGGCGCCCCAGATACATCACGATGATGTCGTCCGCCATGTGCTTGACCACCGAGAGGTCGTGCGAAATGAAAAGATAGGCGAGGCCCAGCTTTTCCTGAAGATCGACCAGGAGGTTCAATATCTGGCTTTGAATCGACAGGTCGAGCGCCGAGACAGGCTCGTCCAGAACCAGCACCTTGGGTTCCAGCATCAATGCCCGCGCTACAGCGATCCGCTGCCGCTGGCCGCCAGAGAACATGTGCGGGTATCGGTCATAATGCTCGGCGCGCAGGCCGACCAGACGCAGCATTTCGCGCGCTTTCTCTGTCCGTCCCGCGGCGTCAATGTCCCGGCGGTTGATCTTCAGCGGCTCCTCCAGGATCGCGCCAACCCGTTGTCGCGGATTCAGAGATCCATACGGGTCCTGAAAGACGATCTGCACATCGGCACGCATCTTGCGCCATTTATCAGGGGTCGCCAGTTCCCCGGCCAGAGTGAAATCACCCTCCGTTGGTGGCTCGATCATCGTGATCAGCCGGGCAAGGGTGGATTTTCCGCAGCCGCTTTCCCCGACCACGGCCAGAGTTTTTCCCGGCATAAGGGAGAAACTGGCATCCGACAGCGCCCGAATCAAATGCGGCTTGCTGAACAGCCCACTTCGGACCTCATAATGGCGGCTGAGGTTGTTGGCGACGACGACCGGGGTGGTCATGCCGACACCTCTTCTTTCGTGGCCAGCGGGTAATGGCAGCGCGCCAACCCAAGCCTGCTCGGTTGCGGCTCTGGCGGCACGCTCCTGCACTTTTCGTCGGCGAACTGGCAGCGGGGAGAAAAGAGGCACCCATCCGGTCGGTCGAACTGTCCTGGCACTACGCCGGGGATCGTCGGCAGATGCCGGCTGGTCGCCCGCTCCGGCAAGGCGGCCAGAAGAGCGGCAGTATAGGGATGATGCGGCGTCGAGAACAGATCGTCGACCAGCTGCTCCTCGACCTTTTGCCCGGCATACTGGACACTGACCCGCTCGGCGGTTTCCGCGACCACGCCCATATCATGGGTGATCAGGATCAACGCCATGCCCGTGTCTTTCTGCAAGCCGGTCAACAGATCGAGGATCTGCGCCTGGATCGTCACATCGAGCGCGGTCGTGGGTTCATCGGCGATCAGCAACTTGGGATTGCATGCGATTGCCATTGCAATCATCACGCGCTGGTTCATGCCACCCGACATCTGATGCGGAAAGGTCCCAAGGCGCTGCTCGGGAGCGGGTATGCCGACCATCTCGAACAACTCGATCGCGCGCGCGTGTCGCGCCGCCCTGTCCAGACCCAGATGCAGACGAAGCGCCTCCTTGACCTGGAACCCGACGGTGAAACAGGGATTGAGCGACGACATCGGCTCCTGAAAGATCATCGACATGTCCCTGCCGATAATCTTGCGCCGCGCTCGGGGGCCGACCTTGCGCAGATCGGTGTCCCCAAATGACATCCGATCAGCCGTGATCGTGGCGTTCCACGGAAGCAGCCCCATAAGCGCAAGCATCGAGACAGACTTTCCGGACCCACTTTCGCCGACAATGGCCAGGATTTCTCCGGTATCGACAGAGACATCGACGGCATCGACGGCGCGGAACTGGCCGGACGAGGTGGCGAAATCCACCGAGAGGTTGCGTATCTCCAGCAACGACATCGCTCAGCTCCGCCTCAACTTGGGATCGAATGCGTCACGCAGGCCGTCGCCCATCAGGTTGATCGCCAGTACCGTGATCAGGATCGCAAGTCCGGGGAAGGTAACCACCCACCAGGCACGCAGAATGAATTCCCTCGCCTCGGCCAGCATGGTGCCCCATTCTGGTGTCGGGGGCTGCGCGCCCATGCCAAGAAAGCCAAGGGCAGCCGCGTCGAGGATAGCGGTCGAGAACGACAGCGCCGCCTGGACGATGATCGGCGACAGGCAGTTCGGCAACACGGTGATAAACATGAGACGTGGCAGTCTCGCGCCGGTGACTTTCGCCGCTGTCACGTAATCCTTCGAGCGTTCGGAAATCACCGAGGCCCTTGTCAGCCGCACGTAATGTGGCTGCAGCACAATAGCGATGGCTATCATCGCATTGGTCAGCGAGGGGCCGAGGATCGCCACCAGCACCAGCGCCAGCAAGAGCGACGGGAAGGCCAGGATGATATCCATCAGCCGCATGATGATTGTGTCGAGCCATTTCGGCGCAAACCCCGCGATAAGCCCGAGCAGAATGCCTCCGGAAGCCGCGATTACCACAACCACAATTCCGACGTAGAACGAATAGCGTGCGCCGTGCAGCAGGCGCGACAGCATGTCCCGGCCCACGGCATCGGTGCCAAGCGGGAAGGCCCAGCTTCCGCCCTCTTGCCAGAATGGGGGCTGCAACAGGTTTTCGCGGTATTGTTGCGTCGGATCATAGGGGGCGATGATATCGGCCAGGATCGCGATCAGAACGAAGGCGACAAACACCCAAAGTCCGAAGACCGCGCCGCGGTTCTCGCGAAAATAGTGCCAGAACTCTGCCAGACGGCCCGGCCGGTCGGTGGTTTCAGCGGCGGTTTCTGCGACGGCAACCATCAGCGCTTCCGTATCTTGGGGTTGATGAGGCCGTAGAGGACATCAACCGTGAGGTTCACGATCATCACCATTACCGCGATAAGCATCAGCCCGCCCTGCACAACCGGATAGTCGCGGCGGAAAATGCTGTCGACCATCCACTTGCCGATGCCCGGCCAGCTGAAGATCGTCTCGGTCAGGATCGCACCAGCCAGAAGCGTGCCAACCGACAGTCCGATGACCGTGATCACCGGGATCAGCGCGTTGCGCAACGCATGGACGCCGTTGATACGGTAGGGCGAAAGACCCTTGGCGCGCGCGGTGCGGATATAGTCCTCGCTCAGAACTTCCAGCATGGCGGACCGTGTTTGACGCGCGATCACGGCAAGAGGGATCGTACCCAGAACGATGGTCGGCAGGACCAGGTGGTGCACCGCGGATGCAAAAGCGCCCTTCTGGCCCGAGGCCAGGCTGTCGATCAGCATGAAACCTGTCGTGTTTGGGAAATAGTAAAGCAGGCTGATGCGTCCCGATACTGGCGTCAAGCCAAGCATCCCGGACACGACGATGATCAGCAGAAGCGCCCACCAGAAGATCGGCATCGAATAGCCGACAAGAGCGGTGGACATCAACGCCCGGTCGAAGAACTTGCCGCGGTTGACCGCCGCGATGACCCCCGCCGGCAGGCCGAGCGCCACGGCGAAGATCATCGCGCAGATCGACAGTTCCAGCGTTGCAGGGAACAGTGCGAAGAATTCATCCCAGACCGGCCTCTTGGTAACAAAGGACTGACCCAGATCGCCTTGCAGCACACCTCCGAGATATTCGAGATATTGAGTGATCAGCGGCCGGTCGAAGCCCAACTGCTCCTGCAGTTCCTTGTACCGTTCGGCAGTGATCCCGCGTTCGCCCGCCATCACGACGATCGGATCGCCGGGCAACAGCCGGATGAACGAGAACGAGATCAGCGTCACGCCAAAAAAGGTCGGCAGAAATGTCAGCAGGCGAGAGAGGATGTAGTGCACCATTACCCGACAACCGTCAGGGTTTTCGGGAAGCTGGTCAAGGACCGGCAACCGGTTTCCGTGACCAACACATCATCCTCGATCCGCACGCCGAAGGCGCCAATCTTGTAGAGTCCGGGTTCGTTGGTGAAGACGGCACCTGCCTCCAGAACCTCGTGGTTGCCCCGCATGATATAGGGCGCCTCATGCACATCGCGACCAAGACCGTGGCCGGTCTTGGTACGGATGCGGTCAGCGAAAGGCGAGGCTTCCAGCACGCTTGTCACAGCATCATCAACCTGATGCGCAGTGATCCCGGCCTTGGTAACGTCGTGCCCCTTCAAGTTGGCCCGCAGCACCGTATCATAAACTTCCTGCGCTTCATCCGTCGCGTGGCCAACGAAAACGGTCCGGGTGATGTCCGCACAAAAGCCGGACTTTTGAGCGCCGAAATCAAGCAGCAAGGCATCGCCGTTCCGAATCGGGTAGTCGGGCCGCGCATGGGCGTGAGGCCGGGCCGAATTGTCACCCGCTGCCACGATCGGACCAAACGCGTGCGCGTCCGCACCTTGGGCAAAGAGCGCCTGCGTCAACAGGGCTTCGACCTGGAATTCAGTCATGCCCGCACGGACGCGGTCCAGCACATCGGCAAGCGCCGCCTCTGAAATCTTTATCGCGTTTTCCAGCGCTGCGACCTCTGCCGGGGATTTGCGCACCCGCAGGCCCGAGATCTGCTTCTCGGCATCAACAATGCGAAGGCGGGGATAGGCTGCGGTCAACGCGTGGTGGACAAAGACCCGCATGACCTGGCCCTCGACCGCGACCGATTTCATCGGAAGATGTGCGGCCAGCGCAGCGAAGGCATCGGCATAGCCAGTCTGATCGCGCCAGTCGAACACCTCGCCCTCGAATTTCAGTTGGTCGAAAGACCGCAGTTCCAGATTGGGCACCAGCGCCGCCGGTGGGCCGGATGCCGGGATCACGATGACCAGTGGGCGTTCGTGGCTGTGAAAGCTCTGATTGAAAAGCCGGGTAAAGTTCGCCCCTGGCACCAACGCCACGGCATCGACTCGCAAATCCTGCGCTATGCGTCTGAATTCGCTGTAGCGGTCGGGCATTTGGGGAACTTTCGGGAAAAGAGCGGGCGGGGCCGACGCGGCCCCGCCCTTGGATATTACTCGGCCAGGCTGACTTCGGTGAAGATATGTCCACCCAGCGGATGCACCTTGTAGCCTTCGACCTCGGGGCGCATCGGCATGAATACGACCGAATGGGCGATCGTGGCCCATGGCGCCTGATCCTTGAAGATGACTTGCGCCTCTTCGTAGAGTCTGGTGCGCTCTGCTGGATCGGTCAGTTGCCGTGCCTCGTTCAGCAGCGCGTCGAACGGCTCGTGGCACCACTGTGCGCGGTTCGAAGCGCCGACGGCGCTGCAGCCCAGAAGAACGCCCAGGAAGTTGTCCGGGTCGCCGTTGTCACCGGTCCAGCCGAGCAGAACCGCGCCGTCACGATCTTCGGCCCTCGAGCGTTCCAGATACTCGCCCCATTCGTAGGACACGATCTCTACCGTCACACCGATCTTGGCGAAGTCCTCTTGCATCAGTTCCGCCATGCGGCGGGCATTGGGGTTGTAGGGACGCTGCACCGGCATCGCCCAGATCTTCATGGACAGATCGCTGACGCCTTCCTCTGCCAGCATCGCCTTGGCGGCTTCGGGATCATGAGGATCATCCTCGACCGCGTCGTTGTAGGACCACATTGTCGGCGGGATCGGGTTCTTGGCGATTTGGCCGGTACCCTGGAACACAACATCGATGATCGCCTGTTTGTCGATCGCCATATTCAGCGCCTTGCGGACCCTGGCGTTGTCGAAGGGCGCGATTTTCGTGTTGTAGGCCAGGTAGCCGACGTTCAGGCCTTCCTGTTCCATCACCACGACATCGGCGTTGTCCTTCATCGCCTGCACATCTGCGGGGTTCGGGTAGGGCATCACGTGGCACTCGCCCGCCTGCAGCTTCTGGTACCGCACCGAGGCGTCGGGCGTGATCGCGAAGACCAACTGTTCAAGCTTGGGCAAGCCCTCTTCCCAATACTCCGCATTCTTTTCGTAGCGGATCACGGCGTCCTTCTGGTAGGCTACGAAAGTGAACGGACCGGTGCCAATGGGCGCTTGGTTCAGCATCTCCGGCGTTCCAGCCGCGACCATTGCATCGCCATATTCTGCCGACAGGATCGACGCGAAGTCCATCGCCATATTCGCGATGAAAGGCGATTCGGGCTTGTTGAGAACGAACTTCACCGTGTAATCGTCGACTTTCTCGACGGACTTGATCAAGTCAGGCATGCTCATGCTTTGGAAATATTCCCAGCTTCCACCCGACACGCCATTGTATGGGTGGTCGGCCAGACGCTGACGCTCGAAGCTGAAGACCACGTCATCGGCGTTGAAGTCACGCGCCGGGGTGAACTGGTCGTTCGAGTGGAATTTGACGCCCTGACGCAGCGTGAAGGTGTATTCGAGGCCATCGTCAGAAACTTCCCAGCTTTCGGCCAGGCCCGGTTCGACGTTGGTCGAGCCGGTTTCGAACTCGACCAAACGATTGTAGATCGGGTGCGACGACGCATCAAATGTAGTCCCCGC